>NZ_JBFTRG010000002.1:0-607491 GCF_056399425.1 Variovorax sp. 01N429 | reverse complement strand
GTGCGGATCGGCACGACGGCGTCCGGCGCATCGATGGCCACACCGCAGCCGTAGGTGTGCTCCAGCGCCACCACGTCATCGACGTTGGGGTATTTCGGCAGCAGCTCAGCCTTGATGCGCTGCACCGCGAAGTCGGTCACGCCCGCCACGCACTGCACGGTCTGCGTGATCGCCAGGATGTTGCGGGTGCCGACGGAGCCGTCCGGATTGCGATAGCCCTCGAAGGTGTAGCCCTCCAGCGGAGGCATCTCGGGCGGCTTGACCGTCGCGATGGGCAGGCCTGTGAGTTCTCGCGCGGCTGGCATCCTGAGCAGCCGCTCGTGCACCCAGCTGCCTGCGGGGATGTCCTTGAGCGCATAGCCGATGGTGACGTTGTAGCGGCGCACTTCGCCGCCTTCGGGGATGTCCACCAGGGCGACCTTGTGCGCCTGGGGGACCTTGTCGATCAGCGTCAGGCCCGAGGGAAACACGGTGCCGGCGGGCAGGCCGCCGTCGTTGGCCACGATCGCGACGTTGTCACGATCGTGCATGGTGATGTAGAGCGGTGAACGGTCGAGCGTGGATGACATGGAGGTACTTCGATCAACTGTCGAGCATGATGCTCTCGATCCAGTTGGGACCCTGGCCGGCGGGGCATTCGGCGAGGGCTTGCAACGAGCCGGTCTGCGTGTCGATTTCGTACAGGCGCAGCCGATGCGAACGCTGGCCGGCCGCGATCAGGAAGCGTCCATCGGGCGTGATGTTGAAGCCGCGCGGCTGCGATTCGGTGGGCACATGGCCGATGAGCGCGAGCGCACCGCTCGCCGCGTCGACACGGAAGCCGGCAATCGTGTCCGAACGCCGTTCGCTGCTGTAGAGAAAGCGACCGTCCGGCGTGAGGTGCAGGTCGGAAGCCCATGGCTCGCCGCTAAACACGGGCGGCAACGTGCTGATGGTCTGCAGCGGGCGCAGTGTGCCGGCAGCTGGATCGAACGCCAGCACGTCGATGGCCGCATCGAGCTCGTTGAGCAGGTAGACGAAGCGCGAATCCTTGCTGAAGACGAAGTGCCGGGGGCTCGCGGACGCATGCGGTTGCAGCGTCGGCGGTGTGTTGGGCGTCAGCTCTCCAGTCTCCGAATTGAAGCGGAGCTGGACCACGACACCGGCGCCCAGCGTGCTGGCGAACACAAACTGGTTCGACGGATCGGCCTGGATCGCGTGCGCATTCGGGCCGGTCGGCAGCACCTGCTGCGTCGCCCGTACGACGCCGTTCGCGTCGATGGGGTTGACCGCGATCTGATTGCCGCCGTAAGAGGCGCTGAACAGGTAGCGGCCTTCGCGATCGGTCGCGATGTACGCCATGCTGTGCGGCAGCGCCGCGGCGCCGAGCGCGGCGAGTTCGCCCGTCTTGGGATCGATAGCGAAGCTCAGTGCCTCTCGCGGCTCCGAGCGCCGCGCCGCATACAGGCGACGGCGATCGGGGCTCAATGCGAGCGGCATCACTTCGCCGCCGACCGGTACGGTCTGCACCGGAACCAGCGCCGGTTGGCCCGGATCCAGGTGCAGCACGCTGATGTCGCCGCTTTCGGCATTGGAAACGTAGACGCAGAACATCGTCAGGACACCATCCAAGCGAGGTCAGAAGACCGGATGGCCGTTGATGATCGACGGCAGCCAGGTCGAGAACGAGGGCACATACGTGACCAGCGTGATCGCAATGAAGATCGCCAGGTAGTAGGGCCACGCAGTCTTGGTGGCCTCTCCGATGGAGATCTTGCCGATCGCGCAGCCAATGAACTGCACGGTGCCCACCGGCGGATGCACGAGCCCCAGCGCGCAGTTGAGCAGCAGCATCATCCCGAACTGCACCGGACCGACACCCATCTGGATGGCCAGCGGCAGGAACAACGGCGTCGTGATCAGGATGTGCGCCGCCATGTCCAGAAAGACGCCCAGGAAGATCTGGATGATGTTGATGTACAGCAGCATCAGCCACGGCGTCGTGGTCGCGGCCAGCAGGGCGGTTTCGATCGTGTCGGGAATTTCCAGGTACGCCATCTGATAGCGCAGCATGTTCGACACGCCGATGAGCAGCAGGATCACGCCTGTCGTCTTCGACGCCTTGGCCAGCGACTTGAGCAGCTTCTGCCTGGTCATCGTTCGATAGACGATGACGGTCAGGATCAGCGAGTAGGTCACCGCGATAGCCGCCGCTTCGGTCGCCGTCGTGATGCCCTCCATCACGCAGAACAAGATGATCGCGATCACCATCAGTCCGG
The DNA here is from genome assembly GCF_056399425.1 of Variovorax sp. 01N429. NCBI lineage: Bacteria > Pseudomonadati > Pseudomonadota > Betaproteobacteria > Burkholderiales > Comamonadaceae > Variovorax > Variovorax sp. 01N429. The sequence continues at coordinate 605,233 of NZ_JBFTRG010000002.1, read as the reverse complement.
GAATGGCGGCGATGAAGGTGCGCAACACCGTGCCCCAGCCGGGAAAGCGCTCGACCATCGTGGTGCCGTCCGCGCGCCTTGGGTAGCCGTACTTGGCGGCTTGCCAATAGGCTGCGACCAGCATGCAGACCATGATCCAGAAGACCGGGATCAGGCCGGCGAACATCAGGTCGCCGATCGACACGCCCTTGATGACGTGACCGGCGATCTCGCCCACTGCCGCTTGCGCTGCGAAGGCATAGATGATCATGTTGTGCGAAGTCGGCATCAGCGCGCCCGAGAGCGATGCGTGCGTGGTGACGTTGACCGCGTAAGCGGCGCTATAGCCTTCCTTTTTCATGATCGGGATCAGCACCCCGCCCATGGCCGAAGTGTCGGCCACCGGCGAGCCCGAGACGCCGCCGAACATCGTGGAGGCCACCACGTTGGCAAGGCCGAGACCGCCCTTCCAATGCCCGACCAGGCTGCGCGCGAAGGCGACGATCTTGTCCGCGATGCCCCCGTGCAGCATCAGTTCGCCCGAGAAGATGAAAAAGGGAATGGCAAGGAACGAGAACACGTTCATGCCCGAGACCATCATCTGGATCGCAGTCTCGAAGGGCAGCCCTTCATAGGCAAAGGTCAGGAGACAACTCAGCCCGATCGCGAAAGCGACCGGCATTCCGAGAACCAGGAAGACCAGGAAACTGATGGACAGCAGTGTCAATGCCATGATGGAACGACCTCGTGGCCGGAAAATTGGGAAACGAGGTGCTCGATGGAAAACAGCGTGATCAGCACGCCTGCGGCGAGAACCGGCAGATAGCGAATGGCTTCGGAAAGACCGAGCGTCGGAATGGTGGTGTCACGCGTGGACACCGCCATCTCGACGCCGCCGAAGAACAGGGCCACCGAAAACGCGATGGTGAGCAGGTACACGATGAACTTGCACCAGAACTGCCCCTTGGGCGGCAGCGCCTTCACCAGTGAATCGAGGCCGATGTGTCCGGCGTCCCGCACTCCGGCGGAAGCGCCGAACATGGCGACCGACACCACCAGCAAGAGCGCTACCTGTTCTACATAAGCGGGTGCGTCGTTGAAGGCGTAGCGAAGCACCACGCCATAGACGACCACGCTCAGCAGGCCCACCAGGCAGATGCACGCGAAGTACATCGCCCAGCGCGACAGCTTCGCGTTGAGTTGGGTTAGCAAGGTCATCGCGCCGATGTCATTGGGTGTCGACGATTTCCTGCACCAGCGCCTTCAACTCGGGCGTGGTCGCGAACTTGTTCCACACCGGCTTCTCGACTTCGACAAAAGCCTTGCGGTCGATGTCGGCTGCGGGAACGATCTTGGCGCCGCCCTTGATGACGGCTGCCTTCGCGTCCTTTTCACGCGGCTCCCAGAGCTTCACGTAGTAGGGGATGGAGTCCTTGGCGGCCTTGCGGATCTGCGCTTGTTCTTCCTTGGGCAGGGTGTCCCAGATTTTCTTGGAGAACACCAGCACTTCGGGCGTCATGACGTGCATGGTTTCCGAATACACGGGAGCGGCTTCGTAGTGCTTGGCTTCTTCGTACGACGGGTAGTTGTTCTCGGCGGCATCCACCAGCCCGGTCTTGAGGCCGGTGTAGACCTCGGCGATCGGCATCGGTGTCGGCGACGCGCCGGCGGCACTCACCAGGCTCACCATCAGGTCGGAAGGCTGCACGCGGATCTTCAGGCCCTTCATGTCGGCCACGTTCTTGATCGGCTTCTTGGCATAGACCGAGCGCGCACCGCTTTCGTAGAAGGCCAGGCCGACGAACCCGGCCTTGTCGAAGGCCGCGAGGATCTTGTCGCCGGTCGGGCCGTACATCACCTTGCGGAAATGGTCGATGTCGCGGAAGAGGAAGGGCAGCGACGGAATGACCGACTCCGGCACGATACCGTGGAACGAGGCGCTGCTGACGCGCACCATGTCGAGCGCGCCGATCTTCACCTGTTCGACCGTGTCCTTCTCGGAGCCCAGCGAGCTGTCGGCAAAGATCTTGATCTTGTCCTTGCCGCCGGTTGCGGCCGACAACTGCTCGCTCATGTAGTTGACCGCCTTGTTGGTCGGGAAATCCTTCGCGTGGACTTCCGCGGAACGGAAGTCGCGTGCCTGCGCATGCATGGCGGCGAGCGAAAGAACGGCGGTGGCCATGACGCTGAGAAGCTTGCGGTTTGGAGTCTTCATGTCTCTTCCTCTGTTGTCGAAATTAAGGTCTTGAAAAAGGCGAACGGGAAATCAAAAGGGGCCTTGGGCGGTGAATGCGCCGCCCTGGTAGATGGCGTTCGGATTGGTGGGCGCGACGGGAGGCTGAGCCTCGACCTTGGCGCGGAACACCTCGGAGCTGTCCTTCGGCACAAAGCCCAGCTTTGCCGCTGCAACGCTGTTGTCCCACCACACATCGCGGTTGGCCGACACGCCATAGACGACGAGATGCCCGACGTCCGGCGTGAATAGCGACCGCTCGATGAGGTCGGTGAGGTCGGCATAGCTGAGCCAGGTGCTCATCATTCGGCGATTGGCCGGCTCCGGGAAGGACGATCCGATGCGGATGCTCACGGTCTCAATGCCCCAGCGATCGAAGTAGAACTGCGCTACGTCTTCTCCGAAGGATTTCGAGAGGCCGTAGTAGCCGTCGGGCCGGCGCATTGCGTGTGTATCGAGGTGCTCGGTCTGCTTGTAGAAGCCGATGACGTGATTCGAACTGGCGAAGATGACGCGCTTCACGCCGTGCTTCCGTGCCGCTTCGTAGATGTGAAAGACGCCCTTGATGTTGGCTTCGAGGACTTCCTCGAACGGGCGCTCGACCGAAACCCCACCCAGATGGACGATGGCATCGCAGCCGGCCACCAGTGCATCGACCGCGGACTTGTCGGCGAGGTTGCAAGGCACCGTCTCCTCGAAGCTTCCTTGCGCCGGCGCGAGCGTGGCGACGTCGGACAGGCGCAGGACGTCGGCGTACGGACGAAGGCGCTCGCGCAGTACTTTGCCCAGGCCGCCCGCAGCGCCGGTCAGCAGCAGGCGACCGAGTTTGTTGGAAGGCCTGGATTCAGGTCCGGTATTCGTTTGCATGGAAATCGTCCTCAGCGGCTTTGCGTGATTTGAAAAAACGGGAATTTGCGCGAGGTGAACGCCGCCGATGCGATTAGCGCAGGCAGTCGAATTGCGCAATGATCATGGGTTTGAGGAGATGTAACTTATATGTTGTCGTACAACGCTGTCGGATTATGATCGTGCCATGCAACCGTTGACTCCGGGTAATCCCTTGGTTCAGGCTTCGCCTGTCACATCGGTCGGCGGCGCGGCCAGCGCCTTGCCCGGCGATGCCTTCGTAGGTCGGCCACGACAGAGAGCACGTGGTCTGGCGCATACGCTCGTGGAAGACCTCACCGTGAAGATTCGCGACGGCGCGCTGCGTCCGGGCGACAAGCTTCCGACCGAGTCCGAAATCATGCAGGCCTTCGGCGTCAGCCGCACCGTGGTTCGCGAGGCGCTGTCGAAGTTGCAGGCTGCCGGGCTGGTGGAGACCCACCACGGTGTCGGTACCTTCGTGTTGCAGCCGCGGGCGGGCGGGGTGTTTCGTCTCGAGCCTGGCGACGTTGCCACATCGGTCGATGTGCTCGCGGTGCTCGAATTCCGCATCAGCCTCGAGACGGAATCCGCAGGCTTGGCAGCGACGCGGCGCACCGACGAGCAACTGCTCGCCATGCGCGAGGCGCTCGACGAGTTTCAGACCAACATGGCGCAGGCGGGCAATACCGTGCCGGCAGACTTCCGCTTCCATCTGCAGATTGCGCAGGCCACAGGCAATCCGTACTTCGCGGACATCATGGCCCACCTGGGCACCGCGATCATTCCGCGCACGCGCATCAGTGCGATCCGCAAGCACGAGCAGGGTGGCGAATACCTGAGCCGCGTGAATCGGGAGCATGAAGAGATCTACGCGGCCATTGCACGGCAGGACCCCGACTCCGCGCGCGCCGCCATGCGCATTCACCTGACCAACAGCCGCGAACGACTGCGCATCGCTCAAGAGGCAGCCAAGAGCGGTTCCGAAAGCGCGCAGGCGCAGAGTCCGGCGCCGCGCTGAGCTCCGGCGCGGGGGCAATTCCCGCAAGTTGTATGACAACACGATGCAAATGGCCGACCGGCGCGCCGGTCGGCCATTGTCATGAGCCGTTCACCTTCGCCTTCAAGGAGCCCAGTGCGTTCCGAACGGGTTCGATGCGCCGATGGCGGGGAAGTCCACGAAAGCCTGGCTGCAGTCGAGGATCTGATCCGGCTTGACCTTTTCAGTGGCTTCGCCGTTGAGCACGATGCGGTTGGCCGTCGACGCAAAGATCGGCAGGTTGACGCCGTCGAGCGTCAGGTTGGCGTCCGAAGCAATCACCGAGATTTGAGTCGGGTTGTCGGCGACCACATCCTTCAGCGACATGACGAGCGGATAGCCGGGCAGGTAGCCCGTCGGGTAGGCAGCCGTCGGAGTGAAGTAGCCGCCCGTGTTTGCCGCAAAACCTTGCAGCTTGACGTTGCCTTCGCCGAGGATGCGCACATTGCTCAACTGGATGTCGTGGAAGTTCGGCACCTTGGGGCCACCGCTCGGAAGAGCCTTGGTGCTGTAGTAGGGCGTGAACAGCAAGGCGTTCTGCGCATTCTGGATGCAGATGTTCTTGTACGAGATGTTGCTCACCTCGCCGCCGCGTGCGTAGTCCGACTTGATGCGCAGCCCTTCTTCGGAATTCACGAAAGAGTTGTCGTAGACCTGCACGTTGGTGACGCCCGCGTTGGTTTCGCTGCCGATCGAAATGCCATGGCCCCAGTAGATGTGGTTGTGCGCGATCATGATGCCGTAGGCGCGATCGCTGCGCTTGCCGCGGTTGCCGTCGATGCCGAAGCCCACGGCGTTGGGGTTGTTGCTGCCCTTCAATGCGATGTCGTCGTCGCCGGTGCTGACGTAGTTGTAGGCAAAGACGAAGTTCTTCAGATAGCCGTCGAAGGACATCTTGCTGGCGGACGTGGTCTTGCTGCCGGTCGTCATGGCGCTCGACTTGGCGCTCGACGACGAGCCCGGATCGAAAGCATCGGTGTTCTTCACGTTGTCCGCGTTGAAGGTCTGGCCCGTGTACAGCGGGTTGCCGTTGCCCGCCGGGTTGGCAAAGGCCGCCAGCGTCGGCGTCTGCACCTTCACGCCCCAGATCGTCAGGCCGTCGACCCCGCTCGGCACGACGTGGAAGTTGGCGCTGTTGTTAAGGCTCACCTTGTACAGCGTCAGGTTCTTCGCGTAGTTGAACACCATCATCCGGAAGTTCGATTGCGAGCCGGAGCCCGTGGTGCCGTTCTGAACCATGTTGCCGAGATAGGCCAGGTCCCACCAGGTCATGTTGCGGGTCGACGACTTCGAGTCGACAAAGGTGCCGCCGTTGTCGCAAGGCGTGCCGTCGGGCGCCTGGGTGCCTGCAGCAAAGGCAACGTAGGTGTTGGAGCAACTCAGGTCCACCTTGGTCAATGGGTAGCGCGCATTGGTGGTGACGATCTCCGCATAAGCGCGGCTGTCGATGCTGCCTTCGCCGACGACGGCCGAATTGACGGTGTAGTCGCCGCCGATCAGCGGCAGGCAATTGCCGGAACTGCCTGCCTTGGTGGCGCTGACTGCCGTATTCGCGCAATAGGTGGTGGGCAAGCCGGTCGTCGCGTTCTTCGGCATGTAGGCCATGACGTCACGCGTGGCGTACAGGGTCGCGCCCTTGTCGATCCACAACGTCACTCCCGACGGCAATGTCAGCGGACCTGAGATGAAGCCGTTGCCCGGGCCGCTCTTGTTGGCCACCAGGCGCACTGCGAACTGCGGCGCCTTGTACTGTGGCTTCGCCAGCTCTTCGCCGGATGCGCCTGCGATATTGATGTTGGGCAACGCCGCCTCCTTCTGGCTGGCCGTCGCCGCCGCGTCTGCGCTTGCAATGGCGGCGCCGACCGCGCTGTCGACAGCGGCGCCGCAAGCGTCCAGAGCGGCCTGGATGCGCGCTTGATCCGGATTGGCCGTGGCGGCGCTCACCGCCACACCCACGCCAGGAAGGGACGGATCAGCTTCGGGGGGCAGGGCACCGTCAGGACGACGAACGAGCGTGTTGCTCGCTTCGAGGGTCGCGCAGACCTGAGCATCGGTCGGAAGGGTGGGTTCGGCAGGCAGGTCGGGGTCGAAAGTCGTGGTGCCGACCTGGAAGACGTTGGCCTTGGCCGAGTTTGCCGACGCCGTATCCGCCGGTTGCACGGCCGTGGCTGTTGCCGCGGCCGTCGGGCTGCTCGCCGTTGCCGAGAACGCGCCGCCGCTGCTGCCTCCGCCGCAAGCTGCGAGCATGGCTGCCGCCGCAAGCGGCAACATCCAACGCGCGATCGACTGGACGCCGATCGTCTCTGATTTCTGCAATGTCATTGGGGCTACCTTTTTGAAGAAGGCTGGCTTAAGCGCGTTCGATGCCGCGTCGCTTGCGACACGGCACTTCCCGGCACGACCAGCGGGGACTGAACGCTTTGTTCTCAGCGCGGGTCGCTGACGGTCGTGTTGTAGGTCTTGCCTGCGATTGACGTGTTGACGAGCGTGATGTCGTGCACGTTGTAGGCGTAGATCGGACCGGCAACCGTGGCGCTTGCGGGTCCGGTCGCCGTGGGGCTACCGAAATCGCAGTTGACGATGTTCACGCCCTCGATGGCTGGCACCGCCGGCGCCGGTGCGGGGCCGTTGTAGTCGAAGGCGACCGGTCCCTGCGCCACGATGGCCTGGAAGCACGAACCCGTGCTGCCGCCGAGCGTCACGTTCTTTGCGACGACATTGGATATGTTGATGTTCTTCAGCAATGCCGGACGCGTGCGGATGGCATCCTTCGACGGCTGGTAGTCGCAGTCGAAAGTGATGATCCCGCCTTGCGAGGCCGAAGGATTGCTGCTGGCCGCCGTGCTCACGCCAATGGGGACGTTGCCGTTGATGGGGCTGCCCGGCAGCAGGCTGCTGCCATAGCCCGCGCCCGTCAGGCTGACGCCGTTGGGCAGCGTCACGCCATCCACGTAGAAGTCCTTCACGAAGCCGCCGCGGTTCATGTTGGTCTTGATCCGGATCGCGATGTTCAGCGAGTTCGTGTCCCAGAACTTGTTGAGCATGGCGAGGTTGCGGCAATAGATCTTCTCGACGCCACCACCCATTTCGCTGCCCAGCGTGATGCCGCCGTGGCCGCTGTTCATGGTGCAGTTCTGGATGACGTGGTTGTTGGCCGAGCCGTACTCGTTGTCGAGGTTCTTGCCGGACTTGATTGCGATGCAGTCGTCGCCGGTGTTGAACACCACGTCCTCACAGAGCACGTTGTTGCAGGCGTCCGGGTCGAAGCCGTCGTTATTCGGGCCGATGCTGTTGACGGTGACGTTGCGGATCACCACGTTCGTGCAGTCGGTGGGGTGGTGCTGCCAGAACGGCGTGTTCTGGGTCTGGTAGCCCTCCATCAGCACGTTGGTGCAGCCCAGGAATTCGACCATGCAGGGCCGCAGGTAGTGGCCCTTGCCGAAGATTCGTTTGTCGATCGGCACGCCGGCCTCGGACAGTGCCGGCAGATAGTTCTGGTCTTGCTGCCAAGGCGTGATCGGGTTGGTCAGCAGCGCATAGAGCGCATCGGAGATGCCCGGCGCGGCGGTGCGGAGGTCGACGTTGAGCGCGTTGTTGCTCGCCTGCGATGGCGTTGCGCTGGCGCTCACGAATCCATAGGCGCCGCTGTTGCCCTTGAAGGTCCACCAACACGTGCTGGTGTTGCCGGTTCCCGCGAATGGCGTCATGGCCTGACCGTTGAAGACCGACGTATCGCCTTCACCGGTGACGGCGATGTTTTTCTCGTTGCGTGCGTAGATGGGTGCGCCGAAGTTCAGGCAATCATTCGCTTGCCAGCGGCCATAGAACAACTGACCGTTGGTGCCGCAATCGACCGGGCCGTCCTTGGCATAGTCATTCGGATTCGGACTGAAGTAGATCGTGCAGTTCTGGCTCAGGTGGAAATTGACATTGCTCTTCAGCACGATCGGTCCGGCGCAATACCACGTACCCGATGGAACCACGACACGGCCACCGCCGGCGCTGTTGCACGCGGCAATCGCAGCGAGGAATGCCGGGCGCGAATCGAAGGAGTTCGGCGCATTCGTCGTGTCGGCGCCGACGCTGAGCGGCGACTTCGCCGGGTCGATGTACGGGTTGGTGGCAGGCACGGTGCTGCACACCTGCGCGCCGAAGTCCGTGACCACGAAGTCGCGGCTCGGGAACATCGAGCGATCGATGCTCTTCAGCGAATCGATGATCTTCGTGCCCAAGCCCGCTGGGCCCCAGATTGGATCGGCCGGTGGTTCGACCGGCGCGACGGTCGTCGGAGGGGTGCCTGTCGCGGGAGGCGATGCCGGCGAGATGAATGCCCCGCCGTTACCGCCGCCGCCGCACGCGCTCAGCAACGTGGCGCCTGCCGATGCGCTGGCCAAGGCGATGAACGATCGCCGTCCCGGTGATTGCACTCCGTGTGGCGCCGCCGCCAGCAAGGTGGGTTCCGTCGACTCTGTGCGAGGTTTTTTCATGGTGCTGTCTTTTCGATGTGGAGCGAAAGGGAAGGAGGGGAGAGGGAGGGGAGAGAGGGGGAGTGGAGACGTGCGGCCGGCCAGTCTTGCGACGGGGTGGCGAGAGGAAGCAACAGCCCGAGGGCGGAGCGGTGCGAACTTGCGAGATGGATTGGTTCCATCGATGCTCCGACTGTAGTTATTGGTTATCGGTTGTCCTACAAGACGCGGCGATTATTTGCAGCGCGCCAGAGCCTGTCAACGGAATTGACGACGAGCGGTCTGAGGGCAAACCCGGGGATTCTTCGGGGGACGAAGGGAGTATTCAGCGCCGGTGAGGCGAATTCATGGGCTCGCCGAGGGCTGGACATCCTTGCTGACAAGTTATACGATAACCGATGACGCGCCCGATGAGGCGCATTTGGCGCGGAGCGCGGTGTGGCTCTGCTCGCTCATCCCAACTGGAGACATACAAGTGGCCTTGACTCGACGTGATCTGATACTCGGTGCCCTCGGCAGCGGCTTGGCGGCCGCAGGTGCGCAAGCTGCCGACGCCTGGCCCGCAAAGCCCATTCGAATCGTTGTTCCGTATCCGCCCGGAGGCTCGTCGGACATCATCGCGCGCCTGCTCAGCCAACCATTGGCCGAGGCGCTCAAGCAGACCGTCATCGTCGAGAACAGAGCCGGGGCCAACGGCAATCTCGGCGCCGACCTGGTGGCGAAGGCCCCTGGCGATGGCTACACGCTGTTGTTGTGCGACGTCGGCGCGCTGGCGATCAGCCCTTCTGTCTACACGAAGCTGTCCTTCGATCCGTCGAAGGACTTGCGCGGCGTGACCATGCTGGCCTATTCGCCGCACCTGCTCGTCGTGCATCCGTCGGTGCCGGCCAACAACTTCAAGGAACTGGTCGCCCTCTCGAAGAAGACCGACCTGAATTTCGCCGTGACCGCAACCGGCAGTGCGCCGCACCTCGCCGGTGTCGCGCTCGAACGCGCAAGCGGCGCCCGCTGGCAGTACGTTCCCTACAAGGGTGGCGTGCAGGCTGTGCAGGACACGGTTGGCGGACAGACGCAGGTGCTCATGAACGGCATGCTCGCGACACTGCCTCATGTGCAAAGCGGCAAGCTGAAGGTGCTGGGCGTCTCGAAGGCAACGCGCATGCCGCTGATCGGCGATGTGCCGACCATCGCCGAGCAAGGCGTTCCCGGCTTCGAGTCAGGCACCTGGCAAGGCGTGCTCGCCCCGCGCGGCACGCCGGACGCGATCGTGCAGCGCCTCAACAAGGAACTGATCGCGATCATCCGGTCAGCCGACACCCGTTCACGCCTGGCCGGCCAGGGCGCCGAGGTTGTAACGATGACACCTGCCGAGCAGGAGCAGTTCTTCGACAAAGAGCGCTCACGCTGGGCCAAGGTCGTTTCTGCAGCCCAGATCAAGCTCGACTGATCCGGCTATTTTTCCCCTCCACCTTCACTCACATGAACCCGCAAGAACTCAAATCCATCATGGGCTCCGGCCTGCTGTCGTTTCCGCTGACCGACTTCGACGCGAACGGCGACTTCGACAAGAAGGGCTACATCAAGCGGCTCGAATGGCTGGCGCCCTACGGTGCCAGTGCCTTGTTCGCTGCCGGCGGCACGGGCGAATTCTTCTCGCTGACGGGTGACGAGTTCCCGGAGATCATCAAGACGGCCGTGGACACCTGCCGCGGCAAGGTGCCGATCATTGCGGGCGCCGGTGGCCCGACGCGCTTTGCCATCCAGTGCGCGCAGGCGGCCGAGAAGGCTGGTGCCCATGGCGTGCTGCTGCTGCCGCACTACCTGACCGAAGCGGGCCAGGAAGGCTTGGCAGCGCACGTCGAAGCCGTCTGCAAGAGCGTGAAGTTCGGCGTGATCGTCTACAACCGCGGCCAGAGCAGGCTGTACCCGGACACCCTCGAAAAGCTGGCCGAGCGCTGCCCCAATCTGGTCGGCTTCAAGGACGGCATCGGCGACATCGAACTGATGAGCTCGATTCACTTGCGCATGGGTGACCGCTTTGCTTATCTCGGTGGACTGCCGACTGCAGAGGTCTACGCGGCTGCCTACAAGGCGCTGGGCACCCCGGTGTATTCGTCGGCCGTCTTCAACTTCATCCCGAAGACGGCGATGCAGTTCTACGAGGCAGTTGCAAAGGACGACATGGCGACGCAACATCGCCTGCTCAAGGAGTTCTTCATGCCTTATCTGGATATCCGCAACAAGGGGCAGGGCTACGCAGTGAGCATCGTGAAGGCCGGCGCGAAGATCGCCGGTCATGACGCCGGCCCGGTGCGCCTGCCGTTGACGGACCTGAAGGCTGACGAATACCAAGCGCTTGCCGCGTTGATCGACAAGCTCGGCCCACAGTAAGCGTCCAAGCATCCCGACATCAAGCCCAAGCATCGAGGTACCACCGCATGCAGAATTTCGACAATCTCATCAACGGCGAATGGCTGGCAGGCGCCAGCTACAGCGCCAACACCAACCCGAGCAATCTGGCCGACGTGCTGGGCCAGTACGCACAGGGCGACGCGACCCATGTCGATGCTGCGGTGGCGGCCGCTACCGCCGCTTTCCCCGCCTGGTCCACAGGGGGAGTGCAGGCGCGCTCCGAGGCGCTTGACAAGATCGGCAACGAAATCATCGCGCGCAAGGAAGAGCTTGGCACGCTGCTCGCCCGTGAGGAAGGCAAGACCAAGGCAGAAGGCATCGGCGAAGCAACACGTGCCGGCCAGATCTTCAAGTTCTTCGCCGGCGAGTGCCTGCGCCTGTCGGGCGAGATCATTCCGTCGGTGCGTCCCGGCATCGGCATCGAAATCACGCGCGAGCCTGTGGGCGTGGTCGGGCTCATCACGCCCTGGAACTTCCCCATCGCGATCCCCGCGTGGAAGATCGCGCCCGCCTTGGCCTTCGGAAATTGCGTCGTGCTCAAGCCGGCCGACCTCGTGCCCGGCTGCGCCTGGGCGCTGGCTGAAATCATCAGCCGCTCGGGTATTCCAGCCGGCGTGTTCAACCTCGTGATGGGCCGAGGCAGCGTCATCGGCAACGCCTTGGTCGACCATCCGGGCATCCATGCGATCAGCTTTACCGGCTCGGTCGGCGTCGGCCGCGGCATCGCCGTGCAATGCGCGACGAAGCATAAGAAGGTTCAGCTCGAAATGGGCGGCAAGAATCCGCAAGTCGTGCTGGACGACGCCGATCTGAACCAGGCGGTAGAGCTCAGCGTGCAGAGCGCCTTCTATTCGACGGGCCAGCGCTGCACGGCGTCCAGCCGGCTGATCGTCACCGAAGGCATCTATCCCAAGTTCATCGAGGCGATGAAGGCCCGCATGGCGAAGATCAAGGTGGGCGACGCGCTGGCGCAAGGCACCGACGTCGGTCCGGTCTCGAGCGAAAGCCAGCTCCGCCAGGATCTGGACTACATCGAAATCGGTCAATCCGAAGGCGCCACCCTTGCCGCAGGCGGTGAGCGGCTGAAACTCGACACTGACGGCTTCTACATGAGTCCGGCGTTGTTCAGCGAATCGATTGCATCGATGCGCATCAACAAGGAAGAGATCTTCGGGCCGGTGGCGAGTGTGATCCGCGTGAAGAACTACGAAGAGGCTCTGGCGACGGCGAACGACACCGAGTTTGGTCTTTCAGCCGGCATTGCGACCACCAGCCTGAAATACGCGACGCACTTCAAGCGCCATAGTCAGGCCGGCATGGTGATGGTAAACCTGCCGACGGCGGGCGTGGACTATCACGTGCCGTTTGGCGGCCGCAAGGGCTCGAGCTACGGCCCGCGCGAGCAGGGCCGCTACGCTCAGGAGTTCTTCACGACCGTGAAGACCGCCTACACGCTGCCCTGAGAGGGCGGACGAGAGATCGGACGGATGGCGGTCTTGGGGCGGAACGCCTTGCAGACCGTGTCGTTCGTTTCAAGATAAGGGCCGCCGATCAGGTCGATGCAATAGGGCACGGCTGCGAAGATGCCCGGCACGGCCTGCGATCCGTCGGCGTTCTTCAGGCCTTCGAGCGTCTCGGCAATCGACTTCGGCTGGCCGGGCAGGTTGATGATCAGGCTCTGGTCGCGAACCACGGCGACCTGGCGCGAAAGAATCGCCGTGGGCACGAAGCGAAGGCTGATCTGCCGCATCTGCTCGCCAAAACCCGGCATTTCCTTGTGCGCCACCGCGAGCGTCGCTTCCGGCGTGACGTCGCGCAAGGCCGGGCCCGTGCCGCCGGTCGTCAGGACCAGCGAACAGCCCGCATCGACCAGTTCGATCAGCGCTGCGCTGATGCCGGCCTGATCGTCGGGAATCAAGCGTGACTCGAACGTGATCGGGTTGCGCAGCGCACGCTCGAGCCAATCCTTCAGCGCAGGAAGCCCCTTGTCTTCGTAGGCGCCGCTCGATGCGCGATCGCTGACCGAGACGATCCCGATACGCACTTGGTCGAGGGCGGTGAGCTCGGTCATGCGTCCTCTTCGCGCGCTTGCTCGGCGGCTTCGGCGGCGTGGTCGGCGGTGCCGTGCACGCGCAACTGGTCGCGAACGATCTGGAAGATTTCTCGGTACGCCTTGCCTTGGCGGGGCGCTTCGCCAGGCGGACCTGCCTTGATGTCCTTGCGTGCCTGACGCACGAGCGCGCGCAACTGCTGCGCATCGGTGCCCGGATGGGTTTCAATCCAGCCGCCCAGCGCGTCGTCATCGGCGATGAGGCGATCTCGCCAGCGTTCGGCCTCGTGCAGTGCGGCGGTTTCCTGGGCGGGCGCGCGGTTCTGTTCGTCGAGCGCTGCGCGGATCGCCTCGATCGCGGTCGGATCCAGCCCGCGCATCAGCTTGCCGATGAACTGCATCTGGCGACGCTTGCCTTCGAAATTCGTGATGCGCTTGGCATCCTCGACCGCGTCCTTGAGCTTGTCGCTCAGGTCCAGCTTGTCGAACAGGCCGGCGCGCAGCGACAGCAGTTCTTCGCCCAGCGCCTGGAGTTCGGAGCTCTCGCGTTTGAGTTCGGTCTTGCTCGCCGCGTCGGTGCCTTTGAGCTCGCGCTTGAGCTCGAGGTCGAGTTCGCTGCCTTCGGCCACGAACTGGCCGCGGACGAAGTAGCCTTTTTTGGGTTTGCGGGACATAGAAGCAATCGTTGGCCGCTCCATGGAGAACGGAGGGCGCAAGTATCATAGCCAACACATGACCACACCATCCTCGCGCGCCGATTCCGGCTTCGCCTACAGCCGTTCATTCTTCGAAAACCTGGTCGACTCGGCCTTGGCGCAGGCCAAGAAGCTCGGGGCCACCGACGCCGGCGCGGAGGCGTCCGAGGGCTGCGGCCTGAGCGTTTCGGTGCGCAAGGGCGAGCTCGAAAACGTGGAGCGCAACCGCGACAAATCGCTGGGCGTCACTGTCTACGTCGGCCATCGCCGCGGAAACGCCAGCACGTCTGATTTTTCCGACGCCGCCGTCGCGCAGACCGTGCAGGCGGCCTACGACATTGCCCGCTTCACGGCGGAAGACCCTGTCAGCGGACTGCCTGATGAAGCCGACATCGCCAAGGAATACCCTGATCTTGACCTGTTCCACCCCTGGGATGTCACCAGCGAGCAGGCGGCGGCGCTTGCGCTCGAATGCGAAGCCGCCGCAATGACGACGGACAAGCGCATCACCAACAGCGAAGGGGCGGGCGTCTCGGCGCAGCAGAGCCACTTCTTCAGTGCCCATACGCGGGGCTTTCGCGGCGGTTATGCCAGTTCGCGCCATTCGATCTCGGTGGCACCGATCGCCGGCAAGGGCGACGAGATGCAGCGCGACGCGTGGTACAGCTCGATGCGTTCGGCCGACGAACTCGCGAGTCCGCAGGCCGTTGGCCGCTATGCCGCCGAGCGCGCATTGAGCCGACTCAAGTCGCGCAAGATCAAGACGACCCAATGCCCGGTGTTGTTCGAGTCGCCACTCGCCGCCGGCTTGCTGGGTGGCCTCGTGCAGGCGACCAGCGGTGGCGCGCTGTACCGCAAAAGCACGTTCCTGCTCGACTCGTTGGGCAAGACCGTGTTGCCGTCGCACATCGACGTGCTTGAAGATCCTTACGTCCTCCGCGGCAAGGGAAGCTCGCCGTTCGACGACGAAGGCGTGGTCACGCACAAGCGCAAGCTGGTGGACGCCGGCCGCCTGGAGGGCTATTTCCTGAGCACCTACTCGGCTCGGAAGCTCGGCATGAAGACCACCGGCAATGCGGGTGGCTCACACAACCTGACATTGACTTCGCGCCTCACGAAAGAGGGCGACGATCTCGATGCGATGCTTGCCAAACTCGGCACGGGGCTGTTCGTGATCGAGCTCATGGGCCAGGGCGTGAACTACGTGACGGGCGACTACTCGCGTGGAGCGAGCGGCTTCTGGGTCGAGAAGGGCAAGATCGCATTCCCGGTGCAGGAAATCACCATCGCGGGCAACCTGAAGGACATGTTGCTGGGCATCGAGGCGGTCGGCGCGGATGCCTACAACTATGGCGCCAAGACGACCGGATCGCTGCTCGTCAACCGCATGAAGGTGGCGGGGAGCTGAGCTTGGCGGCTGGCGATGGTTGCCCGGTGGGGCAGCCGATCCGGTCTGAGGGGCGCGCGAGCGTCGGCATCCGCATCGAGGATGTCACGCTGGTGCGCGGCCATCAGCGGGTGTTCAAAGGGCTGACGCTCCATCTTCAGGAGTCAAGGATTGGGCTGATCGGTGACAACGGCGCGGGGAAGAGCAGTCTTTTTCGCCTCATCTGCGGGCTGGACCAGCCACAGCGAGGCCGCGTCTTCGTCCCCGAGCGCACGTCGCCTGGGTGTGTCGGGCTCATGTTTCAGAACCCTGACGATCAGATCATCTTTCCAACGGTGGCCGAGGAGTTGGCCTTCAGTCTGACCGCGCTTGGCGAAACGCGACAGGTGGCCCGGCGGCGGGTGCTGGACTTCCTGGCCAGCCGAGGGTTGTCCGCCTGGGCGGGACGGGCCGTGGGCGAACTGAGCCAGGGGCAGCGTCAGCAGGTATGCCTTCTGGCGCTGCAGATCAGCGAGCCCGCGACGCTGCTCCTGGACGAGCCTTTCGCCAGCCTCGATCTGCCGAGCCAGGCGAGGCTGGCCGCGCAGCTGGAAGCCTCTCCCCAGCAGATCATCGTGTCGACCCATCTCCTGGAGCACGTGCACGGGTTCGAGCGCGTGCTGTGGCTGGAGGAGGGACGCGTGCGCGCCGATGGGCCGGGGCGCGAGATCTGCCAGGCGTATGCCAGCTACGTGCGCGAGCGCGCCGGGACAGGCGAGGGCGGCCATGCGTAGCCTTTACTCGGCTCAGCTCACATGGATGCATGCGGTGCCTGCGTGGATCAAGCTTGCGGTGCTGTCGGTCTGCGGCACGGCGCTCGTGTGGGTCGGCCGGCCTTCGTTTCTGCTGGCGGGTTGCGCATTGACGCTGCTCGTCTTCGCCTCGCTCGGCGCGCCTGCATGGCGCCGCGTGCGCATGCTGGGGGGCATTGCCGTTGCCTGCGCACTGATCGTCATCTTTCACTGGGCGCTGGGCACGACCGGCCAGGGGCTGGCGAGCGCCTTGCGGCTCGCGAGTGCGGCAACGCTCGCGCTGATGCTGACGCTGACCACGCGCTTCGAAGACTTGCTGGCGGTGCTGGAGGCAGTCCTCCGCCCTTTGCGGCATGTCGGCGTTCCGACTGAGCGCGTCGCCCTCGCGCTGGGCCTGATGCTTCGGTTTGCCGAGAACTTCTATGTCCAGTGGCGTCGGCTCGACGACGCGCACCGCGCCCGCACGGGCCGCGGCGGCGGTCTGCGACTGCTGGCGCCGTTGACGATCCGCACGCTCCAAACCGCGGACCGCGTCGCTGATGCCTTGGCTGTACGGCAGGGCAAATGACCTTTCATCCATCCTTCCTAATTTCATGACCTCAAACGCTCCTGCCAACTCGTCCTCTCGTTCAATTGCCTACATCGCCCTGTTCGC
This sequence comes from Variovorax sp. 01N429, assembly GCF_056399425.1. Lineage (NCBI taxonomy): Bacteria > Pseudomonadati > Pseudomonadota > Betaproteobacteria > Burkholderiales > Comamonadaceae > Variovorax > Variovorax sp. 01N429. The sequence continues at coordinate 588,662 of NZ_JBFTRG010000002.1, read as the reverse complement.
GGCACTAATGGCCGTGCTGGGCATGATCCCGAAGATCGATCTGCCTTTCGGGGTGCCCATCACGCTGCAGTCACTTGGCGTCATGCTGGCGGGCTGCCTCCTTGGGCCACGGCGCGCATTTCTGGCCATTGCCCTGTTCCTGCTCGCCGTTGCGTTGGGCCTGCCTCTGCTGCCAGGCGGGCGAGGCGGATTCAGCGTGTTCGTCGGAGCGACCTCTGGCTTCTTGTTCGGCTGGATGTTCGGCGCTTTCGCCTGTGGTCTGCTGATGCGCCTGCTGGTGCCTCGACTGGGCACTACCACGGGCAAGGGTGTGCTCGCCGCCAGCTTCGCTTCTTCTGTGGTCGGCGGCATTGCCGTGGTCTACGCGTTCGGGATCCTCGGGCTGTCGCTGGTCGCCCATATGTCGCTGACGCAGGCGGCCCTGGCCATGCTGATCTTCATTCCCGGTGACCTGGTCAAGGCCGGAATCTGCGCCGTGGTCGTGCAGACGGTGATGCGCGGCATGCCAAGCTGGCAACTCGGCGGCGACTGACGCGAGCCGGCTTATGGCGTGGTGGGGCGTCGGAAGACGGTGACTGAAACGTAGTTCTTGCGCGGCCCGCGCACCGAGTGGCGGATGACGAAGGTCCCGTCGGCCATGAAGCGGTAGTCACTGTCGTAGACGTCCGGAGCGCACAGGTGGGTGGCCGAGCCTGCGAGCACGTCGCCTTCGCGCGCGAGTTGGATCTGGTGGAAGAGTCGGGGCGGCACTTCGGCAAAGAACACCAGAAAGCCAAGTCGCGAGCGCTCGAAACGGTATTCGCGATGCGCGTCGAACGCTTGCCCGCCTGCCAAAGTGACCCTGCCTTCTTCGCGGTAGCCGAGGGCATCGCGGCCCAGTTGGCTGAACCAGGCGATGCCGGTCATCGCTGCCTGGTTCTCGATGGTCCGGGCGAGGTCCCAGGTGCCTTCCAGCCGATCGAAGACGCCATCCGCGTCGGCCCAGCAGGTCATGCCGGCAATGTTCCGGCGAGGCGCTGCCGGACCTTGGTGATGACCCGCACGTAGGGCTCCGCGAACGCGCCGAGAGGCGCGTCGTGCGTCAGCCAGCTGAAGCTGAAGACGAGGCCGTCTTCCTCGGGGCTCCCCGAGGCCACGTGATCGAAGGTCTCCGGCAGCAGCCCCGTTGAACGCATCAGGAACACGTGCCAGAGCTGCGGATGCCGGCGCTTGTTGCCTTCGACACCGGCCTCGCAATGCCGGTCGATGGTGCCCAGCGAAAGCAGATCGCCCGTGTAGTGGATCCCGGACTCTTCCAGCAATTCGCGACGGACGGCCGCTTCGGGCGCCTCGCCAGGCTCGATGGTGCCCTTGGGCAACTGCATGCTCCGGTCCTCGGGATGGTGAAAGACCAGCAGACGGCCCCGATCGTCCACCAGACAGGCACAGGCCTTGAGAACGGGATGCGCCGTCACGTTCAGGCGCCTGAGAGAGCGGCCTTCACCGCTGCGCTGACTTGTCCCATATCGGCCTTGCCCGCGAGACGGGTCTTGACTGCGCCCATGACCTTCCCCATGTCGCCCGGCCCCTTGGCGCCGAGTTCGGCAACGATGGCTTTCACTTCGACGGCCACCTCTTCGGCGCTCATGCGCTGGGGTAGATAGACCTCCAGCACCTTGATCTCGGCGGCTTCCTTGTCGGCCAGGTCGGGGCGGTTGCCTTGCGTGAACGCCGCGACCGAATCCTTGCGCTGCTTCACCAGCTTGTCGACGATGGCCACCACTGCGGCATCGTCCAGTTCGATGCGTTCGTCGACCTCTTTCTGCTTCATCGCTGCGAGCAGCAGGCGAATGGTGCCCAGGCGTTCCGAGTCCTTGGCGCGCATCGCGGTCTTCATGTCTTCGGTGATCTGTTCCTTGAGGCTCATGGCTGGCTTTCTATGACGGTCGAAAAACAAAAAAGCCGCGGCAGGTAGTCCTGGCGCGGCTTGGAAGCGGCTGAACCGGGCGTTGGCGTCGCGCCAGCGCCTCGGGTGATCAGTACAGCTTCTTGGGGAGTTGCATGCTCCGCACGCGCTTGTAGTGGCGCTTGACGGCGGCTGCCTTCTTGCGCTTGCGCTCGGCGGTCGGCTTTTCGTAGAACTCGCGGGCACGCAGATCGGTCAGCAGGCCGAGCTTTTCGATAGTGCGCTTGAAGCGGCGCAGCGCGACGTCGAACGGCTCGTTTTCTTTTACGCGGATGGTGGTCATTTAAAAAATTGGGTCTGTTGAATTTGGCCTGGGGAAGATCGGGCCCCGGGCCGGGGTTCCTCAACTGAAAAGGGATTAGGCCGTTGAGGGAAGGCCAAAGTTAGCCGGGCATTATAGCGTCAGCTTTGCCGTCCAACGCCAGTGCCCGCGCGCATGCATGGGCGCTGGCCCAGGCCCATTGAAAGTTGTAACCGCCGAGCCAGCCGGTCACGTCGACCACCTCGCCGATGAAGTACAGCCCGGGCTGTTTCGACTCCAAGGTTTGCGACGAGAGATCGCGCGTGTCGACGCCGCCTGCCGTGACTTCCGCCTTTTTGTAACCCTCCGTGCCGCTGGGCGTGATCTGCCAGCGCGCGATCCGGTCGGCCAGCGCCGAAATCGCCCGATCGCCCGCTTCATTGATCGGGCGCTGCAAGGATGAGTCCTGGTCGACCCATGCGTCGGCGAGGCGCGAGGGCACCAGGGCGGCCAGTTCGTTGTTGATGCGTTTGCGCGAGCGCTGCTTGGCTTCGGCGAGCGCGGTGGCGACACCGATGCCGGGTGCAAAGTCGATCGTGAGCGGCGCGCCTGGTCGCCAATAGCTTGAAATCTGCAGTACCGCGGGGCCCGACAGCCCGCGATGTGTGAACAGCAAGTCTTCGAGGAAGCTCATGCGTTCCTTCTTGCTACCGGTTTCGATTCGAACAGGCAGCGCGAGGCCCGCCAGTGCCGAATAGGGCTCCCATCCCTCGCCGCCGAAAGTGAGCGGAACCAGAGCCGGCCGCGGCGGGACAACGCGCAAGCCGAACTGCGTTGCAAGCCGATAGCCGAAGTCGCTGGCGCCGATCTGCGGGATGGAAAGACCGCCCGTGGCAACCACGAGGCGCGGTGCGCGCACCGCGCCGCGGCTTGTTTCGACCTGATAGCCGCCGCCGTTCGTGTGGGCTATGGCGCCCACCCTGCAGGGTTGCCAATGCGAGACGGCGCCGGCGCTGCACTCGGCGAGCAGCATGTCGATGATCTGCTGCGAAGGACCGTCGCAAAAGAGTTGGCCCTTGTGCTTTTCGTGGAACGCGATTCCGTGCTTCTGGACGAGATCAATGAATTGCTGCGGCGCATAGCGCGACAGAGCAGAGCGACAGAAATTGGGGTTGTCGCCGATGAAATGCCGTTGCGGCGCGCGCACGTCCAGGTCGCGGTTGGTGAAGTTGGCACGCCCGCCGCCTGAAATGCGGATCTTCTCGGCAATGCGTTCGCTATGGTCGAGAAGGAGCACGCGCAGCCCCTGCTGGCCGGCCAAGGCGGCGCAGTACAACCCGGCAGCGCCCGCGCCGATGACGATGGTGTCGTAGGAACTCAACGCTCGCCGCCCGCAGCCTTGAAGGGTTCGCCGCTCATCAGGTGCCGAATCGAGAGGCGGCGGTTCCGACTGCGGCCATTCCGCGCAAGACGTCGCCGACGACGATGATCGAGGGGCTGGCGAGGCCCGCGTCAGCCAAGTCCGCGCGAAGCTTGGCAAGCGTGGTTGCGATATGCCTTTGCTGCGGCAGGCTCGCGTGCTGGATCACCGCCACCGGCGTGTCGGCCGAAAGACCATGAAGCAGTTCGTTCTGGATGTGCGCCACGCCGGTGACGCCCATGTAGATCACCAGCGTCAGGCGTGCATCGCGTGCAGTGGCGGCGAGCTGGCGCCAATCCGTCGGGTGCTCATCGGCAGCGTGCCCGGTCTTGGCATGTCCGGTGACGAACACCACTCCTTGGGCGTGATCGCGATGGGTAAGCGGCACGCCAAGCGCGGTGACTGCGGCCAGCCCTGCCGTGATGCCGTTGACGACCTGCGCCTCGATGCCGGCTTCGCGCAGGTGTTCGACTTCCTCGCCGCCACGGCCGAAGATGAAAGGATCGCCACCCTTGAGACGCACGACGGTCTCTCCTTCATGGGCGGCGGTGATCATGAGCCGCTCGATGAACGCTTGGGGCGTGCTTCGGCAGCCGCCTCGCTTCCCGACATGAACGATGCGCGCACCGGGTCTCGCATAAGCCAGGATTTCTTCGCTGACGAGGTCGTCGACCAAGAGCACCGTCGCGGCCTGGATGGCCTTGACGGCTTTGATTGTGAGCAGTTCGGGGTCGCCGGGGCCGGCGCCGACCAGCGTGCAACTGCCGTGGTGGGATGACTTGCTCATGGAGTTTCCGTGGTCTCTTTCGCTTTCCGCACCGCTGGGGTTACCTGCGCCAGCTTCGCCAATTGGACGATGTGCCCCACCTGTTGCGCGATGGCGTTTGGCACCGACGCTTCGCCCGCCAAGACGCGACGGGTGTAGGCCGCTGTCGTCGCGATGTCGATTTCGGTGGGCAGGCCAGGCACTTCACTTTGCGTGCCCGGCTGCTGCGCCTGCAATGCAACGTGGCGCCCGTGAACGAACCCGTCGATTTGCGCGGTGCGGCGCGGGTCGGCGGCGCTTTCGCCTTCCAGGCCGCGCGAGAGCAGGGCGGTCATCCCCATCAATTCGAAAGTCGCCGCCATCGACTGCGCATATTCGGGATGCGTATAGCTGCCGACGACCAGGCATTCACCTTCGCTCGGCTGCATCAGCTTGACCACGCTGTGTCCAGGATTGCGCAGGCCCACGACACGTCGCACATCGAGCAGGCGCTTCAGGCCCGGGGACAGCAGTTCGGTGGGCGCGAAGACGATCTCGCCATCGGCAATGGGACGAATGCTTTGCAGCGTCGGCACGTCCAGCGCCGAGAGCACGCTGGATGCCAGGACGCGCGTCGATTCCGTGGCGGCACCATGCACCAGCACAGGCAGGCCTTCGCGCGCCAGCAGCAGGGCGAGCAGCGGTGTCAGAACCGGAAGGCGTCGCGCGCCGTTGTAGCTCGGCAGCACCACGAGTGGGCGTTCCGTCGCTGGAAAGCGATGGAGCCGGACATGCGTCGCATCGAGGAAGCCTGCCAGTTCTTCTGGCGTCTCGCCCTTGATGCGCATCGCGAGGCAGAAGGCGCCGATTTCCAGATCTGTCACCGTGCCGTCGAGCACCTGGCCGAAGAGATCGCACGCTTGCTCGCGGTCCAGCGGCTTTGCACCGCGCGCGCCGCGACCGATTTCCTTGATGTATTGGCTGATTCCCATGGGTGCCCGGATTGTCCCGCATGACTTATGCCGCAAATGGGGCGCGCTTATGCCCCGTCGCCCAGGCGGGTTTATCGCGGTCGCCCCGTCAAGGCTCATGGCGACTCCGCCAGAACCGGCCCGGAGGACAAGCGCACCATCCGTTTCAGCTCGGTGATGCAAGACCCGCAATTGGTGCCGCATTTCAGCGCGCCCTGCAATGCGGCGAGTCGCTCCACGTCCGAGCCCGCGGAGGACGCGAGATGCTCGCCGATGGCGGTTTGCGTGACACCGAAGCAACTGCAGACGATTTTGCGTGCCGCGACACCGATGGGCGCCACCGAGGCGGGCCGCAGCAGTTGCCGGCCAAAGGCCTGCGCCGGCAGCCGGTCTTGCAGCAACGCCTTGATCCAGACTTCCGAGCGAGTGTCTCCGCCCAGCAGGAAGCCTTCGAGGTACGCGTTCGCGCCATTGCGTGTCAAACGGACCGCGCGACGCTGCCCGCGTTTTGCATCCGCGTAGCGCAGTGTGTCGGTGCCTGCGAGCGCAAGCAAGCCTTCTATCTGCGAGAGGACGGCGTCGGGTGGTGCCTCATGCGCGGCAGCCCGGAACAGCACGCCGGTGCGATCGGGACTCGCATCTTCGAGTGCAGCGCCTGCGGCAAAGGGCACGCAGCTGGCGAACGGAAACGCCGACATCAGGTTTCGCAACTCGCCGGCGACAGTCAGCGCGGCCTCCTGCGGGAGCCATGCGGCGGCGAGGAGTGTCCAGGGCATCTCGGCCTTGAGGACTTTCACTGCTGCGTGCTTGAGCTCGGGTTGCTTCGAATCGGGGCAGAAGCTGGAGGTCGTGAGGGCATTCACGCCCGCAAGCCGCGTGCCGGTGCTGGACGAGCCGCTCAGGTATTCGCCACCCCAATGCATTGCAATGAAGACTTGGCTCAAGCCGACATCGGCGCTGCCCGCGACGGGCACCACGATCGAGCCTCGGCGCGAGGTGACGTGCACGAGATCGCCCTCGGCCAATTGGCGCCTGGCCATGTCCTGCGGATGCATCTGAGCCACAGGCTCGGCGGCGTGGCCGAAGAGCCTGCCCAGTGTGCCGGTGCGGCTCATGCCGTGCCACTGGTCGCGCAGCCGGCCAGTGTTGAGAGAGAAGGGATAGCGCGCGTCACGGGGCTCGGTTACCGGCTTGTAGGGCGTATCGACGAACTGCGCGCGGCCATCGGGCGTTGGGAAGATGCCGTCCTCATAGAGCCGAGCGCGGCCTTCTGTCTCGCCTTCACGCAGTGGCCATTGCTGCGGCGCCGATTCGAGCATCGCGTAGCTCATTCCAGTGATGTCGAGGTCGCGCCCGCGCGTGGATTCGCGGTGTTCATTCCAGACCGACTCGGCATCCACGTAGGGAAAGAGCGTGGCTGTGCGGCCCAGGCGCTCCTCGAGCCGCCGCGCGAAACCCACGCCGATAGACCAGTCATTGCGAGCCTCGCCAGGCGGCGGCACAGCTCGCCGCACTCGAGAGATGCGGCGTTCGCTGTTGGTGACGGTGCCTTCCTTCTCGCCCCATGTGGTGGCTGGCAGCAGCAGGTCGGCGAACTCGCAGGTTGCCGTTTTCGCGAATGCCTCCTGCACCACGACGAACTCGCAGCGCTCGAGCGCGCGGCGCACCGTCGCCTGGTCGGGCATCGATTGCGCTGGGTTGGTGCAGGCGATCCAGAGCGCGCGGATTTCGCCGTCCGCCGCGGCCTGGAACATTTCGACCGCAGTCTTGCCCGGTCGAGCCGGCACATCGTCGATGCCCCACAGCGCCGCCACTTCGGCGCGATGCCGCGGATTGGCGAGATCGCGATGAGCGGAAAGAAGATTGGCCAACCCACCCACTTCGCGGCCGCCCATGGCGTTGGGCTGACCGGTGAGCGAGAAGGGCCCCGCGCCGAGTTTGCCGATCTGCGCCGTCGCCAGATGGAGGTTGATCAGGGCCGCGTTCTTCGCCGTTCCGGAAGAGGATTGGTTCAGGCCTTGGCAATACAGGCTCAGCGTCGCTGCAGAAGTCGCAAAGAGGCGCGCCGCCTCCAGGAGGTCGTCCTTGGAGATGCCGCAGACCTGTGCGACGCGGTCGGGTGTGCAGTCGCGCACCGTCGCTTTCAAGGCGTCGAAGCCGTTGGTGTGCTCGGCGATGTAGCGCGAATCCGCCCAGCCTTCCCACAGCATCAGGTGCAGCATGCCGTTGAAGAGCATCACGTCGGTACCCGGCTGGATCGGCAAGAACAGGTCAGCAATCTCGGCGGTGTCCGTGCGGCGAGGATCCGCCACGACGATCTTCATGGTTGGATTGGCCGCCTTCGCATCCTCGATGCGCCGGAACAAAATGGGATGCGCCCACGCAGTGTTGCTGCCGACGATGAAAAGGCACTGTGCGTGCTTCAGGTCGTCGTAGCAGGCTGGTGGTGCATCGGCGCCCAGCGTCTTCTTGTAGCCGGCCACCGCGCTGCTCATGCAAAGGCGCGAATTGGTGTCGATGTTGTTGGTGCCGACGAGCCCTTTGGCCAGCTTGTTGAAGACGTAATAGTCCTCTGTCAGCAGTTGTCCGGATACGTAGAAGCCGACGGCATCGGGGCCGCTTTCCTCGATGACCTGCGCGAATCGTTGCGCCGCGAGCCCCAGTGCGCCGTCCCATGTGATGGGCTCGGGGACGGAGTCACGAGTGGCACGCTGCAATGGCTGCAAAAGACGAGTCTGCATGGTGACGGCAGCGCTGGCGGTCAGGTGCAGCGTAGACCCTTTCGTGCACAGCCGACCGAAGTTGGCGGGGTGCGCCGGGTCCCCGCGCACGCCGGTGATCTGCGCGCCGTCGGACTCGATGATGACGCCACAGCCCACGCCGCAGTAGGGGCAGGTGGAGCGTGTTTCGTTCATGGTGCTGGCTCGGGTGAAGATAGTCAGTCTGCGACGACTGGCTGAGGCCCCGCCACAGGCCGCGAGAGATCGGTGGCGTGCAATTGGAGCTCGCCCGCATCGAGGTGCACCACACCGTTGGCGACTTTCACTGCAAAGCGCGGTGTGCAGCCTTCGTCGGGCGATTTCGCGCAACCATCGTCGAGTCCGATCGCCCAGTTGTGCAGCGGACAGGCCACGCTGGTGCCGAAGACGATGCCCTGGCTCAACGGTCCGCCCTTGTGCGGGCAGCGGTCGAGCAATGCAAAAACCTCGTCCTCTGAATTGCGGAACACCGCAACATCGATGCCCTGGGCGCGCGCCACTCGACGGGCACCAAGCACGGGAATGTCTTCGACCCGGCAGATCACTTTCCATTCGCTCATGATTCGCTCTCCTTCAGACCGTCTGCGCATCAGCAGGGATGCTCTCGACTACGGCAATCGGCTTGAACTGCCGCACGTCGACAGAAGCCTGGCTGGACTCGAACCACGGATCGGGTTCGCCATCGAGTGCGAACTGGAGCCGCTCCCACAGCGTCTTGCGGCCTTCCGCGTCCTCGAGGACCTTCTTCTTCACGTAGTCGAGGCCGACACGTCCGATGTAGTGCACGGTGCGCTCCAGATACCAGCCTTCCTCACGGTAGAGCTGAAGAAACGCGCCCGCGTACTCCATCACTTCATCGGATGTCTTCACCTTGACCAGGAACTGTGCGACTTCGGTCTTGATGCCGCCGTTGCCGCCCACGTAGATTTCCCAGCCCGAATCGACGCCGATCACGCCCACGTCCTTGATGCCCGACTCGGCGCAGTTTCGCGGGCAGCCCGAGACTGCGAGCTTGACCTTGTGCGGCGAATACATCGCCCAAAGCGCGCGCTCCAGGTCCTTGCCCATCTGCGTCGAGTCCTGGGTGCCGAAGCGGCACCATTCGCTGCCTACGCACGTCTTCACCGTGCGCAGCGACTTGGCGTAGGCAAAGCCCGAGGGCATGCCGATGTCCTTCCAGACGTTCTCCAGGTCTTCCTTCTTCACGCCGAGCAGGTCGATGCGCTGGCCGCCCGTCACCTTGACGGTCGGGATCTTGTACTTGTCGGCCGCGTCGGCGATGCGGCGCAATTCGTCGGGCGTCGTGTGGCCGCCCCACATGCGCGGTATCACCGAATAGGTGCCGTCCCGCTGGATATTGGCGTGGCTGCGCTCGTTGACGAAGCGACTCTGCGGATCGTCCTTTGCCTCTTTCGGCCAGGTCGAGATCAGGTAGTAGTTGATTGCAGGCCGGCAGGTCGCGCATCCGTTTGGCGTCCGCCAGCCGAGATTGCGATACACCTCGTCGTGTGTGAGGTAGTGCCCTTTTCGGATCGCCTCACGCACGTCCTGGTGGCTGACATCGGTGCAGGCGCACACAGCTTTCTTCTTCGGCGTGGCGGAGTAGTCGCCGCCGGCCGTGAACATCAGGATCTGCTCGACCAGCCCGGTGCATGAGCCGCACGATGCGCTGGCCTTGGTGTGCTTCTTGACCTCTTCAAGCGTGAAGAGTCCCTTGTCCTTGATCGCCTTGCAGATGGTGCCCTTGTTGACGCCATTGCAGCCGCAAACCTCGGCGTCGTCCGGCATCGAAGCGGCCTTGCTGTGGCCTTCGTGGCCGGTGTCGCCGATGTTGGATTCGCCGAACATCAGCTTGTCGCGGATGTCGTGCACGCTGCGTCCGTCACGCAGCAGCTTGAAGTACCAGCTGCCGTCGACCGTGTCGCCGTAGAGGCAGGCGCCGACCAGCTTGTCGTCCTTGATCACCAGCTTCTTGTAGACGCCGCCGAAGGGGTCGCTCATCACGATTTCCTCCGTGCCTTCGCCGCCCATGAATTCGCCGGCGGAGAAGAGGTCGATACCCGTGACCTTGAGCTTCGTCGAGGTCAGCGAGCCCATGTAGCGGCCAATGCCGAACTGTGCCAGGTGATTCGCCGCCACCTTCGCCTGTTCGAACAGCGGTGCGACCAGGCCGTAGGCGATGCCCCGATGTGCAGCGCATTCGCCGACCGAGTAGATGCGCGCATCGGTCACGGTCTGCATGGTGTCGGTGACGACGATGCCGCGGTTGATGTGCAGCCGCATCTTCTCTGCCAGCTCCGTGTTGGGACGAATGCCGACGGCCATGACCACCAGGTCGGCGGCGACTTCGGTGCCGTCCTTGAAGCGGATGGCCGAGACCCTTCCTTGTTCGTTGCCCACGAGTTCCTGGGTTTGCGCACCAATGAGGAACTTCAGGCCGCGGTCTTCGAGCGACTTCTGCAGCAGCTTGCCGGCCACGTCGTCCAACTGCCGCTCCATCAGCCACGGCATGACGTGCACCACGGTGACGTTCATGCCGCGGAGCATCAGGCCATTGGCCGCTTCGAGGCCCAGCAGTCCACCGCCGATGACGACCGCGTTCTTGTGCGTGCGTGCGGTCTCGATCATGTAGTCGGTGTCGGCGATGTCGCGATAGGCGATCACGCCCCGCAAGTCCTTGCCGGGAACAGGCAGCATGAAGGGGTTGGAGCCGGTGCACATCAGAAGCCGGTCGTAGGGCGCTTCGGTGCCGTCTTCCGCGCGCACGATTCGCTTGACCCGATCGACGTCCACCACCTTCTTGCCTGCGTGCAGGGTGATGTTGTTCTCGGCGTACCACTCCCAGCTGTTCAGCACGATCTCGTCGACCGTTTGCTCGCCGGCGAGCACGGGCGACAGAAGGATGCGGTTGTAGTTCGGGTGCGGCTCGGCGCCGAAGACGGTGATGTCGTAGAGATCGGGCTCGATCTTGAGCAGCTCCTCGATCGTGCGCACGCCGGCCATGCCGTTGCCGACCATCACGAGTTTCATTTTCTTCATGGCGTTGGACCTTTCCTGGATTCAATCAAGCGAGGTGCCCGGGGCGCGCGTGGAGAATCGCGCCATGAGCTTTGAAGTGGACATCGGCTACAGCAGCCTGCGCGGGCCCCGCGAGGTCAACGAGGATTTCGCCGGCGCGGTGCATGCGCCGCAGGGCGAGGAAGCGCGCGGACTGATTGCGGCCATCGCCGACGGCGTGTCCGCCGGTGGACGCGGTCTGGAGGCCGCGCAGACCACCGTGATGTGCCTGCTTGGCGATTACTTCGCGACGCCCGACACCTGGGAGCCGACGGCGGCGCTGGACCGGCTGATCGGCGCGCAGAACGCATGGCTTGCCGATCACAACCGCCGCCGCCAGGGTGGCGGCACCGCGCTCACCACGTTGACGGCGCTGGTGCTGCATGGACAGAGCTACACGCTCGCGCACGTCGGCGACACGCGCGCGTGGCGAGTGCGCCAGGGTGGCGAGCCTGCCATGCAGCTGACCCATGACCATGCCTTCGAGCACCCCGATCTGCGAAGCCGGCTGACGCGCGCAATCGGTCTCGACGATCAGGTGCGGGTCGACTATGTGCAGGGCGACGTGCGGGTCGGCGACTGCTTCGTGCTCAGCTCCGACGGCGTTCACGGTGTGCTCAAGGCACAGCATTTGGCGGCCCTTGCGCTGCAGGGCAACGCGGGCGAGGCCAGCGATGCACTGGTGCAGGCCGCGCTGGCGGCAGGATCCCGCGACAACGCCACCGCGCTGGTGATCCGCGTCATGGGACTGGATGCCCGCCAACTGGACGATGAGATGGGCGACGTGCGCCGGCTGGCTCCGCCGCCGCAGCTGAAGGTCGGCGATGTGCTCGACGGCTACGTCATCACCGCGCGGGTGGCCGACACCGGCGTGCATGTGCTCTACCAGGCACGTCGACCCGAGACGCGAGCACTGGTGACCCTCAAGACCTTGCATCCGTCCCGGGCCGGCGATCCGCAGGAGCGCGCGATGCTCGCTCACGAAGCCTGGCTGGGCCTGCGCGTCAGCGCTCGCGCCGACAGCGGCTTCGTGCGCGTTCACGAACGCGCGGAGGATGCCAGCGCGCTCTACACCGTGTTCGATTGGCACGGCGGACGAACGCTCGAGCAGATGCAGAAGGACGGTCGGCGTGGTGCGGTGGCGGAGGTCGTGGCCGCGGCCATCGAAGTGACCCGCGCGCTGGGAAGGCTGCACCGCCACGGCGTGGTGCATCGCGACATCAAGCCGGGCAACCTGCACCTTGGCGACGATGGGCGCTGGCGCATCCTCGACCTGGGTGTCGCGCTGTCCGGGCGCGAGGGCGCGGCGCAGCGCGAGCTGCACGCCGGCACGCCCAGCTACATCAACCCCGAACAGTGGGAAGGCGAGGGCGCCGACGCAGGCAGCGATCTGTTCGCGCTGGGGGTCACGCTCTACCAGTGGCTCGCCGGGCGCCTGCCCTATGGCGAGATCGAGCCCTACCAGGCAGCGCGCTACCGGCGCGATCCGGCCGCGTTGTCGCGCATCCGGCCCGATGTGCCCGTATGGCTCGACCACCTGGTGCGCAAGGCCGTGGCGCGCGATCCCCGGCAACGTTTCGAGACGGCCGAGGAACTTCTGCTCGCGCTGGAGCGCGGTGCGTCCCGTCCCGTCGGCGCGCCGAGCGCCACGCCGCTGGCCCGCCGCGATCCGGCGGCGCTCTACAAGATCGCGCTCGCTGTGTCGCTGCTGTTCAATGTGCTGCTGGTGGTGTGGCTGCTCTTCCTGCCCCGGACTTGAGAGGCGTGCTGCTCGCCCCCAGGTTGGCTCACTTCGCGTAGCCGCCCACCCCCATCCGGGGGCAATACCGGCGACCCGGTGAAGCCGGTTCCGCGGTATTTTTGGAATGAGGGTGTGCGGGGTCATGCGTTGCGCGCCTTGGGGGCCTTGGAGCTCTTGGGGCGGTGGGTCGTGACTGGTGGCTGTGCGGCTTCGCGGGCGCGGCCGCCTTTTTCGGCCCAGGTGCGGGTCCAGCGGATTTGCATCACGCGCATGACGGCCAGCATGACGAGCGACAGTGCGGCGAAGAAGACGAAGCCCCAGGCGTAGCTGCCGAGGTATTGCTTGGACAAGCCCATCGCGTTGGGCACCAGGCCTCCGCCGAGCGCACCGATCTCGCCGATCATGGAGCCGGCCACCGCTGTGCTTGCGGGCCAGCGCAGCGGCACGAGCTGGAAGAGTGCGCCGTTGCCCGCACCCAGTGCGGCGAAACAGGCGATCAGCAGCAGCGTGGTGAGCGTCAACGATGCCGACGATGCGCCGACAAGGACCAGGCTGATCGCCACCACGAGCAGGACCAATGTCAGCGTGTTGACGCCGCCCCAGCGGTCGGAGATCCAGCCGCCGATCACGCGCACGGCCGCACCCATGAAGGCGGCCAACATAGTCAGCTGGCCGGCCTGCACCTTGCTGACGCCGAATTGGTCGTAGTAGTAGGAGGGCAGGAAGGTCGTGAGGCCGATGAAGCCGCCGAAGGTCACGCCGTAGATGAGGCTGAACACCCATCCGTCCTTCTCGAACAGGCAGGCGATGTGCTCGCGGAAGCTGGCGTGGCTGTCGATGTCGGGTGGCTCCTTGGCGAGCATGATCATCACGATCATCGGCACCAGGATCGCGACAGCCGCCACGCCGTACACACTTTGCCAGCCCAGCCATTGGGCGAGCGGCGGAGCCACCAGCACCGACACCGCGGTACCGACGTTGCCCGCACCCACCAACCCCATGGCGAGGCCCTTGTGCTGCGGCGGGAACCAGCCCGAACCCAGCGAAAGCGCGACCCCGAAGCTTGCGCCCGCGATGCCCAGGAGCACGCCCATCGCGAGCAGATCGTTGAAGCTGTGCACCATGAAGAAGCCGAACAGCATCGCCACGGCAATCAGGCCCATCTCGACCAGCGTCGCACTCTTGCGGCCGATGTATTGCGACAGGATGCCCAGCGGAAAACGCATCAGCGCACCGGCGATGATCGGCACCGACAGCATCAGGCCTTTCTGCGCCGGCGAGAGGTTGAAGGTCTCGCCGATGAACGGTGCCATTGCACCGTTGAGCACCCAGATGCAGCACGAGAAGGCGAAGTACAGGAAGGCCGCGAACAACGTCGGGCCGTGGCCTGAGCGAAGGAAGGACTTGAAGCTGGACATGGCTTTCAATGCGAAATGCCGCGGCGCGGCCGTTGGCGGGCCGTGTCGTCGGACGGGGTTGGGGCGGTGTGCCGGCAGCGGACGCTGACGGCGTGAGGGGTGTGCCCGATGGTTGCGCTACCGGGCGGCATGCAGGTGTCTGCCGCTTCACCAAAGCGGTGCTTCGTTACACCGCGAGCCATATCACGCAAAACATGTGCCAACGCATCGCGGCGCATCTGCCCTATGCTTTCGGTCACAGCTTGAAACGCGCCGTGAACCCTCTTTTTGTTGTCTTTCCCTCCGAAGCCACCGACCTTGTCCAGGGTCTCGACGCTTCGGCGTTCGTGCGTGCGACTTGCCGCACGATGGTGTCGCAGGCCCAGTCGCTTGCGCCCCGAGAAATCCTGATCTGCATGCCCACGCTGACGCAGGATCTTCTCGATGCATTGCAAGCCTGGTCGGGCACGCCGCCATGTGCAGTGAGCCTCGCCTGTGCCCCGCTGGATCGTGAGTCGCACGAGAAGTTGGCGGCGCTCGGCGTGCACGCGTGGGAATCGATCGAGGCGCTGAACGCGCAATCCCTCGAGGCCTTGCTGGGCCGCGCGCAGGCGCGCTGGCAGCGGGAGAACGGGCTGCGCACCGAACTCGTCGCGCTGCGCACCCGCCTGGACGAGCGCAAGTGGATCGATCGCGCCAAGGGCCTGCTGATGTCCGCACGCGGCATCGAGGAGGACGAGGCCTTTGGCCTGCTGCGCGGCGCGGCCATGCATGCCAACCTGCGCCTCGGCGAAGTCTCGCGGTCCGTGGTCGAGGCTTCGCGATGGGCCGATGCGATCAATCGCGCGGGGCAGTTGCGCATGCTGTCCCAGCGGCTGGTCCGCGTAGCGGCGCAGGCGCTGGCCGGTGTCGATGCGCGACGCGCGCGCGTCCTGCGAACGCAGTCGGCTGAGCGCGTGCAGGACAACCTCGATCATCTGGCTGCCCTCGAACTGAATGAGGCCGGTGGGCGGGCCCTATCGGATGTGCGCGTGGCCTGGCAAGGGCTGGAGGCGGCACTTGACGCGCGCCTCGCACCGGGAGCGTTGATAGATATCGATGCGCGTGCCGATGCGCTGCTGTCTGCCGCCGAGACTCTGACGGGTGCACTGGAGGCACACGGCGCGCGACGGGCGCTGCGTATCGTCAACATCTGCGGGCGCGAGCGCATGCGCGCACAGCGGCTTGCAAAGGACGCGCTGCTGGCGTCGATCTTGTCGCAAGATGCCATGCGCGACCGCTTGGCGCCGACCATGGAGGCGTTCGAGTCCGCGCTGCTCGAGCTCGAGCGCGCGCCCTTGAGCTCACCCGAAATCCGGACCGCGCTGGCGGCCGCGCGCGACGAGTGGCTGCGACTGGTGCACGGCGTGCGCGACGTCGCGAGCGCAGAAGGGCGCGCCGCGCTGGTTCGTTCCAGCGATGCGCTGGTCGACACCTTCGACCAACTCACCGCCTCGTACGAGCACAGCTTGCAGGTCATCATGTCCTGACTCCCGCGTGAGTGGTCCGCCGCCGTGGCGACTCAGGCGGCGACCTTCTCCACGTGCGCCTGGCGCGTGTAGAGAAAGTCGATGACGGCCTTGCGCGCATGTACGTAGACCGGGTCTTCGGCCAGCTCGACGCGATTGCGCGGACGTGGGATGTCGACTGCCAGCACTTCGCCGATGGTCGCCGCGGGCCCGTTGGTCAACATCACGATGCGGTCGGACAGCAGCACAGCCTCGTCCACGTCGTGCGTGACCATGACGACCGTGCTGTGCGTCTTCTGCACGATGGCGAGCAACTCGTCCTGCAGCTTGGCGCGCGTGAGCGCGTCGAGTGCACCGAAGGGCTCGTCCATGAGCAGTACCTTGGGTTCCATCGAGAGCGCGCGGGCGATGCCCACGCGTTGCTTCATGCCGCCGGAGATCTCACCGGGGCGCTTCTGCGCCGCCGCGCTCAGACCGACCAGCGCGAGCGCCGCTTCGGTGCGCGCCTTGAGTTGCGCCTTCGCTTCGGTCGACGCGAACACGCGCTCGACACCGAGGTACACGTTCTCGTAGCAGGTCAGCCAGGGCAGCAGCGAATGGTTCTGGAACACCACCGCGCGCTCTGGCCCCGGGCCCTTGATCTCGCGATTGGCGCAGAGCAGCGCGCCTTGCGTGGGCGTGGTGAGACCGGCGATGAGGTTCAGCAGCGTCGACTTGCCGCAGCCCGAGTGCCCGATCAGTGTGATGAACTCACCCTTGGCCACGCACAGGTTGATGTCGCGCAATGCGAGGAAGCTGCCCTTGGCCGTCTTGAACCGCTGCTCGACGCCCTGGATCTCGATGTACTTCTTGTCATCATTCATGACTTCACCTCTTCGAACGTGAATGCCGTGGCGATCTTGATGAGCGCGAACTCGAGCACGAGGCCGACGATGCCGATGACGAAGATCGCGATGATGATGTTGGCGACGTTGAGGTTGTTCCACTCGTCCCACACCCAGAAGCCGATGCCGACACCGCCAGTGAGCATCTCCGCCGCGACGATCACGAGCCACGCGGTCCCGACGGCGAGCCGCACGCCGGTCAACATGTAGGGCAGCACCGCTGGGAAGAGGATCTTGGTGAAGATCTTCCATTCGCTGAGGTTCAGCACTTTCGCGACGTTCATGTAGTCGCTCGGCACGCGCTGCACGCCCACCGCGGTGTTGATGATCATCGGCCAGATCGAGCAGATGAAGATCGTCCAGATCGCCGCCGGATTGGCGCCCTTGAACACCAGCAGCCCGATCGGCAACCAAGCCAGCGGAGAGACCGGGCGCAGCAGGCTGATCAGGGGATTGAACATGCGCGAGAGGAAATCGAAGCGGCCGATCGCGAAGCCCGCAGGGATACCCACCGCGGCCGCGAGACCGAAGCCAAGCGCGACGCGCTGCAGCGACGAGAGCACGTTCCAGCCCACGCCTTGGTCGTTGGGGCCCTTGCTGTAGAACGGATCGCTGAACACCGTCAGGGCCTGCTGCCAGGTCGCGAGCGGCGAGGGAAAGCCGGTGGTGCTCTTCATCGCGACCAGTTCCCAGATCAGGATCAGCAGCGCGACGCCGAGCACCGGCGGCAGCACGCGCAGCCACAGCGCGCTGAAGTCGCGCGGCGTTCGCGGCTCGGGTTCGGCCCGGCGGGCCAGGGCCACGGGCTTGGTCGCGACAAAGCTCTTTGCAGAGGCCGGCAGAGCGGGACGGGTATCGAGAGGGGAATGAAAGACAGCGCTCACCATGACGGGCTCCTCAGGCATGGACCTTGAACGAATCGGCGTACTGCTTGGGGTTCTTGCCGTCCCACACGACGCCGTCGAACAGCTTGCTGGTGCGCATCGTTTCCTTGGGAAGCGGCGTGTTCGTAGCTGCCGCGGCCTGCTTGTAGACGTCGATGCGGTTGATCTGCGTGGCGACCTGCAGATAGTCGGGATGCTCCTTGAGGAGGCCCCAGCGCTTGTGCTGCGTGAGGAACCACATGCCGTCCGACAGATACGGGAAGTTCACCGAGCCGTCGTTGAAGAACTTCATGTAGTTCGGGTCGTCCCAACTCTTGCCGAGCCCGTTGGTGTATCGGCCCAGGATGCGCTGGTTGATGGCATCCACACTGGTGTTGACGTAGCTCTTGTCCGCGATGGTCTCCGCCATCTTGTTCTTGTTCTGCAGGCCGGTGTCGATCCACTTGCTGGCCTCCAGGATGGCTGCCGTCACGGCGCGCGCGGTGTTGGGGTACTTCTTGACGAAGTCACCCGTCGTGCCGAGCACCTTTTCGGGGTGGTCCTTCCAGATGTCCTGCGTGGTCACAGCCGTGATGCCGATGCCGTCCATGATGGCGCGCTGACCCCACGGCTCGCCGACGCAATAGCCGTCCATGTTGCCCACGCGCATGTTCGCAACCATCTGCGGCGGAGGCACGGTGATGACCTTGGCGTCCTTCAGCGGATCGATGCCGTTGGCGGCCATCCAGTAATAGAGCCACATCGCGTGGGTGCCCGTGGGAAAGGTCTGCGCAAAGGTGTAGTCGACCTTGTTGGCCGCCATCACCTTCGCGAGCGAGGCGCCATCGACGGCACCCTTGTCGGCGAGCTTTTTCGACAGCGTGATCGCCTGGCCGTTGTTGTTGAGCGTCATCAGAACGGCCATGTCTTTCTTCGGCCCACCAATGCCTACGTGCACGCCATAAACCAGCCCATAGAGCACATGGGCAAAGTCCAATTCGCCGTTGACCAACTTGTCGCGCACGCCGGCCCAACTGGCTTCCTTGCTGGGCACGATCTTCACGCCGTACTTCTTGTCGATGCCCAGCACCGAGGCCATCACCACGCTGGCGCAGTCGGTCAGCGGAATGAAGCCGATCCTGACTTCTTCCTTCTCCGGCTTGTCGGATCCTTGGGCCCACACGGCCGCTCGCAACGCGGGGTCCAGCCCGACGACACCGGCAGCGGCGGCCTGCAGCACGCGTCTGCGACTCAGTTTGGAGGCAAGCGAATCGGTCATGGGGCGAACTCCGAAGGAAAGGGAAAAGGCAAAAACACAAAAAGCAAAAGCAAAAAAGGCGTCCTCACCGCGCAGGGGCTGCTCGAAAACGAGCCCTTGCGGGTGGGGACGCCTTTGTCCAGTTCGGTAGACCGTATCCGCCGTTGGATGCTGTCTATCTGTAGACCTTCATCGATCTGTGTTCTACGTATTGCAAACCCCGTGCCAATCTTTGCGGATGTGGTGCTGCTATCAAGAACATAGCAAACAATCCAATGATGGCGCAGTCCACCGACTGCTTTGGCGCGGACCTGCCCGGCGGCACGATCGTTGTGCGTCGCACCATTTCAGATCAGCGGCCGCTTTCAGGAAGCCACATCCCGGGGCAGAAATTCCGCCAGCGAGAGCACGGATTCGGCCACTTCGATCAGGCGCCGGCTTTGGTTCATCGCGGTCTGGCGCAGCATCTTGTGCGCTTCCTGTTCGCTGATGCCGCGGCGGGCCATCAGGAGGCCCTTGGCGCGTTCGACAAGCTTTCGTTCGTTGAGGGCAGCGCGCACGGTTTCCAACTCGTCGCTCATGGCCTGCAGACGGTGTGATTGCTCCTGGACCATGTCCAGAATGGAGCGCTCGAGCTGCCTGCCGTAGAGCGGTGCGCTTCCGGGCGACTGTGACCATACGGGCTCCTCGAAAAACGCCGCGGCCATCGGGTCAGCCGATTCGGTCATTCTTGGCAGCAGCGCCTCATGGGCCTGCAGTTCCGAATGTGCCTTCGCTGTTTTGTCCATGCAGATTCGCTGCAGATCGGCGGCGAGCCGCTCTTCGACCCACTGCATCGCATCGATGCGTTGTGTGCAGCAGTCGAACCACGTCCGGCTCAGGTCCGGGTCGAGCATCACGCCCGGGGGTGCGGCGCAGGCGATTCGGCGCAGGCGTTCCTGTTCGGCGATTTGCTCCGGCAATTGGGTCGTGCGCCAGAGGTCGGCCACCGACTCCGCAGAGAACTCGATGAAGAGCTGAAAACAACGCTCCTGCGAGTCGATCAGGTGCAGCCATTGCTGCTGCCGGCTGCTGTCGTTGCGCCCTGAAGCGAATGCAGCCGCGCCGCAGGCACGTTCCTGCCCGGCAAATTCCTTGCCCTGCATGAAATTGAAGAGCGCAACCAAGACGCGCGAGACCTCGGGGTCGGTGGCGCCGTCCGCTGCCTCGAATACCACCGCGAGCAGTCCGGACAGCAGCTTGGTATACGCAGTTGTCGATGCCGCCGCATCCAGTTCCAGGCATCCGATACGGCGGCGCAGTTCAGGAAGCCCGTCCAAGCCGGGCAGGACCCATGCGATGCGACTGAAGAGCCGCGCGCCGTTGCCGATGCGGGCGCTGTCGGTCTGCAGCAGGTCGAAGCTTTCGCGCGCTGCCGTCTCCATGTTCATGCTCTCGGCAATCTGCTCACTGCGCTGCGCAGCGAAGCGCTGTCCGCCAGAGGCCAGCCATACGTTGGAAATGCCGCGTTCGCGCTGCAATGCATGCACCAGTCTTCCGATGCTTCCGACCAGTTGGCCGGTGCGGGTCAGTTGCTCCAACCCTTCGATTTCGCAACGGAGGGCGGCGATCAGGAAACTCAGGCCGGATTTCATCAAAGGACTTGCAGCAACATCCGTGCCCCGCTATCGGGCGGCACCTACACTCGCGGCATGTCTGGCATGTTTGTATTGGGAATCGAGTCGTCCTGCGACGAAACCGGCGTGGCCTTGGTCGAGAGCGGCGCGAGCGGGCTGCCGCGCCTTGCGGCGCATGCGCTGCACAGCCAGATCGCGATGCACCAGGCCTATGGCGGTGTCGTGCCCGAACTCGCGAGCCGCGATCACATCCGGCGGGTGCTTCCTTTGGCCGAAACCGTCTTCGAGGATGCCGGCCGGCAACTGGCAAATGTCGACGTGGTGGCCTATACGCGAGGGCCTGGCTTGGCCGGCGCGCTCCTCGTGGGCGCTGGAGTGGCGTGCGCCCTCGGCGCGGCACTGGGCAAACCTGTCCTGGGCGTGCATCACCTGGAAGGGCATCTGCTTTCGCCTTTCCTCAGTGCCGATCCGCCGGAATTTCCCTTCGTCGCGCTTCTTGTGTCGGGCGGTCACACGCAGCTGATGCGGGTCGACGGGGTGGGCCGCTACGAACTACTGGGCG
Organism: Variovorax sp. 01N429; assembly: GCF_056399425.1. Classification (NCBI taxonomy): domain Bacteria; kingdom Pseudomonadati; phylum Pseudomonadota; class Betaproteobacteria; order Burkholderiales; family Comamonadaceae; genus Variovorax; species Variovorax sp. 01N429. The sequence continues at coordinate 567,695 of NZ_JBFTRG010000002.1, read as the reverse complement.
AGACGATCGATGACGCGGCGGGGGAGGCATTCGACAAGAGCGCCAAGCTGATGGGCTTGCCCTATCCGGGTGGTCCATGGCTTGCCAAGCTGGCGGAGCAGGGCCAAGCCACTGCTTTCAAGCTTCCTCGCCCTTTGCTGCACAGCGGCGACCTGGACTTCTCGTTTGCGGGGCTGAAGACCGCGGTGCTCACCCAAGCCAAGAAGCTCGGCGACGAGCTTGAATCACGAAAGGCCGACCTCGCAGCGTCCACGCAAGCGGCCATCGTCGAAGTTCTCCTGAAAAAGTCGATCGCCGCTATCGAGCAAACGGGGCTCGATCGCTTGGTGGTGGCAGGCGGAGTTGGCGCGAACCGGGTGCTGCGCGAGCAACTGAATGCCGCATGCGCCAAGCGCGGGGTGCGGGTTCACTACCCCGAGTTGCACTTGTGCACCGACAACGGCGCAATGATTGCAATGGCCGCCGCGATGCGCCTCCAGGCCGGCATCCAGAAGCCGACCGAACGCTATGCCTTCGATGTCAAGCCGCGATGGCCGCTGGCGTCGCTGGATGCAGGGACGGAACCAGCCTAGGCGCTTTCCTGGACTGCTGCGGCAGGGGCAGCACGTCGAGCATCTTTCGCCAGAGTTGAGACCACTGTGGCCAGTCATGGCCGCCTTCGGTGGTGAAGACGTGGTCGGTGGGGAGTGCATCAGCCAGCAGCCGATGATTGGCCGCAAACCGGTCGCTGAGGCCGAATCCGAGATAGAGCGGCGGGAGCTTCGCCGGCTGAGCGGGCGAAGCGTACTGCTGGAGCCACGGCCAGAGCTTGCGGTCCACCTCTTCGTCCGGCGCCGGGCCTTCGGGGGCCTTCCACGCGCGCAGGCCTCCTGCCTTTTGGATCTCCGCACCGACCGGTCGGCGACCGAGATAAGGGGCCAAGGTCACGATGCCATCGACGGTGCCCGGCTTTGCCAATTCATGAATCAGGGCACCAAAGCCGCCGATGGAGATTCCGACCAGCCAGATCTTCCGGTAGCCCGCCGCGCGTTGCGGCTCTATCACGTCCTGCTGCAGCCGCTCGATGAAAGTCTGGTCGTAGTAGTACGACACGTCGGCGTCCACCAGCAAGGAATCGGCAGCGAGATCACGTTCCTGGATGGCGCTCACGAAGCCCTCGCGCTCGAACTCTTCGGGCTTCAGGAATGCGCCCGGAAGAAAGACCAGGAGGGTGTCCGATCGAGCATCGATTTCTGCAAGCTTCAGGTGCGTTTTCATGGTGCTTCTGTGAGCGACTTGCGCGGGATCTAGGGCAAACCCCACGTCTTAAGGGCGCGAATTAATACAAAGGCCTTGAAAAATACGTCACAGAACGTGACGTACTGCGCACGGATTGTGGTTCATAAATGCGTCAGGCCGGCAACCAAAAGTTACCGGCCCGTGCATTCAGTTTTTTTTGAGCTTGCCTGCCCGAACCCGCGGCTCAGATCCTAGTGACCCAGCACGGGCGGCCAAGCGACGCCGAAGAGGCGCGCTCGCTGGCTCAGTTGATGGCCAATTGGGCGACGTTGCTCACTGGAATCAGCTTGCCCAGCTTGAGGCTCAGGACGCCATTTTCGAGCTTCGCTTCGCTCGCAGCAACGTCGATGTCCTGCGGCAACTCGTAGGCGGCCTTGATCTGGCGCTTGGCTTCGGGCTTGCTTTCGATGCGAACCACAGCGCCTTCGATTCCGATCGTGAGGTCGTCGCGCGACAGGCCGGGGACATCGAGTGTCAAGGTCCAGGTCTTCTCGTCTTGCTCGACATTGAGCGAGCGTTGAGCGCCAGAGAAGGCGTCGTTGACGAAGCGTTCCAGACTGCGGTCATATGAACGCGGCACAAAGCGGGCGGTGCGGATAGCGGGTGCGAAAAACATGAGGAAGACTCCTGAGCAAAACGACAAGGACAAGAATGTGTGTCCCTTACACTGCGCGGCGTTTCAACAAGACAAGTGCCGCATGCCACCTCATCTAGGCATCGTGATGAGGCTTTCAAGACAATGAACTCAAGCTTTATTTGGCGTCGCAGGGCCTTGAAATTCGTCGCGGCGGCGCTAGGCGCGAGCGCGCTTTCGTCGCTCAATGCAAAGACGCAGGAGCCCATCCGGCTGGCGTTGATCGAGAGCATGAGCGGGCCTTTCGCCAACACAGGCGAGGCTGTGTTTCGCAATTTGCTGTGGGCTGTCGAGCGCGTCAATGCGCGTGGTGGCGTCAAGCTTCCCGGTGGCGCACGGCTCCTGCAGCTGGATCGCTATGACAGCAAAGGACAAAACGAAGAAGCGCTGTCCGCGTTGCGTGCTGCGATGGACGACGGCGCCCGCATCGTGCTGCAGGGCAACTCGTCCGCGACCGCCGCTGCGCTCATCGATGCGATCGACAAGAACAACGAGCGCAACCCTTCGAAGCGCGTGCTCTTCCTCAACTATTCGGCAGTCGATCCGATCCTTACCAACGAGCGCTGCAGCTTCTGGCATTTCCGATTCGACGCACACGCGGACATGCGTGTCACCGCGTTGATGCAGGTGCTCAGGGAGGACAAAGGGCTGCAGCGTGTGTACCTGATCGGGCAGGACTACAGCTTCGGCCAGTCGGTGCTCCGCGAATCGCGGCGCCAGCTTGCTCAGTTGCGACCGGATGTGCAGATCGTGGGCGACGAATTGCATCCGATGGGGCGCGTGAAGGACTTCGCGCCCTATGCGGCCAAGATCCTTGCCAGCGGCGCGCAAGCCGTCATCACTGGCAATTGGGGAAACGACCTCACATTGCTGGTGAAGGCCGCGCGGGAGGCGGGTTTCAACGGCACCTTCTATACCTTCTATGGCAACGCGCTTGGCGCTCCCGCGGCAATAGGCGACGCGGGCGTCGGCCGTGTCGTTGCGGTCGCGGATTGGCTGCCGAACGTGCAGACACCTCAGTCGGAAGCCTTCTATAAGTCCTTCCGTGAGCGCTTTCCCAGCCCCTCCGACGACTACGTGCACATGCGCATGCAGCTGATGATCGAAGCTTTGGCGCAGGCGATGGAGCGTGCCGGAACCACGGACACCGTGGCAGTCGCCCGTGCACTCGAAAAGACCCACGTCACTTTCGCGGGCCAGAGCGGGCACATGCGCGCCGAGGACCACCAGTTCCAGCAGACACTGGTCGTCGGCGTGATGGACAGGCAGGGCGCGCCCGGCGTCAAGTTCGACGTGGAAGGGTCTGGTTATGGTTTCCGCGTCGTCAAGACAATTTCGGCCAGCAACGCCGAGATGCCCACCAGCTGCAAGATGCAACGCCCCTGAATTCAAGGAAAAAGCCAGTGCGCCAAGCCATCCACAACCTCGAAGCCTCCAAGATCCGCGAAGTCGCGAATGCGGGCCTGGGCCGCAGCGACGTGCTCGCATTCTGGTTCGGCGAAAGCGACGAAGTCACTCCCGATGTGATTCGTCAGGCAGCCATCGAATCGCTGCAGCGCGGCGAGACTTTCTATGCTCACAACCTCGGCCTGCCTGAGCTGCGGGAGGCCGTCGCTCACTACATGAGCGGTCTGCATCCCAGGATCGAATCATCGCGAATCGCCATCACCTCGGGCGGGGTCAATGCACTGATGCTTGCGGTGCAGGCGCTCGTCGATGCGGGCGACGAGGTGGTGGCCATCACCCCCGTCTGGCCGAATCTCACAGCGCAGCCCGCGATCCTCGGGGCGCGCGTCCGATGCGTTTCGTTGGTGCCCAAGGGAGGGCAATGGACCCTCGACTTGGACGCGCTACGCGCCGCGATCACGCCGGCCACCAAGCTTCTCATCGTCAACGCGCCGAACAATCCGACCGGATGGACTCTCAGCCGCCCGGAACAGGAGGCAATCCTCAAGCATTGCCGCTCGACGGGGACGTGGATCCTCTCGGATGAGGTCTACGAGCGCCTCTACTACGAAGAGGCCCCAAATCGGTGCGCGCCCAGCTTTCTCGACGTCGCCGCGCCCGACGACCGCCTGATCGTCGCCCACAGCTTCTCCAAGAGCTTCCTGATGACCGGCTGGAGGCTCGGCTGGTTGGTCTTGCCGCCCGTGCTCATGGAGGGGATGGGCAAGTTAATCGAATTCAACACCTCGTGCGCCAGCGTCTTCACGCAGCGTGCAGCGATCGCGGCGTTGGCCCACACCGACGAAATCACTCCACGAGTTGTCGCGCACCTGAAATCCTGCCGAGACACCCTGGTGCCATTGCTGGCCGCATTGCCGGGCGTCGAGGTCGCCCCCGCGCGCGGCGGCATGTACGCGTTCTTCAAGCTGGAAGGCTTCGACGACTCCCTGGCAGTCGCCAAGCGCCTTGTCGCCGAGGCCGGCCTTGGCCTTGCCCCCGGCAACGCCTTCGCCCCCGAAGCCCAAGGCTGGCTCCGCTGGTGCTTCGCCTCCAAGGACAAGCACCGCCTGGTCGAGGGCGTAGACCGCCTGAAAAGTTGGCTGGCTAACCAACGAAAGTCGTGAAATAACGCGGAACCGGCTTGGCCGGGCCGCTGGTATTGCCCCCGGGTAGGGGGTGGAGAGCGACACGAAGTGCGCGAGCCTGGGGGCGAGCTATAATCCCCCCGCTTTGCATACCGCAAGGCGCACGGTATGGGCAGTTCCAGCGCGTACCGCAAGTCAAACATCCCGGAACAGGAAAATCAAATGATCGCAGCCTCCATCAAGGCCGAAGTTGTCAAGGACAATGCCCGCGCCGCCAACGACACCGGTAGCCCGGAAGTGCAGGTCGCACTGCTGACCGCCCGTATCAACGAACTCACCCCACACTTCAAGACGCACGCCAAGGACCACCATGGTCGTCGCGGCCTTCTGCGCATGGTGAGCCGCCGTCGCAAGCTGTTGGACTACCTGAAGTCCAAGGACGCCGAACGTTACACCGCGCTGATCGCCAAGCTGGGTCTGCGCAAGTAAAACCGAATCGCATGAAAGAACGCCTGGGTTAGTCCGCTAGCTCAGGCGTTTTTTACTTCGCGAATCGTTTCTGGAGTGCCGAACAGAGCGAAGCTGTGTCATTCCAACGAAGTTCCGCCGAGCTTCTCTGGAATGGCATCGTGTTCTGAAAAGCGCTCCGTCCCTGCGGCGACCCGTGACCATCACCCGTCGATCCGCCGATAAAAACAGGAGCTAAACATGAGCCTCTTCAACAAAGTCACCAAGTCCTTCCAGTGGGGCGGCAAGACCGTCGTCATGGAAACTGGCGAGATCGCTCGCCAGGCTACCGGCGCCGTCACTGTAGACATCGAAGGCACCGTCGTTCTCGCAACTGTGGTTGCATCGAAATCGGCCAAGCCTGGCCAGGACTTCTTCCCCCTGACCGTCGATTACATCGAGAAAACCTACGCAGCCGGCAAGATCCCCGGCAGCTTCTTCAAGCGGGAAGCCAAGCCCAGCGAGCACGAAACGCTCACTTCGCGCCTGATCGATCGCCCCATTCGTCCGCTGTTTCCCGAAGGGTTCCTGAACGAAGTGCACGTGGTGATCCACACGCTCTCGCTCAACCCCGAAGTCGACGCCGACATCGCTGCCATGGTCGCTGTGAGCGCCGCTCTGTCGGTCTCCGGTATCCCTTTCAGCGGCCCCATCGGCGCCGCACGTGTGGGCTATATCAATGGCCAGTACGTGCTCAACCCCGGCCAGACCGCGCGCAAGGATTCGCAGATGGATCTGGTCGTCGCCGGAACTGAAGCGGCCGTGCTCATGGTCGAATCCGAAGCCCTGCAACTGAGCGAAGAAGTGATGCTCGGCGGTGTGGTGTTCGGCCACGAACAAGCCAACATCGCGATCAACGCGATCCATGAGCTCGTGCGCGACGCCGGTAAGCCCGTGTGGGACTGGCAGCCGCCTGCTGAAGACGAAGGCTTCGTCGCCAAGGTCAAGGGCCTGGCTGAAGAAAAACTCCGCGCCGTCTACCAGATCCGCAGCAAGCAAGCCCGCACGCAAGCACTGCGCGAGGCCAACGCCAGTGTCATGGACGCACTCAAGCAAAGCGGTGAGCCTTTCGATGCCGGCAAGGTCAACGACCTGCTGTTCAGCATCGAATCGAAGATCGTGCGCGGCCAGATCCTCGCTGGCGAACCCCGCATCGACGGTCGCGATACGCGAACCGTGCGCCCGATCGAGATCCGCAACAGCGTGCTGCCGCGCACGCACGGTTCTGCGCTGTTCACCCGTGGCGAGACCCAGGCGCTGGTCGTGACCACTCTTGGAACCGAGCGTGACGCGCAGCGCATCGACGCCCTGGCTGGCGAATACGAAGACCGCTTCCTGTTCCACTACAACATGCCTCCCTTCGCAACTGGCGAAGTTGGTCGCATGGGCTCGACAAAGCGCCGCGAAATCGGCCATGGCCGACTTGCGAAGCGCGCACTGGTTGCGTGCCTCCCCAGCAAGGAAGAGTTCCCCTACACGGTTCGGGTCGTTTCGGAGATTACCGAGTCCAACGGTTCTTCATCGATGGCTTCAGTCTGCGGCGGCTGCCTCTCGATGATGGATGCAGGCGTGCCCATGAAGGCGCACGTGGCCGGCATTGCCATGGGCCTGATCAAGGAAGACAACCGATTTGCCGTGCTGACCGATATCCTGGGCGATGAAGATCACCTGGGTGACATGGACTTCAAGGTTGCCGGCACGACCAACGGCATCACCGCACTTCAGATGGACATCAAGATCCAGGGCATCACCAAGGAAATCATGCAGGTCGCTTTGGCGCAAGCCAAGGAAGCCCGCATGCACATCCTCGGCAAGATGCAGGAAGCGATGGGCGAGGCCAAGGCGGAGGTGTCCAGCTTTGCGCCGCGCCTCTTCACGATGAAGATTAATCCCGAAAAGATCCGCGACGTGATCGGCAAGGGCGGCTCCGTGATCCGCGCGCTGACCGAAGAGACCGGCACCCAAATCAATATCGACGAAGACGGCACGATCACCATCGCGTCGACGGATCCGGCGAAGGCCGAAGAGGCCAAGAAGCGCATCGAGCAGATCACTGCCGAGGTCGAAATCGGCAAGGTCTACGAAGGACCGGTCACGAAGATCCTGGACTTCGGCGCGTTGATCAACCTCCTGCCCGGCAAGGACGGCCTGCTGCACATCAGCCAGATCGCGCACGAGCGCGTGGAGAAGGTGACCGACTATTTGAGCGAAGGCCAGATCGTGAAGGTCAAGGTTCTCGAGACCGACGAAAAGGGCCGGGTCAAGCTGTCAATGAAGGCGCTGGCCGAGCGTCCGGCCGGCATGGAGTTCAGCGAGCGTCCCCCGCGTGAAGACCGTGGTGATCGCGGCGACCGCGGTGACCGCCGCGAGCGTTCGGATCGTGGCGATCGTCCGCCACGTGCAGATCGCGCGCCGCGCTTCGAGAACAACGAGCGTGCTGGCGAACAGGCTGAGCCAGTGGCCGAACAGGCCCCCGTGCAAGAGGCGAATCGCGGCGACAACCAAGCCTGATGAGGTGCGATGGCGGCACGAGCCGCTGTCGTGCTTCCTGATCATGCGCAGCCGGACGTTGGCTCGCACTCGTCGGAAAGACCATGAAAGCCATTGAGATCACATCGTTCGGAACCCCAGAGGTGCTTCGCATGGTGGAGCGTCCGGCGCCCGTAGCGGGCGAGGGCGAACTACTCATTCGCGTGGCCGCAAGCGGCGTGAATCGTCCGGACGTGCTGCAGCGAATGGGCCACTATCCGGTGCCTCCAGGTGCATCGGATCTGCCCGGGCTTGAAGTCGCCGGCGAAATCGTGGCCGGCGACCCAAGCGCTCTCGCAGACGCAGGCTTGAAGGTCGGCGATCACGTTTGCGCGCTGATCGCTGGCGGTGGCTATGCCGAGCTGTGCGTCGCTCCCGTGGCGCAATGCCTGCCCGTTCCCCGGGGCTGGACCGACATCGAAGCCGCCACCCTGCCGGAGACATTCTTCACCGTCTGGAGCAATGTGTTCGAGCGCGGCCGTCTGCAGAAGGGCGAAACCTTGCTGATTCAAGGCGGCTCGAGCGGCATTGGCGTCACGGCGATTCAACTTGGCAAGGCGCTGGGCGCCACGGTGATCGTGACGGCAGGCAGCGATGAGAAGTGCGATGCTTGCAGAAAGCTCGGCGCTGATCACGCGATCAACTACAAGACTGCAGACTTCGTTGAAGAGGCTAAGCGTCTCACGGGCGGCAAGGGCGTCGACGTGGTTCTCGATATGGTTGCCGGCAACTATGTGACGCGAGAAATCGAATGCCTGGCCGAAGACGGTCGCTTGGTCATCATTGCGGTGCAGGGGGGTGTAAATAGCGAGTTCAACGCCGGCCTGGTTTTGCGCAAGCGCCTCACCATCACTGGATCGACTCTTCGTCCCCGGCCAATCGCATTCAAGGGAGCGATTGCCAAAGCGCTGCGAGAGAAGGTGTGGCCTCTGCTTGAGGATGGCGCGGTCAAGCCGGTGATCCACAGTAGCTTCGCCGCCGATGGCGAGCCAAGCGGTGCCGCACAGGCGCACACTCTGATGGAATCCAACCAGCACATCGGCAAGATCGTGCTGACCTGGTGAGCAAGAGAGAAATGAAAAAGAGAAAGCTGATCGCGGGCAACTGGAAGATGAACGGCAGCCTTGCGGCCAACGAGGCGCTCGTGAAGGCATTGGTGCAGGGTCTCCATGCACCTGCATGCGATGTTGCAGTATGTGTGCCAGCGCCGTATCTGGCACAGGTTCAGTCGCTCGTTACCGGTTCGCCCTTGGCGTTGGGTGCGCAGGATGTGTCGGCGCAACCGCAGGGAGCCTTCACCGGCGAGCAGTCGGTTGCGATGTTGAAGGAATTCGGCGTCCGCTACGTCATCGTTGGACACTCGGAACGTCGTCAATATCACAGCGAGACGGATGAGTTGGTTGCTGCAAAAACGGCCATCGCGCTGGCGAATGGAGTCACTCCCGTCGTCTGCGTCGGTGAAACGCTTGCACAGCGCGAAGCAGGAGAGACCGAAGAAGTCGTCAAGCGTCAATTGGCCGCGGTGATTCATGTGAATGGCCATTGCATCAGCGAAATCGTGGTGGCTTACGAGCCCGTCTGGGCCATTGGCACAGGCAAGACAGCCACGCCGGAGCAGGCGCAGGCAGTGCATGCGCTGCTGCGCGCGCAACTCCACCATGCGGCGAGCGAACACGCGAGCGATATCCGGATCCTCTACGGAGGAAGCATGAACGCGGGCAACGCAGCCGAGTTGCTCGCGCAGCCCGACATCGACGGCGGCTTGATCGGCGGCGCGTCGCTCAAAGCCCCCGATTTTCTGCAGATCATCGCCGCCGCGTGATCGACGTGCGCCCAAACAATTAGGAGTTAAAACGAATGAATGTGGTCCTTAATATCTTGGTAGGCGTGCAGATGCTTACGGCCTTGGCGATGATTGGCCTGATCCTGGTCCAGCACGGCAAGGGCGCGGACATGGGCGCCGCGTTTGGCAGCGGAAGCGCTGGCAGCTTGTTCGGTGCGAGCGGCAGCGCGAACTTCCTGTCTCGGACGACCGCGGTGCTGGCGGTCGTATTCTTTGCATGCACGTTGCTGCTCGCGTATTTCGGTCATGCGCGCCCGGCGGGCGGCGGCAGCCTGCTCGAGCGCGCTGCGGTCGCACCCGCGCCAGCACCGGCTCCGGCTGCTCCCGCGTCGCCTGCGGAGATCCCGTCGGGCAGCGCGCCTGCTGCACCAGCGACCGGCGCCCCGCCAACGGCGCCAGCTGCACCTGCTTCAGGCGCCGCTCAGATCCCGAGCAAATAAAGCTGTTGTGATCTCTGTGCCGTTGGCTGAAAACGGTACTTTTTCAGGGTAAACTCTAAAGCTGTTCCGGAAAGCCAAAGCCTTTGGGTTCCTCATGCCATTCGGACAGACAAAACCGCGGTCGTGGTGAAATTGGTAGACACGCTATCTTGAGGGGGTAGTGGCGAAAGCTGTGCGAGTTCGAGTCTCGCCGACCGCACCAAATCTCACTGGCAAGGATCCTGCTCCTTGCCAGTGGCAAGCGGTGATAGAGCCCTGATGAACCTCGATTCCTACCTCCCCGTCCTGTTGTTCATTCTGGTCGGTGTCGGTGTCGGCGTCGCACCTCAGGTTCTGGGCTACATCCTCGGCCCGAACCGGCCTGATGCTCAAAAAAATTCCCCCTACGAATGCGGCTTTGAAGCTTTCGAAGACGCCCGGATGAAGTTCGACGTACGGTACTACCTCGTCGCCATTCTCTTCATCCTTTTTGATCTCGAAATTGCATTTCTCTTTCCATGGGCTATTGCGCTCAAGGAAATTGGTGCGGTCGGCTTCTGGGCGATGATGATATTTCTCTCCATCCTCGTCGTGGGATTCGCCTACGAGTGGAAAAAGGGTGCGCTCGACTGGGAATGACAAGGAATCCCGAAAATGGCCATTGAAGGCGTCATGAAGGAAGGCTTCGTCACCACGACATACGATTCCGTGGTGAACTGGGCCAAGACTGGATCTCTATGGCCCATGACCTTTGGTCTGGCCTGCTGTGCTGTTGAGATGATGCATGCGGGAGCTGCCCGCTATGACATCGACCGCTTTGGCATGTTGTTTCGCCCCAGCCCGCGCCAGTCCGACCTGATGATCGTGGCTGGTACGCTGTGCAACAAGATGGCGCCTGCGTTGCGGAAGGTCTACGACCAGATGCCGGAGCCGCGTTGGGTTCTCTCGATGGGTTCGTGCGCCAATGGCGGCGGCTACTACCACTACAGCTATTCGGTTGTGCGTGGATGTGACCGCATCGTGCCGGTAGATGTCTATGTTCCTGGTTGCCCGCCGACTGCCGAGGCTCTCTTGTACGGGGTGATTCAACTCCAGCAAAAGATTCGTCGTACCAACACCATTGCGCGCGCCTGAAGCGAAAGACGATGACTGATTTCGCCATCTCTCCCGAAGCGCTTCGCACCCAGATTTCCGAAACCCTTGGCTCCAAAGCAAAGAGCGTCACGCTCGCGCTTGGCGAGGTGACGGCCGTTGTGGATGCTGCTGATTACCTGGCTGTTGCGACTCTGCTTCGCGATGCACCCGGCTGTCGGTTCGAGCAACTCATGGATCTTTGCGGCATGGACTATTCCGGCTATCGCGATGGCGAATGGCAGGGCGAGCGTTTCTGCGTGGTATCCCATTTGCTTTCGGTCAGTCTCAATCAACGCGTCCGCCTCAAAGTGTTCGTGCCGAATGAAGACTTGCCTGTGGTCGATTCCCTGACGAGCGTCTGGAATGCTGCGGGTTGGTTCGAGCGCGAAGCCTTTGATCTTTACGGAATCGTCTTTGAAGGTCACGACGACCTGCGTCGACTTCTGACTGACTACGGTTTCATCGGGCATCCTTTCCGCAAGGATTTCCCTGTCTCCGGTCACGTCGAGATGCGCTACGACCCCGAGCAGAAGCGCGTGATCTATCAGCCGGTTTCGATCGAGCCGCGCGAAATCACGCCCAGGGTTATTCGCGAAGACAACTACGGCGGATTGCACTGATGGCCGAAATCAAGAACTACACGCTCAACTTCGGGCCCCAGCACCCCGCAGCGCACGGGGTATTGCGACTCGTGCTGGAGTTGGATGGCGAAGTCATTCAGCGCGCAGATCCGCATATCGGGCTTCTTCATCGCGCCACCGAAAAGCTCGCGGAGTCGCGCACGTTCATCCAGTCGTTGCCCTATATGGATCGTCTCGACTACGTGTCGATGATGAGCAACGAGCATGCGTACTGCCTTGCCATCGAGCGCCTGATGGGCCTCGAGGTGCCCATCCGCGCGCAATACATCCGCGTCATGTTCGCCGAGATCACGCGCCTGCTGAATCACTTGCTGTGGTTGGGCGCGCACGGGCTCGACTGCGGCGCGATGAACATGCTCATCTACTGCTTTCGCGAGCGGGAAGATTTGTTCGATTTGTACGAAGCTGTGTCGGGTGCACGCATGCATGCGGCTTACTTTCGTCCAGGCGGCGTCTATCGCGATTTGCCAGACTCGATGCCGCAGTACAAGGCGAGCAAGATCAAAAACGCGAAGGCCATCGAGCGGCTCAACGAAAACCGCCGCGGTTCGATGCTGGACTTCGTTGACGACTTCTGCAAGCGTTTTCCGAAGATGGTCGACGAGTACGAGACGCTGCTCACCGACAACCGGATCTGGAAGCAGCGCACCGTGGGTATCGGCGTGGTGTCGCCTGAGCGGGCTCTGAACCTCGGCTTTACGGGCCCGATGCTGCGCGGCTCCGGCATCGAATGGGACCTGCGCAAAAAGCAGCCCTACGACGTCTATGACCGAATGGAATTCGACGTGCCGGTCGGCAAGACCGGTGACTGCTACGACCGCTATCTTGTGCGGGTCGAAGAGATGCGCCAAGCCAACCGCATCATTCAGCAATGCTCGGCATGGCTGCGTGCGAACCCGGGCCCGGTGATCACCGACAACCACAAGGTTGCCGCGCCAGCGCGCGAATCGATGAAGGCGAACATGGAGGAGTTGATCCACCATTTCAAACTCTTCACCGAAGGCTTCCACGTTCCCGAAGGTGAGGCGTATGCCGCCGTCGAGCACCCGAAGGGCGAGTTCGGGATCTATCTCGTCAGTGACGGCGCGAACAAGCCGTATCGCCTCAAGATCCGTGCGCCGGGCTTCCCCCACCTCGCGGCTCTGGACGAAATGTCTCGTGGACACATGATTGCCGACGCGGTCGCCGTGATAGGCACGATGGACATCGTGTTCGGCGAAATCGACAGGTGAGTGCATTCATGACTTCCGACACCACTCAGATTCACCAGGCCCCGCTGTCCGCCGCGACGCTGGATCGCTTTGCGCGCGAGGTTGCCAAATACCCGCCCGCAGGCAAGCAGTCTGCCGTGATGGCCTGTCTTGCGATCGTGCAAGAGGATGAGGGCTACATCAGCGAAGCGCGCGAACGTGAGATCGCTGCCTATCTCGGCATGGCGCCCATCGCCGTGCACGAAGTGACGACGTTCTACAACATGTACAACCACCGGCCGGTGGGCAAGTTCAAGCTCAACGTCTGCACCAATCTCCCGTGCCAGTTGCGTGACGGCGCCGTCGCGCTTGCGCATCTCGAGAAGAAGCTCGGCATCCAGATGGGCGAGACAACCGCCGATGGCATGTTCACCCTGCAGCAAAGCGAATGCCTGGGGGCATGCGCAGATTCGCCGGTCATGCTCGTCAACGATCGCACCATGTGCAGCTTCATGAGCAACGAAAAGCTGGATCAACTGATCGACGGCCTGCGCAGCTCCACCACAAAGGGAACGCAATGATGTCGCCCGAACAAGTGCTGTCGCAGTTTCAGGCGACAGGCGTTCAGACCTGCTTTCATGATCGTCACATCGAGCCGCAGATCTACGCGGGCCTGAACGGCACCAACTGGCGGCTGGCGGACTACGAGGCGCGAGGCGGCTACAAGGCGCTGCGCAAAATCCTGAGCGAAGGCATGACGCCCGATCAGGTGATTGCCGAGGTGAAGGCGTCAGGTTTGCGCGGCCGCGGTGGTGCCGGTTTTCCGACGGGACTCAAGTGGAGCTTCATGCCCCGGCAGTTCCCGGGGCAGAAATATTTGGTCTGCAATTCCGATGAGGGTGAGCCAGGTACGTGCAAGGACCGCGACATCCTTCAGTACAACCCGCACATCGTCATCGAAGGCATGGCCATTGCCGCCTACGCCATGGGCATCAGCGTGGGTTACAACTACATCCACGGCGAGATCTTCCAGACCTATGAACGGTTCGAGGAGGCCCTCGAAGAAGCGCGTGCCGCCGGCTATCTCGGCGATGGCATCATGGGCAGCAGCTACAACTTCCAGCTCCATGCCGCTCACGGTTTTGGCGCCTATATCTGTGGTGAGGAAACCGCGCTCCTCGAGTCACTCGAAGGCAAGAAGGGGCAGCCGCGCTTCAAGCCGCCGTTCCCGGCGAGCTTCGGACTCTATGGCAAGCCGACGACGATCAACAACACCGAAACCTTCGCGGCGGTGCCCTGGATCATCAACAACGGCGGCCCCGCGTATCTGGAATGCGGCAAGCCCAACAATGGTGGCACCAAGATCTATTCAGTCAGCGGCGACGTCGAACTGCCCGGTAACTACGAAGTGCCGATGGGTACGCCGTTCGCAAAGTTGCTCGAATTGGCCGGCGGTGTGCGCAAGGGGCGTCAGCTCAAGGCGGTGATTCCTGGCGGTTCGTCGGCACCGGTGCTGCCTGCTTCGATCATGATGGAGTGCACGATGGACTACGACTCCATCGCGAAGGCAGGGTCGATGCTGGGCTCCGGTGCGGTCATCGTGATGGACGACAGCCGTTCGATGGTGGAATCCCTCAAGCGCCTGTCTTACTTCTATATGCATGAGTCCTGTGGGCAGTGCACGCCGTGTCGCGAGGGCACTGGCTGGCTCTGGCGCGTGGTCGACCGGATTCACAACGGCCACGGCAAGGCTTCGGACATGGACCTGCTGAATTCTGTCGCCGACAACATCCAGGGCCGCACAATTTGCGCGCTGGGCGATGCCGCCGCAATGCCCGTGCGGGCCATGATCAAGCACTTTCGCCATGAGTTCGAGGCCCTGATCCCGGGGTATGTCCCGAAGGCGCCTGTCAAGGCCTGAGCGCAAGAAGAACGCAACATATATGGTTGAAATCGAACTGGACGGCAAGAAGGTCGAAGTGACCGAAGGCAGCATGGTGATGCATGCGGCCGACAAGGCGGGCACATACATCCCGCACTTCTGCTATCACAAGAAGCTCAGCATTGCGGCCAACTGCCGGATGTGCCTAGTCGACGTCGAAAAGGCGCCGAAGCCGATGCCGGCCTGCGCCACGCCCGTGACGCAGGGGATGATCGTCCGCACAAAGAGCGACAAGGCCATCAAGGCTCAGCAGTCGGTGATGGAGTTCCTCCTCATCAACCACCCGCTGGATTGCCCGATCTGCGACCAGGGCGGCGAGTGTCAGCTCCAGGATCTGGCGGTGGGCTATGGTGGTTCTTCCTCGCGCTACGAGGAAGAAAAGCGCGTCGTGTTCCACAAGGATGTTGGTCCGCTCATCAGCATGGAAGAGATGACCCGCTGCATCCATTGCACGCGCTGCGTCCGCTTCGGCCAGGAAGTCGCCGGCGTGATGGAACTCGGCATGTCGAACCGCGGCGAACACGCGGAGATCGAGACCTTCCTTGGTGACTCGGTGGATTCTGAACTCTCGGGCAACATGATCGACATCTGCCCGGTTGGCGCGCTCACGAGCAAGCCCTTCCGGTACAGCGCACGTACATGGGAGCTCTCGCGCCGCAAATCCGTGAGCCCGCACGATTCCACCGGCGCCAACCTGATCGTTCAGGTCAAGAACAACCGGGTGATGCGCGTTGTCCCGCTCGAAAACGAGGACGTGAACGAATGCTGGATCGCCGACCGCGATCGGTTCTCGTATGAAGCGCTGAACGGCTCCGAGCGGCTCACGCAGCCCATGCTCAAGCAAGGCGGCCAATGGCAACAGGTTGACTGGCAGACTGCGCTGGAATACGTGGCCAATGGGTTGAAGCAGATCAAGGCCGATCATGGTGCGCAGAGCATCGGAACCCTGGTCAGCCCGCACAGCACACTCGAAGAGTTGCACCTGGCCAAGTTGCTGACGCAGGGGCTGGGCAGCGATAACATCGACTATCGCCTGCGCAATGCCGACTTCACGGCATTTGAAGGCGTACGCTGGCTCGGAACCTCGATCGCCTCGTTGTCGCTGCTGCAAGGCGTACTGGTGGTCGGCTCCAACCTGCGCAAGGACCACCCTCTGTTTGCACAGCGCATTCGACAGGCCGTGCGCAAAGGCGGTGCACTGAGTGCGGTCACGTCGTCGGACCTGTTCGCAGACGCCGACGCGTGGGCCATGCCCGTCGCCAACGTCATTCGCGTTGCCGCCAGCGGTTGGGTAGACGCGCTGACAGGAATTGCTGCCGCGATCGCCGAAAGCACGGGCGCAGCCGCGCCGGCCGGTACGAGCGGCGCCGCCAGCGATGCCGCCAAGTCCATTGCCGCCTCGTTGCTCAGTGGCGAGCGCAAGGCCGTTCTTCTTGGCAATGCAGTGGCACACCACGCGCAGGCAAGCACGTTGCTCGCGTTGGCGAACTGGATCGGCTCTCAGACTGGCGCAAGCGTCGGTTTCCTGACGGAGGCAGCCAACACAGTGGGCGCGCAACTGATTGGCGCCATGCCCAAGGCGGGAGGCCTGAATGCAGGCCAGATGCTGGCCGGTGGACTCAAGGCTGCGTTGTTGCTGAACACCGAGCCGGTATTCGACTCGGCCGCAGGTGCTGCAGCCGACGAGGGGCTTGCGCGCGCACAAATGGTTGTGACGCTGAGCCCCTTCAAGGCCAACCTCGAATTCAGCGACGTCCTTCTGCCGATCGCGCCGTTTACAGAAACGCCTGGTACTTTCGTGAATGCCGAGGGCCGGATTCAGAGCTTCCACGCAGTCGTGAAGCCATTGGGCGAAGCACGGCCGGCCTGGAAGGTGTTGCGCGTGCTGGCCAACCTTCTGGGCCTTCCGGGTTTCGCATTCGAATCCACAAACGAGGTGATGGCCGACATCGGTTTGTCGGGCCAGGTGCCCGCGGACAAGCTGAGCAACGCGACCTCCGCGCCAACGACGACGCCGGGCGAAGCGGCTGAGGCAGCCCCTGTCGTTGCAAGCATCTACCAGCTCGACTCCATTGTTCGCCGCGCGCCATCGCTGCAACTCACCGCCGATGCGCGCCTTGCGAAAGCGTCGACCGCTGAGGAGGCGCTCGCATGATCGACACGCTTCACGGTTTTGGCCTTGGGCTCGTGTCCGCAGGATGGTGGACGGGCCTTGCCTGGCCCGTGGTCTGGACTCTGATCAAGATCATCGTCGTCGTGGTGCCGCTCATGGGGGCGGTTGCCTATCTGACGCTGTGGGAGCGAAAGGCCATCGGCTTTACGCAAATCCGCATCGGCCCGAACCGTACGGGTCCGCTGGGCCTGCTGCAGCCGATTGCCGATGCGCTCAAGCTGCTCACGAAGGAAATCATTCTCCCGACGGTGGCAAACAAGGGCCTGTTCCTGCTCGGCCCGATCATGACGATCATGCCGGCGCTGGCGGCCTGGGCGGTCATTCCCTTCGGCCCTGAGGTTGCTCTTGCCAACATCAATGCCGGACTTCTGTTCGTCATGGCGATCACCTCGCTGGAAGTCTACGGCGTGATCATTGCGGGTTGGGCCTCGAATTCGAAGTACGCCTTTTTGGGTGCGCTCCGCGCGTCGGCGCAAATGGTTAGCTACGAAATCGCGATGGGCTTCTGCTTCGTGGTCGTGCTCATGGTGTCTGCGAGCCTCAACATGACCGACATCGTGACGGGGCAGGGCAGGGGGCATTTTGCTTCCATGGGCATCGGGTTCTTGTCGTGGAACTGGCTGTCCTTGCTCCCGATTTTTGTTGTGTACTTCATTTCGGGTCTGGCAGAGACCAATCGCCACCCTTTCGACGTCGTTGAAGGCGAATCCGAAATCGTTGCCGGCCACATGATCGAGTACTCGGGCATGAGCTTTGCCATGTTCTTCCTGGCCGAATACGCCAACATGTGGCTCGTCTCGATCCTGTGCGCGGTCCTGTTCCTGGGCGGCTGGCTGCCCCCGTTCGACTTCCTGTCGTTTATTCCAGGCTGGATCTGGCTCGGCATCAAGACCTTCTGCGTGGTCACCATGTTCCTTTGGGTTCGTTCGACGTTCCCGCGCTTCCGCTATGACCAGATCATGCGGCTCGGTTGGAAGATTTTCATTCCCGTCACTCTGGTGTGGCTGGTGGTGGTCGGCGCGTGGATGCAGACCCCATTCAACATCTGGAAGTAATCGCCATGTCTGCGCAAAATACCAGCGCGCTTGCGCGCTCATCATCGAATGCGGCCCAGCCGTTCTCGCTCAAGGACTTCTTGCGCAGCTTCATGCTGTTCGAGTTGTTCAAGGGCCTTGCGATCACTGGCAAGTACGCTTTCAGCCGCAAGATCACGGTGCAGTTCCCGGAAGAAAAGACGCCCCTGTCTCCGCGTTTCCGTGGGCTGCATGCGCTTCGTCGCTATGAAAACGGCGAAGAACGCTGCATTGCCTGCAAGCTTTGCGAAGCGGTTTGCCCCGCATTGGCGATCACCATCGAATCCGACGTACGCGACGATGGCTCCCGCCGCACGACGCGTTACGACATCGACCTGACGAAGTGCATCTTCTGTGGCTTCTGCGAAGAAAGCTGCCCTGTCGACTCGATCGTCGAGACCCACATCCTCGAATACCACGGCGAAAAGCGCGGCGACCTGTACTTCACCAAGGACATGTTGTTGGCTGTGGGCGACCGCTACGAAAAAGAAATTGCTGCCAACAAGGCAGCCGACGCCAAATACCGCTAAGCGGTCTGGCCCGAACCTCGCAACGAATTCGATCCATGGACGTCAAGACCGGTCTGTTCTATCTATTTGCCGCGGTGCTGCTGTTTGCATCGTTCCGCGTCATCACCGCACGCAATCCCGTGTATGCCGCGCTGTACCTGGTGCTGGCCTTTTTCCAGGCATCGGCGATCTGGCTCCTGCTGCGAGCCGAGTTCCTTGCGATCACGCTCGTGCTTGTCTATGTGGGGGCGGTGATGGTGCTGTTCCTGTTCGTGGTCATGATGCTGGACATCAACGTCGACGGTCTTCGCGAGGGATTCTGGAAGCATTTCCCGCTTGCTGCGGGCGCGGGGGCGCTCATTGCGCTGGAGATGGCGGCGGTGCTTATGGGCGGTTTCCGCCTGAGTGCCCCAAAAAGCCCGATGGCCACGGGGCCCGACACTTCCAACACGCTCGAGCTTGGCAAACTTCTGTATAGCAGCTACCTCTATCCGCTGGAGATCGCTGCCGTGATCCTGCTTGTCGCCATCGTTGCGGCCATCGCGCTCACGCTGCGAGCCCGCAAGGACAGCAAGTATGTGAACCCCGCCGACCAGGTCCGAGTGAAGGCACGTGATCGGGTTCGCATCGTCCAGATGCCGGTCACTCGCGCGGCGCAACCTGTTGCCGAAGAACCTGCGGCCGCAGCGGAGACCAAGGCATGACCCTCACGCTCGGACATTTCCTCTCGCTGGGCGCAATGCTATTTGCGCTTTCCGTGATCGGCATCTTCCTGAATCGGAAGAACCTGATCGTTCTCTTGATGTGCATCGAGCTCATGCTGCTTGCCGTCAACATGAACTTCGTCGCCTTCTCGTATTTCCTCGGCGACATGCACGGTCAGATCTTCGTGTTCTTCATCCTGACGGTTGCCGCGGCGGAATCGGCAATCGGGCTGGCGCTGCTGGTTTTGTTGTTCCGCAACAAGTCGAACATCAACGTCGACGAGCTCAACGCGCTCAAGGGTTAAGGGTCTTCTCATGAGCGCAACACTTTCTGCATCCACTCTCCTTGTCGTTCCGCTGGCGCCTCTGGTGGGCGCCCTCGTGGCCGGCCTGTTCGGTACCCAATTCGGTGGCAATCACATCGGTCGCCGCGTCACGCACTCCTTGACGATTCTCGGCGTGCTGGTCTCCTTCATCATTTCGGCCATGACGCTCAACAGCGTGGTGTCCGACGGCGCGCATTTCAACGCGACGATCTATGAATGGATGACGGTCGGCGGCCTGAAGATGGAGATTGGCTTCCTCGTGGACGGCCTCACCGCCATGATGATGTGCGTCGTGACGTTCGTGTCGCTGATGGTGCACGTCTACACGATCGGCTACATGCAGGATGACGACGGCTACAACCGTTTCTTCTCCTACATCTCGCTTTTCACGTTTTCGATGCTGATGCTCGTGATGAGCAACAACATGCTGCAGCTGTTCTTCGGCTGGGAGGCCGTGGGCTTGGTGTCCTACCTGCTGATCGGCTTCTGGTTCAACAGACCGACGGCGATCTTCGCGAACATGAAGGCCTTCCTCGTCAATCGGGTCGGCGACTTCGGCTTTATTCTCGGGATCGGCCTTATCGCTGCGTATACCGGCTCCTTGAACTACGGAGACGCGTTTGCGCAAGCGGACCAGCTGGCCAAGATTACCTTCCCCGGCACCGAGTGGATGCTGATCACGGTGATCTGCATCTGCCTGTTCATTGGTGCCATGGGCAAGAGCGCGCAGTTTCCGTTGCACGTCTGGTTGCCCGATTCGATGGAAGGTCCGACACCCATCTCGGCGCTGATCCACGCCGCAACCATGGTGACGGCCGGTATCTTCATGGTGGCGCGGATGTCGCCCCTGTTCGAGCTGAGCGACACGGCCCTGAGCTTCGTGCTCGTGATCGGGGGAATCACCGCGCTTTTCATGGGCTTCCTCGGCGTCATCCAGAACGACATCAAACGGGTCGTGGCTTATTCGACGCTGTCGCAGCTCGGCTACATGACCGTCGCGCTCGGTGCGTCCGCCTATTCTGCGGCCGTGTTCCACCTGATGACGCACGCGTTCTTCAAGGCGCTGTTGTTCCTCGGCGCGGGCTCCGTGATCATCGGCATGCACCATAACCAGGACATCCGCTGGATGGGTGGTGTGCGCAAGTACATGCCCATCACCTGGATTACCTCACTGGTGGGTTCTCTCGCTTTGATCGGAACGCCGTTCTTTGCGGGCTTCTATTCGAAGGACACGATCATCGAAGCGGTCCACGAAAGCCATCTCTGGGGCTCGGGCTTCGCGTACTTCTCGGTGCTGGCCGGCGTGTTCATCACGGCGTTCTATTCATTCCGCATGTACTTCCTCGTCTTCCACGGCAAGGAACGTTTCGACCAGAACCCTGACGCGCATCACGACGATGGACATGGTCACCATGACGATCACCACGAGCCACACGAGTCGCCATGGGTCGTCTGGGTTCCGCTGGTGCTGCTGGCGATCCCTTCCGTCGTGATTGGATTCATGACGATTCAGCCGATGCTTTTCGGCGACTTCTTCAAGGGCGCGATCTTCATTGACGAAGGCAAGCACCAGGCCATGAAGGAACTGGCCGAGGCGTTCCATGGCCCCATGGAGATGGGCCTGCACGGGTTCACCGCCTTGCCGTTCTGGCTCGCGCTCTCAGCCGTGGTGCTGACCTGGTACATGTACCTGATCAATCCGGCCGTGCCTGCTGCGATCAAACGTTCGTTCGGACCCATTTACCGGTTGCTCGAGAACAAGTACTACATGGACTGGTTCAACGAGAACGTCATCGCCCGCGGGACGCGCGCATTGGGCGTCGGCCTCTGGAAGGGCGGCGACCAGGGGATCATCGATGGGGCCATCGTGAACGGTTCCTGGAAGCTGGTGGGTCGCGTCGCAGGCGCAGTGCGCTGGATCCAGTCGGGCTACATCTATCACTATGCATTCGGAATGCTGCTGGGCATCTTTGTCCTCATGTCGTATTTCGTCTGGTTCAAACGGTAACCGGCTCACGCTGGAGAAAAACAAAAATGGGTCTGTTGAGCCTTGCCATCTGGATGCCGATTGCCTTCGGCGTAGTGTTGCTGGCTTTCGGTCGGGACAGTCAGGCGACTGTCGTGCGCTGGATTGCGCTGGTCGGTTCGGYTGCGAGTTTCCTTGTCACTCTGCCGCTCTATTCCAATTTCAAGACCGGAACTGCGGAGATGCAGTTCGTGGAGAAGGCAAGTTGGATCGAGCGCTTCAACGTCAACTATCACGTCGGCCTCGACGGCATTTCGTTCTGGCTCGTGCTGTTGACGGCGTTCATCACGGTCATCGTGGTGATTTCAGCCTGGGAAGTGATCACTGAACGCGTGAACCAGTACATGGGTGCGTTCCTGATCCTGTCCGGTCTCATGATCGGCACCTTTTCCGCGCTCGACGGCATCCTGTTCTACGTCTTCTTCGAAGCCACGCTGATCCCGATGTATCTGATCATCGGCATCTGGGGCGGTCCGAACAAGATCTATGCGGCTTTCAAGTTCTTCATCTACACGCTGCTCGGCTCGCTGTTGATGCTGGTCGCGTTGATCTATCTGTACAACACGTCGGGCGGGAGCTTCGACATCCTGACCTGGCACAAGCTGCCACTCGGCGCGAGCGCCCAGACATTCCTGTTCTTTGCGTTCTTTGCTGCGTTCGCGGTCAAGGTTCCAATGTGGCCAGTCCATACGTGGTTGCCTGACGTGCACGTCGAAGCGCCTACCGGCGGCTCCGCGGTGCTGGCTGCGATCATGCTGAAACTGGGTGCCTACGGCTTCCTTCGTTTTTCGATGCCCATCGCACCGGACGCTTCGCACGAATGGGCCTGGTTGATGATCGCGCTGTCCTTGATTGCCGTGATCTATGTGGGCCTGGTTGCGCTGGTCCAGCAGGACATGAAGAAGCTGGTCGCGTACTCGTCGGTGGCTCATATGGGTTTCGTGACATTGGGCTTCTTCATCTTCAACGAGATCGGCGTGGCCGGCGGCATCGTGCAGATGATCTCGCACGGGTTTGTTTCGGGTGCGATGTTCCTTTGCATCGGCGTGCTCTATGACCGCGTTCATTCGCGCCAGATTGCCGACTACGGCGGCGTGGTGAACACGATGCCCAAGTTCGCCGCCTTTGCACTTCTTTTTGCGATGGCCAACTGCGGGCTTCCGGGTACGGCTGGATTCGTTGGCGAATGGATGGTGATCCTCGGCGCCGTCAAGGCGAACTTCTGGCTCGGCCTGGGCGCGGCAACGGCCCTGATCTTTGGCGCGGCCTACACGCTCTGGATGTACAAGCGCGTTTACCTGGGCGTCCCTGGCAACGACCACGTCAAGGAACTCAGCGATATTGGCGCGCGAGAATTTCTCATGCTGGCGCTGCTCGCTATCGCAGTGCTGTGGATGGGTATCTATCCGAAGCCTTTCACCGATGTCATGGACTCGTCAGTGACCGAATTGCTCCGGCACGTGGCCATTTCAAAGCTGCCCTAATTCCACGCTGAACAAGAGAACGAGATGATTGACAAACTCAGCTGGATGACGATCTACCCCGAGGTGGTGCTGCTGATCATGGCGTGCGTCATCGCGCTGCTGGATCTGTCAACCACCAGCCCGCGGCGTACCGCGACTTATATCTTGACGCTGCTCACGCTGGCAGTGGTCGCCGTGCTCACTGGCTTCAACGCGGCCGAAGGCAAGACGATCTATGGCTTTGCCGGCATGGTTGTCAGTGATCCGATGGGTAACTGGCTCAAGTGTTTCTCGACCTTGGCATTGATGGTCACACTCGTATACGGCCGGCCTTATTCAGCCGACCGCGGCATGCTCCGCGGCGGCGAGTTGTTCACCATCAGCATGTTCGCGTTGCTGGGCATGTTCGTGATGATTTCCGGCAGCAATTTTCTGTTGCTCTATCTCGGCCTCGAACTGTTGACGCTATCGAGCTACGCCCTGGTGGCCTTGCGCCGCGACAACGCGATCGCAAGCGAAGCGGCCATGAAATATTTCGTGCTTGGCGCGATGGCAAGTGGCTTCTTGCTCTACGGCCTGTCGATGATGTATGGCGCGACCGGTTCGCTCGACATCAACGAAGTGTTCAAGGCCATCGCGAGCCGGAAGGTGAACCATCAGGTGCTGGTCTTCGGCTTGGTCTTCATCGTCGCCGGGCTTGCCTTCAAGATCGGTGCGGCCCCTTTCCACATGTGGGTGCCCGACGTCTACCAGGGCGCTCCGACTTCCGTCACTCTGTTGATCGGCGCCGCTCCGGAGCTTGCCGCTTTTGCGATCATCATGCGTTTGCTGGTGGAAGGACTGCTTCCGCTCGCGATCGATTGGCAGCAGATGCTCGCATTGCTCTCGATTGCGTCACTGTTGGTCGGCAACCTCGCTGCGATCGCGCAGACGAATCTCAAGCGAATGCTTGCCTATTCGACCATTGGACAGATGGGCTTCATGCTGCTCGGCCTGGTCGCGGGTGTTGTCAACGGAAATACGTACAACGCGCAATTCGCATACAGCGCGTCGATGTTCTACATGATCACCTACGTGCTCACGACGCTCGCGAGCTTCGGCATCATCCTGCTGCTGGCGCGTGAGGGGTTCGAGAGCGAAGAGATCACGGACTTGGCGGGCTTGAACCAGCGCAGCCCCCTGTACGCAGGCGTGATGGCGGTCGCGATGTTCTCCCTGGCGGGGGTGCCTCCGCTGGTTGGCTTCTATGCCAAGCTTGCTGTATTGCAGGCGCTGATCGCTTCGGGTCAGGCGATGTACATCGCGCTCGCTGTGTTCGCCGTGGTGATGTCCTTGATTGGAGCCTTCTACTATCTGCGCGTGGTCAAGGTGATGTACTTCGACGCACCTTTGACGGCGACCACGGTTTCCGCACCCTTCGACGTACGTACGGTGCTAACGCTCAACGGCGCCTTGATCCTGCTGCTCGGCATCTTGCCCGGTGGGCTCATGACGCTGTGCGCACGCGCGATCGTGGCCACGCTGGCGACCTGATCGAGCGCTGTGTCGCAAAGCGCGTCGGTCTGGCTGGTCTTGCTGGTGGCGTTGTCGGCGGCCAACCTCCCGTTCCTCACTGAGCGCGTGCTCGGGTTGGTGCCACTGACCCGCCGCGTGAAGTCGCTGGCCATCAGGCTCGGCGAGCTGGTGGTACTCTATTTCGTCGCAGGCGGGGTCGGACTCCTGTTCGAGCGTCGCGTGGGCCAGATTGCGCCGCAAGGCTGGGAGTTCTATGCCGTTACCGGCGCACTCTTCATCGTGCTGGCATTTCCAGGCTTCACGTGGCGCTATCTCATGAAGCACCGCTGAAGGATCTCGCATGACCAAGACGACCTCGACGCAAGCCGACGCACATCTTCGGGAAGAATGCACGGCAAGCGAGCTGCTCTTTCAAGGCAACTTCCTGCGCGCCAAGCGCGACACGGTTCGGCTTCCGGACGGTCACACGGCAACACGCGAATATGTGGTGCATCCTGGCGCGGTCGTGGTGGTTCCGCTTTTGGACGACGGGCGATTGGTCCTCGAGCGGCAATACCGCTATCCCGTGGCTCACGTGATGACCGAGTTTCCTGCCGGCAAGCTCGATGCAGGGGAGGATCCGCTTGTTTGCGGGCAGCGTGAGCTGCTGGAGGAAACCGGTTATACCGCGCGTGAATGGGCCCGAGCCGGGGTCATGCACCTTGCGGTCGCCTACTCCACCGAGATCATCCATATCTACTTTGCCCGCGGGCTGTCGCTCGGAGCGAGACAACTCGACCACGGCGAATTTCTCGACGTGATCACCGCCACGCCAGAAGAGGTACTGGAGTGGTGCCGCGACGGCACCGTGACAGACGCAAAATCGCAGACGTGCGCGCTTTGGATGGAAAACGTCCTCTCCGGCGCATGGTCGCTCGACTGGCAAAGCTTTGCTCCCGCGGACGCCGGCGGATAATCTGCCGATGAAGGTCCTTAACCTCCAATGCACGCACGGACATGGCTTCGAAGGGTGGTTCGCCTCGCAGGAAGCCTTTGACGCGCAGCTCGCGGCTGGTCTCGTCGAATGCCCCGTTTGCGGCAGCACGGCAATCACCAAGCTGCTGACTGCGCCTCGGCTGAACCTGGGTAGCTCCAAGCCGCCTGCCGAGGTGCAAGCTGCGCAGCCCGCGACCGGAGAATCTCCGGAAGGGCGATTGTTGCGGGCAATGCGTGAGGTCATCGCGCAGACCGAGGACGTCGGCGATCGGTTTGCGGAGGAGGCTCGCAAGATGCACTACGGCGAGGTCGAAGAGCGCGGCATTCGCGGCCAGACCACGCGCGAGCAGGCCCAAACTCTCGTTGAAGAGGGGATTCCCGTCTTTTCATTGCCGCTGCCGCCGGCACTCAAGGAAACACTGCAGTAACGCTGCGGTGCCGGCGCGGGATTAGGCTGCGAACTGCAGTGCCGCCAAGCGCGCATAGACGCCGTTCTGCGCAACGAGCGCCGAATGCGTTCCTTGTTCGATGATGCCGCCGTGGTCCAGCACGACGATTCGATCTGCCTTTTGCACCGTTGCCAGCCGATGCGCGATCACGATCGTGGTGCGGCCCGTCATTGCGGATTCAAGTGCGGCCTGGACCATGCGTTCGCTCTCGGCGTCAAGCGCACTCGTCGCCTCATCGAGCAGGAGCAACGGCGGGTTCTTGAGCATGGCGCGTGCGATGGCGATGCGCTGGCGCTGGCCGCCCGACAGGCGCACGCCGCGCTCGCCCAGGAAGGTGTCATACCCCTCTGGCAGTGCACGAAGAAAGCCGTCGGCGAATGCAGCCTTTGCTGCAGCGTGGACCTCTTCGACGCTTGCTTCGGGCCGGCCGTAGCGGATGTTTTCGAGTGCGCTGGTCGAGAAGATCACCGCGTCCTGTGGTACCAGGCCGATGCGATTGCGTAGCTCGCCAAGCGAAAGGGCCGAAAGCGATGCACCGTCCAACACGATGCGCCCCGCCTGCGGATCGTAATAACGCAGCAGGAGCTGGAAGACTGTGCTCTTGCCCGCGCCGCTCGAGCCGACGAGCGCCACAGTTTCGCCGGGGGCCACACTCAGGCTGAAGTCGCGCAAGGCAGGGGCGTCGGGCCGGGAGGGGTAGTGAAAGCTCACGCTCTCGAAGCTGACGGCGCTGCCGGCGACCGGAACGATTGCCTGAGCGGGATGGGCAGGCGAGAGGATCACCGGCTTCGCGTGGAGCAGTTCCATGAGGCGTTCCGTCGCGCCGGCTGCACGCAGCAAGTCACCGTAGACCTCCCCGAGCACGGCAGCGGCACTCGCGAGGATGATCACGTACACCACAGTCTGCCCGAGGTGGCCTGCCGTGATCTCCCCGTGAAGGACCGCTTGCGTGCCCTGGTACAGACCCCACAGCAAAGCGGCCGAGGTGGCGATGATGATGAAAGCCACGAGGACGGAGCGCGCCTTGGTACGGCGCACCGCGGTGTGGAAGGCGCTGTCGGTCGATGCGTCGAAACGAGCGGCTTCGCGCGCTTCCGCCGTGTAGCTCTGGACGACAGGAATGGCATTGAGCACTTCGGCGGCGATCGCGCTCGAGTCCGCGACGCGATCCTGGCTAGCGCGCGACAGCTTGCGAACGCGCCGCCCGAACCACATGCTGGGCAGCACCACCAGCACCAGGACGCCGAGCACCTGCACCATGACGTAAGGATTCGTCCAGATCAGGATGGCGAGAGCGCCGATCCCCATCACCGCATTGCGCAGTCCCATGCTCAGCGAAGAGCCCACCACGGTCTGCACGAGGGTGGTGTCGGCGGTCAGCCGCGAAAGCACTTCGCCGGTCTGGGTGGTTTCGAAAAAGGCCGGGCTTTGCCGGAGCACGTGCGAATAGACCGCATTGCGCAGGTCCGCGGTCACGCGTTCGCCGAGCCAACTGACGGTATAGAAACGCGCTGCGGAAAAGAGGCCGAGGGCAACGGCGACGGCGAAAAGCGCAACGAAGTGGTTGCGCAGGGCCATCGTCTGGGCACCCTTGTCGCTGGAAACCAGGCCGCCATCGATGAGGCTTCGCAAGGCCAGGGGAAAGACCAGGGTGGTCGCCGCCGCGAGGACGAGAAAAACGCCGGCAAAGCCGATCTGGACGCGATACGGGCGGAGGAACGGAGCCAGCCCGGACAGCGATTTGGGAGAGCCTTTGGCTGCTGGCGCGGGGGAAGCGGATGAGGCCATCGCGAGATTCTATCTAACGCTGCCCCTGCAAAGGTCGCCTTGACAGTAATTGTCGCGGCAACTAATATTCAGACATGTCCGATTCCAAGAGTCACGAAACCAAGTCCCAGGTTTCCCCGGCTGGAAAACCGCTACCGGTCAAAGCCTTCTACAAGGCCGAGAACTACCGGTCGGAAGAGAGCATTGGCTACCTCATGCGCCGCATCATGACGGCGGTCGGCCAAGCTGTCGAAGTCCGCATGTGTGAGCCCGGCAGCCCGACCTATCCGCAGTGGGTGCCGTTGCACAAGCTGCATATGGGGCACGCAACGACGGTGGCTGAGTTGGCGCGCGAGTGCGAGCTCGACACGGGCGCCATGACCCGGCTGCTCGACCGCCTCGAAGCAAAGGGTCTTTGCCGACGCGTACGCTCGATCGCCGACCGGCGTGTGGTCAACATCGAACTCACTGATGAAGGCCGTGCCGCCGCCGAACAAGTACCGCATTTGCTGAGCCGCGTGCAGAACGAGCATCTTGCCGGCTTCACGAATGAGGAATGGGAACAGCTCAAGAGCTATTTGCGCCGCATCCTTGATAACGCACAGGCCCTGTCGGCCCGTGGAGAAAAAAATGATTCATCTTCTTCCTGAGGGCGCTCTGCGTCGAACGACCGCCGTGGCGGCAGCCGTGACCGCAGTCGCCGCAGTCGCGCTTGCCGGCTGTGCCGACATGGGCAGCATGTCGTCGCCCGCCAAGATGCGCGATGCGGATTCCCTCGGCCTGACGGCGCCCGCTTCGACGCAGACGGCCGCCGCAGTCGCTTCGCCCAAGATCGACAGTCAGTGGTGGCTCGCCTTCGGTGACCCGCAACTGAACGCGCTGGTCGACCAGGCACTCGAGGGCAATCCCAACCTGCAAGTGGCTCGTTCGCGTCTCGCGCGCGCACAGGCCGCAGTCTCGGTCGCCGAATCGACGGACAAGCCGCGCGTAGACGGCGCGCTGGACCTCACCCGGCAGAAGTTCTCGGGCAACTACATCTATCCGGCGCCGCTGGGCGGCTCAGTGCAGCCCTCCGGCAACTTGCAGCTCAACGCAGGCTGGGAAATTGACTTCTTCGGCAAGAACCGTACGGCGCTCGAAAGCGCGATCGGCTCTGCCAACGCCGCCGCTGCAGACGCGGATGCCGCGCGCGTGCTGCTTGCCAGCAACGTTGCGCGTGGCTACATCCAATGGGCCCGCCTGCATGATCGCCTGGCGGTAGCCGAGCGTACGCTTGCCCAGCGGGAAGAGCTCTTCAAGCTGGTTCGCGACCGAGTATCGGCCGGGCTCGATACGCGGCTCCAGTTGAAGCAGAGTGAAGCCAGCATCCCCGAGGCGCGCCAGGAGATTGAGGCGCTGAACGAGCAGATTGCGATTTCCCAGCATGCGCTGGACGCGCTCGTCGCCAAGCCGAGCGCGACACAGGCGCTCGCTGCGCCCAGCCTCGAAGGTCTGAAGCCGATTGCGCTGCAGTCGGCCATCCCCGCCGATCTGCTCGGCCTGCGCGCCGACATTGCCGCCGCACGCTTCCGCGTGGAATCGGCGAGCAGCGACGTGAAGAATGCCAAGACCCAGTTCTATCCCAACGTCAATCTCGTGGCGTTCGCGGGTTTCCAGAGCATCGGCTTCGGCAATCTGCTCAAGGCGGACAGCCAGCAGTGGGGCGTCGGGCCCGCGATTCGCCTGCCGATCTTCGAAGGTGGCCGGTTGCGCGCGAACCTGCGAGGGAAGGCGGCCGACCTGGACAGCGCGATCGACACCTACAACTCGGCCGTCCTTGACGCCGTCCGCGACGTCGCCGACCAGATCACCAGCGTGCAATCCGTCGCGCGCCAGCGGGTGCAGCAGCGCGAAGGCCAGGATGCTGCGGAAGCGGCCTACGACATCGCCGTGCAGCGCTACAGCGCGGGCCTCGGCAACTATCTCGATGTGCTGTCCGCCGAAGTCACCGTGCTGGGGCAGCGCCGCGAAAACGTTGACCTCGCCGCTCGCGCATATGACACCCAGGTCGGACTGATCCGCGCACTCGGCGGCGGTTGGCAGCCGGACGCCCGGACTGCCGTCGCCGACTCCAAAACCGCACACCCCTGAACACGTTCTGAACCCGAAAGACATCGCCATGGAAAACAACAATGCCGCCAATCCCGCAGCACCGGCCGAGTCCGCTGCTGACGCGCCGGCTCCGAACAACAAGCGCCGCCGCGCATTGACCGCGCTCGCAACCGTCGTCGTGCTTGCAGGCGCTGGATGGGGTGTGTACGAGTGGTTGGTCGCCAGCCACTACGAGTCCACCGACAACGCTTATGTGCAGGGCAACGTGATCCAGATCACACCGCAGATCGCCGGCACGGTGATGGCGATCAATGCCGACGACACCGACTTCGTCAAGGCCGGGCAGCCGTTGGTTCAGCTCGATCCGTCCGACGCAAAGGTGGCGCTTGACCAGGCGGAAGCCGCGCTTGCCCAAGCGGTGCGGCAGGCGCGCACGCTGTATGTCAACAACGCATCGCTGGCCGCGCAAGTCTCGCTTCGCCAGGCCGATATCGTCAGGGCGCAGAGCGATATCGCACGCGCGCAGGACGACCTGAAGCGTCGCCAGGCGCTGGCCGGCAACGGCGCAGTGTCGAAAGAAGAGCTCAACCACTCCGAAACCGCGCTCGCCAATGCGAAGAGCGCGCTGGCGGCTGCACAAGCCAATCTGCTCGCGGCGCGCGAACAGCTGGCGAGCAACCAGTCGCTGACCGAAGGTACGAAGGTCGAGCAGCATCCCAGCGTGCAGGCCGCCGCTGCCAAGGTGCGCGAAGCCTATCTCGCGACCCAGCGCGTCGGGATGCCGGCGCCAGTGGATGGCTACGTCGCCAAGCGGACGGTGCAACTCGGCCAGCGCGTGACGGCCGGCACGCCCATGATGTCGATCGTTCCGCTCAACCAGCTCTGGGTCGATGCCAACTTCAAGGAAGTGCAGTTGCGCAACATCCGTATCGGCCAGCCCGTCAAGCTGACGGCTGACCTCTACGGAAAGAAGGTCGAGTACGACGGGCACGTGGCCGGTCTCGGCGTCGGCACCGGTGCAGCCTTTGCGCTGCTGCCGGCGCAGAATGCCACGGGCAACTGGATCAAGGTCGTGCAGCGCGTGCCCGTTCGCATCGGGCTCGATGCCGAGCAGCTCAAGGCCAACCCCCTGCGCGTGGGGCTCTCGATGGACGCCGAAATCGACGTGAGGGACAAGAACGGCAAGATGCTGGCCGATGCACCTCGCGAAGCCGCGGCAAGCCAGACGGAGGTCTACAGTAGGCTGGAACACGGCGCTGACGCCGAAGTGCAGCGCATCATCGCCGCGAACCTCGGCCGCGAGTTGCCCGGCAAGACGCCGACGCAGAGCGGCGGCACCAACTCCAGCATCCCGGCGGGCACGCAGGGACAGCCCGGCTGATCGATCGGGCTCGCGCGATGTCCAACGCCCCCGCTTCCCAGCCCTTGCCCCCACTCGAGGGCTCTGCCCGCCTGTGGGGCACCATCGCGCTGTCTGCCGCGACCTTCATGAACGTGCTGGACACGTCGATCGCGAACGTTTCGCTGCCCGCGATCGCTGGCGACCTGGGTGTCAGTTCGACGCAAGGTACCTGGGTCATCACGAGCTTCGCGGTGGCCAACGCCATCGCGGTTCCGCTCACCGGCTGGCTGACGCAGCGCTTTGGCCAAGTGCGCCTGTTCATGGCGAGCGTGCTGCTTTTCATCATCAGCTCATGGCTGTGCGGCCTCGCGCCCAACATGACCATGCTGATCGCGTTCCGCGCCATTCAAGGCTTTGTCGCGGGGCCCATGATTCCGCTGTCGCAGACCTTGCTCCTGTCGAGCTATCCGCGCGCCAAGGCCGGCCTCGCGATGGCAATGTGGTCAATGACCACGCTCGTCGCGCCCGTCATGGGTCCCCTGCTCGGCGGATGGATCACTGACAACATCTCGTGGCCATGGATCTTCTACATCAACATCCCCGTGGGCCTGCTGGCTGCGGGCATCACGTGGACCATCTATCGCAAGCGCGAAAGTGGCACGCGCAAGGTGCCCATCGACAGCATTGGGCTTGCACTGCTGGTTCTATGGGTCGGGTCGCTCCAGCTCATGCTGGACAAGGGCAAGGAACTGGACTGGTTCCATTCGGGCCAGATCGTGGCGCTCGCCATCGTGGCGACGGTTGGCTTCGCTTTCTTCCTCGTGTGGGAACTCACCGACAAACATCCCGTGGTCGACCTGTCACTGTTCAAGCGGCGCAACTTCTGGTCAGGGGCATTCGCGACGGCCGTGGCGTACGGATTGTTCTTCGGCAACGTGGTGCTGCTGCCGCTGTGGCTGCAGCAGTTCATGGGTTATACGGCCACGCAGGCCGGGATGATCATGGCGCCTGTGGGGATGCTGGCGATCTTCTTCTCGCCAATCGTCGGCCTCACCGTCGCGAAGGTCGATCCGCGCCGCTACGCGACCTTCTCGTTCCTCGTGTTCGCGCTGGTGTTGTGGATGCGTTCGAACTTCAACACCCAGGCCGACTTCTGGACGATCATGATCCCGACGATCATCCAGGGCGTTGCGATGGCGTTCTTCTTCATTCCGCTGGTCACGATCACCTTGTCAGGCCTGACACCCGACCGAATCCCCGCAGCCTCGGGCCTGTCGAACTTCCTCCGGATCACCGCCGGCGCCATTGGCACTTCGACCGCGACCACGCTGTGGGAGAACCGCGCGGCCTTGCATCACGCGCAACTGGTTGAATCCGTCACTCAAGGCAACTCGGCCGCAAGCAGCGCAATCGCGGGTCTCGGCAGCAGCGGCTTCAGCCCCGAACAGGTCCTCGGCCAACTCAACCGCCTGGTCGACCAGCAAGCCTTCATGCTCGCGTCCTCCGACGTCTTCTACGGCTCGGCCATCCTTTTCCTCCTGCTGATCCCGCTGGTCTGGCTGGCCAAGCCCGCCCGAGGCCCCGGCGCCTCCGACGCCGCCGCTGGAGCGCACTAGCCTGTTGCTCGCCCCCAGGCTACGCGCACTTTGTGTCGCTTCGCCTACCCCCTACCGGGGGCAACACCAGCGGCCTGGCAAAGCCAGTTCCGCGGTGTTCACCAACAACGGGCCACGCTCCGCTGGCCGCGGTTCACCAGATGGCGTGGTTGTGGTTCAGGCGCGACGCTATTCCAGAGCCGCCGCGGAACCGGCTTCGCCGGGCCGCTGGCGGCGCCCCCGGTAGGGGGTAGGCGAAGCGACACAAAGTGCGCGAAGCCTGGGGGGAGCCGGGGTTACCCCGGTAGGCAAGTTTCGTTACGGCTGCAAACAATGCGGTCGGCGCGGCTCATGGTGAGAACGCGCGGACTGATCGCATGAACGAAACTTTTTTTGAGTACGAGGGTGAACGCGCGAGATGACGGACATCATTCTCGAAACGCGCCAGCTCACCAAGGAATTCAAGGGCTTTACCGCGGTCAGCAAGGTTGACCTGTCGGTGGTGCGCGGTTCCATCCACGCGCTAATTGGGCCCAATGGCGCAGGCAAGACGACCTGCTTCAATCTGCTGACGAAGTTCCTGGAGCCGACTTCCGGAACGATCCTGTTCAACGGACAGGACATCACCAGCGAACGCCCCGCCGAAATTGCGCGGC
The DNA here is from genome assembly GCF_056399425.1 of Variovorax sp. 01N429. Taxonomy (NCBI): domain Bacteria; kingdom Pseudomonadati; phylum Pseudomonadota; class Betaproteobacteria; order Burkholderiales; family Comamonadaceae; genus Variovorax; species Variovorax sp. 01N429. The sequence continues at coordinate 534,383 of NZ_JBFTRG010000002.1, read as the reverse complement.
GCGGCATCATTCGCTCGTTTCAGATCTCTGCGGTGTTTCCGCACCTGACCTTGCTCGAGAACGTGCGCCTGGGGCTGCAACGGGCGCTGGGCACTTCGTACCACTTCTGGAAGAGCGAAAAATCCCTGACGCCGCTCAACGCGCGGGCGCGGCAGCTCCTGGCCGAAGTGGGTCTCGAGGACCTGGCCGACGAACTGACGGTGAACCTTCCCTACGGCCGCAAACGCGCGCTCGAAATCGCGACCACGCTCGCCATGGAGCCGGAACTGATGCTGCTGGACGAGCCGACCCAGGGCATGGGCCACGAAGATGTGCATCGCGTGGCCGAACTCATCAAGCGCGTCTCCGCCGGCCGCACGATCCTGATGGTGGAGCACAACATGAGCGTGGTGTCGACCATCGCCGACACGATCACGGTCCTGCAGCGCGGCGCTGTGCTGGCCGAAGGGCCGTACGCCGAGGTTTCGCGCAACCCACAGGTGATGGAAGCCTACATGGGCACCACCGACGGTCAACTGCAGGGAGCCCACTGATGGCAGCCCCCGCACTCGAAATCAGTGGTCTGCAGGCTTGGTATGGCGAATCGCACGTGCTGCATGGCGTCGACATGACCGTGCAGCAGGGAGAAGTGGTCACGCTGCTCGGACGCAATGGGGCAGGGCGCACCACGACGATGCGCGCCATCCTGGGGCTCACCGGTGCGCGCAAGGGCAGCATCAAGGTGAACGGCACCGAGACCATCGACATGGCGACGCACAAGATCGCGCACTATGGCATCGGCTACTGCCCGGAGGAACGCGGCATCTTCGCGAGCCTCTCGTGCGAGGAAAACCTGCTGCTGCCTCCGGTGCTGAAAGGTGCCGGACCAGGCATGTCGGTGGACGAGATCTACGCCATGTTCCCCAATCTTGCCGAGCGCCGAAACAGCCAGGGCACGCGGCTTTCGGGTGGTGAACAGCAGATGCTGGCAGTCGGGCGCATTTTGCGCACGGGCGCCAAGCTGCTGCTGCTCGACGAAATCTCCGAGGGGCTCGCCCCGGTCATCGTGCAGGCGCTCGCCCGCATGATCCATACCTTGCGCGGCAAGGGCTACACGGTGGTCATGGTCGAGCAGAACTTCCGCTTTGCAGCGCCGCTTGCGGACCGGTTCTACGTCATGGAACACGGTCGCATCGTGGAGAAATTCGGCGCGTCCGAACTCGAAGCAAAGATGCCGGTGCTCAACGAGCTGCTCGGCGTCTGATCCCTATCAACCTTTCAATTCGATTGGAGTCCTGTATGAAGAACGCACTCTCTGCTCTCTCGCTGGCCGTTGCTGCGCTGGCAATGGCTTCCGGTCCCGCGCACGCGCAGGAGAAGGTGAAGATCGGCTTCGTCACCGACATGTCGAGCCTGTATGCGGACATCGAAGGAAAGAACGGTGCGCTGGCGATCCAGATGGCGATCGATGACTTCGGCGGCAAGGCGCTCGGGCAGCCAATCGAGCTGCTCACGGCGGACCACCAGAACAAGGCCGACATCGCAGCCTCGAAGGCGCGCGAATGGATCGACACCGACGGCGTGACCATGGTCTTCGGCGGCACCAACTCTGGCACGGCGCTCGCGACGGCCAAGGTGGCGGAGGAAAAGAAGCGCGTGTACTTCAACAACGGCGCCGCTGCCTCCGCACTCACGAACGAGCAGTGCAGCCCCTACACGGTGCACTACGCGTATGACACGGCGGCGCTCGCCAAGGGCACCGGCGGCGCAGTGGTCGATCGCGGCGGCAAGACCTGGTTCTTCCTGACCGCCGACTACGCTTTCGGCCACGCACTTGAAGCCGACACGACCGCCGTCATCAAGGCCAAAGGCGGCTCGGTGCTGGGTTCGGTGCGGCATCCGCTCAATGCCTCGGACTTCTCTTCCTTCCTGCTGCAGGCGCAGAACTCCAAGGCGCAGATCCTGGGTCTTGCCAATGCGGGCGGCGACACCATCAACTCGATCAAGGCAGCCAAGGAATTCGGCATCACGAAGTCGATGAAGCTCGCGGGCTTGCTGATCTTTTTGAGTGACATCCACAGCTTGGGTCTGAAGAACACCGAAGGCCTGCTGAATACCACCAGTTGGTATTGGGACCTCAACGACGACACGCGCAAGTTTGCGAAGCGCTTCTTCGACAAGACCAAGCGCATGCCGACGGACGTGCAGGCTGCGGACTACTCCGCCACGATGACCTACCTCAAGGCCGTTGAGGCCGCGAAGACGACCAATTCGGACAAGGTCATGGCGCAGCTCAAGAGCATGAAGATCGATGATTTCTACGGCAAGGGCCAGATCCGCGCCGATGGCCGCTATGTACACGACATGTACCTGGTCGAAGTCAAATCGCCCGCCGAATCGAAGCAACCCTGGGACTACCTCAAGGTTGTTGCCAAGCTGCCGGGTGATCAGGTCTTCACGACCAAGGCGGATTCCAAATGCGCGTTGTGGAAATAGAGCTCGCCCCCAGGCTGCGCGCACTGCGTGTCGCTTCGCCTACCCCCTGTCGGGGGCAACACCAGCGGCCTGGCGAAGCCAGTTCCGCGGTGTTTCTGGTGTTCGGGCGGTAGGCCTCGGGCGGCCAGGCGCGGCGGCCCTCACGACATTCCGTTTTCTCTCAATCATCTGCAACCATGAATAAAACCATTGCGCTTTCTACTGTTTCCATTGCCGTCGCTCTCGCAGCTGGCGCAGCCCACGCCGAGGACAAGGTCAAGATCGGGTTCATTACCGACATGTCCAGTCTCTATGCAGACGTCGAAGGCAAGGGCGGTGCGACGGCGATCCAGATGGCGATCGACGATTTCGGTGGCAAGGTCAACGGCTTGCCGATCGAACTGGTGACGGCCGACCACCAGAACAAGGCGGACATTGCAGCGTCGAAGGCGCGCGAGTGGATCGACACCGACAACCTCACGATGCTGTTCGGTGGAACGAACTCAGGCACCGGGCTCGCGATGGCGAAGGTGGCTCAGGAGAAGAAGCGCGTCTTCGTGGTCAACGGCGCCGGCGCATCGCAGCTCACCAATGAGCAATGCAGCCCCTACACCGTGCATTACGCTTATGACACCGTGGCGCTCGCCAAGGGCACCGGCGGTGCGGTGGTGGCGAACGGCGGCAAGAGCTGGTTCTTCCTGACCGCCGACTACGCGTTCGGTGCGGCGCTCGAAGCGGACACGGCCAAGGTAGTCAAGGAGAAGGGCGGCACGGTGGTCGGCAGCGTCAGGCATCCGCTCAACGCGTCTGACTTCTCGTCGTTCCTGCTGCAGGCGCAAAACTCAAAGGCTCAGATTCTTGGCCTGGCGAACGCGGGCGGCGACACCATCAACGCGATCAAGGCCGCCAAGGAATTCGGCGTCACCAAGACCATGAAGATGGCGGGCCTGCTGGTGTTCATCAACGACATTCACAGCCTGGGCCTGAAGAACACCGAAGGGCTGCTGCTCACCACGAGCTGGGACTGGAACCTGAACGAGCAGACCCGCGCCTTCGGCAAGCGGTTCTTCGACAAGACCAAGCGCATGCCGAACGATATCCAGGCCGCCGACTACTCGGCCACCATGACTTACCTGAAGGCCGTGCAGAACGCCAAGAGCACCGATGCCGACAAGGTCATGGCCGAACTCAAGAAGATGCCGATCAACGACTTCTACGCCAAGGGCCAGATTCGCGCCGACGGCCGCTTCGTGCATGACATGTACCTGATGCAGGTGAAGTCCCCGGCTGAATCGACGCAACCGTGGGACTATTACAAGGTGGTTGCCAAGCTCCCGGGCGAAGAGGTCTTCACGACCAAGGCCGAGAGCAAGTGCAATCTCTGGAAGTAACCAGCCCCTGGCATTGACCCCTGTGCGACTGTTGAACCGTTCATGACCATTTCGCTTCCCGGCTTGCTGAGCCAGCTCCTCCTTGGGCTGGTCAACGGGTCGTTCTATGCCATCCTGAGCCTCGGGCTCGCGGTGATCTTCGGCCTGCTCAACGTGATCAACTTCGCCCATGGCGCGCTGTTCATGATGGGCGCAGTGTCGACGTGGATGGCGATGAACTACTTCAACGTCAACTACTGGGTCATGCTGGTGCTGGCGCCGTTGATCGTCGGCGTCTTCGGCGTGCTCATCGAGCGGCTTCTGCTGCGCTGGATCTACAAGCTCGACCATCTGTACGGCCTGCTGCTCACGCTCGGGCTGACGCTGCTGATCGAAGGCGTGTTCCGCTCGATCTACGGTGTTTCTGGGCTTGCCTACGACACGCCCGATGCCCTGGCGAGCGCGACCGATCTCGGCTTCATGATCCTGCCCAACTACCGCGCATGGGTGGTGCTGGCGTCGCTGGTCGTGTGTTTCTCGACCTGGTTTGTGATCGAGAAGACTCGCCTCGGTGCGTACCTGCGCGCCGGCACCGAGAATCCCCGCCTGGTCGAAGCGTTCGGCGTCAATGTGCCGCTGATGATCACGCTGACCTACGCATTCGGCGCTGCGCTGGCTGCGTTTGCGGGTGTGCTCGCCGCGCCGGTGATTCAGGTCACGCCGCTGATGGGGCAAAACCTGATCATCGTGGTGTTCGCGGTGGTCGTGATCGGCGGCATGGGCTCCATCATGGGCGCCATCCTGACCGGGCTGGGCCTCGGCGTCATCGAAGGTCTGACCAAGGTCTTCTATCCCGAGGCTTCGTCCACAGTCGTCTTCGTCATCATGGTCATCGTGCTGTTGATTCGCCCCGCCGGCCTGTTCGGCAAAGAAAAATAAGACGGCAGCCGAATGAAGAAACTCTCAACTGTCATCTATCTGCTGCTGCTCGTCGCGCTGATCGTGGCGCCCTTCGTCGGGGCGTATCCCGTGTTCGTGATGAAGCTCATGTGCTTCGCGCTGTTCGCTTCGGCGTTCAATCTGCTGCTTGGCTATACGGGCTTGCTGTCCTTCGGCCATGCAGCTTTTCTGGGCGGYTCGGCGTATGTCGCGGGCCATGCCATGAAGGTCTGGGGACTGACGCCGGAACTCGGCCTCATCGCGGGCACGGCTACCGGCGCACTGCTGGGTTGGCTCTTCGGGGTGCTGGCGATTCGCAGGCAGGGCATCTATTTCGCGATGATCACCCTGGCGCTCGCGCAGATGGTGTTCTTCGTCGCGCTGCAGGCCAGATTCACCGGAGGCGAAGACGGCCTCCAGGGCGTTCCACGCGGCAAGCTCTTCGGCGTGCTCGACCTGCAGAGCGATCTCACCATGTACTACGTGACGCTGGTGATCGTCGTCGCTGCTTTCCTGCTGATCGTTCGCACCATCCATTCGCCCTTCGGCCAGGTGCTCAAGGGCATCAAGGAAAACGAGCCTCGCGCACTGTCGCTGGGCTATGACGTGAGCCGCTTCAAGCTGCTGGCTTTCGTGATTTCGGCTGCGTTGTCGGGACTTGCGGGTTCGCTCAAGACACTGGTGCTGGGTTTTGCGACGCTGTCGGACGTGCACTGGAGCGCTTCAGGCCAAGTCATTTTGATGACGCTGGTCGGCGGCCTGGGCACGCTGTCTGGCCCGCTGGTCGGTTCGGCCGTGGTGGTGCTGCTCGAAAACAAGATCGGCGAATTCGGGCATCTGCTCGCGCGCATCACTTCTGTGGATTGGTTCAACACGCTCGGTGAATCCGTCACCATCGTGACCGGCTTGATCTTCGTGATTTGCGTGCTGGCATTCAGGCGCGGGATCATGGGCGAGATCATTGCGCTCATCGACCGCCGGCGCGGAGTCCGAAAGGCTTGAGGCGAGTCCGGGGGCCTCAGAACTTCAGCGCTTGCGCGTAGCCTGTCAGTTCGAGGTAGCCGCGGCCGACTGCGCGGCCTTGCGAGTCTCGCAGTTCGCTCAGGCCTTCCCAGTACACGGCGCCGGTCGAACCACGGCTATCGAGTTCCTGGTCTTCGAGCAGCGGATGCACGCTGAAGGTGCCTGCAGGCGTCTGGATGCGCCAGCCGATCGGATAGTCCGCGCGCGTCCTCGGGCTGACCCAACGGCTCGTCGCCTCGAAGTGCAAATCATCAGGACCGAACACGCGCATGCGGCCGTCAGGGGTGCGCATCGAGCCTCCCGCCCATAGCGCGGAGCCGTCGCGGCGCCGAATGCGAAACGCCATCAACGCGCTGCCATCGAAGAGATTCATGCCGATCCAGTCCCAGCCCGCGGCATCTGGATGCAGATAGGCGTTGCTCCATTCGTGGTCGAGCCACGCGGTGCCCTGCACGTCGAAGCTTCGAGCCTGAAGCGTGAGGCGCCCCTGCGCCGCGAGTTGCGGTTCGCTGTAGTAGTAGCTTGCTTGTTCGACGTCCGGGCCTTTGCGCGAGAGTCCGGCATCGCCTTGCAGCATCACCGGCTGGGTAGGCGCGAAGCGAAGGTCGAGTACGAATCCCTCGGCTGGCAACCGTGCGACATAGGCTTTGCCGTCGCGCTGGAGTGTCCAGTTGCGCAGCCGCACATCCGTGTCCTCTTCCGAAGCCGATGCGATGCCGAAGCCCGCCCGGGCGATGCGCTGGTCGTGCCACAGCTTGCGGCCTTGAAGATCGGTCACAGCCGCGTGCGCAAAGATCACCTGCCGTGCTGCGAAATCGGACCGCATCGACTGCGTCTCGGCAATTCTTGACCGAAAAAAAGTCACCTGAAATCCGAACTCGCGAGAGCCCTCATGGGCCTTGGCTTGGCCGGTGATGTACCACCACTCGGTGTTCAGATCGGGATGGCTGCCGAAGTCGCGCGGGAACTGCATCGGCCGTGGCGGCAGCGCCCATGCGGCCGGGACTGCGACCATGCCCAGCAGCAACATGCGTCGGGACAAGCCTCGCGCGGACATGCTCAAGCCATGGCTACGGCATCGATGAGCCGCTGCGCTTCGCTTAGGTCGCCGAACGACTCTCGCACCCATTGCGCGTCGTGGTAGCTCGGCAGATAACGCTCGCCTGCATCGCACAACAGCGAGAGGACGGAACCCTGCTGCCCGGCAGTGCGCATCTCTTGCGCCACTGCCAGCATGCCGATGAAGTTGGTGCCAGTCGACGGACCAACCTTGCGGCCGAGCAGTGCCGAGAGCGCGCGCATGGCGGCGATCGAATCGACGTTCGGCACCTCAATGATCCGATCGACGAGCGTGCGAACGAAACTGGCCTCCACGCGCGGCCGGCCGATGCCTTCGATGCGCGAACCTGGGGCCGTCAATGTGGCATCACCTGTCGCGTGATAGGCCGTGAATACCGAACCTTCCGGGTCGGCCACGCAGAGCAGGGTGTCGTGCCCTCGATAGCGCACGTAGCGGCCAATGGTCGCGCTTGTGCCGCCGGTTCCGGCGCCGACCACGATCCAGGCCGGTATCGGATGCCTTTCGCGCTTCATCTGCTCAAAGATGCTTTCCGCGATGTTGTTGTTGCCGCGCCAGTCGGTCGCGCGCTCGGCATACGTGAATTGGTCCATGTAGTGCCCGCCTGTTCGCTCCGCCAGCGTGCGCGCCTCGTCATAGACCTGGCCCGCATGCTCGACGAAGTGGCAACTGCCGCCGTAGAAGGCGATCTGCGCGATCTTCTCCGGAGACGTGCTGCGTGGCATCACCGCAATGAAAGGCAGGCCGAGCAGGCGTGCGAAATAGGCCTCGCTCACGGCGGTCGACCCGCTGGAAGCTTCGACGATCGTCGTGCCTTCCGCGATCCAGCCGTTGCACAGCGCATACAGAAAAAGCGATCTTGCAAGCCGATGCTTGAGGCTGCCGGTCGGGTGCGTCGACTCGTCCTTCAGGTAGAGGTCGATGCCCGCCGACGCGAAGCCGGGAAGCGGCAGTGGAATCAGGTGCGTATCGGCGCTGCGCTGGTAGTCGGCCTCGATGCGGAGGATTGCGCTACCCAGCCAGTTGTCGCCGGAAGAGGGGACGTTCATTCGTGCATTCTCAGCCATCCGCCGGTCACCAGTCTTCCTTCACTGCCATCACGGCATCGTGCCCCGCTGCCGCACGGCCAGCGAGCCAGGCGGTGATCGTGCCGGCTGCCAGCACAGCAGCGCACAGCGCGATGAGCCGGCCCCACGGCACCAGGAGGTCCATGGTCCAGTGGAAGCTCTGCGGGTTGACCACGTGCACCAGCACCACCGACACGGCCAAGCCGAGCAGAAGGCCGGCGACCGCGCCGATCGCTGTCCATGCGGCACCTTCGCCCGCGACCACCGCGAGCACCTGTGGGCGTGTGAATCCCAGGTGCGCCAGCAATCCGAACTCCTTGCGGCGCGCGAGCACCTGTGCGCTGAAGCTCGCCGCGATCCCGAACAGGCCAATGCCGATCGCGACGGCCTGCAGCCAATAGGTCACGGCAAAGCTGCGGTCGAAGATGCGCAGCGAAGTCGCGCGAATCTGGCTCACCGAAGCGATCTCGATTGGCTCACTGGCACCGAGTTCACGTGCTGCCAAGTCGCGCACCGACTGCTCGACGCTGCTCGACACTGCGCCGGGCGCAAGCCAGAGCGCGACATCGCTGACGCTCCGGTCGCCCGTCAGCCGTTCGAAGTCGCGCGCATCCATGGTGATCGCACCGAACTGGCGCACGTAGTCGCGCCATACGCCCGCGACGAAGAACACCGGCGGGCGAAGTCCCTCGGCCATGGGAGGCCACGCACGGGCGAGCGGCTCGAACACTGCGCCAGGCTTGGCGCCGTAGAGCTCGACCATCGCCTCGCTCACGTAGATGCCGATCTGGCCGGGCGGCACATCGAGGGCAGGGCCCTGCAGCGGGAGGCTCCGGGAGGCGTCGTCTTCCAGGCTCCGCGAGATCAGCGTGACTGGCGGCCGCGCCGCATCGAGCAGCAACGCCCGCGTCCGCAGCGTGCCGCTGCGCGCCACGCCAGGCAGTTGCGCCATCGCTTGCACCAATGCGGGCGAAAACGAAGCCTGCTCGCTGGTCGAACTTCCGCCGCTGGCGCTCCGCACGTAAAGATCGGCGGGCAGAACGACGTCCAACCAGCGGGTGACCGAATCGCGAAAGCTCGCGACCATCACGGTCAGCGCCACGGCCAGACTCAGGCTCGCCACCACGCCGCTCACGGCCACTGCTGCCGTGCCTCGCATGCGTCGCGCGCGCTCGATCGCGAGCAGCGGCAGCAGTCGCTGCGCGAAGAATGGAGCAATGCGGTCATAGAGCAGCGCGATCAGCCAAGGCAATGCGGTGATGCCGCCGACGAGCAGAAAGCCGACTGACAGATAGGCAGCGATGGGGATGCCGAAAATCGCCGGTGCCATCGCCAGAGCGGCGCCGGCCACGATCAACAACAGTGCGACAAGATGCGCGCCATTCCGCGCTGGCGCGGCGCCGAGGCCCTTCAATGTCTGCGCCTCGGGAAGCGCCTGCGCTGCACGCGCGGGCCACCAGCCGCCCACCAGGGCAGCCAGCACGCCCAAGCCGCCATAGAGCAGTGCCGAAGCCCAACTCCAGCGCAGGGTTGGCGCGACACCCTCGAAATAGCCGCCGCCCAGATCGCCGCCCAAGACCTGCAATGCGAACTCGGCCAACGACGTGCCGAGCGCGATACCGGCCACACTGCCGATCAGCCCGAGAACGAGCGATTCGGCCAGCACCAGTCGAAGCCGCTCGCGGGGCGTGAGGCCGAGCACGCCGAGCAACGCAAACTGCTGCGCCCGTTTGGCGACGCTGAGCGCGAGGACGGAGAACACGAGGAACGCGCCCGTAAACAGTGCCACCAGCGCAAGCACCGTGAGATTGACGCGGTAGGCCCGCGACAGGTTGCTCACCCGCTCCGCCGCATCGCCCGGCTCTGCAGGCTCGATGCTCGACGGCCATCCAGGCAACGCTCGCAGCGATCGGATGAACGCCGCGTGGTCAGTGCCGGGCGCGAGCCGCAGGTCGATGCGGCTGAGTTGTCCGCCGCGAGCGAACTGGTCCTGCGCCGCGCCAATATCCATGACCGCGATCGCGGCACCGCTGGCAGCGACTTGTCCGGCAATGCGGAGCGTGTGCGTGTGCGCGCCCACGCGCAATTGAAGCGTTGTGGCGCTATCGCCCACCGCCTTGCGGGCGGCTGCATTGAGGAAGACGTTGCCCGGCGTGAGCACCGCCATGCGGTCGGCGCCCTCGTTCGGCCGAGGCATCAGCCCCGGCGCGATCGTGGGCAGCACGAGCGCATCGATGCCGATCACGCGCATCGCCACCCGCTGATCGCCGGCGATCGCAATGCCTTGAAGCTCCAGCACCGGGCTTGCGAGTGTCACCTGCGGCTGCTGCGCCACCTGCGCGAAGACCGCTTCATCGAAGCTGCCCTGCATGGCGCGCAGTTCGAGGTCGGGCTGGCCGTTGACGGACCGGACCGCACTCGAGAACTCGTCGAGTGCCGAAGCGTTGATCAACTGCACCGAGAACGCCAGCGCCACCCCGAGCATCACCGCCACGATGGCTGCCGCGTTGCGCCAGGGATGATGGCGAAGTTCCTGCCATGAGAAGGTGCGGAGAAGCATGGGTGACGATCAGAGGCGCGCGGCTGCGCTCGCCAGATAGGCACGAACGGCGCCACTGGTGCTGAGGCCGGCTGCGCGCGCGTAGGCCTGTCTTGCTTCGGCCGCGTTGCCGGTCTGCCCGAGAAGATAGGCTCGGGCCGCCCAATAGGGCTGGTAGTTGGCGACATCACCTTGCGCGAAAGCATCGAGTGCGCGCAGGCCGTCCGCAGGCCCCGCCGCATTGGCGACCGCGCAGGCGTGGCTGACATGCGCGCCGATGCTCGGACGCAATGCGAGGAGGCCTTCGTACAGCGCCACGAGCGCCTCAGGGGGCACCTGCGCACCCAGGCGGCGTGCGCAGTGCGCGGACTGGATGGCGGCCTCCATCTGGAATGCACCCGGCGCGTTCATGGATGCCGCAGCGCGGAGCGCTTGCTCCGCCTGTTTGCGCAGCGCGTGATTCCAGCGTGTCGTATCTTGCTCATCCAGCGGCACGTAGTCGCCTGCAATGCTGCGACGTGCCGCGGCACGGCTTTCGCAGAAAAGCATCAGCGCGAGCAAGCCCAGAGGCTCGGGCTCACGCGGCATCAAGCCGCACAGGATGCGGCAGAGATCGATGGCCTCCGCCGTGAGGCCACGCTGCGTGGCTTCTGCGCCATCGATATCGTCCCAGCCGGTGCCGTAGGTGGCGTAAATGCCGTCGAGCACATCCTGCAGGCGCTGCGGCAAGTCGTCCGCACGCGGATATTCGAAGGGAATGCCGGCTGCCCTGATCCGCGCCTTGGCACGCACCAGCCGCTGGCCGAGCGTGGCAGGCGCCGTCAGAAAGGCGCCGGCAATGCGCGCCGCTTCGAGCCCGAGCACCGTCTGCAGCATCAAGGGCGCGCGTGCCGCTGCGTCGATGGCCGGATGCGCGCACACGAAGAGCAGACGCAGCCGCTCGTCCGGCACGGCGTCGCTGCCCGGTGTGTCGAGCCCGACTTCATCGGCCAGCAGCGCCAGTGTCTGGGAAGCGTCGTCATGCACGCGAGTGTGCCGCCAGGCGTCCAAGGTGCGGTTGCGCGCGACCGTCAACAGCCACGCTTCGGGCTGCGCGGGTACGCCGTCGACAGGCCAGCGTTCGAGCGCGCGCGCGAAGGCGTCGGCCAATGCGTCTTCGGAGGCGGCGATGTCCCGCGTGCGCGCCGAGAGAATCGCCACCAGTCGCCCATACGACTGGCGCGCGGCCTTTTCTGCGGCCGCGCGCGCTTCGTGGACGGCGAGCTCCGTCACGCCGCGTTCGGCTGACTGAACACGGGCCTCACCTCGACACCGGCGGTAGCGGCGCAGGGTGCGCGCGCCGCCCATTCGAGCGCCGTATCGAGGTCGGCGACGTCGATGATGAAGTAGCCGCCCAGTTGCTCCTTGGTGTCGGCAAAGGGGCCGTCCTGCACCTGGCGCTTGTCGCCGCGGATACGCAGCGTGGTGCCGGTCATCGGCGGGTGCAGGCCATGGCCGTGCAGCGCCACGCCGGACTCGCGGATGGCGCCCACATAGTCCATCCAGCCTGCGCGATAAGCCTGGGCCGCCTCTTCGCTGCGCTGGTCGAAATCGGACTCGGGTTGATAGAACATCAGCATGTATTGCATGGAAACCTCGCGTGAAGACTACATCGAGCAGGATCGCTCGTGTAATGACGGCGCGCAAGGTGCCATTTCGACACGGCGCGGTCAAGCCGTGCGCTTTGTTCGGGTCTTATCTTCTGCTGCCAGGCGTGGAATAGTCGTATCGCGGCCCTGGACCCACTGCGATGGGCGGCCCCGGATCACCGCTTGGCACCGACGAGGGGGCGCTCGCTTCCGAGCGCACCTCATAGCCGTATCGCGGACCCGGACCGATGGCCACGGGCGGCCCCGGATCGTCGGCGACCCGCTGCGAAGGCCGCACCCAGCTGTACTGCGGGCCAGGTCCTGGGGCGATAGGCGGACCGGGATCGGGATAAGTCCTCGGCTGCGGCGAGGGCAGCTGATAGGCAAGAGAGTCGTCCGGCTCCTCGTCCCGCTGGGCCCGCCTGGAGCGCTGGGACGTGCGCTTCTCCGGGCTTGCGCTCTTGCTCGACGGATTGATCACGGACGCGGTCTGGGTCTTCGGCGGCAATCCCGATCCCAATCCCAGACCCAAGGCTGTCGCCGGGGATGCCAGTGCTGCGGTGCTCGAGGCGGCAGATGGCGCAGCCACTGTCGCGGTCGAGGATGCGGGTGCGGGTGCGGGTGTAGGTACAGGTGCAGCAGGCGCAACAGGAGCCACTGTCGAGGCAGGTGCAACCGTCTTCGCGATGGGCTCCGCCTGCCTTGCCGCCGGCGTGGAAGCAAACATGCGCTCGATCTGGGCCCATGGCGCCGTGCCGTGGTGCAGCACGTACACGCACCACGCAACGAAGGCGATGATCATCGTCAGGCTCACCAGCCCCAGGTTCAGCCAGAACGACGTGATGGCGCCCTCCGCAGACGGCGCCTCCGATGGCACGCCCCGTCGCGTTTCGGGTGCCCGCGTGCCCGCCGCAAAGCTGGGCTCCAGGACGGGGGGCAGAACGGCTTGCGAAGCAGTCCGACCCGGCCGATTCACTTCCTGCTGCAGCGCGGCGGCTCCGGATGGCGCGAAGCCGGGCAGGCGGCCCGCGCAGCCGATGCAGAACTTTGCATTGGACCGGTTCTCGCTTCCGCAATTTCCGCAGACGATCGGCATGGGCTTTCAGCCTCCCCTGAATGGACACATCCTGGTACTTTGCCAGTGTGCGAGCGGCTGTCTGTCAGTGTGGTCCGACAGCGTTGTCTCTGACGATCCACAGGCGCCCGCCAATCTTTGATTTGGGGTCGGATTAAGCTCCGGGTATGCACACACTTCCCGATTACGACGATGTCGTCGCTGCCGCCGCGCGGCTCGAAGGCCATGCCCACCGCACGCCGGTGATGCGCTCTCGCACCGCGGACGCGCGTTGGGGCGCTCAGTTCTTCTTCAAATGCGAGAACTTCCAGCGCATGGGAGCCTTCAAGTTTCGCGGCGCATTCAATGCGCTGTCGAAGTTCGACGCTGTGCAGCGCAAGGCCGGCGTGATCGCCTTTTCATCGGGAAATCATGCGCAGGCCATCGCGCTCGCTGCACGGATTCTCGGCATGCCTTCGGTGATCGTCATGCCGACGGACGCGCCCGCAGCCAAGCTGGCGGCCACCCGAGGCTACGGCGCCGAAGTGGTGCTTTACGACCGCTTCGCGGAAGACCGCGAGGCGCTCACACGGCGGCTTGCTGAAGAACGCGGCATGACGTTGATTCCGCCCTATGACCATCCTGACGTGATCGCGGGGCAGGGCACGGCTGTCAAGGAACTGATCGAGGATGCGGGTCCGCTCGACATTCTTTACGTGTGCCTCGGCGGCGGCGGATTGACCAGCGGATCGGCGCTCTCCGCGCGCGCGCTCGCGCCGGCCTGCAAGATCTACGGCGTCGAGCCTGAAGCAGGCAACGATGGCCAGCAATCGCTGCGCGCCGGGCGCATCGTGCACATCGACACGCCCAAGACCATCGCCGATGGTGCACAAACGCAGCACCTGGGCGAATACACCTTCGGCATCATCCGTCGCGACGTGGACGACATCGTCACAGTGAGCGATGGGCAACTGGTCGAAGGCATGCGGTTCTTCGCCGAGCGCATGAAGATGGTGGTCGAGCCGACCGGCTGCCTTGCATTCGCGGGCGCGTGTGCCGCGGGGGAAGCGATCCGTGGTGCGCGGGTCGGCGTCGTCATCAGCGGCGGCAACGTCGATCTTGGGCGCTTTGCGGCCCTGCTGGCGGACCAAGGCGAGCACGCCTGCGGCTAGCGGATTCCGGTCGCGCTCAGGTGCAGCACCCGATCGGCGCGCGCAGCCGCCGCTTCAGAATGCGTGACCAGCACCAATGATGCGCCGTGCTCCCGCGTCTGCGCCAGCAGCACGTCCATTACGCGCGCCGCGGTTGCGGGGTCGAGGTTGCCTGTCGGCTCATCGGCCAGCAGCAGGGCAGGGCGATGCACCAGCGCCCGCGCGATGGCCACGCGCTGCAGCTGCCCACCGCTGAGCTGCTGCGGAAGGCGCTCGCCGAGTCCGGCCAACCCGACGGCTTCCAGAATTTTCGAGACGCGCACGTTCATGCCTGCGCCGCGCTCGCCGAGCAGCATCAGCGGCAGCGCGACGTTTTGCGCCACGTCCAGATGCGGCAAGACGTGGAAAGCCTGGAACACGAAGCCCACGTGACTGCGCCGCCAGAGCGCGCGCCCCTGCGCATCGAGCGCTCCGATGTCGATGCCGTCATGCACGATGGTCCCGGCATCCCAGGTGTCGAGCCCGGCCATGCAGTTGAGCAGCGTCGATTTGCCAACGCCCGATTCGCCGACGATCGCCACGAACTCGCCGGCAGGGATATCGAGCGACACGTTCTCGAAGACGGGCACTTCGCCGTAGTGCTTGCCGAGATCCGTGATGCGCAGCGTCATGCGATGTCCGCGACCTGCCGGACCACTTGGGCGATGGCGTCGGACGCCTCGGCAGCAATCACGCGGCGTTGCGGCATGCTGCGCAGCCAGGTGATCTGACGCTTGGCGAGCTGTCGCGTGGCCGCGATGCCGCGTTCGCGCAATTCAACGATTGGCCAGGCGCCATCCAGCGCCTCCCACGCCTGCCGATAGCCTACGCAGCGCATCGAGGGCAGGTCGGCATCCAGATCACCGCGCGCGCGCAGTGCCTGCACTTCGGCGATGAATCCCGCCGCCAGCATCGCATCGAAACGCGCCGCAATGCGCTCGTGCAGCCAAGCGCGCTCCGTGGGCTCCAGCGAGAACATCGCAGCGGCAGCCCATCCACCGCCGGCCGCGCCTGCATTGCCGCCGCCATGAAAACTCGACAGAGGCTGCCCGCTGGTATGCCAGACCTCCAGGGCGCGCTGAATGCGCTGGCTGTCGTTGGGCGCGAGGCGTCCAGCCGTGACGGCATCGACCTGCGCGAGTCGCGCATGCATGGCGGGCCAGCCGATCGCGGCGGCATCGGCTTCGAGCCGCTTGCGAATCTCCGGGTCGGCCGCGGGCATTGCATCGATGCCCTCGGCCAGCGCCTTGAAATAAAGCATCGTGCCGCCCACCAGAAGCGGAAGCTTGCTCCGCGCCGATATCTCCACGATGAGCCGACGCGCGTCTTGCACGAATGCGGCTGCGCTGTAGGGGTCGCGCGGATCGCGGATGTCGATCAGGTGATGCGGCACCTCGGCGCGTTCGGCAAGCGTCGGCTTGGCGGTGCCGATGTCCATGCCGCGATAGACCAACGCTGAATCGACGCTGACGATCTCGACAGGTCGAACGCGCGCAATCGCCAAGGCCGCCGCGGTCTTGCCCGATGCAGTGGGGCCCGCCAAGGCCACATAGCGGGGCGCAGTGCGCGATGAATCCAGTTCCGAAGGCATGCGCCCAAGGGTAACAAAGCTGACCGGGAGGCGAGACCGCCGCTTGGAATGTCATGGGACGGACACATCGGCTGCCTATGCTTCAAAACGAAACCAAAACCGGGCCTCGGGCCCAACTACTACAGAGGTCCGAGCCAGCAGGCGACGACCGTTTCAAAGGGAAAGCTCCTTCATGTTCGAGATCTTCTCCAGCCATGGCTGGACGGTGCGCCGGGTTGCGTGCACGCTTGCCTCCATCGCCGCCGTCGCGGCGGTCGTCATCATCAGCGCATGCGGCGGCGGCGGCAGCAACAACGACGCTTTGGCCGCTCTTGCTCTCCAGCAGGCAGCAGCCGGAAACCAGCAGCAGCCCACGGCGCCTGCGACCCAACAGCCGACGGTGCCGCCGGTGACCCAGCAGTCCATCAAGCACGTGTTCGTGCTCACCATGGAAAACAAGAACTTCACCGATACCTTCGGCGCGAGCACGCAGGACCCATACCTCAAGGATCTCGCGAGCAAAGGCGCTTTGCTGAACCAGTATTTCGGCACGGGCCACGTCAGCCTGGACAACTACGTCGCGATGATGAGCGGTCAGCCGTCGACCAAGGAAACCGAGAGCGATTGCTTTCAGGGCTTCAACGACGCGGTCGCCGACGGTTGGGATTTCGCAAACCCCAAGGTGCTCAAGACCAAGGACGGCAAGGGCTGCGTCTATCCCAAGGAAGTGAAGACGCTCCCGAACCAGCTCGACACGATCGGCGTGAGCTGGAGAGGCTACATGGGCGACATGGGCAACGACCCGACGCGTGAATCCGCCACCTGCGGGCATCCGAAGATCGGCGCGATCGACAACACGCAATCGGCGCAGGCACCTACTGCCGATGTGCCGATGGGCGACCAGTACGCCGCTCGCCACAACCCCTTCGTCTACTTCCATTCCATCATCGACGACCAAGCCTATTGCGACAAGCACGTGGTCAACCTCGAAAACAATCTGGAAAGCGACCTCAAGTCGATCGACACCACGCCCAACTTCGTGTTCATCACGCCCAACTTGTGCGACGACGGCCATGACGGCGACGGCACCGGCACTGCGGGCAAGGGTTGCGTGAACGGCGCCGCGGGTGGATTGACCTCGATCGATGCGTTCCTGAAGAAGTGGGTGCCAATCATCCAGGCTTCGCCTGCCTACCAGAAGGACGGGCTCATCGTCATCAACTTCGACGAGTCGGCCGATACGCAACTGGCCGGACAAACCGTCGCGAACGGCGTGACGACGTACATCGCAAATCTGCCGGGTGCCGCGTGCTGCGGCCAGCAGACGGGGCCGAACGTGACGCGTCCGGATGACCAGTTCATTCCGCTATCAGCGACCACGCGCTATCAGCTGCACTACATCGGCGTCGGCGGCGATCGCACGGGTGCGGTGGTCCTGTCGAAGTGGATCAAACCGGGCACTGTGAGCGACGTGCAGTACAACCACTACTCGCTGCTCAAGAGCCTGGAGGACATCTTCCAGACCAAGGAATACCTGGGCTACGCAGACGACAAGAACCTCGTGCCTTTCGGCAGCGACATCTTCACGAATCTGCAGTGAGGATGCCTGGGAGCAAGGCGGCGCTGGCCGCCGTTTTCGTGGCGATCATGCTTGGCGTTGTCGCCTGCAGCCGCGGCCCCGAACCCGGGGCCGTTGCCATTGCGCCGTCCAACAAGGACATGGCCGAAATCGGCAAGGTCGCTTTTTTCGATCCTTCACTGTCAGCCTCGGGGCGCATGTCGTGCGCGACTTGCCACAGCCCCGACCACGCCTACGCACCGCCCAATTCGCTCGCGGTCCAATTGGGCGGCGTCGACATGAAGGATGCGGGCACACGGGCGGTTCCGTCGCTGCGCTATCTGCGACGAACACCGATGTGGAGCCATAGCTACATCGGCAACCCGCGCGAACGCATGACCGAGACCGACCACGTGCCGGTCGGCGGATTCACCTGGGACGGACGCTTCGACACGATGGCTGCGCAAGCTGCCTTTCCGCTGCTGGCCTCCAATGAAATGGCCAATGCAGACGCCGCCGCGGTTGCCGAACGCATCGCCAGGAGCAGCTTTGCAAAGCGCTTTCGCCAGGTGTTCGGCGACGACATTCTTTCGCGCCCAGATACAGCGCTTGCGGCGCTCGGCCAAGCCCTGCAGCGCTTTCAGCTCGACGACGCGAGCTTTCAGCCTTACGACAGCAAATTCGATCTGTATCTGGATGGCAAGGTCGATCTGAGCGAACAGGAAACGCGAGGGCTGAAGCTGTTCAAGGACCGCGAGGGCGGCAACTGCGTGGCCTGCCACCTGATCGAGCCCGGCGCCAATGGGGCACATCCGCTGCTCACCGACTTCAGCTTCGAGGCGCTCGGTGTGCCGCGCAATCCGGAAATCCCGGCGAACGCCAACGCCGAGTATTACGACCTCGGCCTGTGCGGACCGGTGCGCACCAACCAGGGCGCGGAAAAGAAGTACTGCGGGTTGTTCAAGACGCCCACGCTGCGCAATGTGGCCACTCGCGGCGCGTTCTTTCATAACGGGCGTTTTCATAGCCTGGAAGAGGCCGTGCGCTTCTATGTCGAGCGCGACGCCGAACCGGAGAAGTGGTATCCCCACCCCGGTGGCAATCAGCAATTCGACGACATGCCCCTCGCGCTGCAGGACAACGTGGATCACATCGACCCGCCACTCACGCAGAAGAAGGGTGACAAGCCGGTCTGGTCGGACGACGACATTCAGGACGTCGTCGTGTTCCTGAAGACGCTGAACGACGGCTACGTGTTGCCGTCGGATCCAAAAACGCCCTGACCAAGCGGCCGATCAGATCGATGGCGCGGCGGCCAGGTTGTGATGGTGAACCACCGTCCGCGGCGGCGACACGGGCGTCGGCGTCGGCGCCAGCACGGTCGGGGCAGTGTCTTCGTCCGAAGCCAGATCCGACGGCGGCTCTTTCATGCGAAACAACTGCGTAAGGGCCGACCGGTATTGCGCCTGTCCGATCGAATTCGCGTTGTGATGCGATCCGCCTTCGACCAGCACAAACATCTTGGAGCCGGTCGCCGCGTCATAAAGTTTGCGGCCGAGCGTGGGGTTGATGAGGCTGTCGGCCGCGCCGTGCACGACCAGCAGCGGCGCACCAATGTTCTTGACTTTGCTGATGGCCTCGAAGCGCTGCGTGATGAAAGGTCCGAACGGCAACCATCCCCACTTGAAGCTGCTCACGACGTCGGCGATGGATGTAAAGGTGCTTTCGACGATCACGCCTTTTTCATCTTTCACGCGGGAGGCGAGGTCGATGCCGATGGCGCCGCCGAGTGAGTGGCCGAAGATGTAGCGTGGTTGCTTGGCATGATGCGCCGCGAGCCATTGCCATGCTTCCAGCGCGTCTTCGCGGGCGGAGTCTTCCGAAGGCAACGCCTTCGAGCTCTTGCCGAAGCCGCGATAGTCGATGGCGAGCACCGAGAAACCCAAATCGTGCATCCGGCGCATCCGTGGTGCGGAGCCCGCCACGTTGTAGCGCGCGCCGTGCAGGTAAAGCATGACGGGTTTGTCGGGCGATTCAGGCGGATTGCCCAGCCAGAGCCCATGCAGACGCACAGGTTCGCCGGTGAGTGTGGACTTGAAATCGATCCAGACGTCGTCCATGCCCTGGCTCATGGCTTCCGAGTCACCCCAACTGCGGTCGCTCGGCTGGAAAATCCATTCGCGCTGATGTTCGTCAAGGGACGAACAGCCCGCCGCCAGCAGGGCGACCACGGTGGTGGCGGATGCAAACAGGGACCAGGATTTCATGAATGCTGAAAGACAGGCAGTCGACCAGAAAGTTCAACGAAAGACCTCATGCAACGCGCGTGCCCGGTCGTCGGCTGACACTGGTAAACCCTAGCTCAGCGCCCGCGCATGAAGAGAGCGTCCAGTTCCCGCACCGACAACTGCCGCCACGTCGGCCGGCCGTGATTGCACTGGTCCGAACGCTCGGTCGCTTCCATTTGCCGGAGCAGTCCGTTCATTTCGTCAATCGTCAGCTTGCGATTGGCGCGCACAGCGCCATGGCAGGCCATGGTGGACAACAGCTCGTTCTGGGCACGCTGCACGACTGTGCTTGCGTCGTGATTGGACAGTTCGGCCAATACGCTGCGGGCCAGTTCGACCGGATCGCCATCGGCCAGCGTGCTCGGCACGGCGCGCACGGCGAGCGTGCGGGGCGAAAAAGGTGTGATTTCGAGGCCTAGCGAGGGCAGCACTTCGGCGCAGGCCTCGGCAGTGGCCACTTCCTGCGGTGTGGCGGCGAAGCTGGCCGGAATCAGCAGCGGCTGACTGGCGATGGCGGCGCCGTCGAGCTGCGTCTTCAGGCGCTCATAGACGATGCGTTCGTGCGCTGCATGCATGTCCACGATCACGAGGCCCTGGCTGTTTTCGGCAAGGATGTAAATGCCCTGCAATTGGGCCAATGCTCGGCCGAGTGGCCAGGTTTGCACTTCGGCCGGTTTTTCAAGGCCGGTGGGTGACCCGAAGTCGCGCACTTGCGGGGGCGCAACGTCCATCAGCGATGGCGACTGCGACTGCGACTGCGGTTGCGGTTGCGGTTGCGGTTGTTGTCGTTGCATCGGCCACATCGCGGCGGCATCGCCCAGTCCCCGCTCTGAGGCGAACGGGATTCCGGGTTGCACCCACGACGCGGAGGCCGGCACTGCGCGCGGCTTGAAGAAAGGCTCTGCAGAAGCAACTGTGGCGTCGCCCGCCCGCGGTGCGGCGAGGGCATCTTCGATCGCGTGGCGCACCGCCTGGTGTACCTCGCGCCCATCGCGAAAGCGCACTTCGATCTTCGTCGGATGCACATTGACGTCGACCCGCGCCGGGTCGATCTCAAGATAAAGCGCATACACCGGCTGACGCTGGCCGTGCAGCACGTCTTCATACGCACTGCGCACGGCATGGCCGAGCACCTTGTCGCGCACGAAGCGGCCGTTGACATAGAAGAACTGCTGATCCGCGCGCGAGCGAGCGGCATCGGGGATGCCAGCGCGGCCGGTGACCCGCACGGCGCCCGCAATGCGGTCCACTGCGACGCTCTGCGCGACGAAATCATCGCTGAGCGTGTCCGCCAGCCGCTGGTCGCGCGAAGCGGCCGCGCGCCATTGCTCGACCAGCCGGCCTTCATGCCAGATGGAGAAGCCGACGTCGGGCCGCGCGAGCGCATGGCGTCTCACCGCCTCGATGCAATGCGCCAGTTCGGTAGCGTCCGTCTTCAGGAACTTGCGGCGCGCGGGTGTCGCGAAAAAGAGCTCGCGCACTTCGACAGTCGTGCCGTCCGCGCGTGCGACAGGGCGCAGCTCGCCAGTGCGCCCATCGAGCGCGAAGGCGCCATCTGCACCGGCGAAGCGGGAAAGGATGGTGAGCTCGGCAATCGCGTTGATGGCGGCCAGCGCTTCGCCACGAAAGCCCATGGTGCCGACGGTTTCGAGATCGCCGAGGCTCGCGATCTTGCTGGTGGCATGGCGGCGCAAAGCCAGCGGCAATTCATCGCGCGGCAAGCCCAGACCGTCGTCCTCGATCGAAATGAGCCGAACGCCGCCGGCCGAGAGTCGCACCGTGATCTGGCGCGCACCCGCGTCGAGCGCGTTGTCGAGCAGCTCGCGCACCACGGAGGCGGGACGCTCGACCACTTCGCCAGCCGCAATCTGGCTGATGAGCTCGTCGGGAAGCTCTCGGATCGGTCGGCGCGCGGGCGCGGCCGTGGACGTGGGGAGTGCACTCACGGGGACATTCTAGAAGGGCGTCGCGCGGGCTCGTGATAATGCGGGCCATGGAAATCATCACCTTTCTCGTCGATTTCATCCTGCATATCGACAGACACCTCCAGGACTTCGTCATCGCCTACGGCCCTTGGGTGTATGGGCTTTTGTTCCTCATCGTTTTCGTCGAGACAGGCCTCGTGGTGATGCCATTTCTTCCGGGCGATTCGCTGCTTTTCATCGTGGGCGCGCTCGCCGGTGCCGGGCTCATGAGCTATGGCGTGGCGGTGCCAATTCTGCTGGCCGCGGCCATCCTGGGCGATCAGTGCAACTTCAGCATCGGACGCTATTTCGGGCCGAAGGTATTCAAGTGGGAGAGTTCGCGCTTCTTCAACCGAAGAGCCTTCGATCAGGCCCATGCCTTCTACGAGCGCTATGGCGGCGTGACCATCATCCTCGCGCGCTTCATGCCTTTCATTCGCACCTTCGCGCCTTTCGTGGCGGGCGTGGCCGACATGACGCGCGGCAAATTCACGCTCTTCAACATCATCGGTGCGCTGCTGTGGGTGCTTGGCATCTGCACTGCGGGTTACTTCTTCGGAAACATTCCGGTGGTGAAGGAAAACCTCGAGAAGATCATCTGGGCGCTGATCTTGATCCCAGGCCTCGTCGCAATCTTTGGCGCCTGGCGAGCGCGAGGCGCGTCCGCGGCGCGCTGAAGCTCAAGCGTTCTATGGCCGTTCGCGCGGCGGCACGCGAGCGGACAAAGGCTTTGGCGCATACGCCGGATCGAAATGGCAGCCTTGGCCGAATCGCGCTTCATAGTCCTTGCAGCGCATCGCGATTTCAGCGGGCGTGGGCTTGTGCCCGTTGTCGATCCAGTCGAGCAGCGCCGCGAGCAGCGTCGGGTATTCGGCATCGCTCAGGTAGCTGTGCTCCGATTCGCGGCTGAATGTCTGGACCAGCAAATCCGCAGTGCCGGCGCGCTCGCGGATTTGGCGATAGCTCGATTCCAGCTCGACAAAGGCTGTCGGATCATTGATGGCGTGCAGGCCGAGCGTGGGCACATTGACCTGCCCTGTCGGATCGCTGTCGGCAGCGAGCTTTGCCACAGCCGCTGGATCGGCGCGATAGCGCATCACGCCAGCGTTGAGTGCAGCGTCGTCCGACGAACCTGCATAGACGACGCCGATGTTGCCGAACGGGTTCTTTCCGTCGAGCCGTTCTTGCACGAGATCGCGGAAGAGGAAGGTCGCCCAGTTCATGTTGCCGACCAGCGATCGCTCGGGGATGTGAATCACGTTCAAGATGTTTGCGAGGTTTTGGCGCTGCTGCGGTGTCCGTTCCGCAGCCGGCTTGCGAATGCCGGTGCAGTCATCGACGCGCCGCGCCAGTTGGGCTGCGGTGAGCTTCGATTCGCGCGGAAGGCCTTGCCAGAGCGGATAGGGCGTTTCACTCGGCAGCGGATGGTTGCGGCAAAAATACTGATAGACCACGCGAAGGTCCAGGCGATAGTCGTAAGCCTGCGTGCCGCCGCCGAGCACACCGCTGGTCAGGAGAACGCCGTCGTACGGTCCCTTTCGACCATCGTCTGTCGCGTACAGCTCTGCGGTTTTTGCTGCCACGCCCGCGCCGTAGCTCTGTCCGTGCAGGATGGTGCGCCGCGGCAAGCCGAAGTTCTGCACGAACCAGGCGCGCAGGCGTTCGGTGTCCTCGGCGGCCATCGTCACGCCGTAGCCGCCGCGCCGGTAGGTCGAGCCGGCCCATGCATATCCCGCTTTTACGGTGACTTTCCATCGCCCTAGGTCCTCGGTGGCGCGCGCCAAAGACGGTGCTCCGATTTCGGGGCCGCCGTGCGCGTGCATCACGAGTACATGGTTCCAGTCGGCCGGAATGGCGACCCAGAAAAAGGCGCCCATGCTGTCTTGCCCGGTGTAGCAACGCGTGCCGGCGGGAAGGTCTTTCGGGCACTGAGAGGTGAGGGGCGTTGTTGCTGTCGCTGTTGCTGTTGCTGTAGGGGTTTTGCTTGAAGGTGTCGAAGTGCAGGCGCCCAACAGCAATAGCCCTGCGGCGGCAATCATCGTCGTGATCGTGATCAGCAAGCGTTGTCTCATGGCGTCTTTATACGTGCAGCCGCAGATCAAAAAGCCAAAAAAAAGCGCGCTCAATCCGGCGCGCCTTCGATCGAATGCCCTGCCTGCTTAGTAGCGAGGCCCGTTGTTAGGGTAGTAGGTGTTGCCAGGGTAGTAGGGTTGCTGGTTGTTGTAGTTGCGCTGGTCGGAACTTCGTCCAACCTGGTTGCCGATCAGCCCTCCAACGGCCGCGCCGCCAACAGTTGCTGCGGTGTTGTGACCAATGGCCTGGCCGACCAATGCGCCGCCGACCGCACCGCCCGCCGTCCCCAATTGCTCATTGGGTCCCGCGGCACATCCGGCCAGTGCCATGATCGACGTCGCAGCCGCAGCGGTGATCCAGAGTCTTGTGTTCATGATGTCCACCTTTCATTTGTTGGTGAAATCATTCTGAAGATGCCTGCAACCAGATGTGTAGGAGACGGCCCCGGCGTGTTGACCGAATGCACTATCTTGGCGCGCGCGCCGTTGGCTCGCAATCAAGTCCCCTCTCCGGTTCACGCCACGCGCCGCATCACGGCGCGTGGATTCCCCTTGCGTGTGTAGCGAAACAGGTCCTTCGGATCGTCGGCCCACGGCACGAGTTCGACCTCGGTGCCGAGATTGCGCTTCGTCGCCTGTTCGAGCACGTAGCGCAATGTCGAATAGTCTTCGAGCGCAAAGCCGACGGAATCGAAAACCGTAACCTGCGAGGCGCTTTGTCTGCCCTGCTCGATGCCTGCAAGAACACGCCAAAGGTCGACCACCGGAAAGTCCTTCGGCAACTGCTGGATGTCGCCCTCGATGCGCGTCTGCGGTTCGTATTCGACGAACACGCGAGCGACGCGCAAGACGTCGGCATGCAGTTCGGTCTTGCCGGGGCAATCGCCGCCGATGGCGTTGATGTGCATGCCGGGCTCGATCATGTCGGGCGTGAGGATGGTGGCGTAGGCCTTGTCCGCAGTGACCGTGGTCACGATGTCTGCACCGCGCACGGCTTCGGCGGTTGAAGCGGCGCGAACGATCTTCAGCGCCGGGAAGATCGAGAGGTTGCGAATCAGCTTCTCAGTGGCGCGCGGGTCCACGTCGTAGACCGCGATTTCCTCGATGCCGAGATGCGCATGAAACGCCACAGCCTGGAACTCACTTTGCGCGCCATTGCCGATGAGCGCCATGCGGCGAGCGTCGGGCCGCGCCAGCGCGCGTGCCGCCATCAGCGACGTTGCGCACGTGCGCAGTGCGGTCGCCACCGTGAGCTCCGACAGCAGCACCGGATAGCCGGTGTCGACTTCCGCCAGCACGCCGAACGCCATGACCGTGTAGAGGCCCTTTGCCGTATTGCGCGGATGACCATTGACGTACTTGAAGGCATAGGTCTTGGCGCTCGATACTGGCATCAGTTCGATGACGCCGATGTCCGAATGGCTTGCCAGGCGCGCTGTCTTCTCGAAGTCCGCCCAGCTCACGAAATCCTGCTCGACGAATTCCGCCAACCGGCCGACGAGCGGAATCACGCCGACATCCTGAATGAGGCGGGACATGGCCGGAACATCGATGAAACGCGTCATGGGTATCTCCGCTGCGGAGGGAGCCGCAGTGATCTCTCATGCGTCCATTGTTCCTCTCAAGGGTGCCAGATTGAACCCTTCAACTTGTCAAATCCGGCTTGGAAGCTTGCATGTTGCTCATCTCACATAGCACAATGCCAGCAACACGCCAGGTATGGACGACATCGACCGCCAACTCATCGCCCTCATGCGGGACAACGCCCGGATGTCCGTGGTGGCGCTCGCGCAGAAGCTGCGCGTCGCGCGCGCCACGGTGCAGAACCGCATCAGCAAGCTGGAAGACGACGGAACCATCGTGGGCTACACCGTGCGGCTGCGGCCTGATGCGGAATCGCATCGAATCAGGGCCATGATGAGCATCGAGGTCGTCGGCTCCCAGGGCGACGCCGTGCGGCGTTCGCTCAGGGGTCATCCCAACGTCATGGCCCTGCATTCGACCAACGGGCGATGGGACCTCCTGGCCGAACTGCGCGCCGACACGCTGGAGGCTTTCGATAAGGTGCTCACCGACATCCGCTCGATCCCGGGGATCTCGAACAGCGAGACGAGCATCCTGCTGTCGACCTACAAGTTGTAGTCGGCCCGAGGCTGCGCAGCATCGGGGCGCAACGCCAGAGCGCCAGCCAACGCGCACGCGGCCAGCGTCCACACGATGACTGCGCCCGAGGGAAGGTCGAACACCGCCGAAAGCGCGAGCCCCAGCGCATAGCCCGCCACACCCATCGCATAGGCCACCTTGAGGCGCCGCGCTCCGCGCAATCCGCGCGTGCCGAGTGCCGGGATGATCAGGCTCGAGAACACCAGGTACACGCCAACGAGCTGCACCGACGCAGTCACCGCGAGCGCGAACGCGGCGTAGAAGCCGAACCGGCCCAGCCGCCCGATCCACCCCATCGACAGTGCAAGCAGAAGCGCGGCCGAGATGCCGCCCAGCCACAGCAATTGCGCCGTGTTGACCCACAGGATCTGCCCGACAAGCAGGTCCTTCAGGTGCTCGCCGCCGTGCGGATTGCTCGACAGCAGCAGGATGCCGGCGCATGCGGCGAGGATGAACATCACCCCGATCAATGCCTCCTGCTGTTGGGGGGCGCGGCGTTCGGTCCACGTGAGCAGCCATGCGCCGAGCAATGCGGCGGACACGGCGGCGAACTGCACGGCCACGCCGCCTTCAGGCATGCCGAGCGCATCGGCTGCAATCACACCAAGACCTGCGATCTGCGCGATGGCCAGGTCGATGAACACGATTCCGCGGTCGAGCACCTGCATGCCCAGCGGCACGTGCGTCGCGAGCACCAGCAGGCCGGCGATCAGCGCTGGGCCGAGGATGCCCCAGTCGAGCGCGCTCCAGTTCACGACTTGCCTCCCGCACTGAGCAATCGCGTCAGTGTGTCGTCGAAGAGCCCGAAGAGATCCTTCGCGCCGTCGGTGCCGCCCACGGTGAACGGGAGCTTCACTGCAGGCGTGCCCGCGTTCTTGCTGAGCCAATCCGAAGGCCGCGAATCTTGATACGCCGCATAGATCACCATCTTTGCCGGCGACCCTTTGAGCGTGGCCTGCACCTCCTGCAGATGCGAGGCGGTCGGCTCGACGCCCGGCTTGGGCTCGAGCACGGCGACCTCCTTCATCCCAAGCCAGTCATAGAGATAGACGAAGGCGTTGTGCTGCGACACCACCGGCGCGCCCTTGAGCGGCGCTGCCTGCGCTGACCAGCGCGTCATCGCCTGTTGCCAGCGCTGCGTGAAGTCGGCCTGGCGCTTGGCGTATTCGGCTGCGTTCGACGGGTCGACTTCCTGCAGGCGCTTGCCGAGCGCCGCGGCGACGAGCGCGATGTTGCGCGGGTCGGTCTGGATGTGCGGATTGCCGGCCGCATGCACATCGCCTTGCGAGCGATCGACCTGCGTCGGCACTTCGAGCTTGCGCACGAAATCAGCCGCCGCGAAATTGCCGGGCTGACCTTGCTGAACCTTCGCATTGCCCGATTGCTGCAGCAGCACGGGCAGCCATCCGATCTCCAGCTCGGCACCGGTGCAGACAACGAGGTCGGCACTGCGCGCGCGGGAGATCAGGCTCGGCTTGGCCTGGATCTGGTGCGGATCCTGCAGCGCATTGGTCGCCACGGAGACATCGACCAGACTACCGCCGAGCTCCTGTGTCAGCGCGCCCCATTCGGGCTCGCAGGCGAAGACGCGTAGCGCCGCGTGAGAGGGCAGCGCCAGCAGCATCAGTGGCACGGCGAGCAGCGCGAAAAGAGAAGAGTGAGAGGCGCGAGAAGAGTGGATCTTCATGATGTGTTCCTTTGATGCCTTTACATGGAAAGCGGCACGGCCGAGGCCAGAAACCCCGCGGAACCGGCTTTGCCGGGCCGCAGGGGTTGCCCCCGGAGAGGGGGGTGGTGGCCACACGAAGTGGGCAAGCCTGGGGGAGAGCCTCATTTCAGTAGCTGTGCGCACCATGCGCGCCGAGGCTCATCTGGTATTGCAGGAAGATCTGGTTGTCGGTGCGACCCTGCGCCGCGCGGTCTTGCGCAAATTGCAATCGGATGCGCGAGAACTCGCTCGGGTTGAAGTCCAGCATTACCGAGTTCTTGCGCGGCTTGTAGCTGCTGAAGAGCAACGGCGACGCGAACCCGAAGTCCGGCGTGCCGGGGTCCAATGCCTCCGTGCGAACGCCGATGCGCCAGCGCGGCATGAACTGGTACACGCCCTGCACATACCAGCCTGATTGCGCAACCCGGTAGTTGCCGAAGGCGTCGAGGTTGCCCACGTCGTAAAGCAGGTTGCCGCTGCGCGTGCTGTGCAGGTATTCGCCTTGCAGCTTGAAGTTGGTGCGCGTGGCGTTTCCGTTGGGCGCCCACTTCCAGACGCCGTCGAGCACCCAGACGCGCGTATTGCCGTTGAAGATGTCGTTCACCGAGGCGCCGGCTGCGTCGGTTGCGACGAGCGCCTGGTCGCTCGCCTTCGCGTTCAACACTGACGCGCCCGCGCGCCAACTGCTGCTGTTGCCGATGTCGCCGCCCGTGTGCAGACTCAGTGCCGTCATGCCCGCGCCGTTGATGCTCGAATTGCTGCCCGGATAGGTGAGGCCGCGCCCGACTTCGGCGTTGATTTCCAGGTACTGGTCGATGGGCGCGATCCAGCTCAGCTGCATGCCGTCGTCGCCGTACTGGTTGCCCAGCATGGCCTGGTAGGCCAGCGGGCTGTCGACGAAGTCCCAGGTGTGCGAATGCTGCGGATTGAGATAGCCGATGCTGGAGAAGAAGCGGCCGCCCTTGAGCGACAACCCATTGCCGAGCGAAGTCGTCTGCACGTAGGCTTCTTCGATGGACACCGAGTTGTCCGCCTCCAGCGCGATGTTCGCGGCGCCGCGCAGCCAAGGGTCGATGCTTGCCGAGAACCCCAGTTCTGTTTCGGCCAGGCTGAAGCCGCGCGTACCAGGTCCGATTTCGGCGTTGGGCGGCAGCGGAAAGCCGCTGATCGTGTATTTGGCGGGGTCTTGCGATGTGTTGGTGTAGCCGCCCGAAAGGATCAGCGACATCGCAGGGTTGAAGGCATTCGTGCCGCCGCCGCCGCCGCCGGTGGACGCCACTGCCGACGCCGCCGGCGGGGCAGCGGGCGGTGCACCAGCAACCGTCGCCGGCGGTGCGCTCGTCGCTGCGGCGGTCGCACTCGCGGCAGTCGCTTCAGCCGCCTTGACGCGCTGTTCGAGTGCCTCCATGCGCGTCTCGTAATCCGCGCGCATGGATTTGATCTCCTGTCGAAGTGCTTCGACGTCAGAGGAAGATGAGTCGGCCATCGCGCCGAATGGCGTGGCCAGGGCCAGCGCAAGGCTGACCCGGGAAAGGGTATGCATGAAAAGAAAACTCCTCGCAAGGACGTTGGATGGCACCCGCCCGCTCTGTGAGCGGACCGGGGGGCCGGCGATCAACGGTCGAAGCGAGGTGTCGGGGGTGCGCGGCTTTCGTAGATGCGCGGGGGCAATCCTGGCCATACGCTTGCGACGGCTACAGCCGGCGCTTCGTGCGGCGCGGAATACGGTGCAAAGACAACCGGCGTGCTGGGCAGCGCGCCCCCGTGAATGGCCGCGGCGGCCAGGCAGAGGTCGCAATGTGCGGCGTCCGGTGTCTGCTTGCCCTTGAGGTCGCCACTCTCGGAATTGCCCTCGGAAACGGCCTCGGAACTGGCTTGGGCCGTGTGCGAGACCGTATGCCACGTCGTGGCCGCCTGCGCGACCGGAAGCAGCAGCACGAGCCACAGCAGCCATGCGAGATGGCGCGGGGGGCGGGTGCGGAAGCGAAGGGCGCGAAGGGCGGACATGGCGAAGACCCGCATCTTAGCGACTGCGGGAGCCTCGCCCGCCGGACTACGGCTGTGATCGCCAGGGCATGCTGCGCATCCGTTCGCGGTTTTCTTCTTCGTCGAAATGCACGATCGATGGCTTGATCAGATCGCTGCGCGCCACGATGCCGACGAGCGCCATCGAGACTGGATCGGCGACGACGGGAAGGCGTTCTATCCGATGCCTCGCCATCCGCGTGGCGACCGTGCGGCAGCTCTCGCCCGGCAGCGCGTAGTGTGGCACCGAGCCTTCGCAGGCGCTGCCCACCGTGGCGCCGGGCGTGCGAAGTGCATGCGCCAGCATCCCGCGATCCACGATGCCGCGCAGTGCACCGCCGCTGAGCACCGGGAACGCCCGGTGCGCCTGCCCTTGGCCGAAGTGGGTCGCCATTGCATGGTCGATGGTCGATGCGGCATCGATCGCCACGACGTCGCGCGTCATTACTTCCTCGACGAAATGACGCTCCAACGGATCGATGCCGTATTCGCGGTAGATGTGATAGCCGCGCCGCGCGATCTTTTCGGTGAGGATCGAGCGCCGCATCGTCAGCACGGTGAACCCATACGCAACGGCTGAAGTCGTGAGCAGTGGCAGCAGCGCATTGCTGTCGTGCGTGAGGCCAAAGGCGAAGATGGTTGCCGTGAGAGGCGCACGCATCACGCCACCCAGCGTCGCGGCCATGCACACCAGCGGCCACAGCATCGGGTCGTTGCCAGGCAGCACCTGGGCCAGGCCAACACCGAGGCCCGCTCCCATCATCAGCAGCGGCGCCAGCACGCCGCCCGATGTGCCGGAGCCAAGCGCGATCACCCAGATCACCGCCTTGACCGCAAGCAGCGCCAGGACGACGCCAATCGCAAGATGGTTGTGCAGAAGATCGCCGATGACGTCGTAGCCCACGCCGAGTGCGCGGGGCTGGAGATAGCCCCCGATGCCGACCGCCAGCCCGCCAATGGCCGGCCACCACATCCAATGGACAGGCAGCTTGCCGAAAAGATCTTCGACCTTGTAGAGCGAGGCGGACAGCGCCGCCGCCAGCAAGCCGCACATCAGCCCGGCAATGATGCAGGACATCATCGCCACCGGACCGGGCACGGCCGTCTGCAGCGGAAAGAGCGGCCCGGGATCCATGAGCAGCGGGCGGGTGAAGCCGGCTACCGCACAAGCGACAGCGACTGGCAGCAGGCTGCGCGGGCGCAACTCGAACAGCAATAACTCCACCGCGAGCAGCACCGCCGCGACCGGCGTGCCGAAGACAGCCGTCATGCCGGCGGTGGCGCCCGCCACGAGCAGCGCCTTGCGTTCGGCAGAGGAGAGGTGAAAGTACTGAGCGATCAGGGAGCCGATGGCGCCGCCCGTCATGATGATCGGCCCTTCGGCCCCGAACGGGCCGCCGCTGCCGATCACGATGCCCGACGAAAGCGGCTTGAGCACCGCGACCTTTGCCGACATCTTGCTTTTGCCGAACAGGATGGCTTCGATCGCCTCGGGGATGCCGTGGCCGCGGATCTTGTCCGAGCCATAGCGTGCCATCAAGCCGACGATGAGGCCGCCGATCACCGGCACCGCGATGACCCACGCGCCCAGTGTGTTCGTGGCCGGCGATCGCTCGGCGATGGACAGCGTCTGAAAGAAAAAGAGATTGGTAAAGAAGCGAATGAGGTCCAGCAGCACGAAGGCCGCGACCGTACCGAGCGCGCCGATGGCGGCGGCCATGGCCGTGATCTGCAAAAGCCGCGCATTGAGCGCGAAATCGCCGCGATGGCCGTGATGGCTGTTGTGGCCGCTATCGCTATGGGATTTGCTCATGGTGCGTCCGGGTGATCGATATGGGGAACCTGGAACACGCCCTTCAGGGACTTGAGCTCCGCCCGGTGAACGGCTGCGAGGCGCTGCAGCAGTTGTTCGCCGCGCTCCAGAAGGTGTACCTCGACCTGGCGGCGATCCGTCTCGCTCGGCCTGCGCTCGACGAGATGCAATGCCTCGCAGCGGGTGACCAGGGCCACCGCGCCATGAGCCTGCGATTGAAGCCGTTCGGCGACTTCACCCACCGTCGCCCAGTTTCGACCCGGGAAGCCCTTGATGTGCAGCAGCATCAAGTACTGCTGCGGCGTGATGCCGTCGGCTTGCGCCGCGCGCTCGGAGAAGCGCTCGAAACGGCGCATCTGGTAGCGAAATTCGGAAAGGGCTTCGAAGTCTTTCTTGATGAGTGCGCGTGCGGGAGGCGACATCGGGTGGCGGCGTAGAAAGCCGCATTTATATCACGACGTGATATATCTGAGCCGCCTCCAGGCCCCTTCAGGTCATGAACGCCGCAGGCACCGGCGCTTCGCCGACGGCTTGGCGCAGAACCGCCCAGTGCATGGCTTCGTCGCCGAGGATGCTGGCCGCCGCCTTCGCCAGATCGCGCTCGCTGAACAGTGGCACTGCGCCCAGATAGGCACTGACGGCGCCTTGTTCGAGCTTGGCCGCGAACTTCAGCACGTCGGCCTGTGATTTCAGCTGATCGGCCGGGAAGTCGTACTTCGCCTTGGCCGAGACGGGTTGGCCGCCGAGCTTCGCGACGGTGGCGGCAAGCAACGCCGCGTGCGCCTTGTGATGGCCTTGGAAGGTCACGGCGAGGTCGAGCACCGGCTTCTCCAGCAGTTTGCTGTCGGCGCCGAGCTGGTAGGCCGCAATGGCTTCGAGTTCAGCACCGAGCGCAGTGTTGAGGATCTGCACGTCGTTGCCCTCGGAACCGCCCGTTTTCGCTGCGAGCGCATCGTTTCCGGCCAGCAGCGCGACTGCGGCGCCCGACAACATCAACCCCGACTTGCCCAGGAACAGGCGCCGTGCGGCGACGGGTGTGGGCATTTGAAGAAAAGACAGGGACAGCATGATGATCTTCCTTTCGAGTGGTGAGGGGGGGTGGGTGGTGGGTGGTGATCAGCGGTTCGGGAGCCTGGTGAGCACGCCGGCGACGATGCGATCGCATCGCACGCCATCGAACGAGAAGGCGTCATCGACCGCAATATCGATGTCGCGCGAAAGCGATTCGCGCAACATGCTGCGGGCCCGCAGAAAGCGCGTTCGCACCGTTGCTTCGGTGAGCTCGAGCACCATCGCCGTTTCGGCCACGCTCATTTCTTCGACCGCGCGCAGTACAAACACTGTGCGATATGCATCGGGCAGGCGGTCGATGCGCCGTTCCATGAGTCGACGAATTTCCTCACGCATGGCGACACGCTCCGGCTGGTGGTCCGGGTCGTCGGGCGCCTGCGATTCCACCGTTTCTCCGGAGGCGGACACCGCCGGATCCAGGGGAATGACAAGTGCGCTTCGGCGGCGCAGGCGGCCCAGAGATTCGTTGATGACGATGCGCGCGAGCCAGGTCGAAAGCCGGGCGTCTTCCCGAAAGCTCCCGATCGCCCGCCAGGCGCGAAGGTAGGCCTCCTGCAAGGCGTCTTCCGTTTCGTCGTCGCTCTTGAGGATGCTTCGCGCCGTGCGGAACAGCAGCTGGTTGTGGCGCCGCATGATGCATTCGAATGCGAGGGGATCGCCGCGCGAGGCGCGTGTCGCGAGTTCGCCATCGGACGCCTCCCCAGGCGGGGGCGGTGCGGCGTCGAGGGTGGGGTGGGTGGAGGGCATGGCTTGTTTGCTTCCTTCGCCCATTAGATGGCTTGGCGGCGCGGCACGTTTCAAGTTTCTGGCTGGAGCGCCTCCTGCGGGCTTCGCGGGGCAGAAACTGCGGCAATATCGCTGCTTCGCCCGGAGAATCGGTGCAACAGGAGAAGTTATGGATCGGGTTCAGCGCATGGCGCGCGCGATCATGGTTCTGGTGCTTGCGTCGGCATTCGGCGGGCAAGGCAGCGCCGCGACGAAAGAAGACATGGAGCGAGAGATCCAGCGCTTCAGCGTCGCCTGCGCCAAGAACGAGATCTACCCCGAGCTATACGACTGCCAGTGCCTGACCGAGGGGTACCGGAAGGGTGTGCAGGCGGCGGATTCGACGCATCAACGCAAGGCGATCGTGCGCGAGCTGAAGCTGCTGGAGTCTTGCCCCGCTCCGAAGCCGAAGATCTTCGGATGGTTCAAGCGAGACTGCCTCACGAGCTTTCGCAAGCAGGCTGATCGTGTCGAGCGCTGCGACTGCGGCGCGGAGCGTTTCACGACGGCTTTTCATGGCAGCCCGCCGACTTCGCGCCGTGAGATGGATGCGATGAAGAAAAGCTCGCTGCAGGCCTGCGGGCTGCCGGGCAAATAGCTGCGCAAACAGCTGCGCAAACAGCGGCAGTGACCGCCTGTACGCCGCCGCTACAACTGCCGGCTGCGCGCCAGGGGCGGGTTCTGCGCAAAGTAGCGCTGGATGCCGCGCATGAGCGCGTCCGCAAGGTCTTCCTGGTAGGCGGTGCTGCGCAGCTTGGCTTCTTCTTCGGGATTGCTGATAAACGCTGTTTCGACCAGCACGCTCGGAATGTCCGGTGCCTTGAGAACGGCAAAGCCGGCTTGCTCGACCTGACCCTTGTGAAGACGGGCGCCGATGCTGCGGATCTCCCCTAGCATCGCGCCGCCGAGCTTGATGCTGTCGTTGATCTGCGCGGTGGTGCTCATGTCGAGCAAGGCGCGTTGGACCTGCACTTCGTGGCTCCCGACGTTCACGCCGCCGACGCTGTCGGCCTGGTTTTCCTTGTTAGCGAGCCAGCGTGCGGCGCTGCTCGACGCGCCGCTCTGGCTGAGGGCGAACACGCTCGCCCCGCGTGCATCAGGCGTGGTGAACGCGTCGGCGTGGATGCTCACGAAGAGGTCGGCCTGTACGCGGCGCGCCTTCTGCACGCGCACGCCGAGCGGCACGAAGAAGTCGGAGTCGCGCGTGAGAAAGGCGCGCATCGGATTGCCGTTGACGCTGCTGGCGTTGATGCGTTGGCGCAGCCGGTGCGCGATCTGCAGCACGATGTCTTTTTCACGCGTGCCGTTCGATCCGGTCGCGCCGGGGTCTTCACCGCCGTGGCCCGGGTCGAGCGCGACGATGATGATCCGATCGGTCTGGCTGGCGGTCGCGCCTCCGCGTGCAACGGCTGGGGGCGCTGCGGGTGGCGGCGCGCTCGCGGCGGGAGGCACTTGCAGCGGCAGGCCGGTGCCCGCGGGCGCCCGATTGCCAGGCGCCAATGAGGACGGCTGCGGCGGGCGTGCCGATTGCTGGGCCATCAGCTCACCCAACGGATCGGGTGCTTCCGGGCCGGGCCGGGCCGGTTGACTTGCAGCCTGCGGGGCCTTCTGGGCATCACGCATGCGCTCCGTGATGAGTGCTTCGAGCGGGTCAATGGCTTGCTGCGGATAGAGATCGAGCACAAGCCGATCGCGGTAGGCCGCCACCGGCGCGAGCGAAAAGACCTGCGGTGCGACCGCCTGCTTCAGATCGAAGACGATGCGTACCACGCTGGGCGCGAACTGCCCGACGCGCAAGCCATTGATGTAGGGGTCGTCGGGCTTGATCTTGCCGACGAGCTCGCGCAGGGCCGGATTGAGGTCGATGCCTTCGACGTCCACTGCCAGGCGGGGTGGGTTGCCGACCACCAGTTGCTGCGACTTGAGCCGGCCGTCCGATTCGATGGTGACGCGTGTGTAGTCTTCAGCGGGCCAGACGCGGACTGCCACGATGGTGGCGCCGCGGGCGATTTCCTGCACCCCGAGCAACAGGGCCAGGCTACCGCCTTGCAGCAGCGCGCGTCGCTTCAGTCCGGCGCTCATGCGGCGTCGGCCAGCAACCGGGTGCCGCGCGGCGTATTGGCACGAAGGGTCACGGTGCGAGTGTCGTCGGTCATTGCTTCGATTTTAATAGCGAGGTCCGCAAGTGGAATGCGCCCCGCGGCGTTTTCTGGCCACTCAGCCAACTTGAGGCCGGGGCCGGCGAAGATGTCGCGGAAGCCTGCGTCTTCCCATTCGCGCGGATCGCTGAATCGGTAGAAGTCGAAATGGAAGATGGCGAGCCCGTCCGGCGCCTCGTGCGGTTCGACCACCGCATAGGTTGGGCTCTTGATGCGACCGGTGATGCCCAAGGCGCGCAGAAGGTGGCGGACAAAGGTCGTCTTGCCGGCACCGAGGTCGCCTTGCAGCGCGATGAAGGCGTTGCGCAGGGCGGGCGATCGAGCCAGCGCGACTGCCAGTGCATCCGTGTCGTCCTCGGTGCGCCACACGCGCGTGGTGCTGTGCGTTTCTACAATCGGCAGGTGATCGGCAGCCATCAACTCGTCATTCGGATTCAGGCCTTGGCCCGGGAGCTCGGATTCTCCCAAATCGGGGTCGCAGGTGTCGACCTGTCGAGTGCGGAAGAGGGCCTGATGCAGTGGCTCGCCGAGGGATTTCATGGCGACATGCACTACATGGCCGCGCATGGGACCCGGCGCGCAAGGCCGGCAGAGCTGGTCCCGGGCACGGTTTCGGTGATCACCGCGCGCATGGACTACTTGCCGCGGGACACGCCTGACGGGTGGCAAGCCATCGAGTTCGCGCGGTTGCAGCGGCCCAGCGAGGCCATCGTGTCGATGTATGCGCGAGGCCGCGACTATCACAAGGTGCTGCGGTCCCGCCTGTCGAAGCTGGCCGAGCGCATCGCAGAAGAAGTCGGCCCCTTCGGCCATCGTGCGTTCACCGATTCAGCCCCCGTGCTCGAAGCCGAACTGGCGTCGCGCAGCGGCCAGGGCTGGCGCGGCAAGCACACGCTGGTGCTCGACCGCGAGGCGGGCTCGATGTTTTTCCTCGGCGAAATCTACGTGGACATGGCGCTGCCGCCCAGTGAGCCTGTCACGCCGCACTGCGGGAGCTGCAGCGCCTGCATCGACGTGTGTCCGACGCGCGCCATCATCGCGCCTCATCGGCTCGACGCGCGTCGCTGCATCTCCTACCTGACGATCGAACATGCAGGTTCCATTCCGCTCGAACTGCGGCCGCTGATGGCCAACCGCATCTACGGCTGCGACGACTGCCAACTGATCTGTCCGTGGAACAAGTTTGCAAAGAAGAGTGCGCTTGCCGATTTCGATGCGAGAGAGGGCCTCACGGGCCGGCAGCTCGGCGAACTCTTTGCATGGACCGAGGAAGAGTTTCTCCGCTACACCGAAGGCAGCCCGATCCGCCGCATCGGCCATGAACGCTGGCTGCGCAACGTGGCCGTGGCGCTCGGCAATGCGCTGCGGGCCGGCGACGAAAGCGCCCGTGCCGCATTGGCCGCGCGCCTCTCGCACCCCAGCGCGCTCGTTCGCGAGCATGTCGAATGGGCGTTGGACGTCAGTGTCGGATGATGGCCGAGATCTGCGCCGTGCCTGCGTCCATCGAGCGAATCGAACTCAAGCGGAGCGATGCGTACTTCAACGTCGGGTTGTTGAGCAGCTTGCCGTTGTAGTGGCCGTTGAAGCGCGTGTCCCTGCAGCCGCTCACATCGAGGTCGATCGATGCATTGATGGGCGAGACATAGTCGGTGCTGGACCCTTTCATCATGCAGGCCGCATCCGGCACGCTGCCACCCACTGCGCCGTCGGCCTCGATCTGGAGCGTGCCGGGATAGACCTCCGGCGGACCCAGCGCGCCGGTGTCCTGCTGCGCCACATAAAACAAGAAGGAACCATTCCAGGCGCCCTGATAGTGCGCGTAGTCCTGTGCCTGTGCCGCACCTGCAAAAGACGCTGCGGCGACAACGACCAGAAGGGAAGGGCGCATCGCCGAATGGTAGCCGTGGACCACGGTCAACGGGGCGCTACTTGCTGATCAGTGCCAACCCGAAAGGCAGGCTCGCCACGCCCAGCACGGTCGAGAGCGTCACCAGTCCCGCGACGTAGGGGCCGTTGTAGCCCATGCGAGCGGCCAATACATAGGCGCTCGAGGCGGTCGGCACGGCCGAGAAGGTCATCAGCACTGCGGCCTGCGCAGGATCGAGCTTCAACACCACGGCGAGGCTCCATCCGATCAGCGGCAGCGCCAGGTGCCGGATGGCGAGCACCGAAAAGGCAAGCACCTTGCCACGCGCGAGCGTCGCGAACTGCATGCCGGCGCCCGCAGCCATCAATCCCAATGCGAGCGATGCGGCACCGATGCGCGACAACGTCGGCGTCAACCAAGTCGGCACGCCCAGCCCGAGCAAGTTGGCGATGAGCCCTGTAACGGTGGCGATGATCAGCGGGTTGCGCGCCAATTGCCGCAGGAACCCGCTTTGCGCGTGTCTCGCCATCGGCCACACCGCCGCGATATTGAAGAGCGGCACGCAGACGCCGATCAGCACCGCAATCATGAGCAGTCCTTCAGGGCCCGCCAAGCGTTCAGACAATGCCAGACAGATGAAAGAGTTGAAGCGAAAGGACACCTGCGCACTCGCCGCGTGATCGCGTCGGTCGATGTGCGGCCCGATCACCGGCAGAAATGGCAATGCATAGGCCAGGGCGATGCCGGAAAGCCCGACTCCGACACCCGCCGTGATCAGGTTCGAAGTGGCGCCGAAATCGAGCGGGCTGCGGATGATCGAATGAAACAGCAGCACCGGAAAAAGAAAGTAGTACACCAGGCTTTCGACGTGGTCCCAGACCCGGCGATCGAGCGCCGTGTAGCGACACAGCAACCAGCCGCATGCGATGAGTGAGAAGTCGGGGAAGAGCAGTTGCGCATAGTTCACCCAGTCGAGGATAAACGGCGGCTGCCTGTGGGTTATCCACGAAGCGGCGCGATGACCGAGCCGGTAGCATGGCGGCTTTCGTTTACTGGCTCAAGGAGGCCAATCAATGAACCGTCGTCAATGGAATGCGATCGCCGGCGCCGCCGCGCTTGCCGCGTTCGCAACATCCAGCTGGGCGCAAAGCTATCCGAACAAGCCGATCGAACTGCAGGTCCCGTTTGCACCCGGAGGCACGACCGACATCGTGGCGCGCGTGATTTCGGAACCGCTGAGCAAGGCCCTTGGCCAGAGCGTGGTCGTCATCAACCGCGCGGGCGGCGGCGGCATCGTGGGCGCGGCCGAAACCGCGCGGTCCGCGCCTGATGGGTACAAGCTCGGCGTGGCAACGGTGTCGAGCACGGCGGCCAATCCGGCCATCAATCCGAAGACGCCCTACGACCCGATCAACGACTTCACGCCGATCGTCAACATCGCGGCCACGCCGAACATCATCGCGGTGAACCCGAGCTTCCCTGCGAAGAACTACGCAGAGTTTGTCGCCGAACTGAAGAAGAACCCGGGCAAGTATTCGTACGCCTCGTCAGGCACCGGCGGCATCGGGCATCTGCTGATGGAGCTCTACAAGAGCCTCACCAACACCTACGTCACGCACATTCCCTATCGCGGCGCGGGGCCGGCGCTGAACGATGTCGTGGCCGGACAGGTGGCGATCATGTTCGACAACATCCCGTCGACGCTGCCCTTCATCAAGGCCGGCAGGCTGGTGCCGATCGTGGTGTCGGCACCGCAGCGGCTGAAGGAACTCCCGAATGTGCCCACCTTCAAGGAAGTGGGCCTGGAGCCCGTGAACCGCATGGCCTATTACGGCATCCTCGGTCCGAAGGGCCTGCCAAAGGACGTGGTCGACAAGGTCAACGCGGGCGTCAAGAAGTCGGTCGAAGATCCGGCTGTTCGCAAGCGCATCGAAGACACCGGCTCGCTCGTCGTGGCCAACACGCCCGAGCAGTTCGCCGAGCAGATCAAGGCGGAGTTCGCCGTCTACAAGGACGTGGTCGTCAAGCAGAAGCTGCAGCTCGACTGAGGAGGAGCCGCGGAGGCAGGGCGGCGACACGACGCCCTGACGACGCGGCGACCTACAGCCGACCGCTTGAGATTCACCAGAGAATGACAAGGGCCCTCTCGACAAGGGCCCTCCCAAGAATCGTCGAAGGATGAAGCGCCGCCAGCCAAAGGAGATGGATCGTGCATGAGTTGACCTTTCGCACTCTCGTGTATCGCTACTTCTTCTTCGAGTGGCTTTTCGTCGACGTTACGCTGGGCAATGTCTTCGAACGATCCGCAGCCATGCGGCACAACCGGTCGCAGGCGCACTGGCTTCTCATCTATATGCGGCGGTGGCTGTGGTGCGCCGTGTTGTTTTTCGGCTTGGGTGGAATCGTCGAGATCCTGTTGGGCGCCCCCGCGATATCGGCACTGTTTTATGTGCCCAGCGCCCTGAGTGTGTCGGTCAATGCGGTCATCGCGGCTGCCTGGCTGGGACTCAAAACCCTTGCCGAGCCGGCTTGATGTTCAAACTGTTGCAATTAAACAAGACATTTCCCCCAAAAGGTCCGGAGTCGACGACAATAGCCGCGCGTCGCGAGCTTTACAGCCCGCACGTGAACCGGTGATCGGTCAGTTTCGCGCCACAGCGCCTGTTTAGTTTGTTGTGATATAGGGACTCCATCGCTTTGTGTTTTTGGTTTGATTTAGGAGTCCCTCCATGGGCAAGAAACTTTACGTAGGCAACCTCGCTTACTCCATCCGTGACAACGACCTCGAGCAGGCTTTCAGCCAATACGGCACTGTCGCCAGCGCCAAGGTCATGATGGAGCGCGACACCGGCCGTTCCAAGGGCTTCGGCTTCGTCGAAATGGGTTCGGACGCCGAGGCGCTTGCAGCTATTGAAGGCCTCCACGAGCAAGCGCTCGGCGGTCGCAACCTCACCGTCAATGAAGCCCGTCCGATGGAGCCACGCTCGCCCGGCGGCTTCGGCGGCGGCGGTCGCAGCGGTGGCGGCGGCTACGGCGGCGGCGGCGGCGGTGGTTACGGCGGTGGTGGTGGTGGTGGCAACCGCAGCGGCGGTGGCGGCGGCTACGGCGGCGGTGGTCGCGGCGGCTACTAAGCACACACTGCTGCAGCACCCTGCAGCGCACCGGCAACGGTAAAAAGGCTCCTTCGGAGCCTTTTTTGTTTTGGGCGCCCGTCTTTTGTTATCTTGCACCGCATGACCACGGCCATCGAAACGCCTGAAATCGACGACTTCATCGACGCCTTGTGGCTCGAAGACGGACTCTCCAAGAACACGCTGGCGGCTTATCGCCTCGATCTCGAGCTCTTTGCGAACTGGTTGGAGGCCGAGCGCGGCAAGCCACTGGGTGCCGCACTGGAGAACGACCTACAGGCCTACATGGGCGCGCGCCTCTCGGACAACGGCAAGGCGACCTCGGCCAACCGGCGCCTCACGGTGTTCAAGCGCTATTACCGGTGGGCGCTGCGCGAGCAGCGCATCGCGGCGGATCCCACCTTGCGCCTCGCGCCGGCCCGGCAGATGCCGCGCGCCATCAAGACCTTGTCTGAAAAGCAAGTCGACGACCTGCTGGCCACGCCGGACGTCGACACACCCCTTGGTCTGCGCGACCGCGCCATGCTGGAACTGATGTACGCAAGCGGGCTACGCGTGAGCGAACTCGTAGCGCTCAAGGTGTTTGAGATGAGCCTGAACGACGGCGTGCTGCGCGTGCTAGGCAAGGGCAGCAAGGAGCGCCTGGTGCCTTTCGGCGGCGAGGCCAGGCGCTGGATCGAGCGTTATTTGCAGGAGTCGCGTCCCGTCATCCTCGATGGCCAGCAGACTTCCGATCTTTTCGTGACCCACCGAGGGGCTGGCATGACCCGGATGATGTTCTGGGTCATCGTGAAGAAGACAGCCTTGGCGGCGGACATCCACGTGCCGTTGTCTCCGCATACCCTGCGCCATGCCTTTGCGACGCACTTGCTCAACCATGGTGCGGATCTGCGTGCGGTGCAGATGCTGCTCGGCCACGCCGACATCTCCACCACCACCATCTATACGCACGTCGCGCGGGAACGCTTGAAGCAACTGCATGCCAAACACCATCCGCGCGGCTGAATCGCTTCGCCGATTGCCGGAAAATCGCATGACCGAGGAGTTGAATCGATGCTTTTGAGTTCTTGCCGGCGCGCCGTTGTGGCCGCGCTGGGTCTTTCGTTGATTGCCGTGGCGGCGCAGGCCCAGGTCGTGCCGAAGACGGTGCGGATGGTGGTCGCTTATCCGGCGGGCGGGGTCAGCGATGTCGTCGCGCGCGCCTTGGCCGACAAGCTTGCAGCGCAGCTTGGCGTGACCTTCGTCGTCGAGAACAAGGCCGGCGCGAGTGGCACGATCGGCATGGATGCGGTTGCGAAAGCGCCACCCGACGGCGCAACGTTGGGCTTTTCGGCAATCAGTCCGTTGGTGCTCAACCCGCACCTGGGCAAGTCGCCTTTCGACCCGATGAAGGACATCGCCCCCGTCGCGAGCGTGATGTATTCACCCGTGCTGCTCCTCGCGACGACGGCCACCGGCACGCGCGACTTTCGCACCTTGCTGGATGACGCGCGTGCCCGGCCGGGCGCGATTCGATGGGCCACATCGGGGCAAGCTTCGCTGGGGCACGTCGTGCTTGAACAACTTCGTTCGGCGGCCAGGATCGACGTCACGCACATTCCGTACAAAGGCGGCGGGCAACAGCTCAACGATGCGATCGGCGGGCAGTTCGAGA
Organism: Variovorax sp. 01N429; assembly: GCF_056399425.1. Classification (NCBI taxonomy): domain Bacteria; kingdom Pseudomonadati; phylum Pseudomonadota; class Betaproteobacteria; order Burkholderiales; family Comamonadaceae; genus Variovorax; species Variovorax sp. 01N429. The sequence goes on along the minus strand of NZ_JBFTRG010000002.1, from coordinate 492,233 downwards.
TCCTGTCGACCAATGCGGGCGCAACCGTTTCCGCGCAGATCCAGGCGGGCAGGCTGCGTCCGCTGGCCGTCGCTGCGCCAGCGCGCCTGGACAAACTACCCAAGGTGCCGACGCTGGCCGAGCTGGGCTATCCCGCTGCCAACATGTCGTCGCTCTTTGGCGTGTTTGCGCCGGGCGGCACGCCGTCCATCCTCATTGAAAAATACAACGTCGAGATCAACAAGGCGCTGAACAACCCCGATCTGCGCGCGAAGCTGCTTGCGACAGACAACGTGCCGACCGGCGGCCGGGTGGAAGATTTCGAGAACGAGATCGCGAGCGAGTACGAGAGCAACGGGCGCATCGTGCGGTCGGCGGGGATCAAATCAGATTAGCCTGTTGCTCGCCCCCAGGCTGCGCGCACTTCGTGTCGCTTCGCCTACCCCCTGACCGGGGGCAACACCGGTGGCCCGGCGAAGCCGGTTCCACGGTGTTCCTGTTGCTCGCCCCCAGGCTGCGCGCACTTCGTGTCGCTTCKCCTWCCCCCTGACCGGGGGCAACACCGGTGGCCCGGCGAAGCCGGTTCCACGGTGTTCCACTGAGGGGGCTGGCTGCGCAGGCCGGGGGACGAGTGGACAATGCGCGGGTCCACGATGGAGGAACACACCATGGCTCAATTGACGCCTGCTACGCGGAATCTTTATCTCGAAGATTTGAAGGTGGGGGATCGCTTTGTCAGCGACGAGCATGCGCTGGATGAGGCGCAGATCATTGAATTTGCTGCGCGGTTTGATCCGCAGCCTTTTCATCTGGATGCTGAGGCTGCCAAGAACACTTTTTTTCAGGGACTGGCGGCGAGTGGGTGGCACACGGCGGCGATCACGATGCGGTTGCTGGTCACGAGCGGGATTCCGCTGGCCGATGGCGTGATCGGATCGGGGGGCGAGCTTCAGTGGCCGAAGCCGACGCGGCCGGGTGACGTGCTGCGGGTCGAGAGCGAAGTGATGGAAGTGATTCCGTCGCGCTCGCGGCCCGAGCGGGGGATGGTGCTGATGCGCTGCGAAACGAAGAACCAGCACGGCGACGTGCTGCAGCGCTTCTCGCCGAAGATGGTTGTCTCGCGGCGGCCGACCTGACGGCTTAGGGCCCAAGGGCCCAAGGGCTTGAGGCGCTAGAGCGACTCGGACGGGGCGAAATCCAGCTCGACCTTTGCGCCGTTGGGATCGTGGCAGAACAACTGCCAGGTGCCCGCGCCGGGTATTTGGCGCAGTTCGTACTTGGTGCCGCTCTGGTCGAAGCGGGCTTTGACTTCCTTGAGGCCGCGCGCGGTGAAGGCCATGTGGTCGATCACGCCTGCGCGCTGTTCCGGCGGTTTGCGATCGAAGTACAGGTGCAGCACCGCTTGGGGCGCTTCGCCGTACAGCCATGCGCCGTCAAAGCCGAGATCGGGCCGTTGGCCAACCTTGAGGCCCAGCAGGCCGGTGTAGAAATCCAAGGTGGCTTTCGGGTCTTCCGCGATGACGGTGAAGTGGTTCATTCCGACGATCATTGCTTTCTCCTGGCAGAGTGGATTCGAGATTCAAGGCAGCAGCACGAGGGCGCCGATGGTGCCGCGCGATTCAAGGCGCGCATGAGCATCGGCCGCAGCATCGAGGCCGAAGCGTTGGATGGGCGGCAGTTTGATCGTGCCGTCTGCCAGCGCGCTCCAGACGCGTTGCGCGCGCTGCGCAAGTTGGTCGTTGGTGGCCACGTAGTCGAACACCACCGGACGTGAAAAGCTCAGCGACTTGGCGACGAGCGCGTCGGGCGGCAGGGGGGACAAAGGCCCGCTCGCCTGGCCGAGGCTTATCCAGTGGCCGCGCCTTGCGAGGGCGGCGAGGTTTTCTTCGCGCGCGGCATCGCCCAGACCGTCGATCACGACGTCGGCGCCTCCGCAGGCGCGCTGCACGGCGTCAGCGAAGCGGTAGTCGCGCGTCACGATGACGTGATCGCAGCCGTACTCGCGTGCGATGCGGGCTTTTTCTTCGGTGGACACGGTGCCCAATACAGTGGCGCCAAGACGGCGCGCCCATGCGCACACGAGCAATCCGACGCCGCCGGCAGCCGCATGTACCAGCAGACGTGTGCCGCGTTGCACGTGGCCGAGGTCGTGAAGCAGGTAGTCTGCCGTGATGCCTTTCAGAAGCACGGCGGCGGCGGTCTCGTCTTCCACGGCTGCGGGCAACCGCACCACCCAATCGGCAGGGACGCAGCGCACGCCGCAATAGGCACCGGGCGTCGGACCGAGGTAGGCGACACGATCGCCAGGGAGAAAGCCTGTCACCTGAGGACCGACGTCGAGCACACTGCCCGCGGCTTCCATACCCGGCACGCCGGGCGCTTGCGGCGAAACCGGCATCAGTCCCGGCACCCAGCCCCGACGCAGATACACATCGAGATAGTTCACGCCGACAGCGCGCTGCTGAATGCGAATCTCGCCCGCGCGAGGCGCTTCCACTTCGCTGGCTTGCGTGTGCATCACTTCGGGTCCGCCATAGCGCTCGACGGCGACGCGGCGCGTGGGGAGGGGCAGGGCGGTCGGCATCGCCGCGCTGCCGGCAGGTCGCAAATCGCCGCCGCGCCGCAGATGCCGACGCAGGTTCTCGAAGCCTGCTTCGTACACGTCCTGGGCAACCATGTCGCGCAATTCGCGCTCCCTGCCCGGTGGCGTCGAGAAGGTCGACGTCCAGTGCCAGAAGGTGCGGTTGCCGTCCGTCACGCGCTTGAGGGTGAGTGTGGAAACGTAGCGCTGCAGCGGCACGGTTGCTTCGACGATGCAGTAGGTGCTCTTGTGCTCGGTGTCCGACAGCGTCAGCAATTGTTCGCGGATTCGATGGCCGTCGCGCAACGTGAAGCTGCGCACACAGCCGACCTGATCGCCGCGCTCCTGCGCTTCGATGCGGCTCGCTTCGACGACGTCGTGCCATTGCGCATGGCTGTTGAAGTCGCGCAGCACGGCCCACACGCGCTCGATGGGCGCATCGATGACGGTCGATCGAACCACGCGCTGGAGCATGTCAGCGGCTCGATCCGAAGTGGCGCTTGAGCGCGTCGAAGCCACCCTGGAACACGCCGCCGCCGATGGTCTCGGTCAGGTCGCGCTCGCGGCCTTCGTCGCAATCGAATTCGACGCTCCATTCGGCAAAGCAGCGCGCACCGTCAGTCACCGGCGTGAGCTTGAGCGTCGAGATGTAGTTCGACACGCCCATCGGGCTTTCGAGGATTTCGTAGGTGCAGCTGTACTCGTAATCGGACAGCGCCAGCAATCGCTCGCGGATCGCACCGCCATCGCGGGTGTGAATGTGGCGGATGCAGCCGACTCGATCGGCCGGCTGGCTGTTCTCGATGCGGCTGTCGGCGATGCCGGGGTGCCAGAGCGGCAGGCCGTTGAAATCGCGGATGCGGGACCACACATTGTCCGCGCTGGCGTCGATGACGCTCGAGACGTAGACCTGCACCATGCGCTATTCCCTTTCCTGGGGAGCCCCCGATGGCAACGCCGTCTGTGCGCCGCTGACCTCGCTGACGAGACGCTGGATGTCGCCGCCTTGAATGCCGATTTCGCGCAGCAACTGATCGACCAGTGGCGCCTGTGCCCGGAATCGCAATGCCGAATTGACCAGCCCGTCCGCGAAGCCGCCGCCGTCGCCGTTGCGCTCGCCGCCGCCCGACGAGCCGCCGAGGCCGTCCACGTGCAGGATCTTGATGCCCTCGATGCGCTCCATCGGCTTCACCGACTCGCGAATGATGGCCTCGGCCTTCTCCACCAGCTTCATGCGCAGTGCCGACATGCGTGCTTCGGGCGACAGCATGTTGTGGGCTTCGTTCATCATGCGCATCGCCTCCGCTTCGATCTCTGCGCGGACACGCATCGCCATCGACTTGATTTTCTCGGCGTCGGCGTCGGCTTCGGCTTGCGCGCGCACTGCCGCACCCCGGTCGGCGCTTGCATCCTTCTCGGCCTGCGCGGCAGTGGTGAGGCGCAGGGCGTCGCGCTGGGCGACCTGTGCGGCGCCGATCAGGTCGATCGCCTTCTTGCGTTCGGCCATCTCGACCTCGCGTGCGGTAAACACCTTTTCTTCGGCAGAGACGGCCTGGGCGCGCGCCGTTTCGGCCTCGGCCTGGGCCTCGCTCTGCGCCTTGCTCTCGCGGGCGATGGCGATCGCACGCTGTTGCTCGGCGAGTTCAAGCGACAAGCGGCGCTCGATCTCGGCACTCTGGATCGCGCGCTCCTTGCCGATGCGTTCCTGCTCGATGGTCTGTTCGGAGCGGATGCGCGCCGTATCGATGCTCTGCTTGGCGGTGATCTGTGCGCTTTCGGCATCCTGCTCGCGATGGGCGCGCTCGGCGGTCAACTCCGCGCGCTGCCGTGCGCGGGCGATTTCCACTTCCCGCTGCTGGGCCAGGCGGGCATGCTCGCCTTCGCGATCGATCTCCAGCGAGAGCTTCTCGGCTTCGAGGTTCTTGTTGCGGATCGCGATGAGCGTGTCCTGCTCGACGTCGTTGCGTTGCTTCTTGCGGTGCTCGATCTGTTCTGTCAGCCGTGTCAAACCTTCGGCGTCGAAGGCATTGCTCGGGTTGAAGAATTCCATGCCGGTCTGATCGAGTTGCGTGAGCGATGCGGCTTCGAGTTCGAGTCCGTTCTTGGTCAGGTCCTCGGCCACCGATTCGCGCACCCGCTTCACATAAGCGCCGCGCTTTTCGTGCAGTTCTTCCATCGTCATCTCTGCCGCCGCAGTGCGCAGCGCATCGACGAACTTGCCTTCCACCAGTTCCTTGAGCTGATCCGGCTCCATGGTGCGCAGGCCGAGCGTCTGCGCAGCGGCGGCGACGGCTTCAGCCTTGGCTGCCACGCGCACGTAGAACTCGGCAATCACGTCGACGCGCATGCGGTCCTTGGTGATGAGCGCCTTGTCGCGCCCGCGGCTGACTTCGAGCCGCAGCGTGTTCATGTTGACGGGGATCACGTCATGCACGATGGGCAGCACGAAGGCGCCGCCGTCGAGCACCACCTTCTGGCCGCCAAGGCCCGTGCGCACGAAGGCCCGTTCCTTCGAACTGCGGAGGTAAAGCCAGTGCAGCAGCCAGACCGCGAGCGCGACGATGATCGCGACCACGATGAGACCAAGGATGAAGTTGCCGAATTGAGAACCTGACATGGACGTCGTCTCCTCTTATTGCGTGTCGCGTGTGATCTGGACGAAGCGGCGCGTCGTCTCGGTGAGCGCCGTTTCCGCAGGCAGCCGCTCCATCGAGCTGGCGCCGTAGAAGCCGTGGCATTCGGGACAGCGCGAGAGCACATAGCGCGCGTCGTTCGGGGTGGCGATCGGGCCGCCGTGACACAGCACGATGGCATCGGGCTTGATCTTCTTCGCCGCAGCCGCCCATTGGTTGATGTGCTCTACGCAGCCGTCGAGCGTCAGCGCCGTTTCGGCGCCGATCGCGCCGCCGGTGGTCAGTCCCATGTGGCAGACCACGATGTCGGCGCCGGCCCTTGCCATGGCGCGCGCATCGTTCTCGCTGAAGACATAGGGCGTCGTCAAGAGATCGAGCTTGCGGGCGCGTTCGACCAGTTCGACTTCCAATCCGTAGCCCATGCCCGTCTCTTCGAGATTCGCGCGAAAGGTGCCGTCGATGAGGCCCACCGTTGGAAAGTTCTGGATGCCGGAGAATCCGAGCGCGATCAACCGCCGCAGGAACTCGTCCGGAATCATGAACGGATCGGTGCCGTTGACACCCGCAAGCACCGGCGTGTGCTTCACGACGGGGAGCACTTCGCGCGCCATCTCGCAGACGATCTCGTTGGCATTGCCATAAGCGAGCAGGCCAGCGAGCGAGCCGCGCCCCGCCATGCGGTAGCGACCCGAGTTGTAGATCACGATCAGGTCGATGCCGCCGGCTTCCTCGCACTTGGCCGAAAGGCCCGTGCCGGCGCCGCCGCCGATGATGGGCCGGTCGGCCGCCATCTTGGCGCGCAGGCGTTGCAGGAGCGTGGAGCGATCGATGCGTGGCATAGGGCTGGGCTGCTCCTGGGTTCAGGCGCGAAGGGCGCTGGTGGTCGGGCGCGATACCTCGTGCCACGCGGCAGCCAGCGCATCCGCAAAGGCTTCGTCGTTGATGTGCAGCGGCAGCCGCATGAGCTTGCGGTTCCCGCCGGGCCGGAACCCCTGCTCGATGGCGGCGAACAGCGCGCGGTCTGCTTCGGGATCATGAAACGGCTGGCCGGGCCGGTCGATGGCGGACACGCCGCCTTCCGGAATGAGAAAGCGCACCGGCCCGCGCATCGCGTTGAGCTTGGCGGCGATGAATTCGCCCATGGCGCGGCATTCGTCGGGTGTGGTGCGCATCAGGGTCACCGTGGTGTTGTGCCGATAGAGCTTGCGGGCGCGAAAGCGCTCGGGCACGCTGTCCCAGGCGCCGAAGTTCACCATATCGAGCGCGCCGCACGAGCCCACGTAGGGGAGGGCATGGCGCGCGAACACGTCCATGCGCGTGGGGCCGGCGGAGAGCACGCCTCCCGCAATCTCGTCGGCGATCTCGGTGGTGGTGACATCGATGACGCCGGCCAGCAAACCGGAGTCGGCGAGCTTCTCCATCGACTGGCCTCCCACCCCTGTCGCATGGAAGACGAGGCAGTCGTGGCTGTCTTCCAGCCGCTTCGTCAGCATCTGAACGCAAGGCGTGGTGACGCCGAACATGGTGAGTCCGACCGCCGGCTTTCCGTCATTGGAGACAACGGGCGGGTGAGCGATCATGCCGGCCAGCGCGTTCGCGGCGTTGGCAAGAACGCGTTCGCTGATCCGGTTGATTCCCTGTACATCGGTGACCGAATACATCATGCAGATGTCGCTCGGGCCGACATAGGGGCGCGTGTCGCCGCTCGCCATGGTCGACACCATCATCTTCGGCACGCCGATGGGCAGCGCGCGCATGCCTTGCGTTGCCATCGAAGTGCCGCCGGAGCCGCCTGCTGAGATGATTCCACCCAGATCGCGCCGCCCTTGCACGAAGGCTTCGAAGGCGAGCGCCATTGCAGCGGTCGCGTTGCCGCGGTCGCCGCTGAAGACGGCCGATTCGCCATTGGGATGGTGGCGCGCCACTTCGCGCGGATGCACGTTGGCAGGCGAGGTCTTGCCCGAGGTCGACAGATCGACGGTGACGACCCGCAGACCGAGCCGCTCCAGGCATTGCCGCAGGAAGAGCAGCTCTCGACCCTTGGTGTCGAAGGTTCCGGCGACGTACGCGGCGCGCACGCTGCTGGCAGCGACGGGAAAGTCGAAGATCTGCGGTGCGGCGGTTTTCGGAGGCGCAGCCGGCTGGCGCTCGATGTCGGCCACCGGCGCTGCGGTGCCGCCGGCGTTCCAGCGATTGAAGCCTCTCACCGTGCGCGGCGCGAGGTCGTCGAGAGTGGGCGCGCCATCGCCATGCGTGCGGCGCACCGTGAAGACCTGCGTCGGCTCGGGGGCGCCCTGAGTCGCCAAGCCGGCACTTTCGGCAGCTTCCTCGTCGTGCCCGTTGGAACGCACGCCGAGCAGCCTTTCCTGCAAGTCGAGATCGGCCGCCAGTTCGGCTGCCGGCATCTGCTGCGCAATCCGGCCATTGACCATCACGCCGATGCGATCGGCCACCGAGATGGCGACGCCGAGGTTCTGCTCGATCAGCAGCACGGCGATGCGGCCTTCGACTGCCAGGTCGCGCAGCGATTGCGCCACCTGCTCGACGATGATCGGCGCGAGGCCTTCGGTGGGCTCGTCCATCACCAGCAGCTTGGGATTGAGCAGCAACGCGCGCCCGATGGCGAGCATCTGCTGTTCGCCACCCGAAAGTTGCGCGCCGCCGTGCCCGCGCCGTTCAGCAAGGCGGGGGAACATCGCGTAGATGCGGTCGACCTCCCGGCGCCGGCTCGCGACCAGCCGCAATGTTTCGTCGACTGACAACGACGGCCATACGCGGCGACCCTGCGGCACGTAGGCGATGCCGCGCCGCGTGATTTCGTTGGGCGCGAGGCCGAGGATCTCTTCGCCCGCCAGCCGGATGCTGCCGCGCGCCGGGACCATGCCGGTGATCGCGTTGCACAGCGTGGTCTTGCCCATGCCGTTGCGACCGACGATGCCGAGCACGCCGCGTTCGACCGACAGGCTCACACCTTGCAATGCATGGGCGTGGCCGTAATACACGTCGAGGCTGTCGATGGCGAGCACCGGCGTGTTGCCGCCCACCACGTTGTCGCCTCCGCTCTCGCGCTTGATGCCGAACCAGGCCATCAGTGACGGCTCCCCATGTAGATCGCCTGCACCTGGGCGTCGCCTTCGATTTCTTCAGGGCTGCCAGTGCGCAGCGTGCGGCCGTTGTGCATCACAGTCACCCGATCGACCACGCGCAGGGCAATCTCGAGGTCGTGCTCGATCAGTACGAAGCTCATGTGCGACGGCAGCGAGCGCAGCAGCGCGACCAGTTCGCGGCGCTCTGCCGGCGACAAGCCTGCCGCCGGTTCGTCCAGCAGGATCAGCCGTGGCGCGCCGGCCAGCGCCATGCCAATTTCGAGTTGGCGTTGCTGCCCATGCGCGAGGTTGGCGACCTTCTCTTCCGCGATGTGCGTCAGCCGCGTGCGTTCGAGCAGGTCCTGCGCGGCCCGGGTCGACGCATGCCCTTCGCGTGCCCGCAGAAAGCTGAAGCGCCCATTGGCGACGCCGCGCACGGCGAGGAAAAGGTTGTCGCGCACCGTCAGCTCCCGGAACAGAAGCGACGATTGATAAGTACGGCGCAACCCTTTGCGGATGCGCTCATAGGGCGGCAAGTCCGTGATGTCCTCGCCGAAAAAATGGATGCGACCCGCCGTCGGCGGAAAGTCGCCGGTGATCGCGTTGAACAGCGTCGTCTTGCCGGCGCCGTTGGAGCCGAGGATGGCGTACTTCTCGCCGGCTGCGACGGTGAGCGAAACATCGTCCACCGCACGCAGTGCCCCGAAGGCACGCGTCACCCCCGCGAGCCGCAAGGCATCGCCCGTCAGCAGCTGGGTGCTGCCGCCGGCATTTACGGCACCGCGTGACGCGGCCGATCGCAGGGGGGTGATCGTGGCCATTCGGGCTCAGGTCCTGCAGTCGGGTACGTCGCGCGTGCCGAGGCCCATCTTCTTGAATTCGGCTTCAGGCAGTCCCAAGGTTTGCGAGATGTCGGGCACTGTCTTCACGACTTTGTTGTAGAAGGAGCCGTCCGGTGCCTTCGTCACTTCGGTGATGTAGGTCGTGCCGACGCCGTTGCGGTTGCCGTCGATCTTCACCACACCGGCCGGCCCTTGGAAGTTGGTCTTCTGAAGCGCCTCGCGATAGGCCTTCTGTCCATTCGAGAGATCGCCCTTGACTGCATCCAGCGCATCGAGCGTCGCCTTGGTGTTGATGTAGTAGAGGTAGGCAAAGAGCGAGGGGCTCGGGAAGCCGTCCTTGAAGTTCGCCTTGTAGTCGGCCACGAACTTCTTCCACTCCGGCGTGTCGATCGAATCGGCCATCGGGCCTGCCGATGCAGTGCCCAGCAGCGACTCGCGGCGCTTGCCCTTGAAGTTGAGGACCGTCTGGTCGACCGTGATGGAGCCGCCGATCATCGGCTTGTCGCCGCCGGCTTGCTCATACTGCGTGAGGAAGTTCACCGCGTCGGAGCCGCCCAGCACCACCAGCAGCGCATCCGCCTCTTTGGGAATTTTCGCGATCACCGATGCGTAGTCCTTGGTGCCCAGCGGCACCCACGCCTTGTCGATCACCTTGCCGCCCTTGGCGCAGTAGCTGGCCATGAAGCCCTGCACCTGCGAATACGGAAAGCCGTAGTCCTCCGCAATCAGGAAGGTCTTCTTGTAGCCCTTGGAGAGCGCATGCTCGCCCAGGCCCACCATCCATTGAGCGCCTTCGGTGTTGAAGCGATAGAAGTTGGGAGCAGGGTCTGCAAGCGTCGCGCCCTGCGCACCTGAGGAGCCGTTGATGAAGGTGATGTTGGGCTGCGTCTTCGCGTAGTTCTTGACCGCGATGCCTTCGTCGCCCGACAGCGGGCCGATCATGATCTGCACCTTGTCCTGCTCCACGGCCTTGCGGGTGGAGTTCACGGCCTTGTCCGGCGTGGCGTCGGATGAGACCTTGACGAACTCGATCTTCTTGCCGCCCGCCATGCCGTTCTTCTGCTTGAGCGCGAGGTCCGCGCCACGCATGCCGTCCTGCCCGGGCGCTGCGAACGGGCCCTCCAGCGATGCGAGGAGCCCGATTTTCACGGTCTCCTGCGCGTATGAAATTCCGGTCACTGCAATCAGCGCCGCCGCGGCGACGATGCTGCGCCCGAACATTCTTCTGCCTTTGCTCATGTCTCGCTCCTGGTTGTCATTGATGAATGCGGCTCCGGCCGCGCTGGGTGAAAAGGCGGGCCAGGCGTGTGCGGCTCTGCCACAAGCCCAGAAGCCCGTCGGGGGAAAACAGGACGATCGCGAGGAAGACGCCGCCGATCACGAGATTGAAGCGTTCGCGATCGACGAGGTCGATGGCGAAGTTCTGCAGCAGCACGAAGACAATCGCACCGACGAAGGCACCGATCGGGTGCTTCATGCCGCCGAGCACGGCAATGATGAGGATGTTGATCATCGCGCCGGTACCGATGGTGCCGGGCGAGATGCGGCCGTTGTACCAGACCATCAGCACCCCGCCGACCGCAGCCAGGAGCCCCGCGACGGCATACGCGGCGACTCGGTGCGCGGTGACGTTGTAGCCCAGCGCCGCCATGCGGCGCGGGTTGTCTCGAATACCTTGCAGCGCAATGCCGAAGGGCGCGCGAATCAGATACTTGACCCAGAAGTAGCCCGCGAGCGTGCAGGCCAGCACCAGGAAGTAGAAGGGGACCGGCTCGTGCAGGTCCAGCCCGAACACGGTCGGCGGCCCGAGCTTGCTGAAGCCCTGGAAGCCGTTGAACATCGTGTAGTTCTGCTGCGCGAGATAGAAGAAGGCGACGCCGACCGCGAGCGTGATCATGATCGTGTAGATGCCTTCGGTGCGCACCGAAAGCCACCCGATGCCGGCCGCGAAGATCGTGGCCAGCGCAACGGCAATCACGAGTGCCAGCCACCATGGCCAGCCGAGGCTGATCGCGATGTTGCTGCTGCTGCCGAAGATCGCAAGCATGTAGGCCGCGAAGCCCGCGATCGTCATCTGTGCGAGCGAGACCATTCCGCCATAGCCGCCCAGGAAGGTGAGCGACAGTGCGATGAGCCCGAGTGCGAGCGATTGCGCGCCGATCTGGAAGGTGAAGAAAGGCGAAGCAACGAAGGGATAGACGAGCACAAAGGCCAGCACCACCACGTGATACCAGTGCACCGCCCGCCACGCGGAACGCCAGCGCTGAGATGGCGCGCTTGTGGCCAGGCCCGTGGCGGTCGGCGCCGTTGCAACCGGATGAAGCCTACCCGTCTCACCACCGCGCCGCGCGACGCCAGCCGCCGCAGCCGATGAGTTCATGGCCCGTCGCCATTGCGCTGCGCTCATTACGTAACCTCCGTGCTGCGCACTGCGGTGCGAGCTTGCTTGGGGCGGCCCGGCGCGGCGCTCATGCGTTTCTCCCCATCAGCCCGCGCGGCTTGAACGCCAGGGCGACCACCATGATCACGAAGGTGAACACCACGCTGTACGTCGGCGCGTACGCCAGCCCGAATTGCTCTGCCAAGCCAATGAGCAGTGCGCCAATCGCCGCACCGACCACGCTGCCCATGCCGCCGACGATCACCACCACCAGGGATGCGAGCAGGTAACGCGTGTCCTCTCCTGGCGAGATTGAAAGCGCGGTGCCGCCGACCACGCCGGCGAGCCCGGCCAGCCCCGCACCGATGGCAAAGGTCAGCGCAAACACGCGTTGGACGTTCACGCCCGATGCCGCGAGCATCCCGCGGTCATCCACACCGGCGCGGATCATCATGCCGATGCGCGTGCGTGCCAGCAGCAGCCACAGGCCGACGCCGATCACGATGGAAGCCAGCAGCACCATCAGCCGATAGGTCGGGAATTTGTTCACCAGCGGCAGCGTGGTCGAACCGTAGATCCAGGCGGGAGGATCGAAGGTGTAGATCTCCGCGCCCCAGATCCAGAGCGCGACGTCGGCCATCACGATCGAAAGGCCGATGGTCACCAGCGTCTGCCGCAAGTCCTGGCCCTGCATGTGCCGGAAGATCAGCACCTGCATCAGCAGCCCCAGCACCGCTGCCGAGAGAAAGCCGGCAACGACCGCGAGCACCCAGGAGCCCGTGTGTTCGCCGACGACCCATCCGACGTAGGCACCGATCAGATAGAGCGAGCCATGCGCCAGATTGACGTTGCGCATCAGCCCGAACACGAGCGTGAAGCCGCTCGCGACCAGAAAGTAGAGTGAAGCCAGCGTGAGCCCGTTGAGCAATGTCTTGAAGAAGAGCGATGCGTTGTCCGTGACCGCCCAGACTGCGAACACGGCGACCGGGATGCCGAACACGAGCAACGGCACCCACTGGCTGCGTTTCATGCGGCGCGCTCCCACAGGCGCTGCGCGCTGAACTCCGGCGCCTTGGCGAACTCCCCGTCCTTCATCACGGCCAGGATGCGCTTTGGGTCACGCAGGATCGAGAGATTGGCGAGCGGATCGCCATCCACCAGCAGCATGTCGGCGAGGTAGCCGTCCTGGATTGTGCCGAGTTCGTTGCCGCGCATCATGATCTGCCCGCCGTAGAGTGTGGCCGAGCGGATTGCCTCCATCGGCGTGAAGCCGAGATACTTGACGAAGAACTCCATGTCGCGCGCGTTCTGGCAATGGGGCGTGAAGGCAAATCCGTAGTCGCCGCCCGGGAGGATGCGCACGCCGCGCCGGTGCATGGCCTTGAGCGACTCGATGGCGGCATCCCATTCGATCTGGTAGCCCATTGCGCAGGCCTTCTCGTAGGTGATGCCGTAGGCCTCGGCTTCGTGCAGCATCGCGTAGATGATGGCAATGCCAGGTGCGACGAAGACGCGGTCCTTCGCGGCTTCGAGCATGTCGAGCGTTTCCTCGTCCGTGAAGCTTGCGTGATAGATCACGTCGATGCCGTGCCGCAGCGCCTGCTTGACCGATGCGGCTGAGCGCGCGTGCGCCGTGCCGCGCTTTCCGCGCACGCGCACTTCGGTCATGGCCGCATCGACCTCGGCGTCGCTCATCCAGGTGGTCTCGGCCGGCGAATCCGGCGTGAAGTTGTCGCCCGAGAGATTGAGCTTGATCGAGTCGACACCGTACTTGAGGAACATCCGCACCACCTTGCGCATCTCGTCCGCGGAGTTGACGTTGACACCGAAACTGAACTCAGGAAAGGGCAGATGCGGCAAGGTCTCGTCGCCCAGTCCGCCGGGCACTGTGATCTCCTGGCTGGCCGCAAGATAGCGCGGCCCCGGAATCTGGCCGGCAGCGATGGCGTTGCGGATCACCACATCCAAGCGAGGCTTGGCGCAGGCGGCGCCCACGCAGGACGTGAAGCCCGCCTGCAGATATCGACTGGCGACTTTGGCGCACCACAGCACGTGCTCTTCGAGCGGCATGCGCTGGATGGCGGAGAGGGTGGCCGCGTCATTCCACGAAAAGTGCGTGTGCGCCTCGCACATGCCCGGCATCAGCGTGGCGCCCGCGGCGTCGACGACCATCGCACCACTGGGTGCGATCGGTGCCGTGCTGCGCCCCACCTGGCGGATGCGATTTCCACGCACCAGCACGCTGCCGTTGAAGGGGTTCTGCCCCGTGCCGTCGATGATTCGAACGTTAGTGAAGACGACGTCAGCCATGATCTTCTCCTGTGTTCAAGCAGTTGCCCAGCGCGTGGTGTGCGAGCGTCGCACGGGCGGAGCGCGATGAAACTCACCATCTTTCATCACGGCCAGGATGCGCGCCTTGTCCTGCAGCACCGTGATGTCCGCAAGCGGGTCGCCGTCGATGAGGAGGATGTCCGCGAGATAGCCTTCGCGGATGTAGCCGAGCACTTTGCCCATGCGCATCATCGGACCGCCCCATGCGGTGGCTGACAGCAGCGCTTCCATGGTGCTCATGCCCACATACTTGACGAAGTACTCCAGGTCCTTCGCGTTGGTGCCGTGCGGTGTCCACGCAAAGCCATAGTCGCCGCCCGGCAGGATGCGGATGCCGCGCTTGCGCATCGCGCGCATGCTTTCGACCGCTGCTTCGAGTTCCCGGTGATAGCCCATCTTGCGGGTGACTTCGGGCGTGAGGCCCCATTCGCTCGCGTGATGGCAGGTGTTGATGAGCCATGCCAATCCTGGCGCGATGAAGTGCTCGAACTTGTGCGCTTCAAGCATGTCGAGCGCTTCCTCGTCGGTGAAGCTCGCGTGGTAGATGACTTCAATGCCCTGCTTGACGCACTGCTTGATCGACCATGTGGAGCGCGCATGCGCCGCGACGCGCCGACCCCATGCCTTGGCCTCCTGCACGCAGACGGCGATCTCCTCTTCGGTGAACTGGCTCATCTCGCTGGGCATGCCGGTGATCGATTCGCCCGACAAATTGATCTTGAGCGAATCGACGCCGTACTTGACGAACATGCGCACGCAGCGCCGCATCTCCTCGACCCCACTGACCACTGCGCCGAATGCGAATTCGGGCTGCGGCAGGTGCGGCTGCGTGGTGTCGCCCAAGCCACCAGGGACGGTGATCTCCTGGCTCGCGGCCAGGTAGCGCGGGCCGATGATGGTGCCGTCGGCAATCGCGTTGCGGATCACGACATCCAGGCGCGGCTTGGCGGTCGCTGCGCCGACGCAACTGGTCCAGCCCATGTCGAGATAGCGCTTGGCGACTTCGGCGCACCACAGGATGTGTTCCTCAGGCGGCATGCGCTGGATTGCATCCAGGCTAGGCTGGTCGTTCCATGAGAAATGCGTGTGGGCCTCGACCATGCCGGGCATCAGGAAGGCGCCCGCGCCATCGATCACGCGCGCTCCGGTGACCGGCGCGGATTGCATGCCATAGCCGGTCCGCACGACACGTGCGATACGGTTGCCCTGCACCAGCACATCCCCGGTGAAGGGCGCTTCGCCGCCCCCATCGAAGATGCGCACATTGGTGAACATCACATCGGCCATGTTCAGGTCCTCGCTTGTGCCGCCAAGAAGTCGCGCAACTCGCGCTGGCATTCCTCATGGCGTTCGATGGGTGTCCAGTGGCCGCAGCGCGGCAGCACTACCACGCGCTTGCTGGCTGCACGGTGCAGCTTGTCGGCCATGGCCCTGACGGATTGCGGCGGTGCGACGCCGTCTTCGTCCCCGGTCACCAGCAGCACGGGCGCTTCGATGCGCTCGACCGCCGCCGCCTGCGCGCCTGCCAGAGCCTCGCAACTGCGCGCGTAGGCTTCGCCGTCCTGGCGCATCAGGCTTTCGCGCACGAAGGCGACGGCGACGGGAAGGCGCTCGCGCGTGTCGGCGGAGATCGCGCCCTGCAGCAATGCCTGGGTGATCTCCTGCATGCCGGCCGCGCCTTCGCGTGCCTTCAAGGCGCGAGCCTTCATTGCGGTGCGTGCGGCATCGGGTGGTGCGATCAGCGGACCGAAGAGCGCGATGCTCGCCACCTTCCCGGGATGATCGGCTGCGATGTGCTGGCAGACGATGGTGCCCATCGAATGTCCGATCCAGTGGGCACGGGAGACACCGAGCCGCTCGCAGAGGCGCAACAGCGTTTCGACATAGCGCTCGATCGTCAGCTCGCCCTCGGCACGCTGCGAGCGCCCGCTGCCGGGCAGGTCCACGCGAATCACACGGTGCCGGGCCATCGCGGGCATCAGCGGCGTGAAGGTGTTGCCGCTGCCGCCCAGGCCGTGTACGCAGACGATGGCGGGGCCTTCACCTTCTTCCTCGACTGCGATTCGATCGATCAGTTGAAATGCCATGGCTTACTCGAATCTGTTTTCAATGACGCCAATGCCGTCGATTTCGATGCGCACCACGTCGCCCGATTTCAACCAACGTGGTGGATCGAGGCCCATGCCGACGCCGGCAGGGGTGCCCGTGGCGATCACGTCGCCGGGATAGAGCGTGATCCCGCGCGAGCAGGTTTCGATGAGCGTGGGGATGTCGAAGATCATGTCCTTCGTCAATCCGTCCTGCCGCAGTTCGCCGTTGACCCAGCCTCGCACCCGGGTCGCGCGGCCGTCGACTTGATCCGCGGTCACGATCCATGGGCCCATCGGACAGAAGTCGTCGAAGCTCTTGCCCAGGTCCCATTGCTGGTGACGCATCTGCACGTCGCGTGCCGTCACGTCATTGACGACGGTGTAGCCGAACACGTGATCCATGGCGCGGGATCGTGCGATGTCGCGCCCACCGCGGCCGATCACGACGGCGAGCTCGGATTCGTAGTCGACCTGCACGGTGGTGGAAGGCGAGGGCAGCCGCACTGCATCGCGAGGCCCGATCACGCATTCACCGAGCTTGCCGAAGACGATCGGCCAGGGATCGCTCGCGGGCATCGATTCGCGGAAGACTGTGCCGGCAAGCTCCTTCGCATGCGCCCGGTAGTTGCGTCCGACGCAGAACAGGCTGCGCAAGGGGCGTGGCAGTGGGGCGCGCAGCGTGATGACCTCGATCGGCAGACGCGTGCCCGACGGCTGCGGGAGCGGTTCGCCGCGGTCCAGCGCCTGGATGAGCGGCAAGACGCCCGCGGAAGCATCGCGCACCGCAAGCGGCGCGGCTTCGCGACCGTCGGCCGAGATCGTGCCGACGTGCTCGCGTCCACCCCAACTCCAGCTGGCCAAGCGCATGCCGTTGTCTCCGGGTTGTCTCGCGTTGCTCAAGCCTTGCGCTCTTTGCCGCGAAGATCAGGGAACCTGCGTTTTTGAGACTTGCGTCTCAAAACGGGATCGGTGCATCATACGATCCGTCCTCGGACACACACAAGCCAAGTCAGGCCCCCTAGAACCCGTATAAACCCCATGGCTCGCCTGAAACACAAGCTGAGTGAACCCCCCGTCCCGCCGGAACGCGGCGTCAAGGCCGCTACCTTCAAGTTGCTGCTCGGCGCAGCGATGGACATCATCCAGCAGAGCGGACACATTCCTTCGGTCGCGGAAGCGGCAGCGCGCTCGAAAGTGTCGCGCGCCACGGCCTACCGTTACTTCCCGAGCCGCAGCGCGCTGGTCACCGCCGTGATCGACAGTTCGCTCGGGCCGGTCAGAAAGCTGGCTTCGGACATCCCGACCGGGCGCGAGCGCGTCCACGAACTCTTCCTGCAGACTTTTCCACGCTTCAAGGAATTCGAGGCGCAGTTGCGTGCTGCCGCGCAGCTCTCGCTGGAGCAGTGGGGGTTGGAGCGCGCCGGCCTTCTTGAAGAAGAACCCTACCGGCGAGGCCATCGCGTGCGCATCCTCGAACATGCGATTGCGCCGCTTGCACCGCAGTTGCGCCCGGCCGTGAGAGACAGGCTGCATCGCGCGCTGTCAGTGGTCTATGGCATCGAGCCTTATGTGATCCTGAAGGACATCTGGGGGCTGCGCGACCGCGAGGTCGAGCGCACTGCGCTGTGGATGGCCGATGCGCTGATCGACGCCGCGTTGCGCGAGTCCGCGCAGAAGGCGCCGCCGCGAGTCGTGCGTTCCAATGGCGCGGCCGGTGCGGCCCGCTCGGCTGTGGCAGCAAAGCGGAACGGCGTTTCTGGCCGAAGTCCCGCCGTAAAAAAGCCGAAGTCGCCACGCGGGTCGTCACGCGGCCAAGCGAGGATCGCCGAATGACCGTCAGGCCTGTGCAAGCGCCTGCAACTCTTCTTCGGTAAAGCCGGCGCGGGCGCGCGCATCCATGTTGAACGGCGCCTTCAGACGCGGCGCCTCGTGCCGGCGATAGAGCAGGCGATAGTGCAAGACCGGATCGAGCGCATCGCGTGTGCACAGCCAGCGGTACCAGCGATTGCCGATTGCCACATGCCCTAC
This sequence comes from Variovorax sp. 01N429, assembly GCF_056399425.1. Classification (NCBI taxonomy): domain Bacteria; kingdom Pseudomonadati; phylum Pseudomonadota; class Betaproteobacteria; order Burkholderiales; family Comamonadaceae; genus Variovorax; species Variovorax sp. 01N429. The sequence continues at coordinate 474,283 of NZ_JBFTRG010000002.1, read as the reverse complement.
CTCGTCGCGCAGGATGATGTCGAGGATGGCGCACGCCTCCAACGCATCAGGCGTGTTGACGCGGCGCAGCTTGGCCTGGATCAACGGCGTCGCGTCGAGGCCGCGGGCTTCGAGCGTACGCGGTACCAGGGCCATGCGCGCGACCACATCGTCCTTGGTCTTCTCGCACATGTTCCAGAGGCCGTCATGGCCGCTGAAGTCGCCGTAGCTGTAGCCCATGCCACGCAGGTGATCGTGCAGCAGTGTGAAATGCTGTGCTTCCTCGTCGGCCACCCGCAGCCAGTCGCTGTAGTAGGCCTCGGGCATGCCGTCGTAGCGCCACGCGGCATCGAGCGCGAGATTGATCGCGTTGAACTCGATGTGGCAGATCGAGTGGATCAGCGCGGCGCGGCCTTCGGGCGTGAAGGGCGAGCGCTTTTCGACGGCGGTGGCGGACACGCGCAGCGGTCGCTCCGGACGGCCGGGGACGCCGGCTTCGTCACCGGGCTGTCGCACGGGCGTGGCGAGGGCGTGAGCGCCTGGCGCACCGAGTTGCGCGAAGACCGCGCGCGCAGCCCCCACCTTCTGTTCGGGATCGGTCAGGCGAAGCGCTGCCAGAGCGCGAAGGCGGGGGTGCATCCCTACAATTCTAGTTTTTGACCTTGGAGACTCCGCGATGGCCTTGTATGAACTCGACGGCGTGGCGCCGCAGCTTGGCGAAGGCGCCTGGGTCGCCGACAGCGCGCAGGTGATCGGCAATGTCGTGCTCGCGGAAAACGCGAGCGTCTGGTTCGGCGCGGTGCTGCGCGGGGACACCGAATCGCTCAGCATCGGTCGCAACAGCAATGTGCAGGACCTGTCGGTGCTCCATGCCGACCACGGCTGCCCGCTGACCATCGGCGAAAACGTCACAGTCGGCCATCAGGTCATGCTGCACGGCTGCACCATCGGCGACAACTCGCTGGTCGGGATTCAGGCGGTGATCTTGAATAACGCCAGGATCGGCCGCAATTCGATCGTTGGCGCCGGCAGTGTCGTGACCGAGGGCAAGGAATTCCCGGACAACTCGCTCATCATCGGCTCGCCCGCCAAGGTGGTTCGCACGCTCGACGATGCGGCTGCCGCCAAGCTGCGGCAGAGCGCCGAGCACTATGTGGAAAACGGCCGTCGCTTTGCGAAGGGCCTCAAGAAAATCGCCTGAAGCGGCGGGAGAGCGAGTTCCAATTGAGCGAGTTGCACAAGTTCCTGTTCGACGGCCTGCCGGTGCGCGGGATGATCGTGCGCCTGACGGATGCCTGGCAGGAAATCCTGGCGCGCCGCGCGTCCAATACGGCGACAGGCGCGTATCCCGCGCCCGTGGCTGAGCTCCTCGGCGAGATGACGGCCGCGGCCACGCTGATGCAGTCCAACATCAAGTTCAACGGCGCGTTGATCCTGCAGATCTTCGGTGACGGCCCGGTCAAGATCGCCGTCGCGGAGGTCAAGCCGGATCTCAGCCTGCGCGCCACCGCCAAGGTGACTGGCGAGCTGTCCGCCGACGCACGGCTCCCTGACATGGTCAACGTGCACAGCAAGGGGCGATGCGCGATCACGCTCGACCCCAAGGACAAGCTCCCGGGCCAGCAGGCGTACCAGGGTGTGGTGCCGCTCGTCGGTGACGAGGGTCAGAAGCTCGATCGCCTGAGCGACGTGCTGCAGCACTACATGTTGCAGAGCGAACAGCTCGACACCACGCTCGTGCTGGCGGCCGACGACAAGGTGGCGGCGGGCTTGCTGATCCAGCGCCTGCCCGTCAAGGGCGAGGCCAATCTCGAAGGCACCGCGAAGGGCAATCAGGACCAGGCCCAGCAGGACCAGATCGGTTTCAACGAGGACTACAACCGGATTTCGATCCTTGCTTCGAGCCTCACGCGCGACGAACTGCTGACGCTGGACGTCGACACCATTCTTCGCCGCCTGTTCTGGGAAGAAAAGGTCCTGCGCTTTGAGCCGCAATCCGGAATGCTGGGGCCGCATTTTGCGTGCACCTGCGGACGTGCCCGCGTGGAGGGAATGATCCGCGGGCTCGGTCAAGAAGAGGCCGAGAGCATCCTCGCCGAGCGCGGCGACATCGAGGTCGGTTGCGACTTCTGCGGCAAGCAATACCGTTTCGATGCGGTCGATGCCGCGCAGATCTTCACGGCGCCGGGCGACCAGATGCCCGGCACGGCCATCGTGCAGTAGATCAGTCGCGCGGCGATGCCTCGAATCCGCTGAAGCGGATGTCGGGTGCGCTGGTGTTGTGACGCGATGGAATCGTTCGTCCGAAGCGGACTTGTGCGGCCTGCAGCGTCGTGACCTGCTGCAGTGGCGTCTTCTGCGGTTCGGCCGACCGGCTTGCTTGCCATTCGATGTCGCTCATGTCGGCGTTGTCGGCCGCCACATACATCGATCGCAGCACCGCGAATGGCCGCGTGGCCTGCGTCGGCGGTTGAAGTGCCACGTCGAGCGCGGTGCGCTTCTGGCTGATCTCGGCAACCTTGACCACCGCGCTGCCGCCATCCGCGAAACGAAGGTGAATCGACAAGGGCTGCGGCTGGATCGTGATCGAGGCGATGTTCACCACCGGGCGGCCATCTTGCGCCACCGGCCCCATCAGGAAAGACGATCCGTACACGCCATCGCCAAATCCGGGCAGCGGCAGCGGCTTGAGGCGCCAGTAGCCGTCGGCGGGATAGAGCACCAGCGCCTCCATCGGTTTGCTACCGTGACCTTTTGCTTTGCCTTTGGCGAAGATCTGGATCAGGTGGAAATCGTCGCCCGAGTGCGCACCCACCTTGACCGGCACCCGGTTGGGGCGCCAGAAGGTCGGCAGGGTCATTCCGACGATCGTCCATTGCTTGCCGTCGTGAAGCACGACGCGACGCTGCTTGAATGCGAAGCTTGGATCCGTCGGATGCGCGCCGCCGTCGAAGTTGCAGCCGGAGAAATCCGGTGCGGTGACGTCACCCTTGATCGAATTGATATACGCCGGCTGCAGCGCTTCGACCCGGAATCGCCGGATGCCTTCGCCCCGAAGCGTCAGGGAGACGTTGTCTTCCTCGGCGCAGGCCGTGGGGCGCGTCTGGTTTTCGACGATGACGCTGGCTGGCGCCGCCCAGGCTGCCCCGAAGGAACAAGCCAGAGTGATGAGAAAGCCGGCGGCGGCAAAGGCTCTGGAGTGCAACGAACTTGCCATCTGGTCTTTGATCGTGAATGAGGTGTGGACCCGGGGTGCGCCGTGAACTCTAAGAGCGCTTGGCCAGGAGATCGCGAAACAGCCGGTGTTCGCAAGCCGGATCGGAGCATTTGTCGCAAGGCCAGAACCAGGGCCTCTCGCCGTTCGCCGATCGGCCTGAGGTGGACGATACGCCCGCCGATTCGGCACGGGAATTGATCGCGTTCCATGCGCTGGCAAGACGCTCCGGGCCGCGGCCGTGGATGACGGCGAAAGGTGAGCCAAAGCGCGTGAGGGCGGCTCGCAACAGGGCATCGGTCCTTTGCGCTCGATCATTCGTCGCGGGCTCTTCCCGGCGTGGCAAGTCGAGCGCCATCAGCAGCGTGACGGCATAGCCGCGGTGTGCGGCCAGTGCCAGTTGATACAGGGAGTTCTCGTTCGAGGGGCCCGACCGCTCCGATCGCACTTCGCCTTCGACCGCCGTGGTCAGGGCGGTGGTGTCCGCGACGACCACGCCCTGTTCAGCCGCCGATGCGATGCGAAACGCTTGTTCGGCGGCCATTTCGGCCCGCTCGATATCGTCCGGTTCACGCGCGAGGCGCGTCCGCCATTCGAGCGAAACGTCGGGCACGAGTTCGGCGGCGATGCCGCGCTGCACGAGGCGCGCGGTGAGAGCGCTTGCGAGCTGGGTCTTGCCGGTGCCTTGCGCACCTAGAACCGCGATGACACAGCCAATGGGGAGAGCGGGCGTCACGTTGCCGCCGAGCTTGAAGCCATTCAGTGCGTGATTTGCACGAACACTTCGTTGGGCTTGACCATGCCCAACTCCTGGCGGGCGCGCTCTTCGACCATTTCCAGCCCCTCCTTGAGATCGTTGACTTCGTTCGCCAGCCGCTCATTGGCGAGCGCGGCGCGGGCGTTGGCCTCTTTTTGCTGGGTCAGCTTCTCTTGAAGTTGCGCCACGTCGCGGACGCTGCCGCGCCCGGTCCAAAGCTGCCATTGAACAATCAGCAGCAACAGGACAAGGATGATCGGGACGATGCGTGAGCGCATGGGAATGGCCGGTACGCCTTCAGGCGGACTTCACCGACCCCAGGGCCGCTGGATCAGTGATCCTGGGGGCGGGCTTCATTTCAGGTTGTAGAAGGCCGCACGGCCGGGGTAGCTCGCGACGTCGCCGAGGTCTTCCTCGATGCGCAGCAACTGGTTGTACTTGGCGATGCGGTCCGAGCGCGACAGCGAACCCGTCTTGATCTGACCGGCGTTGGTGCCGACTGCGATGTCCGCGATGGTGCTGTCTTCGGTTTCGCCCGAGCGGTGGCTGATGACCGCGGTGTAGCCCGCGCGCTTGGCCATTTCGATGGCGGCGAAAGTTTCGGTCAGCGTGCCGATCTGGTTGATCTTGATCAGGATCGAATTGGCGATGCCCTTGTCGATGCCTTCCTGCAGGATCTTCGTGTTGGTCACGAAGAGATCGTCGCCGACCAGCTGCACGCGCTTGCCGAGGCGCTCGGTCAGGTGCTTCCAGCCGTCCCAATCGCCTTCGTGCATGCCGTCTTCGATGCTGATGATCGGGTACTTGTCGACCCAGGTCGCCAGCATGTCGGTCCAGCTTTCGGCGGAGAGGCTGAGGTTTTCGCCGGAGAGGACGTACTTGCCGTCCTTGTAGAACTCGCTGGCGGCGCAGTCCAGGCCCAGGGCAATCTGTTCGCCGGCCGTGTAGCCGGCCTTGTCGATGGCTTCGAGGATCAGCTGGATCGCCGCTTCGTGGCTTTCGACGCTCGGCGCGAATCCGCCTTCGTCGCCCACCGCCGTGCTGATGCCGCGGTCGCCGAGGATCTTCTTGAGCGCGTGGAACACTTCGGCGCCGTAGCGCACGGCCTCGCGGAAGCTTGTCGCGCCCACGGGGATGATCATGAACTCCTGCAGGTCGAGACTGTTGTTGGCATGCGCGCCGCCGTTGATGACGTTCATCATCGGCACCGGCAACTGCATGCCGCCCATGCCGCCGAAGTAGCGGTAGAGGGGCAGGCCCGACTCTTCGGCAGCCGCACGGGCCACGGCCATCGACACGGCCAGCGTGGCGTTCGCGCCCAGGCGGGCCTTGTTGTCCGTACCGTCCAGGTCGTTCAGCGTGCGGTCCAGGAAAGCCTGTTCGCTGGCGTCCAGGCCGAGCACCGATTCGGAAATTTCGGTGTTGATGTTCTCGACTGCCTTGAGCACGCCCTTGCCGAGGTAGCGGCTCTTGTCGCCGTCACGCAGTTCGATCGCTTCGCGCGACCCGGTCGAAGCGCCCGAAGGCACGGCCGCGCGGCCCATGGTGCCCGATTCGAGCAACACGTCGCATTCGACGGTTGGGTTGCCGCGGCTGTCGAGGATTTCGCGCCCGACGATGTCTACGATTGCACTCATTGTTCTCTTGCTCCGAAAAAAACCTTGTAATCACTCAGCGATCAAAACATGCACAGTCTCATCCCAGGGATACCGCAGAACCGGCTTCGCCGGGCTGCTGGTATCGCCCCCTGAAAAGGGGGTGGGCGGCTACACGAAGTGAGCCAACCTGGGGGTCAGCTTATTAAATACCTTCGACGACGATCATTCGCATGACCGCGGCACCCTGGCGCGAAGCACGCGCCTTGCTGTATTCGGGCGAATCATTGAATTTCTTCGCGGCCTCCACGTTGGGAAACTTGAGGATTACGATGCGCTCGGGATGCCAGTCGCCTTCGAGCACTTCGACCTTGCCGCCGCGCACGCAGACCTCGGCGCCGTGCGCCTTCATGGCTTCCGAGGACCACTTCTTGTAATCCTCGTACTGCGTCGGATTGGTGACCTGGACGTTGGCGATGATGTAGGCGCTCATGCTTGAAAAGTATCCTCGAGGAATGGGTTCTTCTTGGTAACGGTGTCGAGCGCGACCAGCGTTTCGAGCAGCGCCTTCATGTGCTTGAGAGGCACGGCGTTGGGGCCGTCGCTCAGTGCCTTGGCAGGGTCTGGATGGGTTTCCATGAACAGGCCTGCCACGCCCACCGCCACTGCGGCACGCGACAGCACGGGCACCATCTCGCGTTGTCCGCCGGAAGTGGTTCCCTGGCCGCCGGGCAACTGCACGGAGTGCGTGGCATCGAAGACCACCGGGGCGCCGGTCTCGCGCATGATCGCGAGCGAGCGCATATCGGAAACGAGGTTGTTGTAGCCGAAGCTCGCACCCCGCTCGCATGCCATGAAGAGGTCTTCGGGCAAGCCCTTTTCCTTGGCCGCCGCACGCGCCTTGTCGATCACGTTCTTCATGTCGTGGGGCGCGAGGAACTGGCCCTTCTTGATGTTCACCGGCTTGCCCGATTGCGCCGCGGCGCGGATGAAGTCGGTCTGGCGGCACAGGAACGCGGGGGTCTGGAGCACGTCGACCACTGCGGCCGCAGCAGTGATGTCGTCTTCGGTGTGCACGTCCGTCAGCACCGGCAGGCCCAGTTCGCGCTTGACCTTCGCGAGGATCTCAAGACCGCGCTCCCGGCCCGGACCGCGAAAGCTCGTGCCCGACGAGCGATTGGCCTTGTCGAAGCTGCTCTTGAAGATGAAGGGGATGCCCAGCGAGGCCGTGATTTCCTTCAGCGTGCCGGCGGTGTCCATCTGAAGCTGCTCGGACTCGACCACGCACGGGCCCGCGATCAGGAAAAACCTTCTATCCAGCCCGATGTCGAACCCGCAAAGCTTCATGCCACCACCTTCAAAGCCTTCTTGTCCGCATTCTGGTGTTCCAGCGCTGCCTTGATGAACGCGTTGAACAACGGATGGCCGCTCCATGGTGTGGACTTGAATTCGGGGTGGAATTGCACACCCATGAACCACGGATGCACGCCTTGCGGCAGTTCGACGATTTCAGTCAGGTGCTCGCGCTGGGTGAGGGCCGAGATCACCAGGCCGGCACGGCGCAATTCGTCGAGGTAGTTGACGTTGGCTTCGTAGCGATGGCGGTGGCGCTCGGTCACGACGTCGCCGTAGATGCTGTGCGCTAAGGTGCCGGGCGCCACGTCGGAGCTCTGCGCGCCGAGGCGCATCGTGCCGCCGAGATCGGACTTCTCGTTGCGGACCTTGACGGTGCCGTCCGCGTCCTTCCATTCGGTGATCAGCGCGATCACGGGGCAGGGCGTGTCGGGCTCGAATTCGGTGCTGTTGGCGTTCTTGAGGCCGGCCACGTTGCGGGCATATTCGATCGTCGCCACCTGCATGCCGAGGCAGATGCCCAGGTACGGAACCTTGGTTTCGCGTGCGAAACGCGCGGCGGCAATCTTGCCTTCGACGCCGCGCTGGCCGAATCCGCCGGGCACCAGGATCGCGTCGTACTTGGCGAGCCGCGCAACGTCCTGCGGCGTGATGGTTTCGGAGTCGACGTAGTCGATCTTCACGCGCGCATGGTTCTTCATGCCCGCATGGCGCAGCGCTTCATTCAGCGACTTGTAGCTGTCGGAGAGGTCCACGTATTTGCCGACCATTGCAATGGTGACTTCCTTCTGCGGATGCTCGACCTCATACACGAGGTCGTCCCAGCGCTTGAGCTTGGCCGGCGGCGTGTTGATGCGCAGCTTGTCGCAGATGAGGCCGTCCAGACCCTGCTCGTGAAGCATGCGCGGCACCTTGTAGATGGTGTCCACGTCCCACATCGAGATCACGCCCCATTCGGGCACGTTCGAGAAGAGCGAGATCTTGGCGCGCTGGTCGTCGGGAATGGGCCGGTCGGCGCGGCACAGCAGGGCGTCGGCCTGGATGCCGATTTCGCGCAGCTTCTGCGCGGTGTGCTGGGTTGGCTTGGTCTTGAGTTCGCCGGCGGCGGCGATCCAGGGCACGTAGCTCAGGTGCACGAAAGCCGAATTGTTCGGTCCCATGCGCAGGCTCATCTGGCGCACGGCTTCGAGGAAGGGCAGGGATTCGATGTCGCCGACCGTGCCGCCGATCTCGACGATCGCGACGTCGACTTCATGGGCGGTACCGATACCGGCGCCGCGCTTGACGTATTCCTGGATTTCGTTGGTGATGTGCGGAATGACCTGCACCGTCTTGCCGAGATAGTCTCCGCGACGCTCTTTTTCGAGCACGGTCTTGTAGATCTGGCCGGTGGTGAAGTTGTTGGCGCGCCGCATGCGGGTCGTGATGAAGCGCTCGTAGTGGCCGAGGTCGAGGTCGGTTTCCGCCCCGTCGTCCGTGACGAACACTTCGCCATGCTGGAACGGCGACATCGTGCCCGGGTCGACGTTGATGTACGGATCGAGCTTGATGAGGGTGACTTGGAGGCCGCGCGATTCAAGAAGGGCGGCGAGCGAGGCGGAAGCGATTCCCTTGCCCAGGGAAGACACCACGCCACCGGTGACGAAGACAAATTTGGTCATGCCAGCTCCGGATGCAGATCCGGGAAGTGGGAAATGGGGATTGTATAGGCTCCCCCCCAGGCTTCGCGCACTGCGTGTCGCTGCGCCTACCCCCTGCCGGGGGCGGGCCGGCCGCTTCGGGCGGCCGCGCGCGGCGGCCCTCGCGAACACCCAGTGCGGCGCGCGTGGGCGGCATTAAACTGCTTTGATGCAACAAGAACTTGCGGGCAAACACATCGTTTTGGGACTGACGGGGGGGATCGCCTGCTACAAGTCGGCCGAGCTGTGCCGGCTGCTGGTGAAGGCGGGCGCGACCGTGCAGGTGGTGATGACGGAAGCGGCGACGCAGTTCATCACGCCGGTCACTATGCAGGCGCTGTCGGGGCGGCCTGTATACACCTCGCAGTGGGATGCGCGCGAGCTCAACAACATGCCGCACATCAACTTGAGCCGCGAGGCGGATGCCATCGTGCTGGCGCCCGCGAGCGCGGATTTCATCGCGCGGCTAGTGCAGGGGCGCTCGGATGAACTGTTGAGCCTGATGTGCCTCGCGCGGCCGATGGATCGCGTGCCGCTCTTGATCGCGCCGGCGATGAACCGCGAGATGTGGGGCCATCCGGCGACGCAGCGCAATCTCCGCCAGGTGGACGCCGATGGTGCGCGTGTGCTGGGGGTCGGAAACGGCTGGCAGGCGTGCGGCGAAACGGGCGATGGACGCATGCTGGAGGCCGAGCAGCTCTTCGAAGAAATCGTCGCGCAGTTCCAGCCCAAGGTGCTCTCGGGCCAGCGCGTGGTCGTCACCGCCGGGCCGACTTTCGAGGCACTCGATCCGATCCGCGGCATCACCAATCATTCGTCCGGAAAAATGGGCTTCGCCATCGCACGGGCAGCACGCGATGCCGGCGCCCAAGTCACCTTGGTGGCCGGACCGGTCCATCTGCCGACGCCGCGCGGCGTGCAGCGTGTCGACGTCAAATCCGCGCAGGAAATGCTCGAAGCGACTCTCCGCTCCGTGGCGACGGCATCGGTCTTTGTTGCGACCGCGGCGGTGGCCGATTGGCGTCCGGCTTCTCACAGCGCGCAGAAGATCAAGAAGGACGGCAGCGGCAAGCCGCCCGTCCTGCACTTCGTCGAGAACGAGGACATCCTCTTGACGGTCGCGCAGGGCAAACGAGCCAAGGGTGGCGAACTCTTCTGCGTCGGCTTTGCGGCGGAGAGTGAGAACCTCCTCGAGCACGCCAAGGCCAAGCGAGAGCGCAAGGGCATTCCGCTGCTGGTGGGCAACATCGGTCCGCTGACCTTCGGGCAGGACGACAACAGCCTCCTGCTGGTCGACGCGAATGGTGTCCGTGAACTGCCGAGGGCGCCCAAATTGACGCTGGCGCGCGAGCTGGTGGTGGAGATCGCCTCGCGGCTCCCCGCCTATGCCGCCGCCGGCAAGAATCCGTAGATCAACCCATCCCAACCCATCCGAAAGCCAAAGGCATCTTCAGTGAAAGTCGACGTTCGCATCCTCGATCCCCGCATGCAGGACCAACTGCCAGCCTACGCAACCCCGGGCAGTGCCGGGCTGGACCTCCGGGCTTGCCTGGATGCGCCCATCACCCTTGAGCCGAACGGCTGGCAGCTGGTGGGAACCGGCATCGCGATCCATCTCGCCGACCCGGGCTTTGCCGCGATGATCCTGCCGCGCTCCGGGCTCGGTCACAAGCACGGCATCGTGCTGGGCAACCTCGTGGGCCTGATCGACAGTGACTACCAGGGCGAACTCAAGATCAGCGCCTGGAACCGCAGCGACACGCCCTTTGTCCTGCAGCCGATGGAGCGGCTGGCGCAACTCGTGATCGTGCCAGTGGTGCAGGCGCAATTCAACGTCGTCGGCGAGTTTCCGCCCAGCGAACGTGGCGAGGGCGGTTACGGCTCGACCGGTAAACACTGATCGCTTTTGTAGGCAGCCACTCGCACTGCCTTGAACACGTTTCCCACGCGTAAAGACAGGAACCCGATACGCGCCGCAGCGTCGAAAGTTTCAGCATGTGTCCACGTCAGTCATCGTGGCCGCTGCCCGGACGTTAAGTCATGGATGGGGCGCGTCAATGGCGCCGTATTTTGAGGAAGCAATACATCATGAAAAATCCAACCCGTCTCTTGGCTGTCACCGCTTCGGTGCTCGCCATTTCTGCTCTTACCGCTTGCGTGGCGCCGCAACCGGTTTATGAAACGGGGCGCTATCCGTACCAGCCGCCGCAACCTGTGGCGCAAGGGCCCTACGTCGAATACGGTCGCGTGGCCAACATCGAGGTCATCCGCAGCCAGTCGTCCGGCGCGCCCACTTCTGGTGGCGGTGCAGTTGCCGGCGGCTTGGTCGGTGGTGTGCTGGGCAACCAGATCGGCAGCGGAAACGGCCGCGCAGCGGCAACCGCGCTGGGCGTGGTCGGCGGTGCCTTGCTGGGCAACAGCGTCGAAGCCAACAACAACCGGCCTCGCGTGTATGAAAGCTACCGCGTGTCGGTCCAGACGGACAACGGCGGCTATCGCGCTTTCGACGTTCCTTCGCCCGGCGACCTTCGCATCGGCGACCGTGTGCGAATCGACAACGGCCAGATTTCGCGCTACTGAGCAGCGCGTCGTAGCGGTCCGGTCCAACGGAAAAAGCCGGGCAATGCCCGGCTTTTTTATGCCCGTTTCCGGATGGTTCGCGGATGGTCTGCGGGGGATGCTCAGTGCAGGAGATCATTCCCCGGCGCCGTCGTCGGGATCTTGAAAAAGCCGGTGCCGGCTGTGCCGCGTCCGATTTCTTCTTCCGTCGCTTCGCGCACCGATCTCACCGTCATGTCCAGCCGGATCGCGATACCGGCCAGAGGATGGTTGCCGTCGAGCACCAGGTGATCCGGATAGATCTCGCTCACTGTGTAGAGGACATCTTTCGGCATGTCCGGGTTCACGCCTGCCGGAAGTGCCGCACCGTCGAAGGTCATGCCTTCTTCAGTCCCTTCGGGGAAAAGATTGCGAGGTTCAAGAAACAGCAATTGGTCGTTGAAGTCGCCGAAAGCCTGCTCGGGCTCCAACTGCAGTTGCACCCGGGCGCCCGGCTCATGGCCAAGCAGCGCAGCTTCGATCGCGTCGAAGAGATCCTCACCACCGACGAGGAATTCGACGGGCTCGTCCAGCACGTCCAGCACTTCGCCCAGCGTGTCTTTCAGCGTCCAAGTCAAGCCGACCACGCATTGTTCAGAGATTTCCATTGCAGAATTCTCCCATGGAGATTGATCAACCCTTGCCCCTGCTTGGCGGCTTAAGTGCTCAGCAGTTCATGCGCCGTCACTGGCAGAAGAAGCCGCTGCTGATTCGACAGGCAGTGCCCGACATGGTGCCACCAATCGAGCGGGCACAACTGTTCGATTTGGCTGCGCAGGAGGGCGTCGAATCTCGCCTGATACGCCATGCGAAGACCGGTTGGTCACTGCGACACGGGCCGTTCGCTCGGCGGGCGCTGCCGTCATTGAAGCAAGCCGCGTGGACGCTTCTGGTCCAGGGAGTCGATCTGCACCATCAGGGTGTGCATGAGTTGTTGCAGCGGTTTCGATTCGTGCCCGACGCGCGGCTGGACGATTTGATGATCAGCTACGCGAGCGACGGCGGTGGCGTCGGGCCGCATTTCGACAGCTACGACGTGTTTCTGCTCCAGGCGCAGGGTCGCCGCCGCTGGTCGATCGGTCGTCAGCGCGATCTGCGGCTTCAACCGGATGTCCCGCTCAAGATCCTCGCGCAGTTCGAGCCTGAACAGACTTTCATCCTCGAGCCTGGCGACATGCTGTATCTGCCGCCGCGCTATGCGCACGATGGCGTCGCGGTTGGCGGCGATTGCGTGACCTACTCGATCGGTCTTCGTTCGCCTGCCGCTGCGCCGCTCGGCGCCGACCTGCTGGCGCGCATCGCCGAAGCGCAGGCCGATGCCGTGCAGGACGCAGTCGGCCAAGCCGCGGTGCACTACCGCGACCCCGCTCAGCCTGCGCTCGCCAATCCCGCGGAAATGCCGGCTGGGCTGCAAGCTTTTGCGCGCCAAGCCGTCCTTGCCGTCATGCGCGATGAAGACGTGATCGATCGCGCACTGGGCGAATCCATGACCGAACCCAAGCCGACCGTCTGGTTCGACCAGGGCGAGCCGCCTGCCGATCTGAACGCCATTGCACTGGATCGGCGCACGCGCATGCTGTATGACGCGCGCCATCTCTACATCAACGGCGAGAGTTTTCGTGCCTCGGGTCGCGATGCCAAGCTCATGCGCCGGTTGGCGGACCAGCGCACCCTCGGCCCGCGCGACTTGGCCGCCGCGAGCGACGATGCGCTAGCGCTATTGAGCGACTGGTGCGAAGCAGGATGGGCCCATGCCGAGTGAAAGCGAGGGCGCCGCCGCCATTCAACTGCCCAAAGGCGCATTCGACGGTCGCGATGCGTTCGACCTTCATCTGCGCAGCGCCTTGGCGGCCGCATCGCAGCAGAATTGGCGCGAAGTCGTATGGAGCGATCCGGACTTCAACGACTGGCCCCTCGGCGAACGCTCGGTCATCGAAGCGCTTCAGGCATGGGCGTCTTCGGGTCGCAGTCTCGTTCTGCTCGCCAGGACCTTCGATGTGTTTCAGCGCCACCACGCGCGATTCGTTCACTGGCGCCGTATGTGGGGCCACATCATCGACTGCCGCGTTTGCGATGGACCGGGTCTTCCGCAGGTGCCGAGCGCCATCTGGACGCCATCATGGTTTTTGCATCGCATCGACGTTGAGCATGTGCGGGGTGTCTGCGGGCACAGTCCGGAGGGGCGCCGTGCCATTCGCGAGCGTATCGAAGAGTGTCTTCGCCATGCGAAATCCGGCTTTCCGACCTCGACTCTGGGCTTGTAAGCCAATGCCGCGAATCGGGGCCTGAGACTTATCCGCGTGCAGATGCGGGTCTAGAATTTTCGAAACCTTCATCCAAAGGAGCCACGTAATGAAGAAGTCTCTCTTGCTCGCATCATTGATCGCCGCCGCCGCGTTGACGGCCTGCGGAAAAAAGGATGAGTCTGCGGTCCCACCGGCAGCACCAGCAGCATCAACAACGCMCGCTCCGGCGACAACCGCTCCGGCGCCTGCACCTGCTGCGCCTGCTGCATCGTCGACAGCGACGCCCGGCGCTTCGTCTTCAGCGCTCGACGCGGCCAACTCGGCGACGGATCAGGCCAAGAAGCAGCAGGACGGAACGGCTCCTTCCAAGCCCTGATGTGTCCATCCGTGAATGCGAAGGCCGCCCGAGGGCGGCCTTTTTCATGGACTGGGTTCTGATCTTCAGAGCGAGTCCATCAGATCGTCAGAGATCCAGCCAGGGCGAGCCTTCGGCGGCGGTGGCGGTGAGCATCTCGTGTTCGCTCGCACCCAGAGCTTCGGCCATGGCACGCCGCACGACGTCCGGCCTGTTGTTCTGCTCGCTCAAATGAGCGCCAACCACATGCCGAAGCCCCGGATGACACACCGCGCGCGCAATGGCCGCCGCGGCGATATTCGACAGATGGCCGTAGTTGCCCCCGACGCGCATCTTGAGAAAGGGTGGGTATGCAGAGCCCGCCAGCATTTCGCTGTCATGGTTGAACTCGAGCAACAAGGCGTCCAGCTGCATCAGCCGGGCCAGCACGTGCGGCGTTGCATGGCCTAAATCGGTCAGGATGCCGAGGCTGCGCGCGCCATCGGTGCAACGAAGCTGTAGCGGTTCGCGCGCATCATGCGGCACGGTGAAGGGCTGCACGAGCAGATCGCCCATCACGATTTCGAGGCCGTCCCTTGCGAGGTTCAGGCGGCCCTGGAAATCGCGGCCACCGGTGGCGAGCCATGTTCCTTCGCTCATCCAGACCGGAATGCGTTCGCGCCTTGAGAGCGCGTGCGCGCAGCCGATGTGGTCGCCGTGTTCATGCGTGATGAAAACGGCGTCGATGTCACAGGCAGCGACGCCGGCGTGCGCGAGGCGGGCGTCCAGGTGACGCAGCGCAAAGCCGCAGTCGACCAGGAGCCGTGACGTTCGGCCGCCGCTGGTCGCTTCGACCAGCGTGGCGTTGCCGGTGCTGCCGCTGCCCAGGCTGCGGAAGCGGAGCATGCGAGCCTGGCTTTACTTCAGGTCGTCAGCGATGACCTGGACGATGCGCTGCGCGTTGGCGGTGCTGTCCGGTGCGCCGGTGCCGTCGAGCACAGACACGGTGCTCGTATCGCCCTGGCTCTTGACGAGGATGCGGAACTTGAGCGGTGCCTCGGACTTGCTTGAGCCGAAGGTGAACAGCTTGCCGAAGAAGCCCGCCTCGTTCTTGTCTGCCTTCGGCGGCACGTAGCGGACGAAGTAGGTGCCGGCGCTGCGGTCGCGGTCTTCGACGGTGAAGCCGGTACGGTCGAGCGCCAGGCCCACGCGGCGCCATGCGCGTTCGAAGCCTTCGCTGATTTGCACGACCGGTTGGCCGCTGACGTTCGCGACGCGGGCGGTTTGCGCAGGGGCGGCAGCCGCGGCGAGCACCTTCGATTGCTCTTGCGACACGCCGAGCTTCACCATCAGGCGGCGGAGGAATTCGGCTTCGAGTTCAGGATCGCTCGGGCGCGGCTGCCACACCGTCTGGTCCTTGGTGTTGGTGCTGTAGACCTCTTGCATGCCGCGGTGGCTGATGAAGATCTCGGTGCCCGTCGGCGTGCGTTCCATGCGCGTGCGGAAGCGGTCGAGTTCGCCGGTCGAATAGACCGAATCCATGAACCTGCCGACCGTGCTGCGGATGATGTCCTGCGGCAGCTTGGCGCGGTTTTCGGCCCAGTCGGTTTCCATGATGCCGAGGTTGCGCTGCTCGGTGGTGAGCAGAAAGCCGCTCTCTTGCCAGAAGTCCTTGACGGGCTCCCAGAGTTGGTCCGCCGGTCGGTTGATGACCAGCCAGCGCTGCGTGCCCGAGCGTTCCATGCGCACGTCGCCCACGGAGCTCACGGCCGTCGGAAGGCTCGGCGCATTGGCAAGGCCTGCCTGGTAGCTGTTGGCGGTGACGGCACCGCCGGGCACCACGTAGCGGTTGTCGCGCGACAACTGCGTCAGGTCGGGCGGCACTTCGAGTGTGGGTGCCTTGCCGGCGCTCTTGTAGTCGATCTTGTCGCTTTCGAGGACCGAGCAAGCGGCAAGACTGGTGACCAGCGCCAGCAGTGCGAATCGCGAAATGGTGTTCAACGTCGTCTTCCTTCTAGGAATGTTTAGCTCAATCGATGGGCTGCAGCGCCCGCAGTTTCAGAGCGCAGTCCGGGCAAAAGGTTGCCGGGTTCGCAAACAGCGCAGTAAAGATGGGTCAATCCTTGAGGAGGCCGCTGGCGCGCAGGGCTGCCTCCACGACCGGCCGGCCGGCTTCGGCAAGCTCGGTCAGGGGCAGGCGCAACGCGCCGCCGCACAGGCCCAGCCGTGCCATGGCCCACTTGACCGGAATGGGGTTGGGTTCAACAAAGAGATGGCGATGCAGCGGCATCAGCTCGAACTGGATCTGCATCGCGCGCTTCACGTCGCCGGCGATTGCCGCCACGCAAAGCTCGTGCATCTTGCGTGGCGCCACGTTGGCGGTGACGCTGATGTTGCCTTGACCGCCGCATAGCATCAGTGCGACGGCGGTGGGGTCGTCCCCCGAATACACCGCGAAATTCTTGGGCACTTCGCGGATCAGCCATTGGGCGCGCTCGATGTTGCCCGTCGCTTCCTTGATGCCGATGATGCCGGGCACTTGCGCGAGGCGCAGCACGGTGTCGTGCGCCATATCGGCGACGGTGCGGCCTGGCACGTTGTAGAGCACGATCGGGAGGTCACCCACAGCTTCGGCGATGGCCTTGAAGTGCTGGAACTGGCCTTCCTGTGTCGGCTTGTTGTAGTAGGGGACGACCTGGAGCTGGCAATCGGCGCCGACGCCCTTGGCGAACCTGGCGAGCTCGATGGCTTCCTTGGTGGAATTGGCACCGCAGCCGGCCATGACTGGAACGCGGCCCCGGGCCTGTTCGACCGAGACGCGGATGATTTCGCAGTGCTCTTCGACGTCGACGGTGGGGGACTCGCCGGTGGTTCCGACCACGCCGAGACAATCCGTTCCTTCGTCGATGTGCCAGTCGATGAGTCGGCGCAGTGCGGGATAGTCGACGCTGCCGTCGTCAAGCATCGGCGTGACCAGTGCGACGATGCTGCCTGTCAGTTGCTCCAAGGGGATCTCTTTGTCGGTTGGACGAAAAGAGAGCATTCTACTGATCCGCCGCGGCGCCCGACTCAGGACCTGCCCGTGGTGAGCAGGGCCGCGAGCCTACGGGTCCTGGAGCGGATACCGCGATGGCGCGCCCGGCGCCGTCGGCTCCGGACGGACGGCCGCGATGCGCTGGACGAAGCGATCGGGCGAGGCGAGGAAGCCGTTTTCATACGCGATGACCTGCAGGTCGGCGCAAGCGGCCAGCAGCTCGCCGGGCTTCAGCAGGAAGTCGGGCCGGGACGGTTTGCCGACCGTTTCGTTGCCTTGCGCAAAGGTTTCATAAAGCAAAACCCCGCCCGGCGCGACGGCTGCCACGATATCTGGCAGCCGCGGACGCCAGAGATACCGGGTAACGACCACTGCGCCGAACACCTGTCCGGCGAAAGGCCACGGGCCTTCCTCGATGTCGGCCTGAAGAACCCGCCCGTAGGGTGCCGCCGTCGCGACCGCTTCCGGCGACCGATCCACACCCGTGACCGCATGGCCGCGTTCGGCGAACCAGCGCATATGGCGGCCCGAACCGCAGGCGACGTCCAGCACGGTAGCGCCCGGCGCCAGCAAAGACGACCAGCGGACGATCCAGGGCAACGGGGCCAGCGAGTGGTGATCGGGTGGCATCAGAAGCAAGCCCAGAGCTGGTCGATCAGGGTCACGAGGAACGCGGGGCGCGTATAGAGGGCGAACACGCCCGCCAGCGCGGCCATTGCTGCCGCGAGCCAGCCGGCGTGGATCAGGCGTTCGCGGTTCGGGCTTCGCATGGCGCTCTCAGGCCGGTTGCGCCGCCGGGCGCACGATGGCGCCTTCCTTCACCGGCAGGTTGATCAGCGCCGCGAACACGCCGAGCGCGATGGCCATGTACCAGACGACGTCGTAGCTGCCGGTGCGATCGTAGAGATAGCCGCCAAGCCACACCCCCAGGAACGAACCCACCTGGTGGCTGAAAAAGACGACGCCGCCCAGCATGGAGAGATGCGCCACGCCAAAGATCTGCGCCACGATGCCGCTCGTCAGCGGCACGGTCGACAGCCACAGGAACCCCATCACGCTCGCAAAGACATACACCGTCAGGGGCGAGATCGGAACGACCACGAACAAGGCGATCGCCAGCGCGCGGGCGATGTAGATCGCTGCGAGCAGCTTGCGCTTTGCCAGCCGCGCGCCGAGCGCTCCGGCGGTGTACGTGCCGAAGACGTTGAAGAGGCCGACCAGCGCGAGCGCGTAGCTCGCGACTTCGGGCGGCAGGCCCTTGTCACGCAGGTAGCTCGGCATGTGCACGCCAATGAACGCCAGCTGGAAGCCGCAAACCAGATAGCCGGCGGTCAGCAGCATGAAGCTCCGATATTTGAGGGCTTCCCGGATGGCTTCGCCAATGGTCTGGCTGCGGCGCACGGAACTCGCCGCCACGCGCGGCTCGCGAAGGCCGAAGGCCAGTGGCACGATGATCAGCACCATCATTGCGAGCACCACCAGTGCGGTCTGCCAGCCGAGATGGGCAATCAGCAGCCCTTCGACCGGCACCATGAGGAACTGCCCGAACGAGCCCGCGGCCGCGGCCACGCCCATGGCCCAGGAGCGCCGCTCGGGCGCGATTTGCCGGCCGATCACGCCGTAGATGACTGCGTAGGTCGTGCCGGCCTGCGCGGCACCGATCAGCACACCGGCCGTCAGCGCGAAGATGAAGGTCGAAGTCGAAAAGGCCATGCCGACCAGGCCCAGCGCATAGAGCACGGCGCCGGCCAGCAGGACGCGGAAGGCCCCCAGCTTGTCGGCCAGCATCCCGGCGAACACGCCGATCACGCCCCAGGAAAGATTCTGGATGGCGATGGCCAGCGAGAAGGCCTGCCGCGACCATCCGTTTTCCTGCGTGATCGGCTGCAGCCAAAGCCCGAACCCATGCCGGATGCCCATGGACATCGTGACGATCATGGCGCCGCAGATGAGAACCTGCTTGACGCTGAGAGGCTGGGTGGGGGAGGAAGTCATTCCGGGCAATGTACCGAAAAGGCGCATCGCGCGTGTGCGGCGAACGCGATGCGATTGTTGATATTTGCTCATCGGACTGATGCGCCACCGCGCTGTCGGGCGCGAGCCCTAGAATCCCGCGCCATGGCAAGCAAGGAACCAGGCAGTTACGGCGAGGCGTCTATACGCGTCCTCAAGGGGCTCGAGCCCGTCAAGCAGCGGCCGGGCATGTACACCCGCACCGACAACCCGCTGCACATCATTCAGGAAGTACTGGACAACGCCGCCGATGAGGCGCTCGCGGGGTACGGCAAGAAAATCAAGGTCACGCTGCACGCCGACGGCTCGACCAGCGTCGAAGACGACGGTCGCGGCATTCCATTCGGGTTGCATCCCGAAGAAAAGGCGCCGGTCGTCGAGCTGGTGTTCACGCGCCTGCACGCCGGTGGCAAGTTCGACAAGGGCTCCGGCGGCGCCTACAGCTTCTCCGGCGGCCTGCACGGGGTGGGCGTGTCGGTGACCAACGCGCTTTCGAAGCGGCTGGAAGTGACGTCGTACCGCGAGGGCTCGGTCGCGCAGATCGCTTTTGCCGCCGGCGACGTCATCGACAAACTGAAAGTGCGCCCGCAGGAAGTCGCGGCCGCCTCCAACGGCGACGGCCCGCGTGACCGCAAGCAAGGCACCACGGTGCGGGCATGGCCCGATCCGAAGTACTTCGAATCGCCGGCGCTCCCGATCAACGAGCTCACGCATCTCCTGCGAAGCAAGGCTGTTCTGATGCCGGGCGTCACCGTCACGCTCGTGGTCGAAAAGACCAAGGAAACACAGACGTGGCTCTACAAAGGGGGTCTTCGCGACTACCTGATGCAGACGCTCAACGGCGACCCTGTCATTCCCCTTTTCGAAGGCGCAGGACATGCGGACAAGAACGCCGACAACTTTGCCGAAGGCGAAGGCGCGGACTGGTGCGTCGCCTTCACCGAAGACGGCCAGCCCGTGCGCGAGAGCTACGTCAACCTGATCCCGACCAGCGCCGGCGGCACGCACGAGAGCGGCCTGCGCGATGGTCTCTTCAATGCGGTCAAAAGCTTCATCGAACTGCATTCGCTGCTGCCCAAGGGCGTGAAGCTGCTGCCCGAGGACGTCTTTGCGCGCGCTTCGTACGTGCTCTCGGCCAAGGTGCTCGATCCACAGTTCCAGGGCCAGATCAAGGAACGGCTCAATTCGCGCGATGCGGTGCGGCTGGTGTCCAGCTTTGTCCGGCCGGCGCTGGAGCTGTGGCTCAACCAGCATGTCGACTACGGCAGAAAGCTCGCTGAACTGGCGATCAAGGCTGCGCAGACGCGCCAGAGGGCCGGCCAGAAGGTCGAGAAACGCAAGGGTTCCGGCGTGGCCGTGCTGCCGGGCAAGCTGACCGACTGCGAGAGCAAGGACATCGCGCACAACGAAGTCTTTCTCGTCGAAGGGGATTCGGCTGGCGGCAGCGCCAAGATGGGCCGCGACAAGGAAAGCCAGGCGATCCTGCCGCTGCGGGGGAAGGTGCTCAACACCTGGGAGGTCGAGCGCGACCGGCTGTTTGCCAACACCGAAATCCACGACATCTCGGTGGCGGTCGGCGTCGATCCGCACGGGCCGGACGACACGCCCGACATGACCGGCCTGCGCTACGGAAAGATCTGCATCCTGAGTGATGCGGACGTCGACGGTTCGCACATCCAGGTGCTGTTGCTGACGCTGTTCTTCAGGCACTTTCCGAAGCTGATCGAAACGGGCCACGTGTATGTGGCCAAGCCGCCGCTCTTTCGCGTCGACGCGCCCGCACGCGGCAAGAAGCCGGCTTCCAAGGTGTATGCGCTGGACGAAGGTGAATTGACCGCGATTCTCGACAAGCTCCGCAAGGACGGCGTGCGCGAAGGCGCATGGAGCATCAGCCGCTTCAAGGGCCTTGGCGAAATGAGCGCCGAGCAGTTGTGGGAAACGACGCTCAACCCCGATACCCGCAGGCTGCTGCAAGTCCGCCTCGGGCGTTTCGACGTGCTGGGCACGCAGGG
Organism: Variovorax sp. 01N429; assembly: GCF_056399425.1. Lineage (NCBI taxonomy): Bacteria > Pseudomonadati > Pseudomonadota > Betaproteobacteria > Burkholderiales > Comamonadaceae > Variovorax > Variovorax sp. 01N429. The sequence continues at coordinate 453,469 of NZ_JBFTRG010000002.1, read as the reverse complement.
CGAGATCACCAAGCTCATGGGCAAGGGCGAAGCCGCCGCGCGCCGGGAACTGATGGAGCTGCGCGCAGACGACGTCGAGATCGATGTGTGACCTCCTCGAACAATTTGTGACGTTGCGGACGGCCTGGCGGGGTCGCACGACCTCATAGTGGCGGATGGTCGTTCCCATGCGGATGTCTTTGCTGTCGATGTTGCTGGCCTGTGGGCTGGCCGTGTTGGCGCCACCGGCGCGGGCGGCTGACATCTACGGCTACGTCGACGACAAAGGCGTGGGGCATTTCGCATCCGAGAAGCTCGACGGCCGTTATCAGCTTTTCTTTCGTGGCGGGCAGAGCTTCGATACCGCGAATGGCATTGGCATGTGGGGTCGCGCCGGCAAGCGCCCGATCGACGGCAAGGTGCCGCGCGCATCCCAGGCGTTGCTGGCGATGTTCGAATCGTCTCCCGGCTACAAGACGGCGCAGGGCGCGATGCGCGAGTCGGCGCGCCAGCTTTCGATCGACTACGAACTGCTCCAGGCGCTCATTGCCACCGAGTCAGGCTTCGATGCGCAGGCCGTGTCGCCCAAGGGCGCGCTCGGTTTGATGCAGGTGATGCCGGCGACCGCCGAGCGCTACGGTGTCGCGGCCGACAAGCGATCGTCGATCGAGAAGAAGCTCTTCGATCCGCGCATCAATATCGCCACCGGCTCGCGCTACCTGCGCGACCTGCTCGGCATGTTCCCCGGACAGCTCGAGCTGGCGCTGGCCGCCTACAACGCGGGCGAGGGCGCCGTCCAGCGTGCGGGCAACAGGGTGCCCAACTATCCCGAGACGCAGAACTACGTGACCACCGTGTTGCAGCTTTACGCCTATCTCAAGCCTTCGGCTGCGGTCGGCCGAGGCAAAGCGCCGTCGCGCATTCGCATGGAAATGGGTGTGCCGGCGGGTGGGGCGCTCGGCCGTGGCAATATGCCGCCCGACGCACGTGACAGGCCGGTGATGCCGGCCTTGCCCGAGCCGGCGGGTTCTCCGTTGCAATGAGTTCGCAAGTTTCCACATTGGGGTGAGCACGCCGAGGCCGCTCACCCTGCTATCAATTTTTTCCTGTTTTTCCTGATCTCTCCATGGACTCCCAACCGACGCTCGATTTCCAGAGCCCCGAAGACGACAGCGCGCTGACGCTGGCCGACTATGCGCAGACCGCGTACCTCGAATACGCGCTGAGCGTCGTCAAAGGCCGTGCATTGCCCGACGTCAGCGACGGACAGAAGCCCGTGCAGCGGCGCATTCTTTATTCGATGTCCCGCATGGGCCTGGGCTTCGGCGGCGCCAACGGCACCGTGGGCGCCAAGCCCGTCAAGAGTGCGCGCGTGGTCGGCGACGTGCTCGGCCGATTCCATCCGCACAGCGACCAGGCGGCCTACGACGCGCTGGTGCGCATGGCGCAGGATTTCTCGCAGCGCTATCCGCTGGTCGACGGGCAAGGCAATTTCGGCAGCCGCGACGGCGATGGCGCCGCGGCCATGCGCTACACCGAAGCCCGTCTTGCGCGCATCACCAGTTTGCTGCTCGACGAGATCGATGAAGGCACGGTCGACTTCATCCCCAACTACGACGGCTCGACCGAGGAACCGCGCCTGCTGCCGGCACGGCTGCCCTTTGCGCTGCTGAATGGCGCGAGCGGCATTGCCGTTGGCTTGGCCACTGAAATCCCGAGCCACAACCTGCGCGAGATTGCCGACGCCTGCGTGGCGCTGATCAAGTCCAACGGCAAGCTCGGCGATGAAGAACTGCTGGGCTTCGTGCCGGGGCCGGACTATCCGGGCGGCGCGCAGATCATCAGCAGTGCGGCGGACATCGCCGAGGCCTATCGCACCGGCCGGGGCTCGCTCAAGGTGCGCGCGCGCTGGAAGATTGAAGACCTCGCGCGCGGCCAGTGGCAACTCGTGGTCAACGAACTCCCGCCCGGCGTCAGCACGCAGAAGGTACTCGAAGAGATCGAGGAAATCACCAATCCGAAGGTGCGTGCCGGCAAGAAGGCCTTGAGCGCCGAGCAGACGCAGTTGAAGGCTGCCGTGCTGGCCGTGCTCGATGTCGTGCGCGATGAGTCGAGCAAGGACGCGCCCGTCCGTCTGGTGTTCGAGCCCAAGACCTCGCGCATCAGCCAGGAGGAATTCATCGGCACGCTGCTGTCGCAGACTTCGCTGGAAAGCTCGTCGCCGATCAATCTCACGATGGTGGGCATCGACGGCAAGCCGACGCAGAAGTCGCTGCGCCAGATGCTCAACGAGTGGATCGCCTTCCGCGAAGTCACGGTCGAGAAGCGCTCGCGCCATCGGCTCAACAAGGTGCTGGACCGCATCCACATCCTCGAAGGGCGGCAGCTGGTGCTGCTCAACATCGACGAGGTGATCGCCATCATCCGAGCGGCCGAGGACCCGAAGGCTGCATTGATCGCGCGCTTCAACCTGAGCGATCGGCAGGCCGAAGACATCCTTGAAATCCGCCTGCGCCAACTCGCACGGCTCGAGGCCATCAAGATCGAGCAGGAGCTCAAAGGGCTGCGCGAAGACCAGAAGAAGCTCGAAGAAATCCTTGGGAGCCCGGCCGCGCTGCGCCGACTGCTGGTGAAGGAGATCGAAGCCGACGCAAAGAACTTCGAAGACCCACGGCGCACGTTGATCCAGGCAGAGAAGCGCGCAGTCGCCGAGGTGCGCGTGATCGACGAGCCGGTCACCGTGATCGTCTCGCAGAAGGGCTGGGTCCGCACGCAGAAGGGTTGGGCGAGCGAACGTGCGGCCGGCGCCGCCGCGCCCGAATACAGCTTCAAGTCGGGTGACGCGCTGTATGGCGCCTTCGAGTGCCGCACGGTCGACACGCTGCTCGTCTTTGGAACGGCCAAGGACAAGAGCGTGCGCGTCTACAGCGTGCCGGTGGCCTCGCTGCCGGGCGGACGCGGCGACGGCCAACCGGTCACCACGCTGATCGATCTGGAAAGCGGCACGCACGTGGCGCACTACTTCGCGGGGCCGCTCGGCGCCAATCTGCTGCTGTCGAGCACGGGAGGCTTCGGCTTCATTGCCGCCGTGGAGAACATGATTTCGCGCCAGCGCGGCGGCAAGGCCTTCATCGACGTGGGCGAGGGCGAGCAGTTGTGCAGACCTTCGCTGGTGGGCGGCGCGGGTGGCGCCGAGCCGATGCCTGCGGCGACGCACGTCGCCTGCGCGTCGACGGGCGGACGCATCCTCACCTTCGAAATCGCCGAACTCAAGGCACTGCCGAAGGGCGGCCGCGGTCTCACGCTGATCGACCTGGAAGCCAAGGACACGCTCGCGGGCGCGGCGGCCTACACGCGCAGCGTGAAGATCGAAGGCGTCGGTCGCGGCGCGAAGGAACGTGAAGAGACGCTGGAGATCCGCACGCTGAACAACGCGCGCGCCACGCGTGCTCGCAAGGGCAAGGCAGCGGATCTGGGCTTCAAGCCCACGAGCATCGCGCGCGTGCTGTAACCCCAGTCACGAAAGAAAAAGATGGAAGCCGGCGTCATCGGACTTTTCATAGCGGTCGTGAGCGGCTTCGGGAGCTTCATGTTCGGCCGCTGGCTTTCGCGCAAGCGGCGCGAGAAAAAGGCGGCACAGGCGCGCGCGGCTGAACACGCATCGCAGAGCCGGCAGGTGCGGCGCGCCCGCGAGCGCCAGCGCCGCTGAAGGTGATGAAGGACCGCTAACGCAAGCCCTGCCACCAGCGGACGTTGGTCCGCGGCTGGCCGATCGTGAGCACTTCGCCGAGTGTCGGCGTCGCCAGGACGATGTGCTTGCCTTCTGCCGTGGCCGCGATGCGGTCAAGCGGGTCGTGCCAAGTGTGGAACGCGAGATCGAAGGTGCTGTTGTGCACCGGCAAGAGCACCTTGCCGTTCAGGTCTTCAAAAGCCTGCGCGCCCTGTTCGGGTGTCATGTGAATCGAGGGCCAATAGGCATCGTAGGCACCGTTCTCGATCATCACCAGATCGAAGCCGCCAAAGCGCTCGCCAATCTGCGCGAAGTGCTTCGAATAGCCGGAGTCGCCGCTGTAGTAAATGCGCTGATCGCCGCTCTGGACCACCCATGAAGCCCAGAGCGTCTTGTCGCGGTCATTGATGGTTCGCCCCGAGAAGTGCTGCGAGGGCGTGGCCGTCACTTGCACGCCGCCTTGGGTGCGGGTCTGCCACCAGTCCAGTTCGGTGATGCGATCCGCGGGGACGCCGAGCTCAATGAGCCGCGCCTTCACGCCAAGCGGAACGAAATAGCGCTGCACGCGCAGCGCGAGGTACTCGATGGTTCCGGCGTCGAGATGGTCATAGTGGTCATGCGAGATAACCACCCCTTCGATGGGTGGAAGTTGCTCCAGTGTGATGGGCGGCTTCTCGAAACGGTGCGGCCCGATCCACTGGAAGGGCGAAGCGCGTTCGCTGAACATCGGATCCGTCAGCCAGTATTTGCCATGCAGCTTGAGAAGGTTCGACGAATGCCCGATGCGCATCACATGATTGGCTTTGGGGTCCAGTGCTTCGAGCTCTTCGATGGTGACGGGTCGAACCGGAATGGGATCGACCGGCACTGCACCAGTCTTGGTCTCAAAGAGAAAGCGCGACCAGATCTTCCATTGGCTTTGGGTAGGTAACGCGTCTGGATTGGGCGGATTTCGAAAGCCACAGCAGTCGAATTGCGGCGATGCCGCGTAAGGGCTTTCGCAGGCGCCGTGCGTTGCGCAACTGGCGAGCAGCCCGCAGAAGGCAATCAGCAGGCTCGCAAACGCGCGGCGAGGCCATTCTGGGGGCAAGAGGAGTGGTTGCATTGGGTGCGGAGCTTAACCAACCTGGCGAGCACCACCCTGCGCTCCGGCATAGGCCGTTAGAGCCATTGATGCACGGCGTCAACCATGAAATATTGCAATCCACACGACGAGGAGCGGCATGGACGAGACCATCCAGAAGCTGGTTGCCGAGCGTCGCCGCGCACTCTATGGCGACGATGACGGACGACGGCCCTGGGGTTTGGCGCTCTCCGGCGGAGGCATTCGCAGCGCCACTTTTTGCCTTGGGCTTCTCAAGGCGCTGGCCAGCCATCGGCAACTGCTGAAGTTCGACCTGATCTCGACGGTGTCGGGCGGGGGCTACATCGGCGGGACGCTGGGGCGCTTGTGTACCAATGCCAATAGTCCCGACGAAGTGCGCGAGATCGAGCGCGCGCTCGGCGATGTCGATCGCTCCAGATTCGGATGGTGGCTGCGCGCCAATGGCCGCTACCTGATCCCCGGCGGCCTGCGCGACTCGCTCTTTGCGGGCGCGCTCTATCTTCGCAATCTGCTGGGCACGCACATCGAACTCGCGATCGCGGCGAGCCTGATCGGCATGGTGCTGGCTGCGACCAACCTGCTGCTGTGGGACGCGGTGTTCCGCGCGGTCGATCTCAACAGCGTGCCGCCCGACGTGGTGAGCAGCGTGGCCCAACTCGATTCGTTCCAGTACCTGCGATTGCTGGTGGAGTGGGCCACGTTATGGCCGACGCTGTGGTTCACGCTCGTGGGGCCTTTCCTTGCGTCTGTCGTGCTGGCATGCGCGTATTGGTCGGTGCGCGACAAGCCGTCTGCTTCGTCGATGCTTCTTCAGATCGCGATGTGGCTCGCACTCGGCGCGGGCGCGTGCTGGATCGGCGGGCCGCTGGTGGAGCGCTTCAGCGGACCCTTGTGGATTGCGCCCGCTTTCGTGGGTTTTGCGCTGTGCTGGGTGATTGCACTGCTCTGGGTGCTGTACTACAGCCGAAAAAAGAACGCGGCGGCCTTGCGCAATGAACTCACGGACCGCTTGGCGTCGGTGATCAACACGGCATTGCTGATCGTGATGCTGGGCCTTCTCGACCGCACGGCCTGGTGGTTGGCCGCCGAAGACCAGCAGCAGCGCGTCTCATACGGTGCGGCGTTGTTCGTGGTTGCCGCGGCGCTGCGGGGGGTGCTGCCAATGCTGCTGTCGCACCGGCAGGAAATCCCCGGGGTCGGCAAGACGCTCGTGTTGACGCTGGCAAGCCTGCTGGGGCTTGTCCTGGCCTTCTGCCTTGCGGCTTGGTGGGTGTCGGTGGTTTACGTGGCGGTGCTGCTCCCCGTGTTTACGCCCGCGGGACTTCAGTTCACGCGAGGCTGGGCCTGGCTCGGAACAATCGCGGTGATCATCGGCAGCTACGCGCTCGTGACAGGGCGCAACTTTGCCTTTCTCAACGTGTCGTCGTTGCACATGTTCTACAAGGCACGCATCGTCCGGGGCTATCTGGGCGCCGCCAATGCGAAGCGTCTCGGCGCCAGTCCGACCGATCAGGTGTCGGGGCTGGAGCCACCGGAAGTGCCGGTGGGCGAGGTCGATCCGCATGACGATATCTCGCAGCACGCATATGCACCGCAGACCCACGGCGGGCCCGTGCATCTCGCGAACGTCTGCATCAACCAGACGCACGACACCAAGGACCGGCTCTTCAACCGCGACCGCAAGAGCCAGCCGCTGACCATCGGTCCGCAGGGTTGGATGCAGGCCGGTGGCGCGAAGTGGATGCAGGCGCATGGCGATGGCGCGCTCACGCTCGGCGCGTGGATGGCGATCTCAGGCGCGGCCTTTGCACCGGCGATGGGCCGCCTGACCAAGCGCGGGCTTGCCGCGTTGTCGGTGTTCGCGGGCCTCCGGCTCGGCTACTGGTGGAACAGCGCCGAAGCCGGCATCGCACAGCGTGGGGCGGTCGTGCATGCGAGTCCGCTGCTGATGAAGACGCGGTTCCTGCTCCTGGAGTGCTTTGGCGCATTTCCAGGCAGCAGTTCGACCAACTGGTACCTGAGCGACGGCGGCCACTTCGAGAACACCGGCGCCTATACGTTGCTACGCCAGGAAGCCGCGTTGATCGTGATCGCGGATTGCGGCGCCGATCCCGAATATCGCTTCTGCGACCTCGAGGTCCTCATCCGGCGTGCGCGCATCGACCTCAATGCAGACATCACTTTCATGAAGCCGCGTCCCGGCGCGGAATGGACGCACCTGGAAGCCTTTGGCTCGCTCAATGATCTGTCGTCGCCGAGCAGCCAGGCCTGCCTCGCATTGGCTCAAGTGCGCTATGCGAGCGGGGCGACGGGGCAGATCGTGCTGGTCAAGCCCAACGTGTCGGCTTCGCTGCCGGTGGATCTGGTGAACTTCAAGGCGGCCAATCCGCTGTTTCCTCAACAGCCGACGACGGACCAGTTCTTCGACGAGGCGCAATGGGAGAGCTACTTCCGCCTGGGCGCGGAGATCGGCTACAGGCTCGAAGACGAGATGCTTGCGCACGTGGCCATGGGCGCGCCTGGCTTGTTCGTGCCCGACGACGGTCAGCCGAACGCCGCGGCGCATCCGGCCAAGGGCGACGACAAGGACAGCACTGCGGCGGCCGCTGTCGGATCGATGAGCCGCCTGCAGGCGCGAGTGCTCAGGGCGGGCGCCGTGACCGCCTCGATCGGCATCGGCACGGCTGCAACCTTCGGCGTAGCGGCCTGGCAAGGGATCGACAGCTGGCGCGTACAGCGCGCGGACCAGGAGAAGGCCGAGAACGCAGCCTTCAAGGACCTCACCGAGCGTTGGGCGCATCTGCATTCGGGCAACGCCACGGGCGACGCGCCTGCGTTGCTGGCGGCCGAATTGCTTCGCACGGGCGATCTGCTGTGCAGGGAAGGCAGCGACAACTTCATGGCCAAGTTCCGGTTGTCCGTGCGGATGGTGGACGACGCGAAGCAAGCCTGCTTCAACGAGGCGTTGCCGCAGCGCTCGCCCGCATGCGCTCGATTGCTCGATCCGGGCAATGGCATCGACTGCCTCCAGCCGGCGCAAGCGCCTCCGTGCGCACCGCTGTACTGGGCACGCGACTACAGCGGCCAGACGGGTTCGAAGCAGAACTGCAGCGGAATCCTGCCCGAGCCGTGGCCGATCGCGGCATGGGTGCGCGATGTGGTGACGGAATTGCGCGACAAAGTACAGGTGGCCGCGGCCCCGCCATCCCCGCCACCCCCGCAGCCTGCGCCTTCGGCCACGCCGCCGCTGGATTCGGCGAACGGCGTCCCATCGTACGGCTCGTCGTCGCCCGCCACGCCTGAGCCAGCACCTCCGGACGTCTGTGCCGGCGCGGTGATCTACATCCAGACCTACGGCACTGCACTGCGTGACAAGGCGCGCACGTGGCGAGGTCCCTGGCGCGCGTTGGGCGCTTCTGTACCGCCGATCGAAGATGTGCTGAGCACTTCGCGGCGTGCGGGCCGCTCGCCGCCGGTGGGGCATCCCGACCCGACGGTGGTCATTCGCGAGGAGTCGTCACGGGCTTGTGCGCAGGCACTGATCCGGACCGCGGCGTCGCCCACGGGCCAACCCTGGGTCATCAAGCTGCTGCCGAGGGCGATCACGGCCGATCCCGGTTCGATCGAAGTGTGGCTGCCCCGGATCAAGGATCCGGCAGCGAGTTGAAGTCGAACATCAGTCGGAGCCTTGTCGCCAGACCTTCGCCAGCACGCCCAGCTTGCTGCGGAAGGTGTGGCGTTCGTCGGAAAGCACGTCGATGAAGTCGGACAGCCGCCGCGATTTCACCATCGTGTAGACCGTGAGCCAGGTCGTGAACGCGAAAGTCACGCCGAACCAAAGCAGCTTGCGCCACATCGGCGAATCCGCTTCGGCCAGGAGGTTCATGCCGAGGAACCCGGTCGTGATGGTGCCGATCAGACCGAACAAGGTCACCACCGTGAGCCGCACGACCGTGTTGGCCTGCCGGCGAAGGCTGTCGGCTTCGAGGTAGGTGTTCATGTCCGCGATGCGCTCTTTGAGCTCGTCATAGAGCGGATCGAGGCCGAGGTGCGTGGTGCACAAATGCGATAGCGCACGCACTTGTGCCTGCTCGGAGATTTCGTGGAACCAGTAGCGATGCGTGAAGCGCAGGAAGCCTTCGAAGCTCCCGCGGATCGCACGCTTGAATCGCTTGACGCTGGCAATGTCGTGGATGTCCAGGTTGCGCAATGCTTCGACGAGCTTGTCCGAATACATCAGCAGCGCCGCCTTCTGGAAATGCGCGATGAGGAACAGCAGGAAGTGCTGGTGACGAAACTGCGCCAGAACGCCTCGGTCGCGGCAGCAGAAAAACTCCGAATCGGCTTGGCCCACCACGATGAGCGCGCGGCCATTGCACAGGTAGCGCGTGTTCGGTGCCGCTCCGGCGTTGACCCAAAAGCGGTCGTAGCAATAGCGCTGCTCGAAATCCACCATGAGATCGTCCGGCAAGGGCAGGGGGCCTGTGCCCGACACCGCGGGCTCCGCCGCGCCCGAAACGAGGGCGAGCCGGATGAAATCGGAACGCGACAGCCGTCTCGGATCATCGAGCGCCAGATACGCCATCACGGGCATGCGGTAGTACTCGATCTGCCGATAGCGCAACTCGCCGTGCTCATCGGAATGATCGATCACCAGCGGCCGCATCAGCCACGCCCAATGCGCGGCAATGCGGGGCGCACGGTGCTCCGCGACGTGAGACAGGAAGGGCTCGCGCTGCTGCGCGTCGGAGGCTGACAACACCGTGCCATCCGCGGCCAGCCACTCGACGCTGTGCATGCAATGCAGCGCAGCGCCTTTCGCGTCCCACCCGCCGGGGTATGCGCGGCCAAAGCGATAGAGGATCTCCTGCGCTTGCGGCAGGCTGAGGTTGTCGGCCCCGACTTCCATGTTGAGGATCACCACGTCGACGTCGAAGAAGAAGTAGAGATCGACGTGCACCATCTTCAGTGTGATGGGCGCGTCGCCCGATCGCGCCACCACCCGCACGGCTGCCACATCGCTGCGGCGAAATACGCGCATCGGCGAATCGCTCCCGGAGCCTGTGCCGCCGCCCTGTTGCCCCTTGCGCCCGTCGCCGTAAAGAAAACGCTGCACGTAGGGCAGGAAGCTCACGAACTCGTTGTAGTGCCGCTCGTGAAAGCGATCGCTGCCGCCGGTGTATTCGTCGATCTCTTCGCGCCATGGCGATGCATCGCCGAGATCGCGCAAGACCTGCCACGGGCCGCGATGCGCGTGGCGCGGCTGTGCCGTCGGCATCAGGCGCAAAGGCCAGAGCAGCGTCTGGCGAAGGTGATGCACCGCGGGCGCGTTTTCGCCGGCGGCGTGCTGCGTTTGCGCTTCCGATGTTTCGGTGATCAGCATCGCGCCAGTGTAGGCACGCCGGGGTCTTAGGGGAATCCCTAGGATGGTGCTGAAACCGGTTTCACATATACTGACTCGCACCGCGGCGACGTTCGCTCGACGCGCCAACGCACCATTCCGAACCCGCATTCAGTCGCCGCTCTTCCGTGCACTATCAATTCCAGTTCGACGCTGTTTTTGCGGCATGGCCGCTGCTGCTGAAGGGCACGTGGATCACCATCCAGCTCTCGCTGGTCGCCACGTTGCTGGGCCTGGTGGTCGCCATCTTCTGCGCCTGGGGCAAGACTTCAGGCCCTGGCTGGCTGCGCTTCATCGTCAACGCCTATATCGAGATCATCCGCAACACGCCATTCCTGGTGCAGTTGTTCTTCTTTTTCTTTGCGCTGCCGGCGATCGGCTTGCGTTGGTCGCCGTACACGGCGGCGCTCACGGCCATGGTGGTGAACCTTGGCGCCTACGCCGCCGAGATCGTCCGCGCCGGCATCGAATCCATTCCCAAGGGCCAGATCGAAGCGGGCAGGGCGCTCAATCTCAAGCCTTGGGAGATCTTTCGCTTCGTGATCATCAAGCCGGCCCTCAAGGCGATCTACCCGGCGCTCACGAGCCAGTTCATTCTGCTGATGCTGAGTTCGGCGGTGGTGTCGGTGATTTCGGCTGATGACCTCACATCGGTCGCCGCCAACCTGCAATCGCAAACGTTCCGCAGCTTCGAGATCTACATCGTCGTGGCGTGTATCTACCTGGCGCTGGCGCTGTCGTTCTCGGCGCTTTTCAAGCTGATCTACAGGCGCACCCTCAACTATCCGGATCGGCGCTGAGCACCATGCGTACCTTCGGTTTTCCAGAATTCTTTTTCATCCTCCAGGCCGCTCAATGGACGCTGGCGCTGTCGCTGATCGCGTTCATCGGCGGTGCGATCCTGGGGCTTGTGATCGCGCTCGCGCGCACGTCCGAGAACAAGATCGCGCGTGTGCTCTCGACGGGCTTCATCCAGATTTTCCAGGGCACGCCGCTGCTGCTGCAACTGTTCCTGATCTTCTTCGGCGCGCCAGTGCTGGGCCTGGACATCAATCCATGGATCGCCGCGGGCGTGGCGCTCATCCTGAACAGCGCGGCCTTCCTCGGCGAAATCTGGCGCGGGTGCATCGAAGCGATTCCGCGCGGCCAGTGGGAAGCCGCGCAGGCGCTCAATCTCAACTACACGTCACGCATGCGCGACGTGGTGCTGCCGCAGGCTTTCAAGATCGCGCTGCCGCCGACGGTGGGCTATGTGGTGCAGATCATCAAGGGCACCTCGCTCGCGGCCATCATCGGGTTCACCGAAATCACGCGGGCCGGGCAGATCATCAATAACGCGACCTTCCAGCCGCTGCAGGTCTTCACGACAGTCGCCGCGATCTATTTCGTCATCTGTTGGCCGCTGTCCTTGGTCGCCGCGCGCATGGAGCGCAAGCGAGCGCGGACCCTCGGTAGATGAAGTACTCCCCCATGCTTCGCGCACTTCGTGTCTCTGCGCAAACCCCCTCGCCGGGGGCAACACCAGCGGCCCGGCAAAGCCGGTTCCGCGGTGTTTCGTGAATTCCATTCTTCTCGTCCGTTCAATGAAGGAGCTTTTGACATGATCCGTTCTACTACCCGCCGCGCTGCCATTGCAGCGTTGGGCCTGGGCGCCGCGCTGACCGTATTCGCGCCCCTCGCATCCGCGCAGTCCGTGGCCGACATCAAGAAGAAGGGCGAAATCACCATCGGAATGCTGGTCGACTTTCCGCCTTACGGCACGACCAACGCGCAGAACCAGCCCGACGGCTATGACGCCGACGTCGCCAAGCTGCTCGCGAAGGACTGGGGCGTGAAGGCCAACATCGTGCCGGTCACCGGCCCCAATCGCATTCCCTTCCTGCTGACCAACAAGGTCGACTTGCTGGTTGCTTCCCTGGCGATCACGCCCGAGCGCGCCAAGCAGGTCCAGTTCTCGCAGCCTTATGCGGCGGCGACCATCGTGCTCTACGGCAAGACCAGCGCGCCTATCAAGAGCGCCGCCGATTTGAAGGGCGTGCGCGTGGGTGTCGCTCGCGCCAGCACGCAAGACGTCGCTGTGACCAAGGCCGCGCCCGAAGGCACGGAGATCCGCCGCTTCGACGACGACGCGTCGGCCATGCAAGCGCTGATGTCGGGGCAGGTCGATGCGATCGGTGCGTCCACCACCGTTGCCGCGCAGATCGCCAAGCGCGTGCCCGCCAACACCTACGAAAACAAGTTCACGCTGGTGCAGCAGAACATGGGCATCGCGATGCGCCCGGGCCAGGAAGACCTGCTCAAGAACGTGAATGAGTTCGTGCAGAAGAACACCGCCAATGGCGAGCTGAACAAGCTCTACCAGAAGTGGTTGCAGACCGACCTGCCCAAGCTGCAGTAAGCGCCAGGCCTTTCCAGGGAACATCCATGACCGACGCAGTCACGACCGACGCCGGCACCGATCCGATCATTCGGATGGATGCGGTGAACAAGTGGTACGGTACTTTCCAGGTGCTGACCGGCATCGACCTTTCGGTGCGCACCGGCGAACGCATCGTGATCTGCGGGCCTTCGGGCTCGGGAAAGTCGACGCTGATCCGCTGCATCAACCGGCTTGAGACAGTGCAGCAGGGGCGCATCGTCGTCGACGGCATCGATCTCACCGCCGGCGGCAAGAACGTCGATGCGGTCCGGGCCGAGGTCGGCATGGTGTTCCAGCAGTTCAACCTGTTTCCGCACCTCACCATCCTGCAGAACTGCACGCTCGCGCCCATGCGTTCGCGCGGCATGTCGAAGGCGCAGGCTGAAGAGGTCGCGATGAAGTACCTCACGCGCGTGCGCATTCCCGAGCAGGCGAACAAGTACCCGAGCCAACTCTCAGGTGGCCAGCAGCAGCGTGTCGCGATTGCACGCGCGCTTTGCATGTCGCCCAAGATCATGCTGTTCGACGAGCCCACTTCGGCGCTCGACCCCGAGATGGTCAAGGAAGTGCTCGACACCATGATCGGCTTGGCCGAAGACGGCATGACCATGCTGTGCGTGACGCATGAGATGGGTTTTGCGCGCAGCGTGGCTGATCGCGTGATCTTCATGGCCGACGGCAAGATCATCGAGCAGGCGCCACCGGCCGAGTTCTTCGGCAACCCCCAGAACGAAAAAACGCGCCAGTTCCTCGGCCAGATCCTCAGCTCGCACCAGGCGCATTGATGCGTCGATCACCCACGGTATGACGCAGGTACTGATTTCTCTCTCATCATTCGGCGCTGCCGAAATCGGCCGCCATGGCCAGCTCTGGTGCGCGCAACTTGCCAAGGCGGCCGGCGCCGACAGTGTCGAAGTGCGCGGCGAGATGCTGCGCGACCCTGCGACCGAACTCCCTGCGCTGGCGGGTCTGGCGTCGGTGTATTCGAGCCCTGAGGGCCTCTGGGCAGAAGGCGGGTGGCTCGACAGCGCAGCGCTGGCGCGGGGCATTGCAGCCGCCACGAGCGTAGGTGCCAAGCGGCTGAAGATGTCGATCGGCGCTTTCGGCTCGTCGTCGCACGGCTCGCTGTGGGGCCTCAAGGTTCAATTGGCCGAGACGCGCATCGAACTCGTCATCGAGAACGATCAAACCGTTTCTGCCGGGACGCTGCCCGCATTGCAAGCGTTCTTCGATGCTGCCGATCATGCCGGGCTCGATCTGGGCATGACCTTCGACATGGGCAATTGGCACTGGGTCGGCGAATGCCCCCTGCAGGCAGCTCAGGCGTTGGGACGCCGGGTGCGCTACGTGCATTGCAAGGGTGCGCAGCGCCTTCCGGCCAAATGGGTCGCTGTCCCTCTGGCCGAATCCGCGGCGCCTTGGCGGGCCGTGCTGCGCGCGCTGCCTGCCGACGTTCCCCACGCCATCGAATATCCGCTGATCGGCGACGATCTCCTGGCCGTCACGCGCGACCAGATCGCGCAGATCCGCGCCGCACGCGCCACGCCGTGAAGTCATGACCAATACCGAGTTCGATGTTGCGCTGTTCGGCGAAGCCATGTTGCTGCTGGTGGCCGATCAGCCCGGCCCGATCGAGAACGCCACCGCGTTCCACAAACGCACGGCCGGTGCGGAAACCAACGTCGCCATCGGCTTGTCTCGCCTCGGGCTCAAGGTCGGCTGGGCCAGCCGACTCGGCACTGATTCGATGGGCCGCGCGCTGCTCGCCGCCATGAAGGGCGAAGGCATCGATTGCTCGCACGTCATCTCCGACGCGACGCAGCGCACGGGCTTCCAGTTCAAAGGGCGCGTGCTCGACGGCAGCGATCCGCCGGTCGAATACCACCGCAAGGGCTCCGCCGCGAGCCACATGGGTCCCGGCGATGTCGATGAGGACTGGCTACGCTCCGCGCGCCACCTGCACGCGACAGGCGTGTTCGCAGCGATCTCGGACACCAGCCTGCCGGCCGCGATCAAGTCGATGGACGTGATGCGCAGCGCCGGCCGCACCATTTCGTTCGACCCCAACCTGCGGCCGACGCTCTGGTCGTCGACGGAGACGATGCGGCACTGGATCAACGAGCTCGCTTCGCGCGCCGACTGGGTCCTGCCGGGCATCGAGGAGGGCCTGATCCTCACCGGCGAAACGACGCCCGAAGGCATCGCGAAGTTCTATCGAAGGCTGGGCGCGAAGCTGGTGGTGGTCAAGCTGGGTGCGGGGGGCGCCTACTACGACAGCGACGTCGCTGGCGTCGGGCTTGTCGAAGGTTTTCCGGTCGCGGAAGTGGTCGATACCGTCGGCGCCGGAGACGGCTTTGCTGCGGGTGTCATCAGCGCGCTGCTCGAAGGCAAGTCAGTGCCTGATGCGGTTCGGCGCGGCGCCTGGATCGGCGCACGTGCGGTGCAAGTGCTCGGCGACACCGAAGGATTGCCGACGCGCGCTCAACTCGAAGAGGCTGGCATCGAAGGCTCCCAGGGGGCGGCAGCCGCCTTGGGGCGGCCCGGCGGCGGTTGGACTCGCAAGAAGGTTCTCGTCTTTCGCGAAATCCCGGACGATCAACTGGCTCGCCTGCAAGCCAGGCACGACGTTACCGTTGCCAATCCGCGCGTGCCCGCGCAGCTTGGGGCCTTCGATGCTGCGCTTGCGGAAGCGCAGGGGTTGATCGGCTCCAGCTATCCGATCGACGATGCGCTGCTCGCGCGCGCACCCAAGCTCGAAGTCGTGTCCAGTGTGTCGGTCGGTGTCGACAACTACGCGCTGCGGTCGATGCACGCCCGCGGGATCATGCTGTGCCATACGCCCGGCGTGCTCGATCAGACGGTGGCTGATACGGTGTTTGCACTGCTCATGGCGACCAGCCGTCGCGTTGTGGAGCTTTCAAATCTTGTTCGCGAGGGCGCCTGGACCAAGAACATCGGCGAAGACCTGTTCGGCTTCGACGTGCATGGCAAGACTCTGGGGCTACTGGGCTTTGGCCGCATCGGCCAGGCGATCGCGTGGCGCGGGGCCTTGGGCTTTGGCATGCCGGTGCTCTATCACTCGCGCCGGCCGGTCGATCTTGCCGCGCACGCGCCCGAACTGCAGGGGCGGGCAACTCACACGCCGCTCGATGCACTGCTTGCCCAGTCCGATTTCGTGGTCGCCATGCTGCCGCTGTCGGACAGCACGCGCGACATGATCGATGCCAAGGTGTTCGGCGCGATGAAGCCGGGCGCCATCTTCATCAACGGCGGTCGCGGTGCGACGGTTCGCGAAGATGCGCTGCTCGCGGCACTCGACCAAGGCACGCTGCGCGCCGCGGGCCTCGACGTGTTCGCGGCGGAACCACTGCCCATGGGTTCGC
Organism: Variovorax sp. 01N429; assembly: GCF_056399425.1. Taxonomy (NCBI): domain Bacteria; kingdom Pseudomonadati; phylum Pseudomonadota; class Betaproteobacteria; order Burkholderiales; family Comamonadaceae; genus Variovorax; species Variovorax sp. 01N429. The sequence continues at coordinate 437,452 of NZ_JBFTRG010000002.1, read as the reverse complement.
CGCTGCGTACCCATCCGCGCGTGACGCCATTGCCGCACATCGGCTCGGCAACGCACGAGACGCGCCACGCCATGGCCGAACTTGCCACCACCAATCTGCTTCGCGCACTGGCGGGCGAACGGCCGCTTGCCGTCTACGACACGGCTTCGGCTTGACCGCGCCAATCCCGATGCAGCGAACGGGGCGCGCGACCATTGCCGACGTGGCCAAGGCGGCCGGCGTTTCGAAGGCCACGGTCTCGCGATTCCTGAACCATCGGGAGCGATTGCTGAGCCCCGACATCGCGGTGCGGGTCGAAGCCGCCGTTGCGCAACTCGACTACACGCCGAGTCCGATGGCGCAGGCGCTGAGCCGGGGCCGCTCGCGACTCATCGGGTTGATCGTCGCGGACATCACCAATCCTTATTCGGTGGCCGTGTTGCGCGGCGCCGAGAAGGCCTGCCAGGATGCCGGCTACCTCGTGATGCTGTTCAACCTCGGCAACGATGTCGATCGCGAGCGCGAGGCGATCGACGCGCTGACGGGCTATCAGGTCGATGGCTTCATCCTCAACACACTCGGCCGCGGTGCCGGCCTCGTCGACGCCGATGCGCTGCACGGAAAGCCGGCGGTGCTCGTGGACCGTCGTCATGCCGGCATGCACACCGATTTCGTCTCGCTGGACAACGTGGACGCGATGAAGTCCGCGTGCGGCCATCTCGTCGACGGCGGCTTCCGCGAATTGCTGTACATCACTGAGCCGTTGAAAGGCGTGAGTTCGCGGCGCGAGCGCTCTGCGGCCTTCGGCGCCTGCATGAAGGCGCATGAGCCGCGTGTCTCCGGCGAGGTTTTCGAATGTGCCGGGGAAGACAGCGAGGGTCTCGACGCCGCGTTGCGTGCGCTGCACAAACGCGCTCGCCGTGGCCGCCGCGCTGCCGTGCTGGCTGGCAACGCGGTCGTGACACTGCGCGTTGCCACGGCCATGGCGCGGCTCGGATTGCGCTTCGGTGCGGACGTGGGCTTCGTCGGTTTCGACGACCCGGAATGGGCTCCGCTCATCGGGCCTGGGCTCACTGCTGTCGCGCAGCCGACCGATGCGATCGGCCGCACCGCCGCTGCTTGCCTGATCGAACGGCTGCAAGGCTTGGAGGGTCCGCCGCGGCAGCTGTTGCTGCCTGGCGAACTGGTGATTCGAGGCTCGTCGAGCCCGGTTTAAGACTCCACCAGCGCAAGCACGCGCAGCGGACTCCCCGAGCCTTCCTGGATCTTCAGCGGCGCCGACACGATCAGCGCTCCGGTCGGAGGAAGCTGATCGAGGTTCTTCAGGCACTGCAGCCCATACCGGTTGGCCCCGTGCATCAGCGTGTGGCATGGGTAGGGCACCGGCCAGCCGTAAGACTGACCGGCGTCGGTGTTGATGGTCTCCACGCCGAAGCCGTGCACGTTCCGCTCGCGGATCAGCCATTCGACAGCCGCCTGGGTTGGCCCCGGCGTGTGGGCGCCGTCTTCGCGCATGTTGACGAACGAAGCGGGATCACTGAGCCTCTTGGACCAGTCGGTGCGAAAGAGCACCCAGGCGCCTTCCGGAATGCGACCGTGGGTGGCTTCCCAGGCCTGGAGGAATTCGACCGTGAGCAGCCAGTCGGGGTTGCCCGCTACTTCGGCGCTGGCGTCGACGACGACTGCGGGTGCGATGAAGTTGTCAGGCGCGATGGTGTCGACCGTGTTGCTCTCATGGTCCTTGCCCGTGACCCAGTGCGCGGGCGCATCGAAGTGCGTTCCGGTGTGCTCGCCGCAAGAGAAGTTGTTCCAGTACCAGCCGGGGCCGGCCTCGTCGTAGCGCGAGATGCGCTCCATCTTGAACGCTGCCACCTGGCCGAACTGCGGCGGCAGTTGCAGGGGAGGAAAGTCTTCGCTCAAGGTGTGCGTGAGGTCGATCGTGCGAATCGTCTGGTTGCGCATGGCCTGCGCGAGTTCAGTCAGGATGGTCATCGGGTCCTCTGAAGAAAAAAGAGAAATCAAACGCTGCGCCGCGCGGTCACTTCGAGTTCGACCTTGGCGCCTTCGACGGCCAGGGCGCTGCAGAGTGTGGTGTTGGCCGGACGGTTGCCGCCGAAGCGTCGCCGCAGCACGTGGCTGACTGCGATGACATCGCCTCGATCCGGAATATAGACGCGTACGCGGACCACGTCAGCAAGGCTGGATCGCGCCTGGGCGAGTGCGTTTTCGATGGTGTCGAGAGCGACCTCGCACTGTTGCTCTGCGGTGGCGGGAAACTCGCCGGTCGCGAAGTCCTGTCCCAGCGTGCCGGAGACGAAGACCCACTCGCCGTCGATCACCGCGCGCGAGTAGCCGGCCAGTTCTTCCCAGCGCGAGCCGCTCTGGATGAATTCGCGTGCCATGCCAGAGGCTTCGGTCATTGCGGCTTGAAGCCCGACTCGCGGATCACTTTGCTCCAGGTGCGGTTGGCGTCGATCACCCATTGCGCGACCTCGCGGCCCGGCGCCGGATCGACCTCATTGCCCATCTTGGCGAGCCGTTCCTGCAGTTCGGGCTCCGCGAGCACGGTCTTCACCGCCTTGTCGAAAGACTCGACGAATTCCGGCGACATGCCCTTGGGGCCGAAGAAGGCCAGCCATGGATTCTTGTCGATGCCGCTGAAGCCGAGTTCATGGAAGGTCGGGATGTCCGGCGCCGTCTTGCTGCGTTCCTGGCCCGAACTGGCGAGGATGCGCACCTTGCCGTTGCGGTGGTACTCGATCAGCTCCGTCATGGAGGCAATGCCGATGGGGATCTGTCCGGCCAGCAGGTCCTGCACCATGGGCGCGCCGCCTTTGTACGGCACCGAGTTCATCGTCACGCCAAAGGACTTGCCGATGATGTGGCCGATGAACTGCGGCACGCTGCCGGCCGCGGGCACGCCGTAGTTGGCTTCGTTGGGGTGCGCCTTCACCCAGGTGCCGAGTTCGGCCATGCTTTTGACCCCGATGGCGGCGCTGACGGCAAGCACGTTGTAGTAGCCCGCCACGCCAGCCAGCGCGGTGAAGTCGTTCACCGGGTCGTAGCCGGCGGCGGCGACGGTAAGGGGAATGATCACCTGCGTATGGTCGATCGACAGCATGATCGTCGAGCCATCCGGGGGTGCCGCCTTGAGCAACTGCGCGGCAATCTGACCGCCGGCGCCGGGCTTGTTGTCGATGACGAAGACCTGTCCATTCATGGCTTTGCCCAGCTTGTCGACGATGGCGCGCGCGACGACGTCTGTGGCCCCGCCGGGAGGAAAGCCGACCAGCACGCGGATCGGGCCGCTGTAGGGCTTCGTCGCGGCGAACAAGGGTGACGAGAGCGTTGGCGCGAGCAGGGCGGCGGTGATCGCCTGGCCGAAGTGACGTCGTTTCATGGCTTCTTCCTCGTGGTGTCAATGAACTGGCGGTGCGATACGCGGTGCTATGCGCGGTGCTTCACTAGATCGAGCCGCGCCTGGATCAACAGCACCTCGACCTCGTGGCATCGGACGAGGCGCAGCCAGCGGTCGTCGTCCATGCCGGGCGTGCGCGACGCATGGAGGCTGATTCGGCAGCATTCGTTGTCTTGGCCGAAGATGGTGCCGCGCTCGACCACTGCGCTGATGCGCGGGCTCAAGGCATCAGGCGAACTGCCGACGTGATAGACCACCGTGAGCTGCGCAGCGTCTGCGACAGGGCGGACCCAGCTCGGTTGATCGTCGAACAGCGAGTGGCCCTGAACCACGTCGCCGCCGACCGACCTCGTCTGCCAGCAGCCCATCGCCCATTGGCCAAGTTGCAAGCCGTCGGCAAGAAATGCCAATGCGGCATCCGCGGGCACCCGGCAGACGGCCGAAGCGCAATGGGTTGAGGACGGATGTATGGCCATCAGCGAGTCAGGCGCGCCAGTTCGCGCAGTGCGCCGACGACGTCGTCTGCGGTGTTGTAGAAGTGCGGGGCGATTCGGATCACGTCATTGCGCGCTGAGACAACGTAGCCCCCTTGAAGCATCTGTGCCTCGACCTGAGCGGCATTGGGGATGCGGATTGCCGTGTTCGCGCCCTTGGCTGAAGGCATTGGCGGGCTCGCCACCGACAGGCCCAGGCGCGCAGCCTCTTCGAGCGCAACCGCGGACAGTTGCGCGAGGTAAGCCTCGATGGCGGGCACGCCGATCTCGTTGAGCAGGCCGATGCTGGCGCGCGCCACGCTCGCGCACATCATGGGCGGTGTACCGGTGTTGAAGCGCTGTGCACCGGCGGCGAAGTCGAGCTTTCCGGGATCGAATTCGAACGGGTTCACGCGGCCGAACCAGCCGGTCACTGTCGGCGTGAGCTGCTGGGCCAGTTCGGGCCGGACATAGAGAAAAGCGATACCCGGAATTCCGAGAAGGTACTTCTGTGCACCGGCGGCGAGCACGTCGACGTCCTGCGCGCGGACGTCGATGGCGATCGATCCGGCGGACTGGTAGGCGTCGACAAACTGAATGGCGCCGCGCTTGCGCGCCTCGCGTCCAGTGGCAGCAATGTCGACGATCTGCCCGTCATAGAAGCAGGCGTGCGAGACCGATACCAGCGCCGTCTGCGTGTCGATGGCGGCGGCAATGCGGCGCGTCGAATCTGTGCTGCCGGCATGGCCCTGCACGAAGCGCACTTGCGCGCCGCGCGGCTGCTGCGCCAGCCACACGTGGCAGAGCGATGGGAAATCGAGCGTGGTAGTGACGATGTCGCGGCGATCGCCCTCGAAACGGATCGCCGAAGCGATCGTCGATGCCGCGTCGGACACGCTGCCCAGCACGGCGATGTCGTCCGCATCGGCATGGATCATGCGAGCGAACTCGGCGCGCGCCAATGCCACCTGATCCATCCAGTAGCCCCAATCGGCGCCGCGCCGCACCCAGACGTCGAGGTATTCGTCGATCGCCTGCTTGACCGGCAGGCTGAGTGCGCTTTGTGAGCAACTGGACAGCTGGATCACGTTGTCCAGGATAGGGAAGAGCTTCCGGTACGAAGAGAATGGATGTTTCATGAACTTGCCTTGTGCAACGACAAGGCCTTGAGGCGATGAACAAGATTGCCGAGATGGCAGCTTCCCCTTCGGCATGGATCGAGGTGCCGCACTTCGGCTGGAACACGCTGGTCGCGGACGGTGCGCCCACGGTGTCGTTTCGCAAGGGGGAAACCCTGTATTCGCAGGGCGAGCCCGTCACGCACGTGTATGTGGTGGAAGAGGGCCGGGTGCGGCTGGTGCTGCTGTCGGAGGCCGGCCACGAGAAGCACATGGCGATCGTCGGCACGCACGGCATGGTCGGGGAGTGCAGCGCGTTTCTCGATGGCCGCCACTCTGTCAGCGCCGTCGCATCGTCCGACGTCATCGCGCGCCAAGTCGAGCGCGCGACGCTTTTGCAGCACATGGAACGCGATCCGGAATGCCTGCGGCAAGTGCTCTGGCTGATGAGCGTCAAGCTGCGCGTGCTGGCAAACCAGAACCTGCTGCTGAGCCAGGCGACAGCGGCCCAGCGGGTGATCCATCATCTCGTGCAGCTGGCCGACACGTATGGGGAGGTGCATGCGGCGGGTGTTGCCATCCGCATCTCCTTCACCCACCAGGAGATGGCCAACATCACGGGCCTCAGCCGCGTCATGACGTCGAACGTGCTGATCCAGCTTCAGGACGGGGGGCTGATCGAGATGGCCAAGTCGCATTGCGTGATTCGCGATATGCAGGGGTTGAGGCGTCGTGCGCCGGGTTTGTGAAGCGGTGAAGGCTTGCAGGCCAGTTTAGGAATGCGTCTGTGAGCCGTATGTCAACGGCTTTACATCGGCCTAAGTTTTTTTGGGGGCCGGGCTTTCGGCCCTTTCGACTGTCCTTGTCGTCGTTTCGTCCGAACAGCGCATGTCTTCGCCGCAATGTCAGCTTCCTTCTGCCAGCAGGCAGCTTTAGAGTTTCCTCAGCGCTCAAGAAAGTCGCGCGAGGAGGTCTCATGAACGCTTTCAATCCTCTGATCAACAAGGTGCTGGTGTTGGGGGCCGGCAAGGTCGGCACCACGGTGGCAGACATGCTCGCCGAGTACCACCACCTGCCGGTCACGCTGGCCGACCGTGTCCATCCGCCGCACGACCTGAGTGATGGGTTCGTGTCACGCGCGATCATCGACGTCGAGAACGAGCCGGCGCTCTCAGCGGCTGTCGCAGCTCACGACGTGGTGATCAGCGCGCTGCCCTTCTATCTGGCCGCGCCTGTTGCCGCCGCAGCCCGCGCCAACGACGTTCACTATTTCGACCTGACGGAGGACGTGGCTGCCACGGGCGCGATCCGTGCCATGGCTGTCGGCGCGAAGTCGATCTTCATGCCGCAAAGCGGGCTCGCACCCGGCGTGATCGGAATGCTCGGGAGTCACCTGGCTGGGCGCTTCGACGAACTCTACGACCTGCGCTTGCGCGTGGGCGCGCTCGCCCGTCATGCAACCAACGGCCTGCGCTACAACTTCACCTGGAGCATCGACGGGGTCATCAACGAATACTGCCAGCCGTGCGCGGCCATCGTGCAGGGAAGGCCAGTCTCGGTGCAGCCGCTGGAGGGCAACGAGACGCTGGTGCTCGATGGCGACACCTACGAAGCCTTCAACACCTCGGGCGGGTTGGGGACGCTCTGCGAGAGCCTCGCTGGCAAGGTACGGAATCTCGACTACAAGACGATCCGCTATCCCGGCCACCGCGATGCCATGGCCTTTCTGCTGCACGATTTGCGGCTGATCGAGCGCCGCGACCTGCTGCGACAGGTGCTCGACCAGGCCGTGCCGCACAGCCGCGAGGACGTGGTGATCGTGTTCGCATCGGCATCCGGCTTGCGAGGCGGACGCTTTGAGCAGGAAACCCGCATGGCACGCATCCACGGTGGGCGGCTGCGCGGCGTGGAGCGCACTGCCATCGAGCTGGCGACCGCGGCAGGCGTGGTCGGTGTGTTCGAGTTGCTTCGCAAGGGGCGTTTGCCGGCGAGCGGATTTGTCGGGCAGGAACAGGTGGAACTCGAAGAGTTCCTCGCGACGCGTGTCGGCGGTTGCTATGCCGCGCTGAGCTCGTTGCAAAACGGCGCGGCACCAGCGAGCACCCATCGCAGCCCGAGCTTCGCTCATACTTGGCCGCCACAGGCGCGGCGTCGCGCGAGGAAGGAGCCCAGCGCATGAATGATCTCCACGACATCTTCAAGCGAAGCGGAATCGCCGCGCACGAGCTTTCCGGCGGCACGCTGGCCGTGCGCTCGGCGGTCGACGGCGCCGGACTTGCCCGCTTGCACGAAACACCGATGGCGTCCATGCCGGACGTGATCGCGCGTTCGGCCGCCGCCTTTCGCAAGTGGCGCGAGGTGCCGGCGCCTGCACGCGGCGAGCTGGTCCGGCTGTGGGGCGAAGAGCTGCGTAGCGCAAAGGCCGACATCGGTCACATCGTGTCGGTCGAGGTCGGCAAGATCGCCCAGGAAGGCCTCGGTGAAGTGCAGGAGGGCGTCGACATCTGCGAATTCGCGCTCGGCTTGTCGCGGCAGCTTTACGGCAAGACCATCGTCTCGGAGCGGCCCGGGCACCGCATCATGGAGCAATACCACCCGCTGGGGCCGGTGGCGGTCATCACGGCTTTCAACTTTCCCACCGCAGTTTTCGCGTGGAACGCGGCCATTGCGCTGGTGTGCGGCGATCCGGTGATCTTCAAGCCTTCGGAGAAAGCGCCCTTGTCAGGGCTCGCGACGTTCAGGGCCTTGGAGCGCGCCATCGTGCGATTCGGCGATCGCGCGCCGGAAGGACTCGCGCAGATCGTCGTCGGCCGTGCGGCACAGGCGCAGGCACTCGTGGATAGCGTAGACGTCGCGCTCGTGTCCGCGACGGGATCGACCCGAATGGGCCGCGAAGTCGGGCCACGCGTCGCCGCGCGCTTCGGCCGCCGCATTCTCGAACTCGGTGGCAACAACGCGATGATCGTGACGCCTGCCGCCAATCTCGATATGGCGTTGCGGGCGATCCTGTTCAGTGCGGTGGGCACAGCGGGGCAGCGCTGCACGTCGCTGCGCCGGCTCATCGTCCATCGCACAGTCAAGGACGCTCTGCTTGCGAAGCTGCTTTCGGCCTATGAAAGTCTGCGGATCGGGCATCCGCTGGAAGAGGGCACGCTGGTCGGCCCGTTGATCGACGAGGCGGCCTACGACGCGTTGCGGCGAGCTATCGACGATGTCGAGGTGCAAGGCGGTCGCATCCTCACGGGCGGTGATCGCGTGCTGGCCGACCGCTTTCCGAAAGCCTTCTACGTGCGTCCGGCCATCGCCGAGATGCCGATGCAAACCGAACTGGTCCGCCGTGAAACTTTCGGGCCGTTGCTCTATGTGCTCGGCTACGACGATCTCGATTCGGCCATCGCCATGCACAACGATGTTCCGCAGGGGCTGTCGTCGTGCATCTTCTCGAATGACTTGCGCGAGGTGGAGCGCTTCATCTCGGCGTCGGGGTCGGACTGCGGCATGGCGAACGTCAACATCGGCCCGAGTGGTGCGGAAATCGGCGGTGCGTTCGGCGGCGAGAAGGAAACCGGCGGTGATCGCGAGAGCGGCTCGGATGCATGGAAGCAATACATGCGGCGCACGACCAACACCATCAACTTTTCGGCCGAGCTGCCGCTGGCACAGGGCATCCGGTTCGGGTGATCGTCCCAATCAACCTGGTGGCGGCACCGCGCTGCGGCGGTCGATCTTTCGGCTGAGGACCACCGAGGTGTGGGTGTGCTGAATTCCTTCGATCTGACCGATGCGGTCCAGCAGCGCATCGAGCTGTTCGTTCGTCTCGCACCGCAGGAAGACCATGTAGTCATACGGACCGCTGACTGCCGAAAGCTCCTCGACTTCGGGAAGGAGTTCAAGCGCTCGAACGACGGCAGCGCCAGTCTTCGGAGCCACCACGAGACCGCAATAGGCGCGCACCGCCGCGCGTTCGAGCCGCTGGCCGAGCCGCACGCCATAGCCGGCGATCACGCCTTCGCGCTCCAGCCGCGCGATGCGCGCAACGACAGTGGTTCGCGCCAGCTTGAGCTTGCGCGCCAGCGTTGCCGCCGGCTCACGTGCATTGGCCTGGAGCAGGCTCAGCAGATGGCGATCGGTGTCGTCCAAGACGGTCCAGAAAGGATGCGGCTTCAGTCCAGTTCAGCGATCAGATCGATTTCGACGCACGCGCCCATCGGGACCTGAGCGACGCCAAAAGCGCTGCGGGCATGGGCGCCTTTTTCGCTGCCGAAGACTTCGGCCAGCAATTCGCTCGCGCCGTTGGTCACGAGGTGCTGCTCGGTGAAGGTGCCGACGGAGTTGACCAGGCTCATGACCTTGACGATGCGCTTGACCTTGTTGAGGTCGCCGATGGCCGCGTGCAGTGTGCCGAGGAGATCGATCGCGATGGCACGCGCCGCCTGCTTGCCCTCCTCTGTGGTGAGCGTGGCGCCAAGTTGCCCCACCCATGGCTTGCCGTCCTTCTTGGCGATGTGGCCCGAGAGGAAGACCAGCTTGCCGGTCCGCACGAAAGGAACGTACGCTGCGGCAGGCGCCGACACGGGCGGCAGGGTGATTCCGAGGCTGGAGAGTTTGTCGTAGATGCTCATCAAGGCTCCTGGTTCTGGGATAGGGATTGGGCTTGTGTCTGGGATTGCGATTGTGTTTGCGTTTGCGTTTGCGTTTGCGCGACCTGCGCGGCTTCCTCCCGGCGCTCCTCCAGCGGCAGCACCGTGACGCCGACGTGCAGCGTATGCCGGGCGCCGCCGTGCAGCACGCCCCGCATCGGCGACACGTCGGAGTAGTCGCGGCCGATGGCCAGCGTCACGTAGTCTTCACCCGGCTGGCGGCCGTTTGTAGGGTCGAAATCGGCCCAATCGCCTGGGCCGTCTTCGCCCGGGAGATACACCGAAACCCACGCGTGCGAAGCATCGGCGCCGACCAGGCGCGGCTCGCCGGGCGGCGGTTGAGTAAGCAGATAGCCGCTGACGTAGCGCGCCGGCAAGCCCAGCGTGCGCAGGCAGGCAATCATGATGTGCGCGAAGTCCTGGCACACGCCCTTGCGCTGCGCCAGCGCCTCGATGGCGGGCGTGCTGATCTCGGTGCTCTCCGCGTCGTAGATGAAATCGTCGTACATGCGCATCGTCAGGTCCATCGCGGCATCGAAGGCCGGTCGGCCGGCCGGAAAACTGGCGCGCGCATAGGCTGCGAAGTCGTCATGGCGCGGCACGTAGCGAGAAGGGAAGACGAATTCCGATGCCGCGTCGTAGCTCGAATCCTTGACGTAGCGGAAGCGCTCCCGCACTTCTTCCCATGGCAGGTCGCGCGCCACGGCGGACGAAAGCGCCGGCTCCGAGGTCTCGACCACGCTCTCTGCCGTGACGATGAGTTCCTCGTGCGTCGACTCGAGCGCAAAGAATGCGCGCGTGTTGCCGTAGACGTCGGGCGATTCGCTGCTTTGCGCGGGCGTCGGACTGATGGTCAGGGCGTGGCTCACCAGCCGCTGCGACGCCGTGCTCATGGGTTTGAGGTGCGCGAGGTGCTGCGCCGTCTCCACCGGCGGCGTGTAGTCGTAGCGCGTCGAATGCGTAACGTGTAGCAGCATGGTCAGACTCCCACGGACCGCACGGATTCTGAAGTGAGCGTGAAGTAGCGCGTGCCGATCGCGTCGGACACGTGATAAGCGGCCGTCTCGCAAGCGGTAAACAGTTGGACCAGCGCAGGATACTGCCCTTCAGCCCCGGCTTCGCACAGCCGCTCCAGCTTCCATTCGTCCGGGTCGGGCAACTCGTAGGACAGCGCGGTAAGCCTGTCCGGCGCGCTGCCCGCCAATTTGGCGATGCGCTTGCGCAGTGTTTGCGCGACCCACGCCAGGGAGCGTGGGTTGTCGCCATCGAGCACCAGAAGGTCGACCAGTGTGGCGACATCGCGTCGCTGCTGATAGCGTGCGTGGAAGGTGATCGTGCTGTCGAAAAGCGCCACCATCGCCTCGAAGCCGCTCACTTCGTGGACCGAGCCTTGCTCGAATCCCGCCGTCAGCGCGCTCGCCAGGAACGCCAGCCGTTCGATGTGCCGCCCAATGGACAGCAGGCGCCAGGCGTCGTCGCGGGTCATGCGGTCGGTCTGGGCGCCGGTCATGGCCGAAAGCGCGCTGCTGGCCGATTCGAGCAGGCGCAGCGCGGCGCTGGCCTCGTAGCCGGCCTCGCCTTTTTCGCCGGCTTGCTCCGCGCTGCGGCGAAGGAAATCGCTCTCCGCGCGAACGATCTGGTTCCAGTGGTCCTGCGACAAGCGCTCGCGCACCGCAGCGGCGGCCTGCCGGATGCAGCGCAGGCTGTAGCCGACGCTGCCGCCCTGGTCGACATCACCCAGTTCGGCAATGAGCGCGCGTTCGAACACGCGGCGCGACTTGGGAAGGCTCGGCACACCGCGCGGCACCAGCGCATTGCGCAGCGCCAATTGGTGCAGCCAGAGCAGCAGGGCGTGGGACGACGCGTCTTCGCCGCCGAGCAGATCGAGCGTCACGCGCGCGAGCCTCACCGCGTTTTCCGCGCGTTCGGTGTAGCGGCCGAGCCAATACATGTTTTCCGCCGCTCGGCTGGTGACGGGCGCGCGGTGCCGCGCCAGCGATGCCGGCGTGGCGTGCGGCTGCAGCCGCGTGGTCCGGTCGACTTCACCCAGCGTTTGTACCCAGACGTCGGCACTGCTTCCGCCGCGCTGCATCGAAGCGATCTGCGCATCGCGCCCCGCCAGCCGGGCGAGCCCGCCAGGCAGCACGCGCCACGAACGCGGCCCATCGCTGACAGCGAAGACGCGCAGCAACACCGATCGCGGGGCGATGTGGCCGCGGCCGAGATCCTGCGTCCACGTCGGCATTTGCGAGAGCGGCAGGTAGCTTTGCACCGTGTGCTCGTCCCCTTGGCGCATGATGCGGCCCGCCCATTCGTCCAGCTCGCGGCGGGCCATGCGGCTGCCGAGCACGGCGTCGAAACTGGTGTGCGAATCATCGCCGGGATAGGTGGACTTGATCGCGCAGTCGGCCAGTTCCGGCAGTACCGCTTCCATGGCGGCGCGTTCGCCGCACCACCAGGTCGGCAGCGCGGGCAGTTGCAGCTTTTCGCCGATGAGGCGGCGCGACAACGCGGGCAGGAAGCCGAGCAGCGCCGGCGATTCGAGAAAAGCCGAACCAGGCATATTGGCCACCAGCACGTTGCCTGCGCGAATGGCCTGTAGCAGGCCCGGCACACCCAATGTCGAATCCGGCCTCAATTCCAGCGGATCGAGAAACTGGTCGTCGAGCCGCTTGATGAGCCCATGCACCGGCCGCAGCCCCTGCAGCGTCTTCAGGTAGAGCCGCTGGTCGCGCACCGTCAGGTCATTGCCTTCGACGAGCGTCACGCCCAGGTAGCGCGACAGGTAAGCGTGCTCGAAGTAGGTTTCGTTGTAAGGCCCCGGCGTCAGCAAAGCGATGTGCGGCGGCTGGCCGGCCGGGCACATCTGCTGAAGGCCCTCCATCATCGCGTTGTAGGTCGCGGCAAGGCGCTGTACCTGCAGGTTCTCGAAAGCCTGCGGAAACTGGCGTGCGATCGCGAGCCGGTTTTCAAGCAGGTAACCGAGGCCGGAAGGCGCTTGCGTGCGCTGCGAAACCACCCACCAGTTGCCGTCAGGTCCACGGGCAAGGTCGAAGCCGGTGATGTGCAGCCAGGTGTCGCCCGGCGGCGTGACGCCATGCATGGACCGCAAATAGCCCGGATGCCCCTGGACCAGTGCGGGCGGCAGCAGGCCTTCGGCCAGCAACTGCTGCGGCCCGTAGACGTCGGCCATCACCCGGTCGAGCACGCGCACGCGTTGCTGGATGCCGGCCTCGATCTGGGCCCAACTCTCCGGCGAGACGATCAGCGGAAAGAGGTCGAGCGACCAGGGCCGCTGTGGGCCGTTGGCATCGGCATAGACGTTGTAGGTCACGCCGTTGTCGCGAATCTGCCGTTCGAGGCTGACGGCCCGCCGCGGCAGATCGTCGAAGCCGTCGGGGCCGAGATGCTCGAAGAAGTCGGTCCAGGCGGGGGCGAGGGAGGCTTGCTGGCGGGGAGCGTTGTCGTCCTCCTCGGCGGCGGAAGCGCCGGCGGGAATGGATGCGGCATCGTGAAGCGGCGCAGGCGCCGATGGCGCACCGGTGCGATGCGTGCTTTCGGGTGTGGCTGCCCCTCGCAGTTCGTCGAAGTGGCCCGGCGAAGCCGGGGGAGCTAGCGCGGAAGCCAATTCGGCTGGCGCGTCGAGCGCTTGCGCGTCGAAGAGGGATTCGTTCTGTGGGTCCACGGCGTGATTGTCACTCGCCCCCAGGTTGCCCGCACTTCGTGTCGGGCGCCCACCCCCTGCCGGGGGCAATACCAGCGGCCCGGCGAAGCCGGTTCCGCGGTATTCCTGGCCTTAGCGGCGTAGGTCCAGCGTGAAGGGGAACTCGCGGCTGCCGGCGATTTCGATGGTGGCCGGCGGCGTGCTGAGCAAGCCCGGCGTGTGCCCCATGCGCGAGAAGCGCGAATGCCGCCGGCTTTCGGCCTCGTAGGCGTTGACGGGAAAGGTGTCGTAGTTGCGCCCCCCCGGATGCGCCACGAAGTACTGGCAGCCGCCCAGCGACCGCTTCATCCACGTGTCGACCAGATCGAAGGTCAACGGAGCGTGCGCGCCGATGCTCGGATGCAGCGCCGAAGGCGGGTTCCACGCCTTGTATCGCACCCCCGCCACGAACTCGCCCGTGACGCCGGTCGGTTGCAGTGGCAGCACCTTTCCATTGACGGTGACGACATGCCGGCTCTCGTTGAGCCCCGTGACGCGCACCTCGATGCGTTCGAGCGATGAGTCGACGTAGCGCACCGTACCGCCTGCAGAGCCTTCTTCGCCCATCACGTGCCACGGTTCCAGTGCATTGCGCAGCGACAGCTCGATGCCCATCGCCTGCACCTGGCCGACCAGCGGGAAGCGGAATTCGAAGTGCGGCGCGAACCAGTTGGCGTCGAAGGCGAAGCCCGCCTGACGCATCTCGCTGATGACGTCGTCGAAGTCCATCTTCACGAAGGTCGGGAGCAGGAAGCGGTCGTGCAGCTCGGTGCCCCAGCGGGTGGCCGGCGCCGCGTAGGGTGCATCCCAGAAGCGGGCGATGAAAGCGCGCAGGAGCAGTTGCTGCGCAATGCTCATGCGCGCATGCGGCGGCATTTCGAAGGCGCGCAATTCAAGCAGGCCCAGCCGGCCGGTGCTGGAGTCCGGCGAATAGAGCTTGTCGATGCAGAACTCGCTTCGGTGCGTGTTGCCGGTGACGTCGACGAGGATGTTGCGCAGTGTGCGGTCGACGAGCCAGGCCGGCATGTTCTGCCCGTAGATCTCGCGGTTACGCGCGATTTCCTTCAGTGCGATTTCGAGCTCGTAGACCTGGTCGTTGCGGGCTTCGTCCACGCGCGGCGCCTGGCTGGTCGGGCCGATGAACATGCCCGAGAACAAATAGCTCAGCGATGGGTGGTTGTGCCAGTAAAGCAGCAGGCTTGCGAGCAGTTCGGGCCGGCGCAGGAAGGGGCTGTCCGTCGGCACGGCGCCGCCCAGCACGAAGTGGTTGCCGCCGCCGGTGCCGGTGTGACGGCCGTCGGTCATGAACTTCTCAGCCGACAGGCGCGTCTCGAAAGCCGCGTTGTACAGAAACTCCGTGTGCTCGACGAGTTCATTCCAGCTGTGAGCCGGATGGATGTTGACTTCGATCACGCCGGGGTCGGGCGTGACCTGGAGCATCTTCAGGCGGGGATCGCGCGGCGGCGGATAACCTTCCATCACGATCTTCACGCCGAGTTGTTCTGCAGTCGCTTCAACGGCCGCGACGAGGTCGAGGTAGTCCTCCAGGCGCGCGAGCGGAGGCATGAAGACGTAGAGCACGCCCGAGCTGTCGCCGACCTTTTCGGCGGCGGGTCCGTTGGCGCGACGCGGATCGCGCACCTCGACGCACAGTGCCGTGCGCGTGACCCAGTGGGCCGACTCGCCGCGCCGGGGATGCCGCGCGCCGGGGTCTTGCGTCGCGCCTCGTTGATCGGCGCCTTCACCAACCGGGCTCTGCATGCGCAGTGTGGCCGGGCCGGCATCGGGATGGCCGAAGGCGTAAGGCACGGCGCCACGGTCGGCATCCGGTGCCGCGGGCGCGGTGGCATACCGCGCCCTGAAGTCGGCAGCGGTAGGCAGACTGCCGCGCGGTGCGGTCGGATCGCGCTCGACGAGATACGGGTAGTCGCCCTTGCTGGCCCACGGCTGCGAATCGAGCGGAAGGCGGTAGCCCATCGGCGAATCGCCGGGGATCAGGTACATGCGGTCGTCGCGCAGGAACCAGGGTCCGGTCTTCCAGCCGGGGCCTGCGAGCGCGGGGGCATCGGCGTCTGCATTCGAGGCCTCGATGGGCAGCATGTAGCCGATGACGGCATCGAGTTTCTGGGTGAACACGCGGCGCAGGCGCACGCGTTCCATCTCGTCTTCGAGCTTGGAATCGAAAGGATCGACGTTGACCGGCAGCCGGCGCTCGCGCCAGAGGTAGTAGTAGACGTCTTCGTAGCCGGGCTGGATGTAGCGTTCGGTCAAGCCGAGGCGATGGGCCAGCATGGTCGTGAAGCGGCGCGCATCTTCGCTCGTGTAGTGCGTGGGCGTGCGCTCGTCGGCAAACAGATCGGGGTTGTGCCACAGCGTTTCGCCGTCGGCGCGCCAGAAGATCGACAGCGCCCAGCGCGGCAACTGCTCGCCCGGATACCACTTGCCCTGCCCAAAGTGCAGGAAGCCGCCCTTGCCGTATTCGGCGCGCAGCTTGTGCACGAGCTCGGTCGCGTAGAAACGCTTGGTCGGGCCGAGGGCGTCGGTGTTCCATTCCGGCGCATCGCGGTCGCTGGTCGCAACGTAGGTCGGTTCGCCGCCCATGGTGAGTCGCACGTCGCCGGCTTTCAGGCGCTTGTCGACCGCTTCGCCGAGCGCGAGCACCTCGGCCCATTGCTCCTCGGTGTAGGGCTTGGTCACGCGCGGCGATTCGTGGATGCGCGTGACGTGCATTTCGTGGCCGAACTCGACCTCTGCGTCGTCCACCACGCCTTCGATGGGCGCCGCGCTGGAAGGCGTGGGCGTGCAGGCGAGGGGGATGTGCCCTTCGCCCGCCAGCAAGCCGGATGTAGCGTCGAGCCCGATCCACCCGGCGCCGGGCAGGTAGACCTCGCACCATGCATGCAGATCGGTGAAGTCGACCGTCGTGCCGCTCGGGCCGTCGAGGGCCTTCACGTCAGGTGTGAGCTGGATGAGATAGCCCGACACGAAGCGCGCCGCCAATCCGCAATGGCGCAGCAGTTGCACCAGCAGCCAGCCAGAGTCGCGGCACGAGCCGGAACCGCTGGCGAGCGTCTCTTCCGGCGTCTGCACGCCGGGCTCCATGCGGATCAGATAGTTGACGTCCTGCTGCACCTGCTGATTGATGCCCACCAGGAAATCGATGGTGCGCTGTTCCTTGCGCTCGATCTTTTCCAGATACGCCTGCACCAGCGGCGTGGCTTCGTCGGCGACGAGGTAGGGCGCAAGCTCCTGTGCCTGTGCCTCGGTGTACTTGAAAGGGAAGTTTTCGGCCTGCGGCTCGAGGAAGAAGTCGAAAGGGTTGTAGACCGCCATTTCGACCACGAGATCGACGGTGACCTTGAATTCCCGCGTTTTCTCGGGAAACACCAGCCGCGCCAGGTAGTTCGCGAAAGGGTCCTGCTGCCAGTTGACGAAGTGCTGCTCGGGCTCGACGCGCAGCGAATACGAGATGACGTTGCTTCGGCAGTGCGGCGCAGGGCGCAGGCGAATGACCTGAGGCCCTAGTTGCACCGGACGGTCGTACTTGTAGTGGGTGACGTGGTGGAGGGCGGCGTGAATTGACATTCTTTTTCCGTGCGTCGAGCGTGCCTCGGGTGAGACGCATACTAGCCGACACAGAAAGCAATTAGCGCGCCATTGAAGCGCGCAGGGAGTGGATTGCTATGCAAGCAGGGGTTGTCTCGTGACGCCGGGCGGGGATGCGCGCGGCTGGGTTGTTTTTGCCGCGATGGCGGGTTCGGTCTGGGGTGCGGCGTTGCAGTTGCAGCAGGCGGCGTTGTGGCCATGGCCCTCGTACGCGGGGATGGTCGCATCTGCGCTCATCGGCGCCTCGACACGGAGATGGCTTCCGCGCATCCGTTTCGGTGCTCTGGCGTCGGCGGTGCTGATGGGGGCCCTGGCTGGCGCGGGCCTCGCGGGCTGGCGTGCGGCTGCCTATGTGAACGATGCAATGCATCCGGCGATGGAGGGTCGTGATGTGTGGGTCACCGGCCTGGTGGCGCAGATGCCCCAGCACAGCGAAAGCGGTCTGCGCTTTGCATTCGAGGTCGAATCGGCGCGCTGGGCGGATGCATCGGTGGAGGGCACGCCGCCTCGAGTGCCGTCGCGCCTTGCGCTGGGCTGGTACGCGGATACGGTTGCCCCTGTCGCCCTCGCCCCTGTGCATGCGGGTGAACGCTGGCAGTTCGTTGTTCGCCTGAAGGCGCCGCACGGGCAGCTCAATCCGCACGGCTACGACCACGAGCTTCGACTATGGGAGCTGGGCGTGCAGGCGACGGGCTACGTGCGCACCGGCCCGCGTGATCCCCGCCCGGAGCGTCTTGGCGAGACGTGGCGCTATCCGATGGAACGTGCGCGCGAGTCCGTGCGCGATGCGATCTTCGAGCGCGTTGCGGACCGGCAGGCGGCCGGCGTGATCGCGGCGCTCGTCACCGGAGACCAGAACGCCATCGATCGGGCCGACTGGGACGTCTTCCGGGCAACTGGTGTTGCGCACCTGATGGCCATCTCCGGACTTCACGTCACGATGTTCGCCTGGCTCGCGGCGCGTGTGGTCGGCGTGCTTTGGCGCCGCAGCGGACGTTGGATGCTGACGTGGCCGGCCCAGCACGCTGGGCTGCTCGGCGGCGTTGCGCTCGCAACGCTGTACGCGCTGTTCAGCGGATGGGGCTTGCCTTCGCAGCGCACGGTGTGGATGCTCGCCGCCGTTGCCTTGCTGCGCTTGTCCGGCAGGCGCTGGCCATGGCCCTGCGTCTGGCTGCTGGCTTGCACGGTCGTGGTGCTGCTCGATCCATGGGCGCTGATGCAGGCCGGGTTCTGGCTGAGCTTCGTGGCAGTGGGCGTGCTGTTCGCCTCTGGGGTGGACGGCTTGGAGGGTGTGAACGGCGCGAATGGCGCTGCTCGGAGCCGACTGGGACGACTGCTTCGAGAGCAATGGGTCGTCACGCTGGGCCTGACGCCACTGACTCTGTTGTTCTTCCAGCAGATTTCAGTCGTCAGTCTGCCTGCCAATGCGGTGGCGATTCCCTGGGTCACGCTCGTCGTCACGCCGCTGGCGATGGTCGGCATGCTCGTGCCCCCGGTATGGGAAGCGGCCGCGTGGGCCGTGCAGGGGTTGTCGGTGCTGCTGCAATGGCTAGCGCGTTGGCCGTTCGCGACCGTGTCGATGGCCGCCCCGCCGCTCTGGATGGCCATCGGCGGAATCGCGGGCGGGCTCCTGCTCGTCATGCGATTGCCGTGGTCGATGCGCGCCCTGGGCTTGCCCTTGCTGCTGCCCGTGCTGCTATGGCAGGCGCCGCGCCCTGCAGCGGGCGAGTTCGAACTCCTCGCAGCCGACGTGGGGCAGGGCAACGCAGTGCTGGTGCGCACGGCCGCCCACAGCCTGCTGTATGACGCGGGGCCGCGCTACAGCCTCGAAACCGATGCCGGCAGCCGCGTGCTCGTGCCCCTGCTGAAAGCATTGGGCGAGCGCCTGGACACCGTCGTTCTGAGCCATCGCGACAGCGACCACACCGGCGGCGCGCCGACAGTACTTGCATCGCAAGCGCAGGCTGAACTGCTCAGCTCGATCGAGGCCGACCATCCGCTGCAGCAGCTGCGGCCCGCCCGGCGGTGCCTCTCGGGCCAGCGCTGGTCCTGGGACGGCGTGGATTTCGAAATCCTCCATCCGGGGGAAAACGAGTACATCTTTTTCACCCGGCCGAATGCGGTCTCGTGCGTGCTTCGCATCTCCAACGGCCGTGCGACTGCGTTGTTGGCGGGAGATATCGAGCGCCTGCAGGAAGCCGCCCTCGTCGTGCGCAACGCCGATCTGCGGGCGGACGTGCTGCTGGTTCCGCACCATGGCAGCAAGACCTCGTCGAGCCCGCTGCTGCTGGATGCGGTGAATCCGCGCATCGCGCTGGTCCAGGCCGGCTGGCGGAATCGATTTGGACATCCGGCGCCGGAAGTGGTGCAGCGCTATGCCCAGCGCGGCATCGCCCTGGTGGACACGCCGCACTGTGGGGCCGCGTTGTGGTCCAGCCTCGTGCCGGGCGAGGTGAGCTGTCGCCGCCAGGCTGCACGGCGCTATTGGCACCACGACGTTTCGTCATCTTCCGCCGTTGTTTGGCCTTGAACTTGCTAAGCTACGGGCAAGGAGATTGGTCGTCCATGCACAAATTCGACGAGATGTATGAGCAGCTGCCCTACAACGGCGCTGCCGTCAGGAGCCACTACAAGCGATACGACCAATGGCTCGCGAAGCAGCCCGCAGAGGTGATGCGATCGCGGCGCGAGGAGGCGGAAATGATCTTCCGCCGGGTCGGGATCACCTTTGCCGTCTATGGCGCGAAGGACGAGGACGGCTCGGGCACCGAGCGATTGATCCCGTTCGACCTGCTTCCGCGCATCATCCCCGCGCACGAGTGGGCCTCGATGGAAAAGGGCCTCGTGCAGCGCGTGACAGCGCTCAACCGCTTCATCCATGACGTCTACCACGGCCAGGAAATCATCAAGGCCGGCGTCATTCCGGCCGAGCAAATCCTGAACAACGCGCAATACCGCCCCGAAATGGCGGGCGTGAAGGTGCCGAACGACATCTACTCCCACATCTCCGGCATCGACATCGTGCGAGCGCCCGACTCGGCGGGCAACGGCGAGTACTACGTGCTCGAAGACAACCTCCGCGTACCCAGCGGCGTGAGCTACATGCTGGAAAACCGCAAGATGATGATGCGGCTTTTTCCGGAGTTGTTCAGCCAGAACCGCATCGCGCCGGTGGCGCATTACCCTGACCTTCTGCTCGAAACGCTGCGCGCCTCCGCGCCGCCCGCAACGGCCGAGCCGACGGTCGTGGTGCTCACCCCGGGCATGTACAACAGCGCCTATTTCGAACACGCCTTCCTCGCGCAGCAGATGGGCATCGAGCTGGTCGAGGGGCAGGACCTCTTCGTCAAGGACGACTTCGTCTACATGCGCACCACGCGCGGCCCCAAGCGCGTCGACGTCATCTACCGCCGGGTGGACGACGATTTCCTCGATCCCGAAGTCTTCAGGTCCACGTCCACGCTCGGCTGCCCCGGCCTGATGCGCGCCTACCGCGAAGGCAACGTCGTCATCTGCAACGCGGTGGGCACCGGCGTGGCGGACGACAAGTCGATCTACCCCTACGTCCCGAAGATGGTCGAGTTCTACCTCGGCGAAAAGCCGATCCTGAAGAACGTGCCCACCTACATGTGCCGCAACAAGGACGACCTCGACTACACGCTCGCCAACATGAAGGACCTCGTGGTCAAGGAAGTTCATGGCGCGGGTGGCTACGGGATGCTCATCGGGCCCGCTGCGACGCAGGCCGAGATCGAAGACTTCAAGAAGGCGGTGCTCGCAAAGCCCGACGGCTACATTGCCCAGCCGACGCTGAGCCTTTCGAGCTCGCCGACTTTCGTTGAATCGGGCATCGCGCCGCGCCACATCGACCTGCGGCCCTTCGTGCTGTCGGCCAAGGAAGTGCAGATGGTGCCGGGCGGCCTCACGCGGGTGGCTCTCAAGGAGGGCTCGCTGGTCGTCAACTCGTCGCAGGGCGGCGGCACCAAGGACACCTGGATTCTCGAAGCGGACCGCAACGGCGCCGCCCGGGCCGGAGCGGCGCAAACGCAAACCAAAACGCAAACCCAGACGCAGTCGTCCTGATCAACGGAGCCCTTCAGATCATGTTGTCACGCACCGCCGATCACCTCTACTGGATGTCCCGCTACACCGAGCGCGCCGAGAACACCGCGCGCATGCTGGACGTCAACTACCAGACATCGCTGCTGCCGCAATCTGCCGAAGTCGCCAAGTACGGTTGGCAGGGCCTTCTGTCGATCAGCGAACTGCTGCCGCTCTACAACGAGAAGCACGAGGGCTTCAAACCCGACGAGGTCATGGAGTTCATGGTCAAGGACGAGTCGAATCCATCGTCCATCCTCTCGTGCCTGCGCGCGGCGCGCGAGAACGCCCGTGCGGTGCGCGGCGCGCTCACCACCGAAGCCTGGGAAACGCAGAACACCACCTGGCTCGAAGTCAATCGCATGCTGCGCAACAGGGAGTTCGAGCGCGATCCGGCGCAGTTCTTCGAATGGGTCAAGTTCCGCTCGCATCTTTCACGCGGCGTGACGCTGGGCACCATGCTGCAGGACGAGGCCTTCTACTTCTCGCGCCTGGGCACCTTCATCGAACGCGCCGACAACACCGCAAGGCTGGTCGACGTGAAGTTCCATGCGCTCAACAGCGAGTTCTTCGGCACCGCCACCGAGGAAGACCAGGAATACGACTTCTATCACTGGAGCGCGATCCTGCGCAGCGTCTCGGCTTTCGAGGTCTATCGCAAGGTGTACCGCGACGTGATCAAGCCCGAGCGCGTGGCCGAACTGCTGATCCTGCGTGCGGACATGCCGCGTTCATTGCATGCGAGCCTGCATGAGGTGGTGAGCAACCTCGACAAGGTCAAGAACGAGCAGAGCTCCGAGACCCAGCGCCGAGCGGGCAAGCTGCTGGCGGACCTGCAGTACGCAACGGTCGATGAGATTCTTGCGACTGGTCTGCACGCGTACTTGACGCAGTTCCTCGACCGGGTGAATGAACTCGGCTGGCGGATCAGCCAGGACTTCCTGGTTCCTGCGCACTGAGAGCTATCCGCCGACGAGCAGCGCGCCTGGAAAAGCCCGGAGCAATGCCGAGGCCGCGTGCTCACCAGCGCCCAAGGTGTGCCGGGCGCCTGTGATGCAGTCTTCGAACAAAAGCGTGTCGATCTCCGGAGGCAGGACGACCCGCGTATCGCCCCATGCTTCGGCTGGCGGCACCGCGGTCGGGCCCGGAAAGCGCGGACGGCCCAGGTCGTTCAACGAAGCAAAGAGGCGCACCGTGAGCGAGATGGCAACGCGGCCTTCGTGGCAGCGCAGGAAGCCGATCAGGTGGTGTGACTGCGTGCCGCGGATTTCGAGCGGCACATAACTGCCTTCGCTGAGCAGGTCGGGTTCACGCGCGCGCAAGCCGAGAAGTCGCCAAGTCAGCCAGTGCTTGGCGCGCCCATCGGCTGCCGATTCTGCGAGGCCCCGCACCGCCGTCTCCAGATCGCCGCCCTGGGCGAGCGCTTCGAGTTCTTGCAGCCGGCGCTGGCGGTCCTCGTAGTCGACCGGACGCCGGTTGTCCGGATCCACGAGGCTGCGGTCGATGAGCTCGCAGCCCTGGTAAATGTCGGGCACCCCCGGCGAGCTGAACTTCAGCAGCGTCAGGCTGATGTCGTTGAGCGCACCGTACCGGTCCAGTGCGGCCACTCCGTGTTGCAGATCGGCGAGGAAGTCCGTGCGCGCGTCTTGCGCAAGGATTCCACGAACGAAGCTTTCCAGCGCTTCTTCATAGGCAGTGTCCGGACGGGTCCAACTCGTCGCGGCCTTGCCTTCGCGTGCCGCCTTCACCATGTAGCGGACGATGCGCGCCATGTAGGCTTCGAGGTCGGCTGCGTTGGCCTTCGCCGCCGGCAGGGTTCCAAGCAGCGTCTGGTAGAGCAGGTACTCGTGCACCGGCGTCACGCTGCCGCGCAGCGGGGCGTTCAACGCCCGCCACCTTCGCAGCGCGAGCCGCCAGAGACCGGGGCATTCCGACAGCACGTCGATGCGCAGCCGAACGTCTTCGGAGCGCTTGTTGTCGTGCGTGGAGGTTGCCAGCATCGTGTGCGGCCAACGCTTTCGCCGGTCGTCGCTGGCCACATGAAACTCCGCGACCGGCACGCCGATCTGGTTCGGCTCTCCGCCCACTTCATTGACTGCGCTCAGCGGAAAGTAGCGGTAGAAGGCCGTGTCTTCCACGCCCTTGGCCGCGACGGGTGCGGTGAACTGCTGAAACCGTCTCGCAAACCGCACTGCCGCGGTGCGCAGTGGTGATTCGCGTCCGTCGGGCGGCAGACCGAGCAGCGCATCGCGCAGGAACCCGAACACCGATGGGTCCGGCAATTGCAATCGCTCGCGGGCGGCATCGATGGCCTGGTCGATGTAGCGCAGGTCCTGTGCGCTCGCTTCCTCGGCGTTGTAGGTGCGATAGACGGTCATGCAGGCGGCCACGGTGGCAATGGCCTCGCGCAACGTGTTGAGCGTGTGGTCGCGGGTCCGGTGGTGGCTCTTCCCGATGTCGAGCAATGCATTCGCCAGGACTTCGAGATCGGAGGCGAGTGTGCCGTGGGCGACTTCACGCTTGGCGAAATACACCACGTCTTCGTAGCGTTCGTGCATGCCCGTGAAGCCGCGCCAGATCCGCGTCAGGCGATCCGCGGCCCGATGATCGACGAGCACTGCATTCGCCAGGTTCGCAAAGCGATAGCCTGTCGTGCCGTGGATGGCCCAGGACACCGGCACGTCTTCGTGCGGCGCGGCGATCTTCTCGGCGACCACGTAGAGTGGGCACTCGGGCCGGCCGTTGGCGTCCCGGCCGCGGGACTTCTTCCCGACGCGCGCCACGAAACCATCCTGCAGCCGATCGAAATAGCAGGCGGGGTCTTGCAGGCCATCGGGATGGTCGATGCGCAATCCGTCGACCCAGCCGCGCGCCGCAAGGTTCAGCGCGAGCGCGTGCGTCGCTTCGAACACTTCCACGCGCTCCGTGCGAAGCGCCGCGAGTTCGTTCACGTCGAAGAAGCGGCGGTAGTTGATCTCGTCGGCCGCTGTGCGCCAATGAGCGAGCCGATAGGACTGTGCCTCCAGCAACTCGTGCATGGCTTGGCGCTGATCGTGGCCGTTGAGCGCATGCACTGCTGCATCCACGGCCCGCGCGGCGGCGGGGGTTTCGGACTCCAGTGCGGCGAGTCGGTCCGCGAGGACCTTCTTGTCCCTTGCGCGCCGGGCGACAGCATCGGCGTCCTCGCCAGACACCGAGGGCATTTCGCGCGATGACTCCGCGATGGCACCCAGCAGTGCCGCGGCCTTCTGGTCGTGGACGCGCGTCGCGGCGCGGTCGAGGATGAGCGAGAAGGTCTGCGGCGCCAGCGGAAAGAAGTGATCGAAGTAGCAAACGCCGAACGCCCCTTTGGCCGGCTCCCAGCGCAACTGGAGTTCACCACGCTCCAGCACCGCGCCATAGTGATCGCCCAGCACCGGCAGCAGCACCTTGCCGGTCAGCCCCGGCGCCAGCGCCTCCCATTGAATGTCGAAGTGCGATGCGTACGGCGAGGCCGTTCCGTTTTCGAGCACGTCCATCCACCAGCGGTTGTCCGTGCCGAGCACGCCCATGTGATTGGGGACGAGGTCGATGAGCTGCCCCATCCCGTGGTCCTTGAGCACACGCGTGAAGCGTTCGAATGCAGGCATGCCGCCGAGTTCGGGATTGATCTCATCGTGCGCGACCACGTCATAGCCATGCATGCTGCCGGGCCGCGCCCGGTGAATCGGCGAGCAATAGACGTGGCTCACGCCCAGCTTCGAGAGATACGGAACGATGCGCGCCGCGTCGTCGAAGGTGAACCTGCTGTGCAACTGCAGCCGGTAGGTGGCGCGCGGCACGCGCAGCGGCAGGTTCGAAGTCTCCGCAGGGCGTTCGCGGGCGAGCGGGCGGGCTTGCGAGAGTGCGGCGCAGATCTTTTGGACGCCGGCCTCCCGCCAGAGCGCCTCGACAGTGGGGCCGTACTTGCGGCGCCAGTTCGGATGTTCGTCGACGGTGCCCGGCAGATTCGCCTGCTGGACGCTGCCCAGCGCATCTTCGAGCTGAAGCGCCATGAGCTTCGATGGGGCGCCCGCAAGAAAGGCGTGCACCGCTGTGATACCGCCGGAATCCAGCGGTCCATTGCCCGACGCCGTGCTCAGGCTGGCCGCGAGTTCGGGTGCGTGGCGTTGCATCGCCTCTTTGAGGCGCGCGCGCGAATGGGCGCGCTCCAGCGTCTGGTGCGCCAGGGTCTCCCGGTCGGCGATCAGGCCGAGTTCGAAGCGCGTCTGGAGATCGTGCGCCGACCACCAGCCTGCCAACGTCGCGAGATCGTGCGTGCTGACGGCCGCGATCGCGTCGCGCGGATAGTCCGCCGGTGCGCGAAATGCACCGTCGCTTTCCTGCTCGAAGTAGAGCACCCGATACGACAGCACGCCGAAGCGGCGCAGCGTCTCGCGCATGGCCTCGGGCACCGTGCCGAGGTCTTCGCCGATCACCAGGCAGCGGTGGCGCTGGCTCTCCAGTGCAAGCACCGCGAAGAGCTCTTCGACCGGATAGCTCACGTAGGCGCCATCGCGCGCGGCGCCGTCGGCGGGGATCCAGAAAAGGCGCATCAGGATCATCACGTGGTCGATGCGAATGGCGCCGGCCTCGTGCATGTTGGCGCGCAGCGCTTCGATGAAGGGCTTGTAGCCTCCCTCGCGCAAGCGGTCGGGCCGCAGCGGCGGCAAGCCCCAGTTCTGGCCTTCGAGGTTGAAGGCATCGGGCGGCGCGCCGACGCGAACGTCGCGTGCAAAGCTTTGCTGATGGCGCCAGGCGTCCGACCCGCTTCGATCGGCCGATACAGCGAGGTCGAGATAGAGGCCGATGGCCTTGCCCGATACGGCACACTGCGCTCCGACCGCCTGAAGCTGCCGCGCAGCCTGCCACTGGAGGTATTCGAAGTAGCCGACTTCAGCGCCGTGCTCTCTTGCGAAGTCCGCCACGGCCGGCGAGGCCGGATCGCGGTAGGGCTCAGGCCACACGGGCCAGCCCCAGACGTTCGCATCCGCAGCGTGGAAGTGCGCCTGCAGGGCTTCGAACAGCGCGTGCTGGCGCAATGCCTCTCCGCCCTGTTCACAAAATCGCGCGAAGGCCTGCGCCTCCGGGTCGCCGTCATCGCGTTCGCCGAAGCGGCTGTGGAGCATCGCCAGCACTTCGTGCTTCAGCGCCGCAACGCCGGCGTAATCGACGAGCGATGCGTCGCGCAGTTCCGCGAGGCGCGACTGGAACGCAGGCGACCGGACCCTTTGCCGGGCGCCGGCACAGTCGGCGAAATCCGGCACCGCTTCCACGTCGATGTAGAGCACGTTGAGCTGCGACCGCGACGAAGGGCTGTAGGGGCTCGTGCGAGCCGGATCGTGCGGAAAGAGCGCATGAAGCGGATTGAGTCCCACGAACTCGGCGCCTGCGTGTGCGGCCCGCGCGACGAAGTCCTTCAGGTCACTGAAATCGCCGATCCCCCAGTTGCGCGCGGAACGGAGCCCGTAGAGCTGGAGGGTGAATCCCCAGGCACGACCCTCTTCGAGAATCTGCGGACGATGACACTGCGCAGGCGCGCAGATCACCAGGCATTCGCTCTGCAGGCCACCGAGGCTCAGGCGGTGATAGCCGTCGGGCAGCGCCAGCGGAATCGAAAGCTCGTAGCGTGCATAGGCGATGCCGGCTATGTCGGCATGCTGCGCCGCGTGCAGATCCCTCGTCTCTGCCGCGCCTTCATGCACGGCACCTTGCTCGTCGACCAGCCGCCATTCGATGCGCCCTGTCGAGGTCGGCAGCCTCACGTCGGAGACGAACAATGACTGCGAGCCCGAAGCAACAATCAACGTCGGCGGCAACGCACGCTGCCATGTGGCGCGTTCGGCGGCCGCGTCGGCTGCGCTGAAATCGGCCCGCGGCTCGCGCTCGACGAAGCCTGCGTCGAGCAACAGCGCCGCCAACCCTTCGTTCGACACTGAATGGCGGTTGCCGAATGCGTCTTCGAATTCAGGCGCGATGCGGTAGCGCTCGCACAAGCGCCGGATGCTCGAGACCTCGTCGTCCGTGAAGCCGGGTTCAGGCATCCGGCAACTCCTCGATCGATGCGCAGACACCGCCAGGCACGAGCGGAAGCTGGGCCTCGCTTGCGGCCTCCTGGGTTGCGGGCAGCCTGTAGATGACGCGGCCGGGCGGCCATGCCACCTGAGCGTCCGTGGTCCCGAAGTTCGCAACGAGGTGCAGAAGCGATGGCTGGGCGTTTCCGTTGAGGCCTTTGCCCAGTGACCACACCAGCCGAAGCGCATCGCCTTCGACCGACCATTGCACCAGTTGAGTTCCATGGCCGAAGCGCGGCGCAAGCTCGGCATGGCGCACGGCAAGCACCGCGCGCGTGTGTTGGAGTTCCTTGGCGTGCTCAGGCTGCGCGCGTTCGGCGTCATCGAGTTTGGATGCGGTAAACGCCTCCATGCCATTGGGATCAGGAATCTTCAGGCGCGCCTTCTCGTCCGCAAAAGCTGCGAAGCGCCCGAATTCCTCGCGCCGCCCGGCCGATACCGCGGCAGCAAGCTCCGGGCCGAAATCGCAAAAATAAAGGAAGGGCGTATGCGCGCCGTATTCCTCTCCCATGAACAACATCGGCGTGTGCGGCGAAAGCAGGACGCAGGTTCGGGCGGCGCGAAGCAGGTCCGGCGCGGCAAGGACGTCGATGCGCTCACCCAGGGCGCGATTGCCGATCTGGTCGTGGGTCTGCAAAAACGATACGAACGCGCCAGGCGGCAGATGGTCGCAAGGCTCTCCGCGAGGTTCGCCCCCCCGAAACGCGGATGGCTGGCCTGCGTAGACAAAGCCCTGGGCAAGCGCCAGCCCGAACTTCTCGAGCGGATGCTGCGCATAGTCCGCGTAGTAGCCATCGGTTTCGCCCGTCAGCAGGACATGCGCGGCGTGGTGCAGGTCGTCGTTCCACTGTGCGGTGGCGGCAATCGGCTTGCCCTCGTCATCGCGGGTGAGCCGATGGGCCTGGTTCAGGTCGTTTTCGAGCACCACGTGCACTTGCCGATGCCGGCCCGGGCCTTGCTGCAGTGCGGCGCAGACCTCTTCGACGATGGGCGGCGTCGAGTCGTCGCGAATGGCATGGACCGCATCCATGCGCAGGCCGTCGAATCGATACTCCTCGACCCAGTACAGCGCGTTGTGCATGAAGAAGTCCCGCACCGTCCGCGAATCGGCTCCGTCGAAGTTGATCGCGGGGCCCCACGGCGTCTGGTGGGCCGCATTGAAGAACTGCGGGCAGTAGGCATGCAGGTAGTTTCCCTCCGGCCCGAAATGGTTGTAGACCACGTCGATCAGCACCATCAAGCCGAGTTCATGGGCAGTGTCCACGAAAGCCTTGAGCTGCTCGGGCGTGCCATAGCTGGTGTCGGGCGCGTAGGGGAGGACGCCGTCGTAGCCCCAGTTGCGGCGGCCGGGGAAGTCAGCAATCGGCATCAGCTCGATGGCGGTGATGCCTAGTTCGGCCAGCGCCGGAAGCCTCTGTCTCGCCGCTTCGAAGGTGCCCTCCTGGGTGAAGGCTCCCAGGTGCATTTCGTAGATGACCGCTTCCTGCCAGGGGCGGCCTGACCAGGCGTCGTCGCGCCACGTGTAGGCCTGCGGATCGATCACTTCGCTTGGGCCGTGGACGTCGTCGGGGTTGCGGCGTGAAGCGGGGTCGGGAACGCGCAGGCCGTCGGGCAGGCGGTAGCGGTAGCGATCGCCGGCAGCGGCCTCCGCCGCCGTGTGTTCGTGCCAGCCGTCGGCATCGCGCTGCATTGGAGCTTCACGCCAGTCTCCGCCTTTGGACCATTCGAGGACGACCTTTGGAACATCGGGCGCCCAGAGCTTGAAGCGGACGCCGTCCCGGCACACCTCCGCGCCGAAAGGCATCGAATGCTGGTGTTTCATATCGCGGTCCTCGTATGCCGCAGTAGCGCGAGCGACCGGTCCTGCAATGGATAGGCCGGCTCGTCGAGCGTCATCGAGAGGGCGCTCTCGCGCGCCGTATCGATCACGCGTGTCCAGGTTGCTCCCGGACGCGGCGGCAGCGTAAAGGGCAGGGGCTCGTGGTAGGCGTTGAGCAGCAGCAGGAAATCGTCATCGCGCTGGGATTCGCCGCGCGGCCCCACGTCGATGATGCCCGCGCCCGAGAACATCATGCCCAGGCAGCGCACGTGCTCGCCCCAGTCGGCCGGCGCCATTTCATCGCCATCGGGCTTGACCCAGACGACGTCCTTCTGCTGGCCATCGCCAACGGGCTGTCCCCGAAAGAAGCTGCGTCGGCGAAACGATGGATGCATGCGGCGCGTGCGAATCAGCAGCGCGACGAAATCGCGCAGGGAATCGGCTTCCGGAGAAGGGGTCCAATCGAGCCACGACAACTCGTTGTCCTGGCAATAGGCGTTGTTGTTGCCGTGTTGCGTGTTGCCGCGCTCGTCGCCCGCAAGCAGCATCGGCACGCCTTGCGACAGCAGCAGCGTCGCGAGGATGTTGCGCTTCTGGCGTTCGCGCAGCGCGAGGACTTCAGGGTCGTCCGTCGTGCCCTCGGCGCCGCAGTTCCACGACAGGTTGTTGTTGTTGCCGTCGCGGTTGTCTTCACCGTTGGCCTCGTTGTGCTTGTCGTTGTAGGAGACGAGGTCGTGCAGCGTGAAGCCGTCGTGCGCCGTGACGAAGTTGATGCTCGCGTGCGGCCCCTTGCCGGACCAGCCGTAGAGATCCTGCGAGCCCGAGAGCCGGTGTGCGGCTTCGCCGGCCACGCCCGCATCGCCTTTCCACCAGCCGCGGATGCCGTCGCGGTAGCGGTCATTCCATTCGGCCCAGCCCGGCGGAAAGTTGCCGACCTGGTAGCCGCCATGCCCCAGGTCCCAGGGCTCGGCGATCAGCTTGACCTGGTTGAGCGTCGGGTCCTGGCGGATCGCATCGAAGAACCCGCCCAGGTTCTCGACCTTGCCGGCCTCGCGGGCGAGTGCCGACGCAAGGTCGAAGCGAAAGCCGTCGACGTGCATTTCCTCGGCCCAATAGCGCAGTGAGTCCATGACGAGCTGCAGCGCGCGCGGCTGCTCCAGATTGACGGTGTTGCCGCAGCCGGTGAAGTCGTCGTAGTAGCGCGGCTGCGCGCCATTGGCGATGTAGTAGGACATGTTGTCCACGCCGCGCATCGAGAGCGTTGGCCCCAGGTGGTTGCCTTCGCACGTGTGGTTGTAGACCACGTCGAGGATCACCTCGATGCCTGCCGAGTGCAGGGTCTTGACCATGGTCTTGAATTCTTTCACCTTGCCGGAGGCGCTGTAGCGCACTTCCGGCGCGAAGTAGCCGAGCGTGTTGTAGCCCCAGTAGTTCTGAAGGCCCTTGTCGGCAAGATGGCGATCGTTGATGAACGCGTGCACCGGCAGCAGCTCGATGGTGGTCACGCCCAGGCGCTGCAGGTAGTCGATGACCGGCGAACACCCCAGTGCCGCATACGTGCCGCGCAGGTGCTCCGGAATGGCGGGATGCTGCATCGTGAAGCCGCGCACGTGCATTTCGTAGATGACCATGTCCTGCCAAGGAACCTCGGGCCGGCGGTCTTCGCCCCAGGTGAATGCGGTTTCGAGCACGCGGCTCTTGGGCATGAAGGCCGCGCTGTCGCGGCGGTCGAACGACAGATCCTGGCGCTTGCTGCCGACCGAGTAGCCGTAGAGGGCGTCGCTCCAGCGCAGTTCGCCGATCAGGTCCTTCGCATACGGGTCGAGCAGCAGCTTGTTGGGATTGAAGCGATGGCCTTCTTCGGGTTTGTAGCGCCCGTGGATGCGATAGCCATAGGCCATGCCCGGCCGAGCCTCTGGGAGATAGCAATGCCAAACGTCGTTGGTGCGCTCGCGCAGCACGATTCGTTGGCGCTCATGCCGCCCCTTGTCGTCGAAGATGCATAACTCCGCCTTTTCCGCGTGCTTGGAGAAGATCGCGAAGTTCACGCCCTGGCCATCCCAGGTTGCGCCAAGCGGGTAGGGACGCCCTGGCCAGACCGCGGTCAGGGCTACATGATTGCGTTTGGTCACGGGTGGGGCCGATCACGGTCTGTTCGGGGCGGCCACGCGGCGGTCGGGCGGTTCGCTCCGGGAAAATCACGGGTGGTCGTTTCGCGCACGACGGGCCGCGGCGGAGGCCGATCGCGCGGCCACCACTCCTCGATGCGGCGTGCGGCCCAATCCTTGCCCGCGAGCCCGAAGGCCAGTGCCAGTGCGAACACCACGCCGGCGAGGATGATCAGGAAGCTCTGCCGGACGATATCGCCACCGACCTTGATCTGGTCGAGCGCGATGAGCACCACGAAAAGCAGGATCGCGTATTGCGCCAGCTTGCCGAGCAGTTGCGCATCCTGCATGCCGGCGTTGCGGCTGTAGGCACTGATTCCGTCCCCGACGTACTTCGCGAAGAAGGCGCCGAAGACCAGGATCAGCAGCGCGACGAACACATTGGGCACGAACCACATCACGCGCCCGAGCATGTCGGCCGCATAAGTGAGCCCGAGCCCGTTGAAGGCAACGACCAGCGAAATCAGTATCACCAGCCAGTAGGCCAGCGCACCGAAGACGACGGTCGAGTCCTGCACCATGCCGCCCTTGCGGAGAAAGTCGTCGATGCCGGAGCGCTCGGTGAGCACGTGGAAGTTCAACGCATGCAGGCCGCGCACCACGGTGAAGCGCGCCGCCTTGGCCAGCAGCCAGCCGACGGCGACCGCCAGCACCGCAAAGAGCAGCCGGGGGAAGTACGCGCCGATCTGGAACAGGAAGGCGCGCAACGGCTCGAGATGAATGGAGAGGCTTTCCATGGACGTGCTCCGGGTGATGTGTGTGTCCGCGCTCAGCGAACGGCCGTTCGTTCAAGCAATGCGAGGATTCCCTGCAACGGAACGGGCACCCAGTCGATCCGGTTGTTCAGTTCGTAGCGCAGTTCGTAGAACGCCTTCTCCAGCTCGAAGAGTTCGAGAAGCTGCCTGTCGACCGGACCCGACTCCGGGGCCAGGACCTCCTGGTAGCCGGAAAGAAATGCGGCTCGCGTCTCGCCCTCCCAGGCGCGCGCCGCGGCGTCCAGGCGCACCAGCTCCTCGGCATTCTGGGCAGCGCGGCGCAATGCGCTCCAGCGCGCGTAGTTGAAGGAGCGCAGCATGCCGGCGACATCGCGCAGCGGCGATTGCTTGGTACGGCGCTCTTCGATCGGCCGTGCGGGTTCGCCTTCGAAATCGATGATTACGAAATCGTTTCGCGTCAGCAGCACCTGTCCGAGGTGATAGTCGCCATGGAATCGCGTTCGCCACGCTGTCTTGCCTGCAAGATACACGCCATCCACGAAGGTATCGACCGCCTTGCCCATGCCGAGCAGTCTCGTCGCGTCGTCCTGCGCGCTGGCGGGCAGCGTGGTGCGCACGAATTCGCCGAGCTGCCTGAGTGTGCCCGCGGCCTCGGAGCGCACGGTTTCGCGGATCTTTTGAAGGTCGGCATCCGCCATCGGCACCGGTTCGAAGGCGGCGTTGCCAGTGCGCTTGGCGAGCGCATTGTGCAGTTCGGCCGTGCGGGCGCCGAGGATGCGGATCAGCGCGAGAAATGCGCCGTGCAGCTCGGGCGTGGTTGCGCCGTCGGTATCACGCAGTTCGCCCAACACACGTTCGAGGTACGCCAGCGTGTATTCCCATCCGTCGCCCTGGTTCGGCACGTAGGCCTGCAGCAGCGCGAGCGTCATGACCGTGCCGTCCTCGCCCAGGTATTCGAGCGCGCCGGCAATCGGAACCCCATGCACGAAACCGGCTTCTTCCGTGAGGAAGCGGCCCATTTCCAATTCAGGATTGACGCCCGCGCGCAGTTGGCGGTAGCCCTTCAGGAACAGGGTTTCGCCGAGCGTGACCACCGTGTTGCTGCTGACCGGGCTGGGCGGACTCACGGGCAGCGTATCGATGACTTCAGCGGGAAACTCCCGCCCCAGCGATGTGGGCCGGAAGTGAAGCTCGCCGTGGTCGGTGCGAAGCCGCGTTTCATGCACGATGGCGCGAACGACTTGGCGGCAGAACGCCTCGTCGAAGAAGGCATCGCCCATGACGCCGACGTTCGCCTGCTGCCGCACCTTTGCGATGGCGGCCTGCTGCAGCGATTTCATGCGCTCTTCGTCGCGGTCTTCCCACGCGAGAGCCAGCGGCATGAAGTAGGTGGCACCGCCGGGCGGTCCTTGCAGAGCCAGCAGCGGCAGCATCCAGCTGTAGCCGTCGATGTTCCAGACTGCCTGGTCGCGAAACGCGGCGCGCTCGATGTGTGAACCCTTGGTGGCATACCAGCGCTGGGCTTCGATGTGCGGCGGCAGCGTGTCAGTCTCGATCTGCCGACTCAGCCGGTCGGCAAAGCCGATGCGCCAGGGCACCACGCGGTCCCTGAAGATGCTGGTCCAGCCGTCGAAGAGCACCAGCACGGGGCGGTCGAGAAGGGCGACACCTTCCTGGTGCCAGCTTGGCATGGGGGCCTCCTCGGCGAGCCTGAACCAATAGAAGCCATGCGACGTCAACGTGAGCAGATAGGGCAGTTCGCCGATCGGCGGAAACGATGTGCGGCCCAGCATCTCGACAGGCACCCGGCCCTTGAACGCCGAGAGATCCAGTTCGACCGGCTGCGCCGCGCGCGACAGGTTGAACACCGACAGGATCACGTCGTCGTCATGTTCGCTGATGTAGGCGAGGATCTTTCGATTGCCCGGCTTGAGGAACGTGCGGCGCCCGCGCCCGAAGGCCCGGCTCGTCTTGCGCACCGCGAGCATCCGGCGCGTCCAGTGCAGCAGCGAGCTCTTGTCGCGCAACTGCGCTTCGACGTTGACGGCCTCGTAGCCATACATCGCATCCATGATCGGCGGCAGGTACAGGCGCTGCGGGTCCGCGCGCGAGAAGCCTGCATTGCGGTCCGGGCTCCATTGCATGGGCGTCCGAACGCCGTTGCGGTCGCCGACGAAGACGTTGTCGCCCATGCCGATCTCGTCGCCGTAATAGATGATGGGCGACCCCGGCATCGACAGCAGCATGCTGTTCATCAGCTTGATGCGGTCCTTGTCGTTGTCCATCAACGGTGCGAGCCGCCGGCGAATGCCGAGGTTGATGCGCGCCTGCATGTCCGCGGCATAAGTCGTGTACATGTAGTCGCGCTCGCGGTTGGTCACCATCTCGAGCGTCAGTTCGTCATGGTTGCGCAAGAAGATGGCCCATTGGCAGTTCTCGGGAATGTCGGGCGTCTGCTGCAGGATCTCGACGATCGGGTCGCGGTCTTCCTGTGCGATGGCCATGTACATGCGCGGCATCAATGGGAAGTGATACGCCATGTGGCATTCGTCGCCTTCGCCGAAGTAGCCGCGCACGTCCTCCGGCCACATGTTGGCTTCGGCCAGCAGGAATCGGTTCTTGTAGTTGGCATCGATGGCTGCGCGCAGCTTCTTGATGACTTCGTGCGTCTCGGGCAGGTTCTCGTTGGTCGTGCCGTCGCGCTCGATGAGATAGGGGATGGCGTCCAGCCGGAAGCCGTCCACCCCCATGTCGAGCCAGAAGCGCATGGTGCGAAACACCGCTTCGAGCACCTGGGGGTTGTCGAAGTTGAGGTCGGGCTGATGGCTGAAGAACCGATGCCAGTAATACGCCTTGGCGACCGGATCCCACGTCCAGTTGGACTTCTCCGTGTCCGTGAAGATGATGCGGGTGCCCGCATAGAGCGTGTCGGTGTCGCTCCAGACATAGAAGTTGCGCTCTGGCGATCCGGGCGGCGCCGTGCGCGCGGCCTTGAACCACGGATGTTCGCTCGACGTGTGGTTGATGACCAGTTCGATGATCACGCGCAACTCGCGCTTGTGCGCCTCTTCCAGCATGTCGCGGAAGTCCTGCAGCGAGCCGTATTGCGGATGCACGTCTTCGTATTCGGCAATGTCGTAGCCGTCATCGCGCAGCGGCGAAGGATAGAAGGGCATCAGCCAGATGGTGTTGACGCCCAGGTCCTTCACGTAGTCGAGCTTGCTGGCCACGCCCTTGAAGTCGCCGACGCCGTCGGCATTGGAGTCCAGAAAGGCTTTGACGTTGAGCTGATAGATGACCGCATCGCGGTACCAGGTCGGATCGCCGGAGGTGTCGATCTCGGTGGTTTCGAGGACGAGTGTCGGCAGCGGGGCGTTCATGGGCGCCTATTGGAAATAATCGAAATCGCGCTCGTCTCGCACCCGCCGCCGCACCGCAAGGATGTGTGCGGGCAACCGGTTCGGATCGAGCAGGATGTAGTGCCATGCGCCGCGCCACGTGAAACGCTGGTCACTCAGGAGGTCGTGCATCTGGAAAGGCTTGTCGCCCTCCACGCCGACGAGCGCGGGATCGAGATGGACCCAGCCGGCCTGCACGTTGTGCGGATCGAGGTTCACCACCGTCACTACGACGTGCGAGCCGTCCGGCGTGGCCTTCATGTAGGCGATCAACTGGTCGTTGTCGATGTCCAGAAACCGCAGGCTCTCGTCGGCCTGCAAGGGTGCGTTGGTATGGCGGATCTGATTGACGCGCGCAATGAAAGGGCGCAGGCCGCGGTCGGGGCTCCAGTCCCAGTCGCGCAACTGGTACTTCTCGGAGTCGAGGTATTCCTCGCTCGAAGGCTCGCGCGGCTTGTATTCCATCAAATCGAAAGCCGGGCCATAGATGCCGTAGTTGGCCGACAGCGTGGCAGCGAGCACCAGCCGCGACTTGAATACGGCTTCTTCGCCCGTCTGGAGTGCGGCGTGAAGGATGTCAGGCGTGTTGGGCCACACGTTCGGCCTGAAGTAGTCCTTGCCGGGGCCGCGTGTGAGCTCGGTGAAATACTCCGTCAGCTCCTGCTTCGTATTGCGCCAGGTGAAGTAGGTGTACGACTGCGTGAACCCTAGCTTGGCGAGGCGATGCATCACCTTCGGCCGCGTGAAGGCCTCGGCCAGGAAGATCACCTCCGGGTGCTCGCGCTTGACCTCCGTGATCGCCCATTCCCAGAACCCGAAGGCCTTGGTGTGCGGGTTGTCGACGCGAAACACCGTGACGCCCTGCGCGATCCAGTGGTCCAGCACCGACTTGAGCTCACTCCAGAGCCCCCGCCAATCCGGGCTCTCGAAGTGAAAGGGATAGATGTCCTGGTACTTCTTCGGCGGGTTCTCCGCATACTGCACGGTGTTGTCGGGCCGCCATCGAAACCATGTCGGATGCGCCTTCACGTAGGGATGGTCCGGCGCGCACTGAAAGGCGATGTCCATGGCCACGTCGATGCCCATCTCCGCCGCCTTGGCCACCAGGCGCCGAAAATCTTCCGCCGTGCCGAGCGCGGGCAGGATGTCCTTGTGCCCGCCTTCAGCGGCACCAATGGCCCATGGACTGCCGACGTCGCCGGGCTCGGTCGCCAGCGCATTGTTGCGGCCCTTGCGTTGCAGGCGGCCAATTGGATGGATCGGCGGGAAGTACAGCACGTCGAAGCCCATCGACGCCACCAGCGGAAGGCGCTTCTCGACGTCACGAAAGGTGCCGTGCGCGCCCGGCGTGTCCGAGGCCGAGCGGGGAAAGAGCTCGTACCAGGTGCTGAAGCGGGCGCGCTCGCGATCCGCCACGAGCGGCAGTTCCGCCGCGAACCGGGCCTCCAGGCTGCGATCGGGATTGCGCGTGGCAATGGCGGCCAGTTCGTCGTCAAGCGCGAGCGCCTTGAGCTCGTTCGCATTCACGCCCGGGTTGGTGGCGCGTTCGTCAAGTGCGCGCGCCCATTTCGCAAGCGCCTGACGGTCATCGCCGTTCGCTCGGCCTGCCGCTGCGGAAATCTCGAGCGCTCCGGTGCGCGCGGCAACGCGGATGTCTTCCGGATCCACACGGCGAACGAGCTCGTGCCGCCACGATTCGAACGCGTCGACCCAAGCGACCACGGTGTAGAAGTAGCGCCCGGGCATGGGCGGCGTGAAGTCGGCATGCCACTCGTCGTTGTAGCGCAGCTTCATCGGCAGCTCGTGGCGTGAGGCATCGCCGTCCTTCCACCACTGGAGCATCACGCGGGGCACATCGTGCCCGTCGGTGAAGACATGTGCCGTCACCCGAAAGCTCTCGCCCGCGACGCGTTTGACCGCAAAACGGCCGCCGTCGACGACGGGCAGCACGGCATCGACTACAGCGCGGCGCCGGCCGTCCGCCGCATCGACGGGTTCGGGCATGTGCGGCGGCGACAGCAGGGCGCTAGGCATCGGACTGCACCTTGAAAAAGAGCGTGGAAAGCGGCGGCAGCGTCAGGCACACGGAGTACTTCTGTCCGTGCGAATGCATCGGTGCGGCTTGCACAGCGCCAAGATTCCCCCAGCCCGAGCCCCCGAACGTACTGGCATCGCTGTTGAGGATCTCCCGCCATGTGCCGTCCCGAGGCACGCCGACACAGTAGTTCTGACGCGGCACCGGTGTCAAGTTGCACACCACGAGAACCGAGTCGCCCGCGCGTGAGCGCCGCAGGAAGGCGACCACGCTCTGCTTGTTGTCGTTGGGTTCGAGCCACTGAAAGCCGTCCGCGGAGAAATCCAGCTCGTGCAGCGCCGGCTCCGCCCGGTAGACACGATTGAGTTCGCCCACCAGATGCTGAACGCCCCGGTGCTCGCTCGAATCGAGCGAGGCCCAGTCGAGCTGCCCTTCATGCGTCCACTCGCGCCGCTGACCGAACTCGCCGCCCATGAACAGCAGCTTCTTGCCCGGATGCGCCCACATGTAGGCAAAGAGCGAGCGCAGGTTCGCAAACTGCCGCCACGGATCGCCTGGCATCTTGCCGATGAGCGACCCCTTGCCATAGACGACTTCATCGTGCGACAACGGCAGCACGAAGTTCTCGCTGAAGGCATAGACCATCGAGAAAGTCAGCTGATGGTGATGGAAACGGCGATGCACCGGATCCTCGTGCATATAGGCGAGGGTGTCGTGCATCCAGCCCATGTTCCACTTCATTCCGAAACCGAGGCCGCCCATGTCGGTAGGCCGCGAGACCTTGGGCCATGCGGTCGACTCCTCCGCGATCGTGAAAGTGTCCGGCTGCTCGCGGTACACCGCGCGATTGAGTTCCTGAAGGAAACCGATCGCTTCGAGGTTTTCGCGCCCGCCGTGCTGATTGGGAATCCACTGCCCGCCCTGGCGCGCGTAGTCCAGGTAGAGCATGGACGCCACCGCATCCACCCGCAGGCCGTCGATGTGATAGCTGGCCAGCCAGAAGAGCGCCGATGAAATGAGGAAGCTGCGAACCTCGTCGCGCCCATAGTTGAAGATTGCCGAGTTCCACTCGGGATGAAAGCCCTGGCGCGGATCCGCGTGCTCGTAGAGATGCGTGCCGTCAAAGCTGGCGAGCCCGTGCGCGTCCGTCGGGAAGTGGGAGGGCACCCAGTCGAGGATGACGCCGATCCCGCGCTGGTGCAGGTGGTCGACGAAGTACATGAAGTCCTGGGGTGTGCCGTAGCGCGATGTCGGCGCGAAGTACCCCGTCGTCTGGTAGCCCCAGGAGCCGTAGAACGGGTGCTCCGTGATCGGCATCAGTTCGACGTGCGTGAAGCCGACCGAGACGACGTAGTCGGCCAGTGCATGCGTGAGCGCGCGGTAATCCATCGGACGGCCGTCTTCGCGACGCCAGGAGCCTGCATGCACTTCGTAGATCGAAATCGGCGCGTCGAGGCTGTTGCGGGCCGCGCGCGTGCGCATCCATTCGTCGTCGGCCCAGGTGTAGTCGAGCGACCAGAGCCTGGATGCGGTTGCCGGCGGTGTTTCGGCGAAGTACGCGAGCGGGTCCGCTTTCTCGATCACCCTTCCGGACTTGCACAGGATGCGGTACTTGTAGGCTTGACCGTGCCGCGCGGCTGCCACCTGTCCGTGCCAGACGCCCGTGGAGTCCGGGCGCGGAGACAGCGGGTCGGCATGGCCGTCCCAGTGGTTCCAGTCGCCGATGACGGCGACCGAGCTTGCGTTCGGCGCCCACACGGCAAAGAAGGCGCCGTCTTCTTCCTTGTCGGCCAGTCGGCCGCCCAGCCGTTCGTAGAGCCGCGAGTGCGTTCCCTCGCGAAAAAGATAGGCGTCGGTGTCGCCGAAGGTCACGGGGGAGTTCAAGGGAGTGGTCCGGTCAGCGGTCAAAGGAGCTTTGTAGTCCTGTGCGCCTGTGCTGCCACGAGCGAAAGCACGCGACCGCGTGTCGGACGGCACCTGACGAGCGTTCCGCCCGGAAGGACGACAAGCGCCTATGCAGATCGGGCCAGTGGATGCCTACAGTTGTGCGGCATGTACCCCGATGTCGTTCGGCACGCCTGCGCGAGATACCCGAACTCACCCTTTCATCCAACCAAGGAGACTTTCATGACCCCTGAATCGACCAGCGACGTCATCTCTTCCGAGCGCGTCGAGGGCACAAACGTCTACAACAAGGCGGGCGAGAAGCTCGGGTCCATCGACGACATCATGATCGACAAGCGCTCAGGCCAGGTCCGCTATGCCGTTCTCGAGTTCGGTGGCTTTCTCGGCATGGGCACGGACCGCTATCCATTGCCTTGGAACATGCTGACGTACGACACGTCGATGGACGGTTATGTCGTGCCGCTAGACAAGGCCAAGCTTGAAGGCGCACCGCGCTACGCCGAGACGCAGGCGCCGGAATACACGCCTGACTACAGTCGCAGCGTCAACGACTACTACGGGGTGAGCTGGTAAGCAGCCAGGCAAGTTGCCGACGCGAGCGACCGTTCGCGTCGGCACGCCAGAGCCGCCTCACATGCCCCAGCGGAGCGCTGCCGTGTGCACTGGCGCATCCCAGAGCGCCAGCGTCGCCTCGTCCATGGCGCTCACGGTGACCGAGCACCCGGCCATCTCGAGCGACGTCACATACGACCCGGTGAGGTAGCGCGCGACCTTGAGCTGCTGGCCGTCGAGCACCTTGCGCACCGCATTCACCATCAAATACAGCTCCATCAGCGGTGTGCCCCCGAAGCCATTGACCAGCAGCAGCACTTGCTGCCCAGGCTTGAGTGAAAGGTCCTTGAGGATTGCGCCGCTGAGTTCGGCCGCAATGTCGTCCGCCGACGAGAGCCTGACCCTTCGCCGGCCGGGTTCGCCGTGGATGCCGACGCCCATCTCCATTTCGTCCGCCCCGATCTGAAAGGTCGGCTTGCCGGCCGCAGGCACCGTGCAGGACGTGAGCGCCACACCCATCGAGGCGGTGGCCTTGTTGACGGAATCGCCAAGCGCCTTCAGGGCCGCGAGGCTGTCGCCCCGCTCGGCCGCGGCGCCGAGGATCTTCTCGACGATCAATGTGCCTGCGACGCCGCGCCGCCCGGTGGTGTAGGTGGAGTTTTCGACCGCAACGTCGTCGTTGACGATGACGGTTGCGTTGTCGCAATCGACCATCTCCGCGGCCATCTGGAAATTCATCATGTCGCCCGAATAGTTCTTGACGATGAACAGCACGCCCGCGCCTGTGTCCACCGCCTGCGCGGCCGCCAGCATCTGGTCGGGGGTTGGCGAGGTGAACACCTGCCCGGGACAGGCTGCATCGAGCATGCCGTGGCCGACGAAGCCCGTGTGCAGCGGCTCGTGGCCCGATCCACCGCCCGAGATCAGCGCAACCTTCCCGGGCTTCGGCGTGCGACGGCGCACGAAAGGCCCGGTCTCGCCGAGCGCCACGATGTCCGCATGCGCGGCTGCAAAGCCGTCCAGGGATTCGGTCAGCAGGGAATCGACGTCGTTGATGAGCTTCTTCATGTTGCGCTTTCAGGCGAAAGGTCAGGCGGAATGGAAGAGGTTTGCGCCGGCGAATCCAGGCTGTCACAGATCGCGGCGATGATCAATGCCACCGAACGCGAGCCCGGGTCTACATGGCCCAGCGCACGATCTCCGAGAAAGGATGCCCGGCCCTTGATCGCATCCATCGCGGCGGTCGAATCGGCGCTCGCGAAGGCGCAGTCGCGAACCCGGTCGAGCAGGTCGTCGCCGCCTTGCGCGAGCAGCTTCTGCACGGGATCGAGCACATCGAGCAATGTCTTCTGGCCCACTTCGGCCTTGCCAAGGCGGGTCAGGGCCTTGATGCCGGCATCGAGTGCGGCGGCCATGGCGCTGGCCGTCGGCGGGTCAGGCAATTCCTTGGCGAGCGTGATCATCAGCGTGCCGAACACCGGCCCGGACGAGCCGCCGATGGTCGACATGCAGGTCATGCCCATGGTGCGCAATGCCTCGTTGAGCGACTGACCCGCAAGCTCGCCGAGCTTGCCCTGAATGGCGAGCGCGCCCCGCCGCATGTTGAGCCCGTGGTCGCCGTCGCCGATCGCCTGGTCCAGGGCGGTCAGTTCATCGACGTGGTCGATCAGCGTCTGCGTCGCGTTGCGGATCATGTCGATGTCGGCCATGTGTGCTCCAGGTATTGGTTGCTTGCTTCATGCGCTGATGCGCCGGCCCTCGGCGTCGAACCACAGCGGGCGCGTCAGCTCGACCTGCACCGCGTCGTCGGGCTCAAAGCTCTCGTTCGCGGCTGCAGAGACGATGAGTTCCTGGTCACTGTCGTCGAGCCCGACGTGCACCAGGTGCAGGTCGCTCAGTCGTTCGATGCGCCTGACGCGCGCGGCACGGTGCGGCCTGCTGGCCGCGCCCGCAGCTTGCCCATGCAATCTCAGGTGCTCGGCGCGCGCGCCGACGGTGACGGCGCGCGGGGGTGCGTCCAGCTCCGGCAGCAGTGCCCGCGCAAAGAGATTGATGCGTGGCGAACCCAGTCTGGAGGCCACGTGGACGCTGCTCGGGTTTTCGTAGATCTGCTGCGGCGTACCGACCTGCACCAGCACGCCGGCATCGAGAACGCCGATGCGCGTGGCCATGGTCATTGCTTCGATCTGGTCGTGCGTCACATAGAGCATCGTGGCGCCCAGGTCCTGCTGGATTCGCTTGAGCTCCAGCCGGAGGTCGTTGCGCAGCTTGGCATCGAGTGACGACAGCGGCTCGTCCATGAGGTAGATCGACGGATTGCGTACCAGGGCGCGCCCGATTGCCACGCGCTGCATCTGGCCGCCCGAGAGGCGGGTCGCCGGGTTCTTCAGTTTGTCGTGGATCCGCAGCATTCGAGCCACTTCCTCCACCTTGCGGCGCACTTCGTTCTCCGGAAGGGGACGCAACGGAGAGCGGAGCGGAAAGGCAAGGTTGTCATAGACGTTCAGGTGCGGATAAAGCGAATACTGCTGGAAGACAAACGCCACGTCGCGCAGCGCTGGCGCGATAGCCGTGGCGTCGCGCCCGCCGATCGAGATGCGGCCCGCATCCGGCGTTTCGAGGCCGGACACCAGCCGCAGCGTGGTGGTCTTGCCCGCGCCGCTGGGGCCGAGCAGCACGAAGAACTCGCCGCTTGGC
This sequence comes from Variovorax sp. 01N429, assembly GCF_056399425.1. NCBI lineage: Bacteria > Pseudomonadati > Pseudomonadota > Betaproteobacteria > Burkholderiales > Comamonadaceae > Variovorax > Variovorax sp. 01N429. Next base: position 395,032 of record NZ_JBFTRG010000002.1, on the reverse strand, counting down.
ATGTCGAGCGTCAGCCCTTCGATGGCCCGCACGGCGCCGAAGCGCTTTTCGACGTTGGCGAGGCGAAGCTCAGCCATGGCGTGCTCCCTGCCGGCCGCGCTGCGGCGTCTCGTCGCGGGCGGTGCGCAAGGCTCGGCCCGATGCGGCGTCGAAGAGCGATATCACCGATGCGTCGAAGGCGAGCCCGACATGATCGCCGCGCGCGACCGGCAGCGTGACATCCACTTTGGCGCGCACCGTGGCGCCTTGTGCGGTGGCGAGCGTGACGACGGTGCGGGTGCCGAGGTATTCGGTCCCGAGCACCTCCGCGCGCAAGGTCGAAGCATCTTCGAGACGCAGATGCTCCGGCCGTATGCCGCAGAGCAGCGGGCGCGGTGCGACGTCTTCACGCAGTGTGGGCACTTCGATCTGCGTGGGTCCGATGCGGATCGCCTGTTCGCCGCTCGCGAGCCCCGCCTCGAAGGGCAGGAAGTTCATCGAAGGCGCGCCGATGAAGTCCGCGACGAAGACACTCGCGGGCCGCTCATACACCTCCAGAGGCGCACCGAGCTGCTCGATCACGCCTTCGTTCATGACGGCGATCACGTCGGCCATCGCCATCGCTTCCATCTGGTCATGCGTGACATACACGGTGGTGGCGTGCAGCCTGTCGTGCAGTGCGCGCAGCTCCTGGCACATCACTTCGCGGAATTCGGCATCGAGCGCGCCGAGCGGTTCGTCCATGAGAAAGGCCTTTGGCTGGCGCACGATCGCACGGCCGAGTGCCACGCGTTGCCGATCGCCGCTCGACAACTGCGACACCGGCTTGTCCAGAAGATGCGTGATGCGCAGCGTGCGTGCCGCCTTCTCGACCTCGCGGCGGACCTCCGCGCGCGCCATGCCTTGCGACACCAGCGGAAAACCGATGTTGCGACGCACGTTCATGTGCGGATAGAGGGCGAACATCTGGAACACGAAAGCAATGTCGCGTGCCGATGCCCGCTTGAAGCTGACGTCTTCGTCGCCGAGGAAGATTCGGCCCGAGGTCGGCAGCTCGAGGCCCGCGATCATCCGCAGCGTGGTGGTTTTGCCGCAGCCCGATGGGCCGAGGAGGCAGAAGAAATCGCCGTCCCGCACGGTGAAGCTGGAGTTCTTCACCGCCGTGAAGTCGGCGAAGGCTTTATGCAGCTGATGAACGCGTATCTCTGCCATGGCTCACTCGGGAAACTTGGAGACGACCATGAACAGCGCGGTGCCGAACAGCGTCGTGGTGAACGACCACGTGAACAGCGCCATTGCCAGCGGTTGCAACATCATCACGAGCCCGGCGGTGATCACGAGGCAGGCGACGATTTCCATCGGTCCGCGGCGCAGCCAGCGCGGCCAGCGGCGCCGATCGGGTGAGGCGGGGGAGAGCGAAGAGGCGGTCGGCATGTCTGGCATTCGTGCACTCCTACTTGCGCACCGCGCCGAAGGTGATGCCGCGCAACAGGTGCTTGCGCAGAAGGATCGTGAAGACCAGGATCGGCACCAGGAACAGCGTGGTGCCGGCGGCAACGGCCGGCCAGTCCTGCCCACCTTCGCCAATGATGATTGGGATGAAAGGCGGCGCCGTCTGTGCGGTGCCCGAAGTCAGCAGCACCGCGAAGGCGTATTCGTTCCACGCGAAGATCAAGCAGAAGATCGACGTCGCAACAATGCCGGTGGTGGCTTGCGGCAACACCACCTTCCGAAAGGCCTGCAGGCGCGTGTAGCCGTCGACCATTGCCGCTTCTTCGTATTCGCGCGGGATCTCGTCGATGAAGCCTTTCAGCAGCCAGACCGCGAGCGACACGTTCACGGCGCTGTAGAGCAGGATCATCCCCAGCCGCGTGTCCGACAGCCCGAGTTCGCGGTACATCAGGAAGATGGGGATCGCCACCGCGATGGGCGGCATCATCCGCGTCGACAGGATGAAGAACAGGAGATCGTCCTTCAGCGGCACGTTGAAGCGCGAGAACGCATAGGCCGCCATCACGCCGATGCCGACCGACAGCACTGTCGAGCCGAAGGCGATGATCAGCGAGTTGACGAATCTCGGGATGTAGTTGGACCTGCCGGCGACCACCATGTTGTCGCCCCGCGCGACTTTGTCGCACACATCGCTCGGCGGTGGCAGCGCGGCGATGTATTCGGGCGTCTGGCGCGAGCGCGTCGTGAAGAGGTTGCAATAGCCCTGCGGCGAAGGCGTGAACAGGATCTTCGGCGGATAGCTGATCGAATCCGTCGGCGTCTTGAAGCCGGTCAGGATGATCCACACCAGCGGGATCATCGTGACGAGCGCGTACAGGACGACGACGGCGCCCGCGACCCGCCGTGTGCGCGAACTCGGCTCAACGACCGAGTGCGCTGTGCTGATGCCCATGCTGGTGCTGGTGCTCATGTGCGTCCTTCAGCGGTTCTTCACGTGGTTGAGGGCCTTGACGTAGATGTTGGCAAGGCCGAACACCGCAACGAAAAGGATGATGGCGAAGGCCGACGAATACCCGGTGCGCCATTTCTCGAAAGCCTCGCGCTTGAGCGTGATCGAGGCAAGCTCGGTCGCCGAGCCGGGCCCGCCCGAGGTCAGCAGGTTGACCATGTCGAACATCTTGAAGTTCTCGATGCCGCGGAAGAGCACCGCCAACATGATGAAGGGCAGCACCATCGGCAGCGTGATCGACCAGAACTGACGCCACTTGGAGGCGCGGTCGACCTCTGCGGCCTCGTAGATGTAGTCCGGAATGGAGCGCAGACCCGCAAGGCAGATCAGCATCACGTAGGGCGTCCACATCCAGGTGTCGACGATGACGATGGCCCAGGGCGCAAGCTTGACGGAGCCGATCATCTCGAAAGACGACGCCGGCACGCCCGACAGGTACGAGACGGCGTAGTTGAACAAGCCGGTCTGCGGTTGGTAAAGGAAGGCCCAGAAGTTGCCAACCACTGCGGGCGACAGCATCATCGGGATCAGGATCATCGTGGTCCAGAAGCCATGGCCGCGAAACTTGCGATCGATCAGGTAAGCCAGTGAGAAGCCAATGAGCACCTGCAGGAAGATGGTCCAGAAGAGAAAGTGCGCCGTTGCCTGCATCGCCAGCCAGATGTCGGGATCGGTCAGCACCGACACATAGTTGTCGATGCCGACGTCGACCACGGCTGCGTTGGGCCGGTTGGCCCGGTAGTTGGTGAACGACAGCTTGATCGTCCAGATCAGCGGAAAGATGTTGATCGCCAGCAGCAGCAGCATCGTCGGGCCGACGAACAGCCATGCGATGGCGCGGTCGGAGAGCCCGCGCATCCGCACCGCCACGCTGGGCGGTGTGGCTTGCGCGGCGCGCACGACGATGAAGGGCGGGTTTTGCATGCCGGTTCCGCGTGTGCTTCCCGTACTACTTGGCCTTGCCGTCGTCCTTGAAGACCTTCTTCCAATCGACCACCAGTGCATCGAGCGCCTCCTTGGCAGTACCCTTGTCGGCGACCACATAGTCGTGCACGCGCTTTTGCATCGACAGCAGCAGTTGCGCATACGAAGGCTCGGCCCAGAAGTCGACGACCATGTTCATCGAGTCGAGGAACGGCTGCGCGAACGGCGAGCTCTTCGGGTATGCCGGGTCGTTCAGCACGGCCTTGGCAGCCGAAGAGCCGCCGATGGCCTGCCACTTCTTCTGCACGTCAGGGTTCGCGAACCACTTGATGTATTGCAGTGCCTCATTGCGATTGGGCGAGTATGAAACCACCGAGATCCCCTGGCCGCCGAGCTGCACGCCCTTGGTCTTGTCGGACGGATTGACGAAGAAGCCGATCTTTTCGCCGCCGACGTTCGGGTCCTTGTAGAGGCCCGGGAAGAAGGCGAACCAGTTCATCATCATCGCAACCTGGCCCGATTTGAAGGCGTCGAGCCCTTCGGTCATGTAGGCATTGGTCAGCCCGGGCGGCGTGCTTCCCTTGTAGAGCGCCTTGTAGAACTCCAGGCCGCGCACCGCGTCGGGCGAGTTGACGAAGCCGTCCATGGCATACGGCTTCTTCGGGTCTTCGTACTTGAAGCCCATCGGGTAGAGAACGTTGGTCACGCCCATCGTGATGCCCTCCGAACCGCGCTCGGTGAACAGGTAGGCGCCATAGACCTTCTTGCCGTCGATCATCCGGCCCTGGAAGAACTCCGCCACTTCCTTGAACTCGCCCCAGGTTTTCGGCGGCGCGAGGTCGCGGTTGTACTTCTTCTTGAACTCGGCCTGCAACTCGGGCTTGGCGAACCAGTCCTTGCGATAGGTCCAGCCCACCGCATCTGCCATGGCGGGCAGGGCCCAGTAGTTGGGCGTGTTCTTCGGCCACTCCGCATAGCCCACCACGGTGGCGGGCGCGAAGTCGGTCATCTTGATGCCTTCCTTGTCGAAGAACTCGTTGAGCTTGACGTACTGGCCCTGCTCGGCCGCGCCGCCAATCCACTGGCTGTCGCCGATGATGAGATCGCACAGCTTGCCCTTGGAGTTGAGCTCGTTGAGCATGCGGTCGGCAAAGCTCGTCCACGGCACGAACTCGAACTTCATCTTGATGCCGGTCTTGGTAGTGAAGTCCTTCGAGAGTTCGACCAGCGCATTGGCCGGGTCCCACGCGGCCCAGCAAAGGGTGATGGTCTTGTCCTGGGCACGGACGTCCACGGGGGTCAGGCTGAGCACGGTGGCAGCGGCGAGGGCGATCACCCCCGGGAGCATCTTCGACATCGATTTCATGAGCTGTCTCCAAAGATTTGGGTTCAGGGGCACATACCGGGCGTCCGCTCAATGAAGGTTCTCGGCCGTCAGGATCTCGATGCGCGGCTGCACCACGTTGAGTGCACCGCGAACGTTCTCGCACAGCGCGCGCAGAACGCGCGCCGCCGTCAACACGCAGTAATGGATGTCCTGGTGCAGGACGTAGGAAAGGGCGTCCGCGCTCAGCAAAGAGGCGTGCGCGTCCGTGAAGTCATGGGCGACCACGCCAACCTGCGGCGCGAGGCCGCTTTGCGCCATGGCCCGCGCAACCCCGGCGGTGCCGGAGCCGACGTTGTAGATGCCCGCCACCCGTGCCGGATCGATGTCGTCCTTCAGTGCTTGCAGCAGTGCGTCGCAAGCGCCATCGTCGTCGGCCGGCAGATCGGGCGTGCGCATCAGGCGCAGCCTGGGAAAGCGCTCTTCGAGGACATGCGCGAATCCGATGCGCCGTTCGATTTCCGCCGAAAGGCGCGTTGCCTGCGAGGACAGCAGCAGCGTGTCGCGGCGGCTGTCGTTCGACATCCGTCCGAGCAGCAAGCCCGCGGTGCGGCCGGCGGCGCGGTTGTCGGCTCCGATGCAGGTTTCGCGCATCGAGCCGGCGACGTCCGAGAAGAGGGTCACGACATGGACGCCGGCGCGCACCAGTTCGTTGATCGCGCGTTTGATCGGCGGCAAGTCCGGCGCCAGCACGGCAACCCCCTCGCAATTGCCGACTTGCGCCAACTCGTCGGCAAAGCGCGCGGGATCGGTAGCGTCGATGCGATGCGTGACCTCAGTGATATGGGCATGCCGGAAATCGCCTGCCGCCTGGGCAATCTGCCTCTCGACCAAGTCCAGGAACGGTGAGGCATCGGCCGGCAGCACATAGGCGAAGCGCGAATTCGCGGCCCGTCGCGGCCGTCCCGGTTGCTGCGGCGCGCCGAGTTCTTCGACCACCTGCATCACGCGCTGAACGGTTTCGGCATTGACGCCCGGGCGCCGGTTGAGCACGCGATCGACAGTGGCCGTCCCCACACCAGCGGTGCGTGCGATGTCTGCGATGGTGGGCGCGGAGGACATGGGCGATGTCTTTATGACGGAGTTGATCGTATTTAAATCTTTAATTAAATCAATCAGGGTTTTGGAGCATCCAAGACAGCCCCGAGCCGACGCCTCGGATGCCGCCCAGCGCCTCTGGCAGAGCGTCCGCGCTGTCCTGCAACAAAATGACATGGTTTCCGGCAGCCATTCAACTGGCACCTTCTCGATAAAGAACACAGTTGAAGAGAAGAAGAAGGAGATCCCGATGCACTTGCCGGTCAACAGAATGCCGACCGTGATCGGTGCGTCCGCCGCGATGGCTGCGATTGCGCTCGCTTCGGTCACCGCGGCGCAGTGGCTGCGGGTGCGGCACTCACTTCGCACGGCCCGCACCACGTGGGCGGTCGATCACCCCTACCAGTGCAAGCCCGAGCAGCCGTCGGCGCGAGTCCTGGTGCTGGGCGACAGCACCGGTGTGGGGCTCGGCGCCAATCTGCCGGACGAATCGATCCCGGGAATGCTCAGCGCGGACCATCCGCAGGTCGAGATCACGAACCTGGCCGTCAGCGGCGCGCGATTGGAGGACGTTCGCAATCAACTCGACGCGCTGCCGGCCGGCGCTGCGGAGCCTGCCTACGACCTGATCCTCTTGATGGTGGGCGGCAACGACGTGCTGCGCCTGACGCCCACGGCGCGCCTTGCCCTGGATGCCGATATCCTGCTGCCCGAACTGACCCGGCGCGGCACGAAGGTGCTCTGGCTGTGCAGCGCCAACCTGGGACTTGCACCGGTCTTCATGGCGCCGTGGTCATGGTGGGCGAGTTCGCGGACCTATCGGGTGTGCATGCTCTTCGAGCGAATGGCCGCGCGGCACGGCGTGCGCTTCATCAGCGTCTTCGGTGAGCGGCGAAAGGAACCGTTCTCGAGCGAGCCTTCGATCTATTTCTCGCCCGATGGCGTCCATCCCAGCAGTGCCGGATATCGCGCCTGCTATGAGCACCTGCGGGAGGCGGCCTGCCTGAATGAACTGATTCAGGATGCGCAAAGGCGCAACGCCGCCACATCCATGCTCGATGTGACTGCGCCTGTCGCCGCCACGCATGCAGCGTCTTTGCGCGTGGCGTGCGACGGGGGCGCCGTGTGAGTCAGCTTGCCGAAAGGCAACGGCTCATACTTGCAGCACGGCCTGCAGAGCCGACAGGAGACAAGCCCATGAGCCGCTATGCGGAGTTCTATCGCCGTTCCATCGATGCGCCCGAAGCGTTCTGGGCCGAGCAGGCCGAGTTGATCGACTGGAAGACGCCGCCGAAACAGATCCTCGATGCGAGTTACCCGCCTTTCGCGCGATGGTTCGCAGGCGGCACGACGAACCTTTGCCACAACGCGGTCGACCGGCATCTTCCTGAGCGCGGCGATCAACGGGCGTTGATCTTCGTGTCGACCGAAACCGGCGTCGAAAAAAGCTACACCTTCCGCGAACTGCACTCTGAAGTGCAGAGGATGGCCGCAAGCCTGATCGAACTCGGTGTCGGCAAAGGCGATCGCGTGCTGATCTACATGCCGATGATTCCGGAGGCCGCCTTCGCGATGCTGGCGTGCGCACGCATCGGGGCCATCCATTGCGTCGTCTTCGGCGGCTTTGCGAGCGGGTCGCTGGCATCGCGCATCGATGACGCCGCGCCAAAGGTCATCGTCAGCGCCGACGGAGGATCGCGCGGCAACAAAGTGCTGGCCTACAAGCCGCTGCTGGATGAGGCGATCCGCCTGTCGGCGCACAAGCCGTCCGCCGTGTTGCTGGTCGACCGCGGCCTCGCGCCGATGGCACTCACCGAAGGGCGCGACCATCTTGCGGCGCCGCTCCTCGAAAAACTCCGTGACACGGCTGTGCCATGCACCTGGCTGGACGCCACCGACATCAGCTACACCATCTATACCAGCGGCACCACCGGCAAGCCCAAGGGCGTGCAGCGCGACACCGGGGGCTATGCGGTGGCGCTTGCCGCGAGCATGAAGCACATCTTCGACGGCCGCGCCGGCGAGACGTATTTCTCGACCAGCGATATCGGCTGGGTCGTCGGCCACAGCTACATCGTCTATGGCCCGCTGATCGCCGGCATGGCAACCATCATGTACGAAGGCCTGCCAACGCAAGGCATCGACCGGCAACCTGATGGCGGAATCTGGTGGCGGCTGGTCGAGAAATACAAAGTCACGGTGATGTTCAGCGCGCCGACCGCGGTTCGCGTGCTCAAGAAGCAAGACCCCGCATTGCTCAAAAAATACGATTTGTCGAGCCTCCGGGCGCTTTTCCTGGCCGGCGAGCCACTGGACGAACCCACCGGCCGCTGGATCGGCGAGGGCCTCGGCGTGCCGATCATCGACAACTATTGGCAAACCGAGTCCGGTTGGCCGATCCTCACCGTGGCGAATGGCGTCGAGCCCACACCCAGCAAGCCGGGCAGCCCCGGCATCCCCATGTACGGGTTCAAGGTCAAGATCGTCCACGAAACCACCGGGGAAGAGCTTGTCGGCGCAGGCGAAAAGGGCGTCGTCGTCATCGAGGGCCCCACGCCCCCAGGTTTCATGCAGACCATCTGGAAAGACGATGCCCGCTTCATCGATACCTACTGGAAAAGCATTCCCGGAAAGATGGTCTATTCGACCTTCGACTGGGGCATCAAAGACGAGGACGGCTATTTCTACATCCTCGGCCGCACCGACGATGTCATCAACGTCGCCGGCCATCGCCTGGGCACCCGCGAAATCGAAGAAAGCATCTCCGGCCACCCCAACGTCGCCGAAGTCGCCGTGGTCGGCGTCGCCGACCCCCTCAAAGGCCAAGTCGCCATGGCCTTCGTCGTCCCAAGGAACGCGGCCGCCGATGCCGATTCCGCATTGCGTCTCGAAGGAGAAATCATGAAACGCGTCTCCGACGACCTCGGCGCACTCGCCCGTCCCGCCAGAGTCCGTTTCGTCACCGCCTTGCCCAAGACCCGCAGCGGCAAGCTCCTCCGCAGAGCCATTCAGGCCGTCTGCGAACACCGCGACCCCGGCGACCTCACCACCATCGACGACCCCTCAGCCCTCCACCAAATCACCAACTCCCTTTAACCGCCCGCCGCCCCAATTCGCGAAGTACCGCGGAACCGGCTTAGCCGGGCCGCTGGTATTGCCCCCGGTGGGGGGGGCTGAGCGACACGAAGTGCGCGAGCCTGGGGGCGAGCAACAGTGAACAGTGGCACAATGCGGCGGTACTCAGGCCCTTCCCCAGCCACAGTCGCATCCGCCAACCGGTTCAGCCGTGTCGCGGAAGGTTTCTTAAACCAGCTAGTGCTTCCTTCAGGGAAGCGAAGGTCAGCGGAATATGAGCGATTCCTCGTCGACGTCTTCGTCCGTCTACAGCGCCTATCAAGGCAACACCTACCTCTTCGGCGGCAACGCGCCCTATGTCGAAGAGATGTACGAAAACTACCTCACCAATCCCGGCAGCGTGCCCGACAACTGGCGCTCGTACTTCGACGCGCTGCAAAACGTCCCGGCCACCGACGGAACCAATGCCAAGGACGTACCGCATCTGCCGGTCGTCAATGCTTTCGCGGAACGCGCCAAGCAGGGCACGTCGAAGGTCGTCGTCGCCACTGGCGCTGATTCCGAACTCGGCCGCCAGCGCACCGCCGTCCAGCAACTGATTGCCGCCTACCGCAACGTCGGCGCCCGCTGGGCAGACCTCGATCCCCTCAAGCGCACCGAGCGCCCAGCCATCCCTGAACTCGAACCATCGTTCTACGGTTTCTCCGACGGTGACCTCGAGACGGTGTTCAACACGAGCAACACCTTCTTCGGCAAGGACACAATGTCCCTGCGCGACCTGCTCAACGCCCTGCGCGAAACCTACTGCGGCACCATCGGCGCCGAGTACATGTACATGACCGACCAGGCGCAAAAGCGCTGGTGGCAGCAGAAGCTCGAAAGCGCCCGCACCAATCCGAAGCTCACCCCGGACGAGAAGAAGCGCGTGCTGGAGCGCCTCACCGCGGCCGAAGGCCTCGAACGCTTCCTGCACACCAAGTACGTCGGCCAGAAGCGCTTTTCGCTCGAAGGCGGCGAAAGCTTCATCGTCTCGATGGACGAACTCATCGACCAGGCCGGACGGCGTGGCGTGCAGGAAATCGTCATCGGCATGGCGCACCGCGGCCGCTTGAACGTGCTGGTCAATTCGCTGGGCAAGCTGCCCGCGGACCTCTTCGCCGAGTTCGACCACACGGCCCCCGAGGACCTGCCAAGCGGCGACGTCAAGTACCACCAGGGCTTCAGTTCCGACGTGTCGACGTCGGGTGGCCCGGTTCATTTGAGCCTGGCCTTCAATCCTTCGCACCTCGAAATCGTCAATCCCGTCGTCGAAGGCTCGGTGCGCGCGCGCATGGACCGCCGCGCCGATCCGCTCGGCAAACAGGTTTTGCCCGTCATCGTGCACGGCGATGCGGCCTTTGCAGGGCAGGGYGTCGTCATGGAAACGCTGGCGCTGGCGGAGACGCGTGGCTACTCCACGGGCGGCACGGTTCACATCGTGATCAACAACCAGATCGGCTTCACGACCAGCGATCCGCGCGACAGCCGCTCGACGCTGTATTGCACCGACATCGTCAAGATGATCGAAGCCCCCGTGCTGCACGTGAACGGTGACGATCCCGAAGCGGTGGTGCTCGCCACGCAACTCGCGCTCGACTTCCGCATGGAATTCCAGAAGGACGTGGTCGTCGACATCATCTGCTTCCGCAAGCTCGGCCACAACGAGCAGGACACGCCGGCGCTCACGCAGCCGCTGATGTACAAGAAGATCGCGCAGCACCCCGGCACGCGCAAGCTGTATGCCGACAAGCTCGCCGCCCAAGGCATGGGCGAGACGCTCGGCGACGACATGGTCAAGGCGCAGCGCGCCGCATTCGACGCCGGCAAGAACACGTCGGACCCGGTGCTCACCAACTTCAAGAGCAAGTACGCGGTCGACTGGAGCCCCTTCCTCAACAAGAAGTGGACCGACGCCGGCGATACGGCGATCCCCACCGCGGAGTGGAAGCGCCTCGCGGAACGCATCACCAAGGCGCCGGACAACTTCACCGTGCACCCGCTCGTCAAGAAGGTGCTCGACGACCGCGCCGCGATGGGTCGCGGCGACGTCAACGTCGACTGGGGCATGGGCGAACACATGGCTTTCGCCTCGCTGGTCGCCAGCGGCTATCCGGTCCGCCTGTCCGGCGAAGACAGCGGGCGCGGCACCTTCACGCACCGTCACGCGGTGCTGCATGACCAGAACCGCGAGAAGTTCGACGAGGGCACCTATGTGCCGCTCCAGAACGTGGCCGAGAACCAGGCGCCGTTCGTCGTCATCGACTCCATCCTGTCGGAAGAGGCGGTGCTTGCGTTCGAATACGGCTACGCCTCGAATGACCCGAACACGCTCGTGATCTGGGAAGCGCAGTTCGGCGACTTCGTCAACGGTGCGCAAGTCGTGCTCGACCAGTTCATCGCATCGGGCGAAGTCAAGTGGGGCCGCGTCAACGGCATCACGCTGATGCTGCCGCATGGGTACGAAGGCCAGGGCCCGGAACACAGCTCGGCCCGCCTCGAGCGCTTCATGCAGCTGTCCGCCGACACCAACATGCAGGTCGTGCAACCCACCACGGCCAGCCAGATCTTCCACGTGCTGCGCCGCCAGATGGTGCGCAGCCTGCGCAAGCCGCTGATCATCATGACGCCGAAGTCGCTGCTTCGTAACAAGGATGCGACTTCGCCGCTGTCCGAGTTCACCAAGGGCGGTTTCCAGACGGTCATTCCGGACACCAAGGACCTGAAGGCCGACAAGGTCAAGCGCGTGATCGCGTGCTCGGGCAAGGTCTACTACGACCTGGCGAAGAAGCGCGAGGAGAAGGGCACCGACGACGTGGCGATCATTCGCGTCGAGCAGCTCTACCCGTTCCCGCACAAGGCTTTCGCCGCCGAACTGAAGAAGTACCCGAACCTCGTGGACGTCGTGTGGTGCCAGGACGAGCCGCAGAACCAGGGCGCCTGGTTCTTCGTGCAGCACTACATCCACGAGAACATGCTGGAAGGCCAGAAGCTGGGCTATGCCGGCCGTGCCGCCTCGGCGTCGCCTGCGGTGGGCTATTCGCACCTGCACCAGGAACAGCAGAAGGCACTCGTCGACGCCGCCTTCGCAAAACTCAAGGGCTTCGTGCTGACCAAGTAAGAAGAACTCGATTCATTCACAAGAAACACGAAGCTGGAACTACATAAAAATGTCCATCGTTGAAGTCAAAGTCCCCCAACTGTCCGAGTCCGTGGCCGAGGCCACCATGTTGCAGTGGAAGAAGAAGGCCGGTGAGGCCGTCGCCGTCGATGAAATCCTGATCGAGATCGAAACCGACAAGGTCGTGCTGGAAGTGCCCGCACCTTCGGCGGGCGTGCTGGCCGAAATCGTCGTGGGAGACGGCGCCACCGTCGTGGCCGATCAGTTGATCGCCAAGATCGACACCGAAGGCAAGGCTGGTGCTGCTGCGCCTGCGCCGGCTGCCGCTCCGGCGGCGGCTCCCGCGGCGGCTGCAGCCCCGGCCGCTGCTGCGGCAGCGACCGGCACCTCGAAGTCCGACGTCGCCATGCCCGCTGCAGCCAAGCTCCTGGCGGACAACAAGCTGAGCACCGGCGACGTGACCGGCACCGGCAAGGACGGGCGCGTGACCAAGGGCGACGTGCTCGGCGCAGTCGCTGGCGGCGCGACCGCCAAGGTGGCGGCGCCCGTGCCTGTCTCCACTGGCGCACCGAAGACGGCGTTGCCGCAAGTCGCAATGCCGGCCGGCCTGTCGAATCTTGGCGACCGCCCTGAACAGCGCGTGCCGATGAGCCGCCTGCGTGCACGCATTGCCGAACGCCTGCTGCAGTCGCAATCGACCAACGCCATCCTGACCACCTTCAACGAAGTGAACATGGCGCCCGTGATGGAAATGCGCAAGCGCTTCCAGGAAAAGTTCGAAAAGGAGCACGGCGTCAAGATCGGCTTCATGAGCTTCTTCGTGAAGGCCGCGGTGCACGCGCTCAAGAAGTACCCGGTGATCAACGCATCAGTGGACGGCACCGACATCGTCTACCACGGCTACTTCGACATCGGTATTGCCGTGGGCTCGCCCCGCGGACTGGTGGTGCCGATCTTGCGCAATGCCGATCAGATGAGTTTTGCCGACATCGAGAAGAAGATCGCCGAATACGGCGCCAAGGCGCGCGACGGCAAGCTGGGCATCGAAGAGATGACCGGCGGGACCTTCTCCATCTCCAACGGCGGCGTGTTCGGTTCGATGCTGTCGACCCCCATCATCAACCCGCCGCAATCTGCGATTCTGGGCGTGCACGCCACCAAGGACCGCGCGGTCGTGGAAAACGGTCAGATCGTTGTTCGCCCGATGAACTACCTCGCGATGAGCTACGACCACCGCATCATCGACGGCCGCGAAGCGGTGCTTGGCCTGGTAGCCATGAAGGAAGCGCTGGAAGACCCGGCGCGCCTCCTGTTCGATATCTAGCTCGCCCCCAGGCTGCGCGCACTTCGTGTCGCTTCGCCTTCCCCCTGCCGGGGGCAACACCGGCGGCCCGGCAAAGCCGGTTCCGCGGTGTTCGCGGATGAGATGCGAAGGCCGCGCGCTTCAAAAATGAAACGGAATAATCAATGAGCAAACAATTTGACGTCATCGTCATCGGTGGCGGCCCCGGCGGCTACATTGCCGCCATCCGAGCGGCGCAGCTTGGCTTCAACGTGGCCTGCATCGACGAATGGAAAAACGCCAAGGGCGGTCCGGCATTGGGCGGCACCTGCACCAATATCGGCTGCATTCCCTCGAAGGCGCTGCTGCAATCGTCCGAGCACTACGAGCATGCCGGGCACAGCTTTGCCGACCACGGCATCAAGGTCGAAGGCCTCGGTCTCGACCTGGCGAAGATGCTGTCGCGCAAGGACACGGTCGTGAAGCAGAACAACGACGGCATCGTGTATCTGTTCAAGAAGAACAAGGTCGCGTTCTTCCACGGCCGCGGCTCGTTCTCCAAGGCTGCGGACGGCGGCTACGAGATCAAGGTCGCGGGCGCTGCCGAAGAGAGCATCGTCGGCAAGCACATCATCGTGGCGACCGGCTCGAATGCCCGTCCGTTGCCGGGCGCGCCTTTCGACGAGGAACTGGTCCTTTCGAACGACGGCGCATTGCGTATCGGCGGCGTGCCCAAGAAGCTCGCGCTGATCGGCTCCGGCGTGATCGGCCTTGAAATGGGGTCGGTGTGGCGCCGCCTCGGTGCCGAAGTCACTGTGCTTGAAGCATTGCCGACCTTCCTCGGCGCCGTCGACGAGCAGATAGCCAAGGAAGCCAAGAAGGCTTTCGACAAGCAGGGCTTGAAGATCCAGCTCGGCGTCAATGTCGGCGAAGTCAAGCCAGGCAAGAACGGCGTCAGCATTGCCTACACCGACGCCAAGGGCGAAGCGCAGACGCTCGAAGTGGACAAGCTGATCGTCTCGATCGGGCGCGTGCCGAACACCAACGGCCTGAACGCCGAAGCCGTGGGCCTGAATCTCGACGAGCGCGGCGCGATCGTGGTGGACGACGACTGCAAGACCAGTCTTCCCAATGTCTGGGCCATCGGCGACGTGGTGCGCGGCCCGATGCTCGCGCACAAGGCCGAGGAAGAGGGCGTTGCCGTGGCCGAGCGCATCGCCGGCCAGCATGGGCACGTCAACTTCAACACGATCCCGTGGGTGATCTACACCTCGCCCGAAATCGCCTGGGTCGGCGAGACCGAACAACAGCTCAAGGCGAGCGGCCGTGCCTACAAGGCCGGCACCTTCCCCTTCCTGGCGAACGGGCGCGCCCGTGCGCTGGGCGATACGACCGGAATGGTCAAATTCCTGGCGGACGCGGCGACGGACGAGATCCTCGGCGTCCACATGGTGGGCCCGATGGTGAGCGAATTGATCTCCGAAGCCGTGGTTGCCATGGAATTCAAGGCCAGCGCCGAAGACATCGCCCGCATCTGCCATGCGCACCCGTCGCTGTCGGAGGCGACCAAGGAAGCGGCTCTGGCCGTCGACAAGCGCACGCTGAACTTCTGACCAGTGGGAGTCGTCAGGCAGGCCTATGACGCGGAGTTGGCCTCCCGGGGTTTCGCGAGCGACCCCGCGCAGCTCCGCGCCATCGATGCGCTCGATCGCTGCGCGAGCGAATGGGCGGACTTCAAGGCCCAGCGCTCGAACGCGTTCAAGAAGCTGATCAATCGGCCAGAAATCCCGCGCGGGGTCTACATGTATGGCGGCGTCGGACGCGGCAAGAGCTTCCTGATGGATTGCTTCTTCAACGCCGTGCCGCTGCGCCGAAAGACACGCCTGCACTTTCACGAGTTCATGCGCGAGGTGCATCGCGAGTTGGCCGAACTGCAGGGCACCGTCAATCCGCTGGATGAACTCGGACTGCGCATCTCCAAGCGATATCGGTTGATCTGCTTCGACGAGTTTCACGTCGCGGACATCACCGACGCCATGATCCTGCACCGGCTCCTGGTGGCGCTGTTCGAAAACGGCGTGGGCTTCGTCACGACGTCGAACTTCAAGCCCGACGACCTGTATCCCGGCGGTCTGCACCGAGATCGCATCCTGCCGGCCATTGCCTTGCTGAACGAGCGGCTCGAAGTCATCAGCGTCGACAACGGCACGGACTACCGGCGCCGCACGCTGGAGCAGGTCCGCCTGTATCTCACGCCCAACGGCGCCGCCGCCGACAAGGAGATGCGCAAGGCTTTCGAGCGCTTGGCCGAAAGTGCCGACGAGAATCCGGTGCTGCACATCGAGTCGCGAGAAATCCATGCGCTTCGCAAAGCCGGCGGAGTCGTCTGGTTCGATTTCAAGACGCTGTGCGGCGGACCGAGATCGCAGAACGACTACCTCGAGATTGCCAGCCAGTTCCACACGGTGCTGCTGTCCGACGTGCCCTACATGCCGGTGCGCATGGCCTCGGAAGCACGCCGTTTCACCTGGTTGGTCGACGTGTTTTACGATCGACGCGTGAAGCTGATCATGTCCGCCGAAGTCCCCCCCGAGGCGTTGTATACCGAAGGCCCGCTGGCCCATGAATTTCCGCGCACGGTTTCCCGGCTCAACGAGATGCAATCGGCGGAATTCCTGGCGCTCGATCGCCGCGTCGTGGACACACGCCTGACATGAAGAACACTGTCGCCGCCATGTTGCTCGGATTGGCTGTCTTGCCGCTCTGGGCGCAGACATCCGCCACAACCGCCAACGCCGACCTCGACGCCGAACGCGCACGCCTCAGTGACGAGCGAAAGGCCGTGGAGACCCGATTCGCGGCGGAACAGGCCGCTTGCTACAAGAAGTTCGCGGTCGAAGGTTGCCTTCAGGACAGTCGCCGCCGTCGCCGTGCCGATACTGAAGACATCAAGCGGCAGGAAATGGCGATCAACGACTTCGAGCGCAAGCGCCGCGGCGCGGCCGAACTCGACAAGCTCGAGCAGCAAAAGTCGCCTCAGCAAGCGAAGGACGCGGACGCGAAGCGCGAGCAATCGCTGGAGTCGCAAAAGGGACGCGAGCAACGTGCCGCAGAGCATTCCGAGAGCCGCGCCCAGACGGCCGCTGGCGAAGCGGAGCAGAAGCGGCAGTTCGAGAACAAGCAGCGCGCCCATGCCGAGGAGCAGGCCAAGGCGGCAAATCGGAGGGCTCAGGCTCCGGCCGAGCGAGCCGACTACGAGGCCAAGTTGAAGAAGGCCGAAGAGCATCGCGCCGACCTGGAGCGGCAGAACGCAGCAAAGACCAAGCCGAGATCGGCGCCGTTGCCGGCACCCGGCGCGGCGGCACCAGCGCCTGCTGCCCCTGGCACTCCGACTAGGCCTTGAGGCGAGGCGCCGCGGAGCCTTGGCGCTTCAATGCTCAGGCTTCGACCGGAAGCGGCTCGAGTTTCAGCACGACGATGGAGATGTTGTCCCCCGTTCCTCGTGCACGGCGGCGCGCTTCGGCCACCAGCAATTCGACAGCGGCCCGCGGAGGCTGATCGGACAGCAGTGCACCCATCTCTTCGGGGGTGAAGTAGTGCCAAAGGCCGTCGCTGCACGCCATCAGCACGTCGCCGGTCACCATGCGCGGGATGAAGTGGATATCGACCGGCGGCGGCGTCGACTTCATGCCGAGGCACCCTAGGAGGATGTTGCTCTGCGGGTGCAGATTCGCTTCTTCATCGTTGATCTCGCCGCGGTCGACCAGCACCTGCACATACGAATGGTCCTTGGTGCGCTTGACCAGCCGACCTTTGTGAAAGTGATAGATGCGCGAATCGCCGGCATGGACCCACGCGCAGTCGCCTTCGGGATTCATGAGGAAAGCCGCCAGCGTGCTGTGCGGTTCCTGTTCGCTCGACACTGCGGTGAGCTTGATCACCGTGTGGGCGTCGTCGAGTATTTGCCGCAACACGGCGACAGGTTCGTCCCGGCCCGGCTTGTAGCGTCCAAAGAGCTGGCGCGCCGTCATCAGGACCTGGTCGGAGGCCTTGCGCCCACCGCTGCGGCCGCCCATGCCGTCCGCGACGACGCCCAGCACGCAGCCGGACACCCGCGGATGGGTCATGATGAGGACTTGGTCTTGCTGGTAGGGGCGATCGCCTTGGTGGAGGCCGGTAGCGGCGGCGAGTCGAAAGCTTCGGGTCATGTGGGCGCTGAGGCGCCGACGGCGCGATCTCTCATGTTTTCGTGCGAGCTGGACGAAGACGTATTATCGAGTGAACGCAAGCGGCGGAAGAGCCGCGAAAATGCGCCGTTTGTGAATTGCGCACGTTGGACTCCAATCTTCACTCTATTTCGCGACAGTTGATCGAGCTTCGGATCGAACACGCCGACCTCGACGCCTCTATCGACAGGCTTGGGGATGCAGTTCCGCGCGACGAACTGCTGTTGCGACGCCTCAAAAAGCGGCGACTGGGGCTGCGTGACGAGATCGCGCGCCTGGAACGCGCTCTAGATCCCCAAGAGCCAGCCTGATGTCCCTCGAGCAAGAAGTGCGCGAGGCCTTCGCGCAGGATGGCGTGCTCTCGCAGGCGGCCGAACAATTCCGCGAGCGCGAAGGGCAGACGCAAATGGCGCTCGCGGTTTCGCGGACCATCGAAGAAGGCGGCGTGCTCGTGGTCGAGGCGGGGACCGGCGTGGGCAAGACATTTTCATATCTCGTGCCTGCGCTGCTGAGCGGAGAGAGGGTGCTCTTGTCGACCGCCACCAAGACGCTCCAGGACCAATTGTTCGGCCGTGATCTGCCCCGGCTTGTTGCGTCGCTCGCGTTGCCGGTGCGCACCGCCTTGCTCAAGGGACGCGCAAGCTATTTATGTCTGCACCGGCTCGACCTCGCGCGCCATGACGCATCCATGCCTGAACGCGCCACCTTGCGCACCCTTGCGAAGATCGAACAGTGGTCCAAGTCGACTCGCACGGGTGACCTGGCTGAACTTCCGGGCCTGGATGAGCGCTCGCCATTGATTCCCCTGGTGACTTCCACGCGTGAAAACTGCTTGGGCGCGCAATGTCCCCAGTTCAAGCCGTGTCACGTGAATCTCGCGCGACGCGAGGCCATGGCGGCTGACGTCGTGGTCATCAATCACCACTTGTTTTTTGCCGATCTGGCCGTGCGCGAGTCGGGCATGGCGGAGTTGTTGCCAACCGTTCGGGTCGTGGTTTTCGATGAAGCCCATCAGTTGAACGAGACGGGCGTCCAGTTCCTGGGTGTGCAACTCGGTAGCGGACAGGCGCTCGATTTCGCCCGCGATTTACTGGCCGCAGGACTCCAGCATGCGCGCGGGCTGGTCGACTGGCAGCAAGTGGTGGCCGCGGTCGAGCATGGCTCGCGCGAGTTGAGGTTGTCCGTCGGCAAGCAATACCCGGGCACCAAGCTGCGCTGGTCCGCCGAATCGCCTGAAGGCGTCGGTGTGGACGCCTGGCAGGGCGCGCTCGATGCTTTGCAGCAAGCTTTCGAGGCGGCTGCGCGTGCGCTTGATACCGTGAGCGAGCTTTCCCCCGACTTCGTGCGTCTGCATGACCGCGCGCAGCAACTTTCCGAGCGCGCAAAACGCTTTGCCAAGGTTTGTCCCACAGGCTCCGTGCGATGGGTTGACGTCGGCTCGCAGTTGCGGCTGGTCGAATCCCCGCTGGACATTGCCGAGGCGGTGCGCACGCGCGTGCTCAAGACCGACGCGGCCAGCCCGGAGGACGATGGGCGTGCGTGGATATTCACATCCGCCACGCTCGGCGACGATCCCAGGCTGAAATGGTTCACCGAGCCTTGTGGCCTTGACGATGCCGAAGTCCTGCGTGTTCAAAGCCCGTTCGACTACGCACGCCAGGCGGCTCTTTACGTGCCGCGCGCTTTTCCCAAGCCCAACGACCCCGCTCATGGCCAACGCGTCGCTGGTCTTGCCGCTCGGGGTGCCATTCAACTGGGTGGCCGCACCTTGGTCCTGACGACGACCCTGCGCGCATTGCGCACCATCGGCGACGTGATCCGCCAGGAATTCGAGACCGTGGAGCCGGCGCTGCGACCTGAAGTGCTGGTGCAAGGCGAGCTGCCAAAGCGCACGTTGATGGATCGATTCCGAGAGGGCGCCACCGAGGGCCGAAGTGGTTGCGTGCTGGTCGCATCGGCGTCGTTCTGGGAAGGATTCGATGCCCCTGGCGATGCCCTGCAGCTCGTCGTCATCGACAAATTGCCCTTCCCGCCGCCCAACGATCCATTGGTAGAGGCCCGTTCCCAACGCCTTGAATCTCAGGGACGAAGCGCCTTCAGCGACTATTCGCTACCCGAAGCAGCCGTCGCCCTCAAGCAGGGCGCCGGCCGCCTGATTCGTCGGGAGACAGACATGGGCGTCCTCGCCATCTGCGACACACGACTCATCGCCATGGGCTACGGCCGTCGTCTGCTGGCTGCGCTCCCGCCCATGCGAAGAATCGAAACCGAAGAAGATTTCGACACCGCCGTAGCCAACCTGGCAAGCAGCCGACAAGTTTGATCCACCACCGCCGTCCCGCCGCGAGGCGCCGTACCTTCCCCTCGGGGGGTGGAGTTACATGAAGCGAAGCGAAGTGAAAAGCCGGGGGGCCAATCCACCGGCCGCCGCCGGGCCGCCCCAAGGCGGCCGGGCCTCCCCCTTGGGGGGTGGAGTTACACGAAGCGATAGCGGAGTGAAAAGCCGGGGGGCTTACGAGCTACCAAAGCTTCCACCAAGGATCATCCTTGGAGCGGAAGCCGCGCGCCATGTATGTGCTCTGAGGGTAATTCTTGGTCAGCACGCGCTTCGCGTCGTCACGAAGATCGGTGAGCCCGAGCTTGTCGTAGGACATGACCATGATGTAGAGGGCTTCTTCGAGTGCGGGAGCGTCCCGGTAATCCGCCACCGCCGCTTGAGCGCGGTTGATGGCCGCGAGATAGGCGCCTCGTTCGTAGTAGTACCTCGCGACGTGCACTTCATACTGCGCGAGCGAATTCACGATGTAATTCATGCGCGCACGCGAATCCGGCGCATAGCGCGACTCAGGGAAGCGGGTCACCAGATCCTTGAAGGACGCGAACGATTCCTTGGCTGCCTTCTGGTCGCGTTCGGACAAGTCCTGGCGCGTCATGAAAGAGAAGAGGCCAAGGTCGTCGTTGAAGTTGATCACACCCTTGAGATACAGCGCGTAGTCGAACGCCGGACTCGCGGGGTGGAGCTTCATGAAGCGGTCGAGCGTTGCAACCGCCTGCACCTTGTCGCCAGCCTTGTACTGGGCATAGGCCTTGTCGACCTGGGCTTGCTGCGCCAGCGGCGTCCCGGCGGCGCGGCCTTCGAGCTTTTCGTAGAGCGGCACGGCCTTGTCGTACGCGCCGGAGTCGGCCTCATCCTTGGCTTCGGAGTAAATCTTGTTGGGACTCCAGTTCGCCGTCTTATCTTCCTTGGTGGATGAGCAGCCGGCCACCAGCCATACCGCTGCACACAAGGCCAGCCAACCAGGGACAACCGATAATTTGGCGCGAAACATCAAAGAAGGCTTTCGTGAAACAGTTGCCGTCAATTATATCGGCCGGCCCCTCGGGCAACCCCTCGGAGGCGGCCGAGCACGAGGAGGCCGGTGACCTGTCCGAAGCCAGCGAGATTCGCAATTTCCTGATCGGCGAAGCCCAGCACGGGCAGCGACTCGACCGTGCGCTCGCGGCGCTGGTGCCCGAGTTTTCACGCAGCTACCTGCAGCAATTGATCGAGGCCGGTGTCGTCGAACTCCAGGGACGGGTGATCACCAAGCCGTCCGCTTCCGTTCATGCCGGCGAATCGGGGCGCGTCGAACTGCGGCCAACGCCGCAAAGCCAGGCGTTTCGGCCTGAGGCCATTGATATCGAAGTCCTTTTCGAGGACGAGCACCTCCGGATCATCGACAAGCCGGCAGGATTGGTCGTTCATCCGGCTCCGGGAAATTGGAGCGGCACTTTGCTCAACGGGCTTCTGGCGCTCGATCCGAAAGCTGCATTGCTTCCGCGTGCCGGCATCGTCCACCGGCTCGACCGGGACACGAGCGGCTTGATGGTGGTCGCGCGCAGTAGGGCAGCCATGGACGCCCTGGTGGCGTTGATTGCCGCGCGCGAAGTGAAGCGCCAGTACCTTGCGCTCGCGCACCGGAGCTGGCAGGGCACCCGGGCACGGCACGTGGACAGCGCAATCGGCCGCGATCCGCGCAACCGCCTTCGAATGGCGGTCGTCGACCTGGAGCGGCATTCGGGCAAACCGGCGCGCACGCTGATCGAGTTGCTCGACACGAACGATATCGGCTGTGCAGTGCGGTGTACCCTGGAGACGGGGCGCACGCACCAGATTCGCGTGCACATGGCGTCCATAGGGCATCCCCTCGTCGGCGACGGGCTTTACGGCGGGGCCGATGCGGCCGGGTTGACGCGGCAGGCGCTTCATGCGTTCAGGCTCGGATTCGTGCACCCGATGACCGGCGAAGCGATGGAGTTTCTGTCGCCGCCGCCGCCGGATCTCGTGCACGGTCTGTCGGACTGGGGGCTGGATTACAATCGCGCCTGACGGTCCCGAGGGCCGCGCCGGCGACCTGATGCCGGCCTCGCGCTGCGAATGCCGCGTGCCTGCAGCGCCTTCTTCCATCCATCTGAACAAGCGTCCTCGAGGCGCCTTTTCCCGGATAACGCGAACCATGAATACGGCGGATGCCAAGCGCATTCTCGAAACCGCCTTGATCTGTTCGACCCAGCCGTTGCCGGTGCGCGAACTGCGCGTGCTGTTCGACGACGAACTGGGCGCCGACACGATCAAGTCGCTGTTGATCGAATTGCAGGAAGACTGGTCGCAGCGCGGCCTTGAACTCGTGAGTGTCGGCAGCGGCTGGCGCTTCCAGAGTCGCCCCGAAATGCGCGACCACCTTGACCGCATGCATCCCGAGAAGCCGCCGCGCTATACGCGAGCCGCCCTCGAGACGCTGGCGATCATTGCCTATCGCCAGCCCGTGACGCGCGGAGACATGGAAGACATCCGAGGCGTCACCATCAACTCCCAGATCCTGAAGCAACTCGAAGATCGCAACTGGATCGAAGTCATCGGCCACCGCGAGACTGTCGGGCGGCCGGGGCTCTACGCGACCACCCGGCAGTTTCTCGACGATCTCGGCCTCGCCTCTCTCGATCAGTTGCCGGTGATCGAATCTCCAGCACAGCAAGGCACGCTCATCGATGCCCTGCAGCAGGCGGCTCGCGGCGACGGCGACCAGCCGGCCTTGCCGATCGAAGAGCCCTTGGCCGATCCCGAGCCGGCCCCAACGGCGGAAGCCGAAGTTGCCGTTGTTGCCGATCCTGCAGAGCAGCCGCAGCCCGAGACCGTAGCCCGCGAAATCCGCGAGCTCGACGACACGTTCGTCAGCTTCGGCGAGGCCGCGCAGACAAGTGCCGAGCCCGAAACGTCCCCATCCTCCTCTCCCGTCGACGCAGAAGCAGCGCCCGATGAGGCCGACACCACCGCCGTCCCTTCCGGAACCCGACCATGAGCCCCAAGAATCCCGAAGACGCAGCCACTCTGCCGACCGAACCCGCTATCGAGGAGCGAGGGGATGTCGCGCCAAGCCAACCTGCGGAAGGAGCGGCCATCCCCACGACCGACGAAGCCGCCGAGGCCCCGCGCAAGCGGCGACCACGCCGGCGGAAACCGGTTGGCGAAACGCCCGTTGAAGCCGTATCCGACGAGGCTGTGACGTCCGGCGAGTTGCCGGTGCAGGTTGCCGAGGAGCGTCCGGCAGAGCAGGCCGAGGAAGCGAAGCCAGCGAGGCCAGCAAAGCAAGCAGAGAGGGAACTCCCTGCAGCAGCGGATGAATCCTCGTCTCATGACGAAGTGGAAGAGGATGAAGATTACGAGCCGGACGAGGAAGAGGACGATCTCGACCGCGCCCGCCGTGCTGCCGAGCGTGAGCAGCGGAATGCGCCACCCCCCGAACCCATCCGCTTTGCGGACGTGATTTCGGGCCAGTTCGACGCTGATGAGGAAAGCCCCGAGGTTCCGCCGCTCAAGCGAGTGCTCTTGCCGGAAGCCGATTCGCCGAAGCTGCACAAGGTGTTGGCGCAGGCCGGACTGGGTTCGCGTCTGGAAATGGAGCAACTCATTCTCCAGGGTCGCATTTCGGTCAATAACGAGCCGGCCCACATCGGTCAGCGTATTCAATATGGCGATCAGGTCAAGCTCAACGGCAAGCCGATTCGCTACCGCATCGCGCCACCCCCGGCGCGCGTGATCGCCTATCACAAGCCCGTGGGCGAAGTCGTCACCCACGACGATCCGCAAAACCGTCCGACAGTATTTCGCAAGCTGCCGCGCCTGCAGCAGGGCAAGTGGCAGTCCGTCGGCCGGTTGGATCTCAACACGGAAGGTTTGCTGCTTTTCACGAGCTCAGGCGAGTTGGCCAACCAGCTCATGCATCCCCGCTTCGGCCTCGAACGCGAATATGCCGTTCGGGTGCTCGGCGCGCTGAGCAGCGAAGAGAAGCAGCGCCTGCTCGACGGAGTTCGGCTCGACGACGGCATGGCGCAGTTCGGCACCATCGAAGAAGGTGGCGGCGAAGGCTCCAACTGCTGGTATCGGGTGACGATTTCCGAGGGGCGCAATCGTGAAGTGCGACGGCTTTTCGAGTCCGTCGGACATGCGGTCAGCCGCCTGATTCGTATCCGCTACGGCGCCATGGTGTTGCCGCGCGGTCTCAAGCGGGGCGCCTGGATGGAGCTCGACGAACGCGACATCCGAGCCTTGTTCCAGGCCGCCGGCGGCGCTGCGGAGCGGCCCGGACGCGCCAACGGAAACGGGAGCGGCAAGGGCCCCAGCCAGGACGGCGGCGGGCGCAACGGCCGCAATCGCAAGCGGCGCGGCAACCGCAACGGCGGCAGTCCACAGGGAAATGACCGCGACACGCCGATCCCGAATCCGCTGGCACATGGTCCTGGCGCGAGATCCGAGCGGGCTGACCGGGGAATGGGCGGAGGCAAGGGGCCACCGCAAGGACGTCGCAATCGCGGCGACCAGCAAGGGCAGGGGCAAGGCCAGCAGGGCCGGAATCGCCCAGGTGAGGATCGCCATCCCAGCGGTGCCAATCAGCCCGACCCGATGAAGACATCACTCGGCTATATCGGCGCCGACAGCTTTTCGCGCCAGCGCAAGGAGCAACGCCAGGGGCCGCGCCGTGGCGGTCCATCGGGCGGCGGCTTCGGCGGGCAGGGCGGCGGTGGCGGCGGTCGCCGTCGCGGTCGCTGATATTCGATTCGGCGGCAGTCTTTCGCTCGCTACTCGCGGGTTGATGCTGTCTCGCCGGCTAAAATCATGGGCTTTGTCAAGCGCCGCAATGTCAGCATTTCGGCACTGATGAATTCCATTCAAATTCAAGCACTCAGGAAAGCACTTCAATGGCCATCGAACGCACCCTCTCCATCATCAAGCCCGACGCCGTTGCAAAGAACGTCATCGGCAAGATCGTTTCCCGCTTCGAGGCCGCCGGCCTCAAGATCGTGGCCGCCAAGCTCGTGCACCTGTCGCGCAGCGAAGCTGAGCAGTTCTACGCTGTCCACAAGGAGCGCCCCTTCTTCAAGGACCTCGTCGAATTCATGATCTCGGGCCCGGTATTCGTTCAAGTGCTCGAAGGCGAAGACGCCATCGCCAAGAACCGCGACCTGATGGGTGCCACGGACCCCAAGAAGGCAGCCGCCGGCACCATTCGCGCCGACTTCGCCGACAGCATCGACGCCAACGCCGTGCATGGCTCGGACGCTCCTGAAACAGCCAAGAACGAAGTCGCCTTCTTCTTCGCCGGCCTCAACGTCTACGCGCGCTGAAGGTCGCCCCACGCCCCGACGCAATGACTACGGCCAATCTGCTCGACTTCGATCTGGAGGGGTTGGCCGCGTTTTGCGAACGGCTGGGTGAAAAGCGCTTCCGCGCGACGCAGCTGTTCCGTTGGATCCACCAACGGGGCGCCAGCGACTTCGCGCAAATGACCGACCTCGCCAAGACGCTGCGCGAGAAACTCGCGACCACCGCACGCGTCGAGGCGCTCCCGGTGATCACGCAGCATGAATCAACCGACGGGACCATCAAGTGGCTCTTCGATGTCGGCGACGGCAATGCGGTCGAGGCCGTGTTCATTCCCGAGGACGATCGGGGAACGCTGTGCGTTTCGTCGCAGGCTGGCTGCGCCGTAGGCTGTCGCTTTTGTTCGACGGGCCATCAGGGCTTCAGCCGCAACCTCACGACCGGCGAGATCGTTGCCCAATTGTGGTTTGCTGAGCATTTCCTGCGAAAGCATCTCGTGCGCGGCGAGCGAGTCATCTCGAATGTCGTGATGATGGGTATGGGCGAACCCCTGCAGAACTACTCTGCGCTGGTGCCGTCCTTGCGCACCATGCTCGACGACAACGGCTATGGCCTCTCGCGCCGGCGTGTCACGGTTTCGACTTCGGGCGTGGTGCCGATGATCGACCGCCTGGGGGCGGATTGTCCCGTTGCCCTCGCCGTATCGCTGCACGCGCCGAATGATCCGTTGCGCAATGACTTGGTGCCGCTCAACCGAAAGTACCCCATCGCCGAACTGCTGGACGCCTGCAAGCGCTATCTGGCGCATGCGCCGCGAGATTTCATTACCTTCGAATACTGCATGCTCGATGGCGTGAACGACCAGCCTGAGCATGCCCGTCAACTGATTGAGGTTGTGCGGTCGCAGGGCGTTTCATGCAAGTTCAACCTGATTCCTTTCAATCCTTTTCCCGCGTCCGGGTTGCTGCGTTCGCCGCAGCCCCGTGTGCTGACTTTCGCGAAGATCCTCAGCGAAGCCGGCATCGTGACCACGGTGCGGAAGACCCGTGGTGATGACATCGACGCCGCCTGCGGCCAACTGGCCGGCGACGTGAAGGACCGCACCCATGCCGCGGAGCGCATGGCGCAGCGGCGCACGGTCATCTTGCATCCGGCCCGGGCCGGAGCATCCAAATCCAAAGCCGAGGAGCAATGACCCGATGAGCAAGGCCTTTCCGACACTGCACGGACGAGCAATGCGAGCGCTCCTGGGCCTCGCCGCCGTCTTCGTGCTGGCATCCTGCGTAAGCACCAAGAACGCGAGCTTGCCATCGAATTCCACGGCCAATGCTGCAGCCATCGTGACGGAGTCCGACGAAACCAACGCCCGCAAGCGCGCCAAATTGCGCGTCGAACTCGCGATCGGGTATTACCAGCAAGGGCAGACGACGGTCGCTCTGGACGAAATCAAACAGGCGGTCGCGGCGGACCCCACCTTTGCCGACGCCTACAACCTCCGCGGCCTGATTTACATGCGGCTCGATGATCCGGCCGGCGCGGAGGACAGCTTCCGCCGTGCCATTGCCTTGGATCCGCGAGATCCGAACGTGCTTCACAACTACGGGTGGCTGCTTTGCCAGCAGAACCGCTATGCCGACGCCCAGCAGCAGTTCACGGCGGCCTTGTCCGTCCCGTCCTATACCGAACGCCCCAAGACGCTCATGACCCAGGGCCTGTGCCAGCTCAGGGCCGGCCAGAAGGCCGAAGCAGAGCGCAGCCTGACGCAGGCTTACGAACTCGAAGCCGGCAACCCTGTGGTTGCCTACAACCTGGCAGCACTTCTGGCGGGGCGCGGCGAATGGTCGAGGGCGCAGTTCTACATCCGACGCGTCAACAACAGTCCAGCGGCCAGCGCCGAGACGCTGTGGCTGGGCATCAAGATCGAACGCCAACTGAACAACCGCGAGGCGAGCACTCAGTTGGGCGGGCAATTGCAGCGTCGTTTCCCTGACTCCAAGGAAGCGTCGGCATACGACCGCGGGAATTTCAATGATTGAGCGTGCGAGCGAGTTCGGGGCATCCGCGGCGGTGCCCCTGGTGGGTGGCGACAGTACGCACATGACTGCCGGGGACATGCTGCGCGAAGCAAGGGAAGCGCACGGCCTGCATATCGACATGGTCGCCGCTGCCCTGAAGGTGTCGCCGCAAAAGCTGGTCGCGCTCGAAGCCGACGACATCGAGTCGTTGCCCGATCCGGTGTTCGCCCGTGCTCTTGCGGCCAGCGTCTGCCGGGCGTTGCGCATCGATCCCGCCCCGGTGCTGGCAAAGCTTCCAGGCGCACAACGCCCCGGGCTGGCCGACGCGGACCGCGTCATCAGCAAAAGCCTGCGTTCTTCGTCACCGCGTTCGGGTGGCGGTGCCGGGGGACTGCCGTCTCGCGCCTTGTTGACGGTGGTTGTATTGCTGTTGATTGGTGCCGCGGTTCTGTTCTGGCTTCCGCAGTCGCTTTTCGACGAACTCGGCGCATCGATTTCCCGCTGGACGACACGCGACACGGCGACCGAACAGGCCGCCGTGGCGCCCAAGGCGGAGCCCGCCGCGCCAGGCGCGGTGAACGAAGCCGCCCCCCCGCCGACGGCGATGGTCGTCCAACCTCCCGCCGAACCCGCGGTGGTGGAGGAGCCCGCTCCCGCGGCTGCCGTCCCGAGCAATGACCTGATCGTCTTCGTCGCGCGCGACGACACCTGGGTCAGCGTGACCGAAGCTGGCGGCAAGCAATTGCTACATCGCACGGTCAAGGCCGGCGAAACGGTCGGATTGAACGGCAAGTTGCCACTGACCGTGGTGGTGGGGCGCGCAGCCGGCCTGCAGGTTCAAGTGCGCGGCAAACCTTTCGACCTTGCGCCGCTCACGCGTTCCGGAGGTGTGGCACGCTTCGACGTCAAACCTTGAGCGACACATCATGACTGAAGCCCTCAGCACCATCGGCTGCCTGCCGATCGAACCCGCCGCGCCCAAGGCAAGGCGCTCCCGTCAAGCCAGCGTGACCTGGGGGGCTCGCACGGTCACCGTTGGCGGTGATGCGCCGGTGCGTGTCCAGTCGATGACGAACACCGACACGGTCGACGCGATCGGCACCGCCATCCAGGTCAAGGAACTGGCGCTCGCCGGCTCCGAGATGGTCCGGATCACCGTCAATACGCCCGAGGCCGCCGCGCAGGTGCCGTACATCCGTGAGCAGCTCGATCGCATGGGCGTCGATGTTCCGCTCATCGGCGACTTCCATTACAACGGCCACCGCTTGTTGACTGATTACCCGGCCTGCGCCGAAGCGCTCAGCAAGTACCGCATCAATCCCGGCAACGTCGGCAAGGGCGACAAGCACGACCGTCAGTTCGGCCAGATGATCGATGCGGCGATGCGGTGGAACAAGCCGGTTCGCATCGGCGTCAACTGGGGCAGTCTCGACCAGGAACTGCTCGCCAGCCTCATGGACATCAACAGCCAGCGCGCCGAGCCATGGGACGCGAAGCTGGTCATGTACGAAGCGCTCGTGACGTCTGCCATCGAATCCGCGCGGCTCGCCGAATCGATGGGGATGGACGGGCGCCAGATCATCCTCAGCTGCAAGGTCAGCGGCGTGCAGGACCTGATCTCGGTCTACCGCGAACTCGCGAAGCGATGCGACTATGCCTTGCACCTGGGCTTGACCGAAGCCGGCATGGGAACGAAAGGCACCGTCGCTTCGGCCACCGCGCTTTCAATCCTGCTGCAGGAAGGCATCGGCGACACCATCCGCGTTTCTCTCACGCCCCAGCCCGGTGAATCGCGTACCCAGGAAGTGGTCATCGCCAACGAGATCCTGCAGGCACTGGGGCTGCGGGTTTTCGTCCCGAGCGTCACAGCGTGCCCAGGCTGCGGCCGAACCACCAGCACCACGTTCCAGGAACTCGCCAAGCAAATCGACGACTATCTGCGCATGCAGATGCCGGTGTGGCGCACGAAGTATCCCGGCGTCGAGACCATGAAGGTCGCGGTGATGGGATGCATCGTCAATGGCCCAGGCGAAAGCAAGCATGCCGACATCGGCATCAGTCTGCCCGGCACCGGCGAAGCCCCTGCTGCCCCCGTCTTCATCGACGGCGAAAAGGCGCTCACGCTGCGCGGCGACAACATCGCCAACGAGTTCCATCAACTGGTCGAAAAATACATTGAAAAGCGTTTTGGCAGCGCCGATGCTGCGCAACTCGCCTGATCTCATCCATGGCTGAAAAACTCAATGCCGTCAAAGGCATGAACGACATATTGCCGCCCGAATCGGCGCGCTGGGAGTGGCTCGAATCCACGGTCCGCGAACTGATGGGGCGCTATGCCTATCGCAACATCCGCACGCCGGTCCTCGAACACACGGCGCTGTTCGTGCGGGGCATTGGTGAGGTGACCGATATTGTCGAGAAGGAGATGTACTCCTTTCACGACCGCTCGGACAAGTATGGCGACAACGATCACCTGACGCTCCGGCCCGAGAACACGGCCGGCGTGGTGCGCGCCGTGATCGAGCACAACATGCTGTATGACGGCGGCAAGCGCCTCTGGTACATCGGCCCGATGTTTCGTCGCGAGAAGCCGCAGCGCGGCCGTTTTCGGCAGTTTCACCAGATCGGCGCAGAGGCGCTCGGATTTGCCGGCCCCGATGTTGATGCCGAACTCATCCTCCTCGCGAATGCGCTATGGAAAGTCATCGGCCTGACGGACGTCCGCCTTGAACTCAACAGCTTGGGGCAGCCCTCCGAGCGCGCGCTGCACAGGGCCGAGTTGATCGCGCACTTCGAAAAGCACGCCGACCAATTGGACGAAGACGCCAAGCGCCGTCTGCACAGCAATCCGCTGCGCATCCTCGATACCAAGAACCCCACCATGAAAGCCGTCGTCGAATCGGCTCCGAAGCTGATTGACTTTCTTGGCGCCGAATCGCTCGCGCACTTCGATGGACTCAGGGCCATCCTCGATGCCAACGGCGTCGCCTACACCATCAATCCCCGCCTGGTGCGCGGGCTCGACTACTACAACCTGAGCGTGTTCGAGTTCGTGACCGATCGGCTGGGCTCTCAGGGCACCGTGTGTGCCGGCGGCCGCTATGACGACCTGATCGTGCAGATCGGCGGCAAGCCTGCGCCCGCTGTCGGTTGGGCCATTGGCGTGGAGCGAGTGCTCGACCTCATGAAGGAGCAGGGCACGCCTATCCCGGCTTCCGTGCCCGACGTCTATGCCGTGGTTTCTGATGCCGCGGCAATGCCGATCGCCCTGCGCACGCTGCAACAGTTGCGTGACGCAGGCGTGCGTGCCCAGATGCATGCGGCCACCGCAGATGGGCTGGGGAGCTTCAAGTCCCAGTTCAAGAAGGCCGATGCCAGCGGTGCCACGTTCGCCCTGATCTTCGGAGCCGACGAACTCGCCCGTGGCGAGGTCACCGTGAAGGCGCTGCGCGACGGGACCGGTGCCCAGTCGACCCGCTCTTTGACCGATCCGGCCGCTTGGGCCGCCACCCTACAATCCTCCGCTCCCAACAACTGACAGCGCATGGCCACCCATCTCGATCTCGAAGAACAGGAACAGCTCGACCAGCTCAAGCATTTCTGGAACACCTATGGCACCTTGATCACCTGGGTCGTGCTTCTCGCGGCCGGTGCCTTCGTGGCATGGAACGGCTGGCAATACTTCCAGCGCAACAAGGCCGCCCAGGCGTCCGCGCTCTATGACGAGGTCGAACGCAGCGCGCAGGCGGGCGACACTGCCCGCATCGAACGGACCTTGGCCGACATGAAGGACAAGTTTTCCGGCACCGCGTACGCCCAACAGGCTGGCTTGCTGGCTGCGAGGGCGCTCTACGAAAAGGGCAACGCCGATGCATCGCGCTCCGCGCTGGGCTGGGTGGCCGAACATGCAGTCGACCCCGGTTACCAGGCGGTCGCCAGACTGCGGCTTGCTGCCGAGTTGCTTGACGCAAAGTCCTATGACGAAGCCCTCAAGCAGCTCTCCGGCGATTTCCCGAAGCAGTTCGAAGCGCTGGTCGCGGACCGCAAGGGCGATATCTATCTCGCTCAAGGCAAACGCGATGAAGCCAAGGCCGAGTACCAGAAAGCCTGGACGGCTTTTGATCCGCGCACCGAGTACCGCCGCCTCGTCGAGATCAAGCTCAACGCTGTCGGCGTCGACCCGAAGAGCCTGGCTTCCACCGCCAGCGCTGCATCCCCTGCGAAGACCACACCATGAATTTCAAGCGTTTCCTGCCTTCAGCGCCCATCCTGCGCACCGGGGCTGCCGTGGTTCTGATTGCCGCATTGGCGGCGTGCTCCGGCACATCGAGGCCGAAGCCCGCCGAACTGGGCGCCAATCCTGGGCTGATGAGTGTTCGCCAGGCGTGGAACGTCAAGATCCCGGCCGTCGAGTTCCCGTTGTCGGTGGCTGTGAGCGGCGATCTTGTCGCTGTCGCTGCGAGTGACGGCACGGTCGCCATGATCGATGCACGAGCTGGGCGCGAGGTCTGGCGCGCGAGCGTCGGCGAGCCTCTGCTGGCTGGCGTCGGCACTGATGGTTCCGTGGCCGCCGTGGTGACGGCCAACAGCGAACTCGTTGCGCTCCAGAGCGGCAAGGTCCTGTGGAAGCAGCGCCTGACGGCGCAGTCCTTCACGGCGCCGCTGGTCGCTGGCCGCCGGGTGTTCGTGCAGACAGCCGACCGCACCACCAGTGCCTGGGACGGCCAAAGCGGCCGTCGCCTCTGGTCCCAGCAGCGCACTGCCGAAAACCTCGTGCTGAAGCGCTCCGGCGTCATGCTGGCCGTGGGTGACACGCTGGTCGTCGGCGTCGGCGGGCGGCTCGTCGGCATGAATCCCGCCAATGGAACGTCGCGCTGGGAGGCGCCGATCGCAGCCCCGCGCGGCACCAATGATGTGGAACGCCTCGTCGATTTGACCGGCAGCGTGAGCAGGGTGGGCGACAGTGTCTGCGCCCGTGCGTATTCGGCCACCGTTGGCTGTGTCGATACGACCCGCGGTTCGCTGGTCTGGAGCAAGCCCGCGGCTGGCAATGATGGCGTAGGCGGAGACGATCGCTTCGTCTATGGCACCGAAGAAAACGGCGCCGTGATCGCTTGGCGCCGCTCCGATGGCGAGCGCGCCTGGCAGCAAGCCGACCTGTTCAAGTACCGCACCCTGACGGCACCGCTCGCCGTGGGCCGGTCGCTGATCATCGGCGACACCGCAGGACTGCTGCACTTCCTGTCGCGCGACGACGGCTCCGCACTGAACCGCGTCACGCCCGATGGATCCGCCATCGTCGCAACGCCGGTCCTGGCCGGCAACACGGTCGTGGTCGTCACCCGCAATGGCGGCGTGTTCGGCTACCGGCCGGAATAACGTGATGGAAGGACGCCTTCGATGAAGCCGGTCATTGCGCTGGTCGGGCGTCCCAACGTGGGCAAGTCGACCTTGTTCAATCGGTTGACGCAGACGCGCGACGCCATCGTCGCCGACTTCGCCGGGCTCACGCGCGATCGCCACTACGGCAACGGCCGCCAAGGCAAGCATGAGTTCATCGTGATTGACACCGGTGGTTTCGAACCCGACGCGGGCAGCGGCATCTTCAAGGAAATGGCCAAGCAGACCCGGCAGGCCGTTGCCGAGGCCGACGTGGTCATTTTCGTCGTCGACGCGCGCGAAGGTTTGTCGGCCCAGGATCACGACATCGCCAACGAATTGCGGCGCCTCGGGAAGCCTTGTGTGCTGGTCGCCAACAAGGCCGAAGGCATGCACGACGGCACGAAGCTGGTCGACTTCTACGAACTCGGGTTCGGCGAGGTATACGGCATCTCCGCGGCCCACGGACAGGGAATTCGTGGCCTCGTCGAGTTGGCACTCGAACCGCTCCAACTGCCGGAGCCGGAGGACGACGGGGAAGACGACGTCAACAAGCCGATCAAGCTCGCAGTCGCAGGCCGTCCCAACGTCGGCAAATCGACACTGATCAACACCTGGCTCGGCGAGGAGCGGCTGGTCGCCTTCGACCTGCCCGGAACTACGCGTGATGCCATCGTGGTTCCCTTCGAGCGCAACGGCCAGCGCTTCGAGCTCATCGATACGGCCGGGCTGCGCCGCAAGGGCAAGGTGTTCGAAGCCATCGAGAAATTCTCGGTCGTCAAGACGCTGCAGGCCATCGAATCGGCCAACGTGGTGCTGCTGTTGCTGGACGCGACGCAGGGCATCACCGACCAGGACGCCCACATCGCAGGCTACATTCTCGAGAGCGGCCGTGCGGTGGTGATCGGGGTCAACAAGTGGGACGCGGTGGACAGCTACCAGCGGGAGCAATTGCAGCGGCAGATCGAAACGCGCCTGCCCTTCCTGAAGTTCGCTTCATTGCATTTCATCTCAGCCGCCAAGCGCCAGGGGCTTGGGCCGCTGTGGCAATCGATCGTGCAGGCTCACAAGTCGGCAACACGGAAGATGTCGACGCCTGTCCTTACGCGCCTGCTGCTCGAAGCCGTGCAATTCCAGGCGCCCAAGCGATCCGGGATGTATCGACCCAAGATGCGCTACGCCCACCAGGGTGGGATGAATCCGCCGGTGATCGTGATCCACGGCAATTCGCTTGAGCACGTCACCGATGCGTACAAGCGCTTTCTCGAAGGACGATTTCGCAAGGAGTTCGATTTGGTCGGCACGCCCTTGCGTATCGAGCTCAAGACCTCGCACAATCCATACGTGGACAAGGACAATTGATCACGCCGTTCCGGTCTTTGAGAATCGTTATTTTTCCAAGGCCATTGGCGTTTTTTGCTGCAGCGCAGAATCGCTGTGTTAAGGTGACCGGCTCAACAACAACTCTTGAACACGGAGAATATCGTGAGCAATAAAGGGCAACTTTTACAAGACCCATTTCTGAACACCTTGCGTCGTGAGCACGTGCCGGTTTCGATCTATCTGGTCAACGGCATCAAGCTGCAAGGTCAGATCGAGTCGTTCGACCAGTACGTCGTGTTGCTTCGCAATACGGTGACCCAGATGGTCTACAAGCATGCCATCTCCACCATCGTGCCTGGGCGGGCCGTCAACTTCTCGGCTGCCGAGAACGAAGACGCAGCCGCCTGAACGGCACGGAGCGCGGTGGTTCGTCCACCGCGCTTTTCCCAATGTGATACCGATTGTCTGAACCCATTCCCCGCAAGGAAGGCGCCGTCGTTCTTGTCGGCGTGGATTTTGGCCTGCCCCATTTCGACGGCGAACTCGAGGAACTCGGCCTCCTTGCACAAACCGCCGGACTCGAACCCGTCGCGCGTCTCGTGTGCAAACGCAAGGCGCCTGATGCCGCCCTTTTTGTGGGAAGCGGCAAGGCCGACGAAATCCGAGAACTCGCCGAACTGCATCGCGCCAGCGAAGTCATCTTCGACCAGGCGTTGAGCCCGGCGCAGCAGCGCAACCTCGAGCGTCAACTCGGTGTAGCGGTCTATGACCGCACCTTTCTCATACTGGAAATCTTCGCCCAGCGCGCCCGATCGCATGAAGGCAAGCTGCAGGTCGAGCTTGCCAGGCTGCAGTACCTGAGCACTCGGCTGGTGCGCCGCTGGTCGCACCTTGAGCGTCAGCGCGGCGGCATCGGAACGCGCGGCGGCCCAGGCGAAACGCAGATCGAGTTGGACCGCCGAATGATCGGCGAGGCGATCAAGCGCACGCGCGAGCGGCTCGGCAAGGTGCAGCGCCAGCGCGGCACCCAGCGGCGCCAGCGCGAGCGCCGCGACACATTCAACATTTCTCTGGTCGGCTACACGAATGCCGGCAAGTCCTCATTGTTCAATGCACTGGTCAAGGCGCGAGCCTATGCGGCCGACCAGTTGTTCGCGACGCTCGACACGACCACTCGCCAGCTTTACCTGGGCGATGCGAGGCGCAAGGTCTCGCTGTCCGACACCGTCGGCTTCATCCGCGAACTCCCGCACGGCCTGGTCGATGCCTTCAAGGCCACGCTGCAGGAGGCCGTCGACGCCGATCTGCTGCTCCACGTCGTCGACGTCTCCAATCCCAACCACCCTGAGCAGATGGCCGAAGTGCAGACCGTGCTCGAGGAGATCGGCGCCGACACGGTGCCTCAGCTTTTGGTCTTCAACAAGCTGGATGCTCTTGAAACCGGCCAACGACCCCTGCAGATGTGCGATGAGATGAACGTCGACGGGGTCCAAGTGCCCCGCATTTTCGTGAGCGCCCACACGGGGGAGGGCATCCCTGCATTGCGAGCCGAGCTGGCACGCAGATCCGGTCCGCCCGATGAGGGCATGACCCCAGACACCGCCGCCGAATTGCACAATGCCGCGAATTGAATTGGGCACAATCACCTTCACTGACTAAAGAACAGAACCGAATGAATGCAAAGCCAGTGTGGAGACGGTTTTCCGGCATGTTCAACCTGAACGACGGCCGATGGGGCCGGGGCGACGATTCCTCGTCAAACGGTGATCGACCCTCCGGTAACCGGCCGGACGGCGAGCCTCCCTCGCCACCCCCGGGAAACAACAACAACCGTCCGCGCGGCCAAGGTCCCAACCAAGGACCACCGGACCTCGACGAACTCTGGCGTGACTTCAATCGCAAGCTGGGCGGTCTGTTCGGCGGCGGGCGCGGTGGCGACAACCGCCCTGGCGGCGGCAACGGCGGTGGCCTCAAGCCCGACATGAAGAACGCGGGCTTCGGCATCGGCCTCGTAGCCGCGGTCGCTGTCCTGATCTGGCTGGGCACTGGCTTCTTCATCGTCAATGAAGGCCAGCAGGCAGTGATCACGCAATTCGGTCGATACAAGACGACCGTCGGGGCGGGCTTCAACTGGCGCCTGCCTTATCCGATCCAGCGCCACGAGCTGGTGGTGGTCACGCAGATCCGCTCCGTGGATGTGGGCCGAGACACCATCGTTCGTTCCACGGGCCTTCGCGAGTCGGCCATGCTGACCGAAGACGAAAACATCGTCGAGATCAAGTTTGCCGTGCAGTACCGCCTGAGCGATGCGCGGGCGTTCCTGTATGAAAGCAAGTCGCCCAGCGACACTGTGGTGCAGGTCGCCGAAACCGCGGTCCGCGAAGTGGTCGGCAAGATGCGCATGGATGCGGCACTCGCCGACGAACGCGACCAGATCGCACCGCGCGTGCGTACCCTGATGCAAACCATTCTCGACCGCTACAAGGTCGGGGTCGAGATCGTGGGCATCAATCTTCAGCAGGGCGGCGTTCGACCCCCTGAGCAAGTGCAGGCCGCTTTCGACGACGTCCTCAAGGCTGGACAGGAACGCGAGCGCACCAAGAACGAAGCGCAGGCTTACGCGAACGACGTGGTGCCGCGCGCCACCGGTACGGGCTCGCGCTTGAAGGAAGAATCCGAAGCCTACAAGGCCCGGATCATTGCGCAGGCGCAGGGCGATGCGCAGCGCTTCAGCTCGGTGCTGACCGAATACCAGAAGGCGCCGCAAGTTACGCGCGACCGCATGTATACCGATGCGATGCAGCAGATCTACAGCAGCACGACCAAGGTGCTGATCGACTCCAAGCAAAACTCCAATCTGCTCTATCTTCCGCTGGACAAGCTGGTACAGCAAAGCGCCCAGAACAACGCAGCCACTCCGTCTGATGCCGCGAGCCCCAACGTCGCAGGCACGGCACCGCCGCAGTCGTCGGTCATTCCCGTTGCGCCCAACATAGGCGATGCCCGTGCACGCGATGGCCGCTCACGTGACCGCGACGTGCGCTGAGGACAGAACCCATGAACAGAATCGGATTCATCGTCTCTACGATCCTCGTGGTGCTTGCACTGGCGAGCTCGACACTCTTTGTCGTTGACCAGCGCCAATTCGGTGTGGTCTACGCCCTCGGGCAGATCAAGGAAGTCATTACCGAGCCGGGCTTGAATTTCAAGCTGCCGCCGCCTTTCCAGAACGTGTCGTACATCGACAAGCGCCTGCTGACCTTGTCGAGCATCGATCCCGAGCCCATGCTGACGGCCGAGAAGCAGCGCGTCGTCATCGATTGGTACGTACGCTGGCGCATCACCAACCCTTCGGAATACATCCGCAACGTCGGCCTCGACGAGAACGCCGGCGCGGTGCAGCTCAACCGGGTCGTGCGCAATGCGTTCCAGGAAAACATCAACAAGCGCACGGTGCGCGACCTGATTTCCGTGCGTCGCGAAGCCCTGATGGCTGACGTCCAGCGCGAGGTCCTGGCGGTGGTGAAGGGTGCCAAGCCATGGGGCGTCGACGTCGTCGACGTCCGGATCACGCGCGTGGACTATGTCGAGGCGATCACCGAGTCGGTCTATCGCCGCATGGAAGCCGAGCGCAAGCGTGTCGCCAACGAGCTGCGCTCCACGGGCGTTGCCGAGGGCGAGAAGATCCGCGCAGATGCCGATCGTCAGCGCGAAGTGATCGTGGCAAACGCCTATCGCGACGCACAGAAAATCAAGGGCGAGGGCGATGCCCGTGCCGCAAGCCTGTATGCCGAGGCCTTCGGGCGCGATCCGCAATTTGCGTTGTTCTACCGAAGCCTCGATGCCTACAAGCAAAGCTTCAACAAGAAGAGCGACGTGATGGTGCTGGATCCGTCCTCCGATTTCTTCCGATCGATGCAGAGTTCGGGATCGACCTCGAGCGCACCGCGTCGGTAGCTGAGACGCGCGCCCCGCTTGACCGAAATCTGGGTTCCACGTGGACACTGACACGTTCTGGAGTGCGCTGGCGCTCGTCCTGGTGATCGAAGGGTTGCTGCCCTTTCTTTCGCCAGGCGGCTGGCGGCGTGGCTTCAGCCAGTTGATGCAGTTGCGAGACGGGCAACTGCGCTTCTTCGGGCTCTGCAGCATTCTCCTTGGCCTGTTTCTGCTCTGGGTTTTGGGCTGACGCGCTGCCGGTAGAATCCCGGTTTAACCACGCCCCCGATCCCCATGTCCGCCTGGGTCCTTCCGGATCACATTGCCGATGTGCTGCCTTCCGAGGCCCGCCACATCGAAGAACTTCGACGCGAACTGCTCGATACCGCCCGTGGCTACGGGTACGAGTTGGTCATGCCGCCGTTGCTCGAACACCTCGAATCGCTGCTTTCCGGTACCGGGGAGGCGCTCGATCTTCAAACCTTCAAGCTGGTCGACCAGCTCTCGGGCCGCAGCATGGGTTTGCGCGCGGACACCACGCCCCAGGTGGCGCGCATCGATGCACACCTTCTCAATCGGGCCGGGGTGACACGCCTTTGCTATTGCGGCCCCGTCCTCCACACGCGCCCTGATCGCCCGCACGCCACTCGGGAGCCGCTTCAGTTCGGCGCCGAAATCTACGGCCACGCAAGGCTCGAGGCCGATACGGAAATCCTTCACCTGGCGCTGGACTGCCTGTGCGCCGCCGGGTTGGCGGGCCATGCGCAGGCGCCTGTCATCGTCGACATGGCGGACGCGCGCATCGTTCGTTCATTGTTTGCTGGTGTGTCGGTCGACGCTGCCGCCATCGCCCGCGTGCATGCGGCGCTGGCCGCCAAGGATTCGAGCACCCTGCGCAGTCTCACGGCCGCATTTCCAGCGTCCGCGCGCGAAGGCCTCCTGGCGCTCGTCCAGTTGTATGGCGATGCCGCAGTTCTCGACGAAGCCGCCAAGGTTTTGCCCGACAGCGCAGGCGTGCGCGCGGCCTTGTCCGACCTGAAGCAACTCGCCGCTCACATTGAAGGGCCTGAAGGGGCGCGCGTGACCTTCGACCTCGCGGATCTGCGCGGCTACGCTTACTACAGCGGCATGCGCTTTGGCATCTACACCGAAGGTGCCAGCGACGCCCTGGTGCGCGGTGGCCGTTACGACGAAGTCGGCGCCGTTTTCGGGCGCAACCGTCCGGCTGTTGGCTTCAGCCTCGATGTGCGTGAACTGGTCGGGGTGCTGCCGGCGAGGCCCTTGCGTGCCGCAATTCGCGCGCCTTGGAGCGATGCCGAGGTGCTCAACAAAACCATTGCCGAATTGCGCAGCAAAGGCGAAACCGTGGTGTGCGTATTGCCTGGCCATGACAGCGAGATCGACGAATTCCATTGCGACCGCGAGCTCGTCGAGCACGGCGGGCAATGGCGCGTGCAACCCATCTGAATCCTCTGAAGCGAAACATCATGAGCGTAACCACCGGAAGAAACGTGGTCGTCGTCGGCACCCAGTGGGGCGACGAAGGCAAAGGCAAGTTGGTCGACTGGCTGACCGAGAGCGCGCAGGGAGTCGTCCGATTCCAGGGCGGGCACAACGCGGGCCACACACTGGTGATCAATGGCGTGAAGACAGCCTTGCACCTGATCCCGAGCGGCATCATGCGGCCAGGCGTCAAGTGCTACATCGGCAACGGCGTGGTGCTTTCGGCTGCCAAGCTCTTCGAAGAGATCGAAGGACTTGAAAAGGCAGGCGTCGAGGTGCGTTCGCGCCTTCGTATCAGCGAAGCGTGTCCGCTCATCCTGCCCTTCCACGCGGCCCTCGACATCGCTCGCGAGGCCTATCGCGAGAAGGGCGGCATCGAGAAGATCGGCACGACCGGCCGGGGCATCGGCCCCGCCTATGAAGACAAGATCGCCCGTCGCGCCTTGCGTGTGCAGGACCTGAAGCATCCTGATCGTTTCGCCACCAAGCTGCGCGTTCTGCTTGACCTGCACAACCATGTGCTGACCCAGGTGCTCGGTGCTTCCGCCATCGACTTCGACGTGGTCTATGACGAAGCCATGCGCCATGCCGAACTCCTCAAGCCGATGATGGCGGACGTGTCGCGCGAACTCAACGACGCGAACAAGGCGGGGGCCAATCTGCTGTTCGAAGGCGCGCAAGGCACGCTGCTCGACGTCGACCACGGCACCTAT
Organism: Variovorax sp. 01N429; assembly: GCF_056399425.1. NCBI lineage: Bacteria > Pseudomonadati > Pseudomonadota > Betaproteobacteria > Burkholderiales > Comamonadaceae > Variovorax > Variovorax sp. 01N429. The sequence continues at coordinate 354,998 of NZ_JBFTRG010000002.1, read as the reverse complement.
CCCTACGTCACCTCGAGCAACTGCGTGGCGGGCAACGCGGCCGCAGGTTCGGGCGTCGGGCCGGGCATGCTGCACTACGTGCTCGGCATCACCAAGGCCTATTGCACGCGCGTTGGCGGTGGGCCGTTCCCCACCGAACTCGACTGGGAAAAGCCCGGCACGGTGGGCTACCACCTGAGCACGGTCGGGGCCGAAAGAGGTGTGACCACCGGACGCAGCCGTCGCTGCGGCTGGTTCGACGCGGCGCTGCTGAAGCGCTCGGCGCAGGTCAACGGCCTGAGCGGACTCTGCATCACCAAGCTCGATGTGCTGGACGGGCTGGAAGAATTGCAGCTGTGCACCGGCTATGAGCTGGACGGCGAATACACGGACATCCTGCCGATGGGCGCCGACGAGATCGAACGCTGCACACCGGTCTATGAAAAGCTCGAAGGCTGGAGCGAAAGCACGGTGGGCGTGACGCAATACGACAAGCTGCCGATCAACGCGCGGCTGTACTTGCAGCGCATCGAGCAGGTCACGGGCGTGCCAATCCACATGGTGTCGACGAGTCCCGATCGCGATCACACGATCATGATGCGCCATCCCTATCTGGCTGATTGACCCACCCGCAGGAGACGATTTTCATGTTGACCGAAGACGGCAAACACCTTTACGTGAGCTATGACGAGTATCACAACCTGATCGAGAAGCTCGCGATCAAGGTGTACCAGTCGGGCTGGCAGTTCGACACCATCCTGTGCCTTGCTCGCGGCGGCATGCGCCCCGGCGATGTGCTGTCGCGCATCTTCGACAAGCCGCTGGCGATCATGTCGACCAGTTCCTATCGCGCGGACGCCGGCACCATCCAGGGCCATCTCGACATTGCTCGCTACATCACGACGCCCAAGGGCGAGATCGCCGGCAAGGTGCTGCTGGTCGACGACCTTGCGGATTCGGGCCACACGCTGCATGCCGTGGTTGAAATGCTCAAGAGCAGCTACAAGCCCATCACCGAACTGCGAAGCGCCGTGCTCTGGACCAAGGCGCTGTCGACCTTCACGCCCGACTATTCGGTCGAATTCCTGCACACGAATCCCTGGATTCACCAGCCCTTCGAAGGCTACGACTCCATGGGCGCCGAGAAGCTGATGGAGAAGTGGTCGGTCTGACCGGCCAAGGTCTCCTGGCGGCTAGCCGCTCAGTCGCACGTAGGTCGACAGCAGGGCGCTCTTCGTCACCACGCCGAGCAGCACGGGTCGTTCCTCGCTCTCGATCACCGGCAGCCGCTCGCCGCGGTGCTGCAGAAAGCGTTCGAGAGAAGCGCTCAGGCCCATGTCCGCAGTGATCGCCTGGATCGACTCCGACAGCAAGTCTGCCGCGCGTGGCTGTCGGTTCGCCTGGCTCTCGGGCAACGCTCCCAGCGCCGACAAGGGTACGACACCGAGATAGCGCTGCTCCGCGTCGACGACGTAGAGATACTTGACCGGGTATTGCAGAAACAGACGACTCATCGTTTCCCGGTCCGCATCCGGGCTGACGACGGTATCAGCAGGCTCGACCAGATCGCGTGCGCACAGGGCGCGCAGCCGAAGCTGTTCGTCGTGCTGCTCGCGGCGATGCACGGTGATCTCGTACATGGAGCCGGCATCGGCCGAGCGGGCCACGAAGTACGCAATGACGCTGGCGGCCATCAACGGCAACATCACCTGGTAGCTCAGCGTCATCTCGAAGATCATCAGGATCGCCATCAGGGGAGCCTGGCTGGCCGCCGCCAGGAACGCGCCCATGCCGACGATCGCGTAGGCAAAAGGTGCCGAAGTGGCAAGCGGCCAAAGCGCGTGGGCGGCTTGGCCGAAAAGCGCGCCGATCATGCAGCCGACAAACAGTGACGGTGTGAACACGCCGCCGACCGCGCCGGAGCCTGCCGTCGCCAAGGTTGCGATCGTCTTGCCCGCCAGCACCAGCGCGATCGTGACCCAGGGCCAAGGCGAGTGCAGCACCGCGTTGACCACGCTGTAGCCATTGCCCCAAGCCTCCGGCAATGGCACCGAAATCAGCCCCACGACAAGGCCGCCCAGCGCCATCCGCCAGGGCAGCGCCATGGGCAGGCGCGCAAAGAGCGCACGCGATGCGCCGAGCGAACGCAGGAAGCCGACGGAGGCAAAGCCGAGAAGCACGCCCAGCAGCGCGAAGAGCAACACCTCCGCGCCATGGACGACGGGGAAGGGCGGCATTTCGTACGGAGCTTGATAGCCCGGCAGCGCCCGCATCGTGATGTTGGCAACCACCGATGCAATGATGATCGGGCCAACGCTTTCCATGGCAATCGAGCCCAGGACGATCTCGGCCACGAAGAAAGCGCCGGCGATCGGCGCGCTGTAGGCGGCCGTGAGCCCCGCCGCGGCGCCGCAGGCGACCAGCAGCCGCAACCGCTCCACCGGGAGCCGCAAGGCGCTGCCCAGGAGAGACGCGCTCAGGGCGGCAAGCTGGACCATCGATCCTTCACGGCCAATCGATCCGCCGCTGGCGATGCTGACCAGCGATGACGCGCTGCGCGTCAAGGTTTGTCTTGCCGGGATGCGCCCATCTCCCAGGACGATGGCCTCCATGTAATCGGAGGTCGACTTCTGCACCGCCGCTCGACGCGCCCAGACCAGCAGCAGCCCAGCGACGAGGCCGCCGGCAGTGGGCGTGAGGATGCGCGCCCACCAGGGCAGGCTGTGCGCGATCTTCACCAGGCCGCCGCTCTGCCCGAGCAGCAGAAGATCCAGACCGTAGAAGGCCGCGCGGAAGAGTTCGGTGGCGAGCGCGCCCAGTAGTCCGGCCACGATGGACCACAGGAGCATGGACTGCCAGGCGGTGACGCCGAAGGCGCGTTGCAGGGCCGCGCGGGCGCTCAAGAGGACAGTCGCGACACGGGTCATGCGGATGCTGGCTTCAGTGGACAAAGGGACGATGTTAGCCACGCGCAGTTGGGTCGTGCGCAGCCTGACCCAGTCGACTAGCATGGCGGGATGCGAAAGCCCATCACCGACCTGATCCACCATCCGTACATCCCGCCCGCAAATTTCGCGGCGCCGCAAGCGGGTGTCTACAAGGCGTCGACCGTGTTCTTTGCCGATGTCGCCGCCATGCGCGCGCGCGACTGGAAGACCAAGGCCGGCTACACCTACGGTCTGCACGGCACGCCGACCACCTTCACTCTCGAAGAGCGTCTTGCCGCTCTCGAAGGCGGCACCGAATGCCTGCTGCTCCCGAGCGGGCTCGCGGCGATCTCGGTGGTGTGCTTTGCGCTTCTGAAGACCGGCGACGAGGTGCTCATCCCGGACAACGCCTACGGCCCGAACAAGGCGCTCGCGAATGGCGAACTCGCCAATTTCGGCATCACCCACAAGCTCTACGACGCGATGAATCCGTCGGACCTCGCGGCCAAGTTGTCCAACCGCACCAAGCTCGTATGGGTGGAGGCGGCCGGCTCGGTCACGATGGAATTCCCCGATTTGCCGGCCCTGGTCGGCGTCTGCCGTGCGCGCGGGATCGATGTCGCGCTCGACAACACCTGGGGCGCCGGACTCGCCTTCGCGCCCTTCGACTTCAACGGCAGCGGACAGGGCGTCGACATTTCCGTGCATGCGCTCACCAAGTATCCGAGCGGTGGCGGCGACGTGCTGATGGGCAGCGTGATCACCCGCGACGAGCGCCTGCACAGGGCGCTCAAGCTGACCCACATGCGGATGGGCATCGGCATCGGCGTCGGCGACGTCGAGACGCTGCTGCGATCGCTCCCGAGCATTGCATTGCGCTATGCAGCTCACGACCGCAGCGCGAGAGAGTTGGCCCGCTGGTTCCAAGACCGTGCCGAGATCGCGCAGGTGCTGCATCCTGCCCTCGAAGGCTCGCCAGGGCACGAGCATTGGCTGCGCCTCTGCGGTGCATCCGACCTCGCGGCCGGCCTGTTTTCGGTGGTTTTCGATGCACGCTACGGCACGGAACAGATCGATCGCTTTTGCGACAGCCTGGCACTTTTCCGGCTCGGCTACTCGTGGGGAGGCCCCATCAGCCTGGTGGTGCCGTACGACATCGGCCTGATGCGCGACCCCGCGGTTGCGCCATGGCCGCACAAGGGAACACTGGTGCGCTTCTCCATCGGCCTGGAGGACGTCGAAGACCTGCGCGCCGACCTGGAACAGGCTCTCGGGGCACTCTGAACCGGCGCGGATATCGCGTACAGTCCGATCAAGCGCAGTCAACCTGACTGCCTCGCCCGAAGGAGAAGCAGTGGCAACACCCAACTATGGCTATGAAAAGCGCCAGAAGGAACTGGCAAAGAAAAAGAAGAAGGAAGAAAAGGCAAGGGAAAAAGCCAGCCGCAAGCTTTCGCCCAGCAGCGATGGGTTGGCCCCGGGCGATCCGGAAACCGACGTGGCCTCGCTTGAACGCGACCCACCGACCATTCCCGAACTACCCACCAAGAACGGCTGAGTCGATTGCCACCACCCAACAGAAAGCCGCCGCAGGCAAGCGCCCGCGGCGGCTTTCTTGCTTTTTCGTTTACTTCGGCAGCATCTTCCGCAAGGGCGTCCACACGTTGTCGAGCATGCGGGGCTGCGCAACCGCTGTCGGATGAATGCGGTCCGCCTGGAACAGCATGGCCGCGTCGGGACTGTCCGCCACCCCTTTCAGCAGGAAGGGCACGATGGGTGCCTTCGTTGCGCTGGCGATCTTCGTGAAGATCGCCTCGAAGCGCCGCGTGTAGTCGCTGCCATAGTTGGGCGGCACCTGGATGCCCACGATCAGCACCTGCGCGCCGGTGGCCTGCGCGGCCTTGGTCATCTGCAGCAGGTTGTCTTCAGTGCTTGCGAGCGGCAGCCCCCGCAGCGCATCGTTGGCGCCCAGTTCCAGCACCACGAGCGTGGGTTGGTGCTGAGCGAGCAGCCCCGGCAACCTGGCGCGGCCGCCCGAGGTCGTGTCGCCGCTGATGCTGGCGTTGATCACCGTGGCGGGAATCTTCTGCTCGGCCAGGCGCTTCTCCATCAGCGGCACCCAGCCATCGCCACGCTTGAGTCCGTATTCCGCAGAAAGCGAGTCGCCGACCACCAGGATCACGGGTTGTTTGCCCGTCGCGGCCAGCGCTTCGAGCGACAGGGATGCCCCCGCAGTGCCGGCCAGCGTGCCGCTCAAGATAAAGTGACGTCGATTCACTTCGCGAAATCCTTTCAATGTCCTCAATCCGAACCGATGGTCCACCCGAAGCAATTGTTGCGGTCGAACATGTCTACAAGTCAGTCACCGATTCAACCGGAACGCTGGACATTCTGCAGGACATCGATTTCACGCTGGGCGCGAAGGAGACTGCCGCCATCGTCGGCGCGTCGGGTTCGGGCAAGAGCACGCTGCTGTCGATCGTCGCGGGCCTGGACACGCCCACCCGTGGCACCGTGAAGCTGGCCGGGGAGGATCTTTTCGCCATCGACGAAGACGATCGTGCGGCCCTGCGCGCCCAGAAAGTCGGGTTCGTGTTCCAGAGTTTCCAGCTGCTCGGCAACCTGAGCGCGCTCGAGAACGTGATGCTGCCACTCGAACTCGCCGACCGCAAGGACGCCCGCAGGGCCGCGACCGAAATGCTCGGCAGGGTCGGTCTCGGCCAGCGGCTGGGCCACTACCCCAAGGTGCTGTCCGGCGGCGAACAGCAGCGCGTGGCGCTCGCCCGTGCGTTTGTCGTGCAGCCGGCATTGCTGCTGGCCGACGAGCCCACGGGGAGCCTCGACTTTGCGACGGGCGAGCAAGTCATGAAGCTGATGTTCGATCTCAATCGCGAACTCGGCACGACGCTGGTGCTCGTCACGCATGACCGCAGCATCGCCGATCGTTGCGAACGGCGGATCACCATCGAGGCAGGCCGCGTGGCGCTCGACGGACACGCGCCCGAGCGCACGTCGTTGGCGGCTCGATAATCGCCCGATGTCTTCTCCCAAAGTGATCTTCGGCTTTCATGCCGTGGGCGTGCGCATCAAGACCGCACCCAAGTCGGTGATCGAGGTGCTCTTCGATGCAAGCCGGCGCGACGCGCGAATGCGGCAGTTCATCGCGCGCGCGCAGGAAGCCGGCGTGCGGCTGATCGAGGCTGACGGTCTGCGCCTTTCAAAGCTGGCCGGCAGCCACGGCCACCAGGGCGTGGCCGCGCGCGTGGAGCCGGTCGCCCAGACGCATTCGCTGGACGAACTGCTCGAAGGCCTCGAAGCCGCCGGCACCATGCCGCTGCTGCTGGTGCTCGACGGCGTGACCGACCCCCATAACCTGGGTGCCTGCCTGCGCGTTGCAGACGGCGCGGGCGCCCACGCGGTGATTGCTCCGAAGGACCATGCAGCCGGCATCAACGCCACCGTCGCCAAGGTTGCGAGCGGTGCGGCCGAGACGGTGCCGTACTTCATGGTGACCAATCTTGCGCGAACCCTGGGCGAACTCAAGGAACGCAACATCTGGTGCGTAGGCACGAGCGACGATGCCCCCGGCACGCTCTACCAGTGCGACTTGAAGCGTCCGCTCGCGATGGTGCTGGGCGCCGAAGGCGAGGGCATGCGACAGCTCACGCGCAAGACCTGCGACGAACTGGTCAGCATTCCGATGGCGGGCGCGGTCGAGAGTCTCAATGTGTCGGTCGCCAGCGGCGTGTGTCTCTACGAGGCCATGCGCCAGCGGCTCGTCTGACGTTTTTCCCCCAGCAATCCGTGCAGCCGACGCTCACGTACAACCCCGAGCCTTCCACGCCGAAGCTGCATCTGCCGCCTGGCGCTTGTGACGCGCATGTGCACGTGTTCGGCCCGGCAGCACGCTTCCCGTTTGCAGCGCGCCGCAGCTTCACGCCGGCCGATGCGCCCAAGGAGACGCTGTTCGCATTGCATCGCCGCCTCGGCGTCGATCGCTGCGTCATCGTGCAGTCGCTGTGCCACGGCCATGACAACCGCGTGGTCGAAGACGCGATCGCGGCGGGCGGCGGACGCTACCTGGGCGTGGCCCTGCTGCCGCTCGATGTGGACGATGAAGAGCTTTCGCGGCTTGCCGATGCGGGCTTCAGGGGCGTGCGCTTCAATTTCACCAAGGATTCGCAGGACGATTTCGATGCCCGGCGTGTCGTTGATTTCACTCATCGGCTGGCGCCTCTGGGTATGCACCTGCAGGTGCATTTCGATCGCGGGCTAATTCATGCGTTGGAGGCGCCGCTTGCGGAAAGTGCAGTTCCCGTCGTGGTCGACCACATGGCGCGCGTCGATGCCTCTGCGGGAACGGCGCACGCCGACTTCGTTGCGCTCCACACGCTGATGAAGAACCCGCTGTTCCGCGTCAAGGTCAGCGGCATCGACCGCATTTCGCGCATTTCGCGCGAACTCGGCTACACCGACGGCATCGCCATCGCCCGCGCGCTCGTGCATGACTTTCCGGATCGCTGCTTCTGGGGCACCGACTGGCCGCATCCGCTGCACGATCATGTGCCGGACGACGGCGTGCTGGTCGACGCGCTGTCGCAGATCGCGCCTGAAAAGGCATTGCGAGAGCGCCTGTTGGTCCACAACCCGCAAGCCTTCTACCGCTTCGATGCCTGATCCGGCAACGCCAGCTATTTGGCGGGCCGGCTGACGGTCGCACCCGGATTGTTCTGCGAACCTTCAGGACTGGCGTGCTCCTGGCCCGTCGGATCGGCAATTTGCATGACCTTGCCCTGCTGCCAGGCGTCGGCGCCTTCGGCAATCTCGGGCGCACCGATCGATTCACGGTCTTTCTTCTTCTCCGCGCTGTCGATGCCGAAACGCTTGTCACGCCCCGCGACCATGTCAGCGTTCGTCTGCCCGTCGGCAGTGAATCCCATCATGAGCTGCGGCACACCAAGCGGCAGTTCCTTGTGGCGGTCCGTGTGCCAGGTATGCCAGGTCTTGCCGTAGGTGCTGATGATCTTCTTCATCAGTTCGTGCTCCGCAGCCTGCGGAATCCCGGGAGCGATGAGCTGGCCTGACTTCACTTCATGGACGTGGCTGTGCCAAAGGGACTTTTCCTCAGCCGGGAGGGTCTTGAAAAGCCGCTCGCTGATGATGTATTCGACCCCCATGATCTTTGCGTCCTTGACGTTGCCGTCATAGATTACGCACTGGATCAACTCATCATTGAGGATCGTGCAGTAGTGATGGGCCTCCATCTGGCCCTGCGGATTTCCGTTGTAGAAGTGAAATCCGTCTAGGTAGGTGTTGATCGCTTCGATCGGCGGCCTGTCCTGCATGGCGGCGGCGCCTGCCTCCAGCGCCTTGGTCTTGCCGGCCTCTTTGGCGCCTGGCGAATCAACGTTTGACGCGGTGTTGCTTCCACCGCATCCCGCGGCAATGGTCGTCGCGGCAAGGACAGCGAGAAAAGCGGTGCGCATGGGACTCTCTCATGGCCCGACGCGCTGGTAGGTGCCCTTCGGCAGGCATTTGCTGGCTCCGGTCACTTCGAGCTTCGTGAACTGGAAGTCGGATTCGATGGTGTAGTCCTTGCCCTTGTCCTTGCCCTTTTTCGAGTGACTGGCGTGAGTACGGGGCCTGAATTTCTTGTCCGGACAGAGGCTCGACACGAATTCGTTCCCCAGGCGCCCGCCCGCACGCCATTCGATACTGACGGGTCCGCTCGCGTAGGTGCCTTCGAAGTCATCGAACGCCAAGGCGCCGAAAGATGTGGCACAGAGCAGGATCGCAAGAACTGGTCTCTTCATGTGGCTCCTTGAGCAAGAAGGAAACTCGGCCAAAATATTTTGCCCTTTTTTCGGGATGGCAAGCCTGCCACTTTTCTTTGAGAATCGCGGGCTCTACCACTGCGGTCAGCGAGCACGATGATGGTCCCATTGCAAGGTTGCTTTCGGCGAGCATTGCTGCCGTCCCTTGAGATGGGCATGGCAATGGTCATGCTGCTGGCCCTCGGCGCCTGTACGACCTATGGTGTGGTCCAGAACGTGCCGCTCAATCCGGCCGACCCGAGCCCCGTCTATGCCTTGAGTGGATTCGCCAAGAATCCGCGCCTTCACTCCTCCGAATTGATGCTGGCCGTTGCCTTCTCGGGCGGCGGCACGCGCGCCGCGGCGTTGTCCTATGGCGTCTTGCAGGAACTGCGCGACACGCGAGTGCGGATGAACGGCAAGGACCAGAGCCTGCTGGACGCCATCACCGTCATCAGTTCGGTTTCGGGCGGCAGCTTTACGTCGGCCTACTACGGCCTCTATGGCAATCGCATCTTCGCGGACTATGAAGATCGGTTTCTGCGCAGCGACGTCGAGGGCGCACTGGTGCGCGGGTTCATGGATCCCGCCCGCTGGTTCAGCAATCAAGGCCGCACCGAAATGGCGGTGACCTACTACCAACAGACGCTTTTCGGCAACGCAACCTTCGGCGACCTGATCAAGGGTGACGGCCCGATGATCCTCATCAACAGTTCCGACCTGAGTTCGGGTGGCCGCTTTTCCTTTGTCCAGGAATATTTCGACCTGATGTGTTCGGACCTGACGAAGTTTCCGCTGGCGCGCGCGGTTGCTGCGTCCAGTGCCGTGCCTGTGCTGTTCGGGCCCGTGGTGCTGGAGAACTACAGCGGCTGTGCCCCGGGAATCCCCCCGTGGTTGGCGGCCGCGCAGGCACGGGATCGGGATAGCGACTACCTGACCATGGTCGTACACGACGACCTCTCCTACCGGAACAAGGTGGCCCACAAATACGCGCAACTGGTGGACGGCGGCATCACCGACAACCTGGGTCTGCGCGCGTTGCTGGCGGCGGTGGACCTGGCAGGCGGTGCGGAGAAGTACATCCAGTCGCAAGGCATGGCAACGCCGCGACGCCTCGCCATCATTTCCGTCAATGCTGCGGCCGATGCCGTCGGTGGCATCGGAGAGACCAGCCGGGCGCCGACCTTCGAGCAGACGATGAACGCCGTGACCAACGTGCAATTGCATCGCTACAACGTGGCGACCCTCGAGCAGACGCGGCAAAGCCTGATTGAATGGACGCGCGATCTCTCGACGCCCCAGCGACCGGTGAGTTCGTATTTCATCCCGCTGAGCTTCGAAGACGTGCCGAACGTGCAACTGCGCCGTTTCCTGAATGAGATCCCGACCAGCTTCGTGCTGGACAAGGAACAGGTGGCGCGCTTGATCCAGACCGGACGTGAATTGCTGCGCAGCAATGCCGACTATCAGCGCCTGCTCGCCGGACTGCGTGAGTAGAAGAAAAAAAGCGCGCAGGACTCTCGACCCGCGCGCTTTTCCAACGTCTACAGGCGTTCAGGCGGCTCAGGCGACTTTCACGTCGATGCGTCGCGGTTGTGCATGCTCCGCCTTCGGAATGCGCAGCGTCAGCACGCCTTGCGCCAGTTCCGCGGTGACCTTCTGCGTGTCCAGCTCCTTGCTCAGCGTGAAGCGGCGGTGAAAGCGGCCGAGGCCGACTTCCGTGTGGTGCGACTGCAAGCCCTCGGGCACGGTCAGCGCCGATTCGGCATCGATGGTGAGCGTGTCGGCCTCCACTTGCAGGTGCAGCTTGTCTCTCGAAACGCCCGGCAAGTCGGCGTAGAGCGTGATGCCGCTCGCATCCTCGATCACGTCCACGGGCGGCGTGAGCGCCGCGTCGGCATAGTTCGCTTCGTCCTTGCGGGCCATGGCCTTGCCGGAATCGGACTTCACGGTGTCGATGTCGTTCATGGTCGTAGCTCCTTCTGTCACTGGATGGCGATGCGTCGCGGCTGCGCGGAGGCGCGGCGCTTGATGGAGATGTGCAGCATGCCGTCGGTGTACTTCGCGTCCACGGCGTCGGGATCGGCATCGTCCGTCAGGGTCAGCACGCGGCGGAAGCTGCCTGCGAAGCGCTCGTTGATGTGCACGCTCGATTGCTCGTTGTCGGGCAGTCGGCTCTCGCGCTTGCCGGCGATGGTCAACAGGCCGCGGTCGAGATTGACTTCAAGCGTGGACGGATCGATGCCGGGTGCAAAGGCATAGATTTCGACCGATTGGGGCGTGCCGCCCACATTGAGGGCCGGAAAGCCGCTGCGGCCGATGCCGCGGATGGTGGGAGACAGATCGAAAGCCTGCTGCATTTCGCGTTGCAGGCGATCCATCTCGGCGAAGATGTCGCGCGGGAACAAGGATCGATACATGGCGAATACCTCCATTCGGTTGAATAGAGCGCCGGAGACGCCTCCGGCGCTTCCGAGACGAAATTAGGAGCGCCGAAAGCGAATTCAAGAGTGGCGACGAGCACCCGAACGGGTGTCGGCCCACGCCCTACACGAGCGTGAAGAAGCGCATCACCACCTGGGCCGGGTGCCGCACGCCGACGCCGACGAACATGCGTTCGCCGATCCATTTCAGCGCGGGCGAGGCGGTCTCCATCCGCGGGCTGCAGCGGAAGTAGATCTGCGCCGGATTGACCGGCTCGCCGCGCAGGAGCTTGGCCATGACCTTGGCCGGCGCGGCGCGCACGGCGTGGTTCTGCACGTAGATCAAGTCACCGGCGTCTGTCTCGAGGCCGTAACGCGCATCGAGTTCGGACAACGTGTCGCTCACGATCAGCTGGAAATCCGTGCCGCCCGGCAACACCCGCGCCGTCCAGCCATTGCCCTTAGCCGTGCCCCCCGTGATCGGCACCAGCCGCCGCATGCCGCGCGGCCCGGTGCTCAGCACTTGCGGCACGCCGACTTCGACTTGCAGGTCAGCGAAGTATTCGAGAGAGGGCGGGGCGAGCGGATCGGTCGAACTCATCCTCAAGCTTCCGCGCTGGCTGCGTCGAGCGCGGCGATGATTTCCGGCGGCAGCTGGAGGTTGGCAGCGGCGGTCAGTTCGTCCAGCTGCTTGACCGAAGTGGCACTCGCGATGGGTGCGGTGATCGAGGGTCGGGCAATTTGCCATGCGATTGCCACCTGCCCCTGGGTTGCGTCGGTGGCCTTGGCTGCCTTGTCGAGCGCATCCAGAATGCGCAGGCCGCGCGGATTCAGGTACTTTTTGGTCGTGTTGCCACCGCGTGCGCTCTTCGCCGCATCGGCCTCACTGCGGTATTTGCCCGTGAGAAAGCCGGCCGCAAGCGCGTAGAAGTTGATCACGCCGATGCCGCGCTCGACGCACAGCGGCTCCAGGTCTTTCTCGAAGACGGCGCGGTCATACAGGTTATAGAGCGGCTGAAGGCTCTCATAGCGCGGCAGCCCCTGCTTTTCGGCCACGTCCAGCGCCTCGGCCAGCCGGGGGGCGGTGAAGTTCGATGCGCCAATCGCTCGCACCTTTCCTGCCTTGATGAGTGCGGCAAAAGCCTCGGCCGTGTCGGACAGCGGTGTTTCAGGATCATCGTCGTGCGACTGGTACAGGTCGATGTGGTCGGTCTTCAGGCGCTTGAGCGAAGCGTCGACGGCTTCCTTGATGTAAGCGGGAGCCAACCCCTTCTTGCCTTCGCCCATCGGCTTGCCGACCTTGGTCGCCAGCACCACCCGGTTGCGCTTGCCGGTCTGCCGCAGCCACTTGCCGATGATGGTTTCGGATTCGCCGCCGCTGTGGCCGGGCACCCAGCTTGAATAGACGTCGGCGGTGTCGATGAAGTTGAAGCCGGCGTCCAGCCACGCATCGAGCAGGCGGAACGACAGGGTTTCATCGACGGTCCAGCCGAAGACGTTGCCGCCGAAGGCCAGGGGCGAGACTTGCAGGCCGGAACGGCCGAGGGGTCGAAGTTGCATGGATGTTTTCCGTAAGGTCGGAGGGTCAGACGAAGCCGACGGCGCCGAGGATGGCACCGGCACCGAGCAGCCACAGCAAATGGAAGCGCGTGCGCCATACGATAAAGGCCGCTGCGGCCGTGAGCAGCCACAGATGCCATGCAGGCGCGCTGCCGGTGTGGTTACCTGTTGCCAGCACCCAGCCGGTGGCGATCAGCAGGCCCACCACCACCGGCGCCATGCCTTGCTTGAAGGCACGCACTTCGCGCTTCGTGCGATTGCGGTGGCCCCAGCGCGTGGCGAAATAGGTGAGCGTGGTGCTGGGCAGCATGATGCCGATCATCGTGACCGCCAATCCGAGCAAGCCGAGCAGCCAGGCCTGTGGTCCCGCGCCGATGCCGCCGCCCGCATTGAGGCCCACGTTCCAGCCCATGAGCGCCACGAACAGCACGTTGGGTCCCGGCGCCGCCTGGGCGATGGCGATCGACGAAGTGAACTGTGCATCGGTCAGGAGGCCGTGCTGGCCGACGAGATAACGGTGCATGTCGGGCACGGTGGTGATGGCACCGCTGATCGACAGCAGCGAAAGCAGGAGGTATTGACCGAAGAGCGACAGCCAGTCGTGCCAGTTCATCACGACCGTCATGGCGCGATCCTTCGCCACGTGCAGACGCAGGCGGTGCCGCCCACGACCAGCAGCACCCATCCGAGCGGAACCCGGCCCAGTGCGATGGCGGAGAACACCAGCGCGACGATGACGAGGCATGCGGTGAAGCCCAGTGGGTGCCTGCGAAGCGGCGGGATCAGCTTGATGCCCGTTGCCGCGATCAGCCCGCCGGCCACTGCCCCCATGCCGCGCAGCGCGCCGGCCACCAGTGGGTTGGCGGCGTATTGGGCATAGAGCACCGCGAGCACGAGGATCACGCAAAGCGGCACGGCCAGCATGCCGGCCAGCGCCGCCATCGCGCCACGCAGTCCGAAGGCGCGGTCGCCGATCATGAGCGCGAGATTGATGACGTTCGGGCCCGGCAGGACCTGCGCGACCGCCCAGTCTTCGAGGAACTCGTCAGGCGTCAGCCATTGCTTCTTTTCGACGACCTCTCGCTGGACCACGGCCAGCACACCGCCGAATCCCTGGAGCGCCAGCCAGGTGAATGAAAGGAACAGATCTCGGGGGGACTTGGGACGCGGTCGGTCGGTGTCCGACGCCGCGCTGTGAAGGGGCGGATGCATTGCGGCCGATTATCGTAGGCCGCTGCATGGCGCGCACAGCACGCCGTCCGACTTGCGAAGCCGCGGCATGCTGCGAAACTCCGCGCATGAATGCCGTCCGCGCGCTTTTGGATCTCTGCAAGCAAACCTTCGCCTCGTGGCGCGCCGACTACGCTCCGAGCATGGGTGCGGCGTTGGCCTACTACACGGTGTTCTCCGTGGCGCCGCTGATCCTGATCGTGATCTCTGTCGTGGGCCTGGTGTTCGGGCGCGACGAGGCACGCGGCGAAATCTTCGAGCAGATCTCCGGCCTCATGGGCGCAGACGGCGCGCGCGCCGTGCAGGGAATGCTTGAAGCCCTCAACAAGCCAAGACAGGGCATCGTCGCGACCGTGGTCGGCCTGGCGCTGCTGGTCGTGGGCGCGACGACGGTGTTCGGCGAGCTTCAGGATGCCTTCGACCGCATCTGGCGAGCGCCCGCGCGACTGACCAACAACGGCATCATCGATTTGTTGCGCGCGAGGCTGCTCTCATTCAGCATGATCATGGGCATCGGCTTCCTGCTGATGGTGTCCTTGATCGTCAATGCGGCGCTGGCGGCGCTCGGCGAATGGTGGGCCCCCTTCTTTGGAGGCTGGGCCGTGATCGCTCAGGAGGTCAATTCGGTACTGGGCTTCGTGATCGTGACCGTCGGGTTCGCGATGATCTTCAAGATCATGCCGCGCGTGAGGGTGCAATGGCGCGACGTGTGGATCGGCGCCGCGGTGACGGCGGTGCTGTTCACGGTCGGCAAATACTTGATCGGCCTTTACATCGGCAAGACCGGCATCGCCTCGGGCTACGGCGCGGCCGGGTCGCTGGTGGTGGTGCTGGTGTGGGTCTACTACTCGGCGCAAATCTTCTTGCTGGGTGTCGAGTTCACCTGGGTGTATGCCCATGAATACGGATCGTTGAAGCACTCGCCTCGCCCGGGTGCACAGGCTTCACCAACGCGTCCCGATCAGCCGGCCGCGTTCAAGCCTAACCCTTGAAGCCCCCCGCATCGAGGAACTCGCGTTCCTCAGGCGTGGTGTCTCGCTTCAAGACCGCATTGCGATGCGGAAAGCGCCCGAAGCGCGCGATGATCTCGCGATGATGCGCCGCAAAACGCCGTGTATCGGCGTCGAGTTCGGCGTTGAGGGCGACCGATCGCTCCTGCTGGGCCAGTGATTCGGCGTGCATGAACGGCAGATAGAAGAAGCGCCGGAGCGCCGGGTCAACCTGGCGGTCCAGTCCGGCGTCGACGGCGGCCGATGCGACCGCCAGCGCCTTGGCGTCGGTCGCATACGTGCGTGCGCTGTCGCGCCAGGCGTTTCGCGGGAACTGGTCGAGCAGCACCAGCAACGCCAGTGCGCCCTCGGCGTGGGCGGCCCACGCGTCTAGCGCGCCGGTCGCCGCGGCATCGTGCGCCGCTTCGAAGCGCGATTTGAATTGGGCATCGAAGGCCTCGTCCTTGGCGAACCAGCGTTCAGGGCCCGCTTGCGTCCAGAAATCGACGACTTCTCGTGAGGAGGGCAGGGTGTTCATGTGTGGAAATGATGCCACTGCCATCCGCAAAACGGGTTGGTGGCCGACAGCGTGCGGCCTCGAGGCTGCCTATGCTGGGGAATTCACGAACTGCTGGAGATTCCATGAACCGATATGGCACCAACTTGCGCATGGCCCTCGTGGCCGGCGTGGCGACCGCGGCCCTTGCAGGCTGCGGAATGATGTCCAAGTCCAACACCGCCAGCTTCAGCGGCGCGATGAATGCGGCCAGCGAAGTGCCGCCGAACATGACGCGCGGCAGCGGCTTGGCTGAAGCGTCGCTGAACAAAGAGACGAACGTCCTCAAGTACAAGATCACGTACGACGGCTTGAGCGGTCCGGCCACCGCGGCGCACTTCCATGGACCGGCTGCGTCGGGCACCAATGCGCCCGTGGTGCTGCCTTTCTCGTCGACGGCCAGCCCCATCGAGGGACAAGCGACCCTGACACCGGCGCAGGCCGCCGATCTCATGGCGGGGAGGTGGTATGCCAACGTGCACACCGCGGCAAACCCGGGCGGGGAGATCCGCGGACAGATGCTGCCGAAGATGTAGCCGGCGGCCGTCACTCGCATGGTGTCCAATGGCGCGATGCGAGACCCCCGGAAAACGACGCTTTCAACCGCCCACACCACCGTTCCCCGAGTCGACATCGCCAGCGTCAAGAAGGCGCTGGTGCTGCAGGGAGGCGGTGCGCTGGGCGCCTATCAAGCCGGCGTGTATGCCGGCGTCTTCGAACGACATCGGGCGCTCGACTGGGTTGCCGGCGTATCGATCGGGGCCGTCAATGCCGCGCTGATCGCCGGCAACGCCCCGGAGATGCGGGTGCAGCGCCTGCGCGAGTTCTGGAACCTGGTCTCTTCGGGCCCTGCGCAGCGCGTGCCTGCATGGTGTTTCGACCGGTCCGCGTTCAACCAGTGGAGCGCGGCCACCACGGCACTGTGCGGAGTGCCCGGCTTCTTCGAGCCGCGCCGCACGCCCGCGCTGCTTCTGGGGCTGGCCGCACCGGTGCCGAGCTACTACGACACCGCACCGCTGAAGGCCACCCTGGAACGGCTGGTGGATTTCGACCGCATCAATCATCCCTCCGTGCGCTTCAGTGTCGGCGCGGTGAATGTGCGCACCGGCAATTCGATCTACTTCGACAACACAGTGCAGCGCATCGGGCCGGAGCACATCATGGCCAGCGGCGCGCTGCCTCCGGGCTTTGCGCCGGTGCACATCGACGGCGAAGACTACTGGGACGGCGGCATCGTCTCCAACACGCCCCTGCAATACGTGCTGGACACCCATCCGCGCAGCGAGCCGCTGCTGGTGCTGCAAGTGGACTTGTTCTGCTCACGCGGCGCCATGCCGGGCACCATCGCCGAAACGCTGGAGCGACAGAAGGACATCACCTATTCGAGCCGCACCCGCATGAACACCGACGCGCTGGCGTCGAACTTGAACCTGCAGCAGGCCATCGCGGACCTGATCAAGAAGCTGCCGCCGGCGCTGCGCAACGACCCGAGCGTGGCCTCGGTCAGCGCCCAGCTCTCGCACAAGCCCATCGAGATCGTGCACCTGATCTACCGCGACAAGCCCTATGAACTCGAATCGAAGGACTACGAGTTTTCGCGCGCGTCAGTCGACGAGCACTGGGAGGCCGGTCTTCGCGACATCCGCAACACGCTCGATCACCCCGAATGGCTGCAGAGCGCGTCTCAGACCAATGGCGTCACCACCTTCGACCTGACCGACCCCAATGCTCGGCGTGTCCGCCGCCCGATGAAGCTGCCGACGATTCCCGCTGGCCAATAGCCGCGCCATCAGGTTTGCCTTAAGTCGCGGCACGCAGATTGCACTCTCCTCTCACTCATCCCCCTTCAAGCAAAGGAAACTTCATGCAGCTCAAGGACAAGGTCGCTTTCATCACTGGTTCTGCCAGCGGTATCGGCAAGGAAATCGCCATCGTGTTCGCCCAGGAAGGCGCAAAGATCGTCATTGCCGACCTCAACAAGGAAGCCGCCGACGCGACCGCCGCCGAACTCAAGGCGACCGGCGCGCAAGCCATCGGCGTTGGCGTCGACGTCACCAATGAAGACCAGGTCAACGCGTCCGTCGAAGAGGCCGCGAAGGCTTTCGGCGGCATCGACATCCTGATCAGCAACGCGGGCATCCAGATCGTCCACCCGGTGGAGGAATTCACTTTCGCGGACTGGAAGAAGATGCTGGCGATCCATCTCGACGGCGCCTTTCTCACCACCAAGGCTTGCCTCAAGCACATGTACGCGCAGGGCCGTGGCGGCAGCGTGATCTACATGGGTTCGGTGCATTCGAAGGAGGCGTCGCTGCTCAAGGCGCCCTACGTCACCGCCAAGCACGGCCTCATCGGGCTGGCAAAGACCGTGGCCAAGGAAGGCGCCAAGCATGGCGTGCGTGCCAATGTGATCTGCCCGGGTTTCGTGCGCACGCCGCTGGTCGAAAAGCAGATCCCCGAGCAGGCAAAGACGCTGGGCATCACCGAAGAGCAGGTCGTGAAGAACGTGATGCTCAAGGACACGGTGGACGGCGAGTTCACCACCACCGACGACGTCGCCCGCGTCGCGCTGATGTTTGCGGCTTTTCCAACCAACGCGCTCACTGGCCAGTCGCTGGTCGTGAGCCACGGCTGGTTCATGCAGTAGTCAGCTTGAGCTCCCAGGTTTCGCCCACAAGCTTCTGGCCGAAACCTTCGTAAGGCTCCGACTTGACGAGCTTGAAGCCGCGCGCTGCGTAGATGCGGCGCGCGGCGGTCAGGCAACTGTTGGTCCAGAGAACCATCTTCTTGTAGCCCTTGTTGCGCGCGAAGGCAATGCATTCGTCCGTCAGGCGGGCTCCAAGGCCCATGCCCCGCGCCTTGGGGCTCAGGATCAGCATGCGAAGCTGCGCGGTCGCGGCCGATTTGCGAACGAGAAAGACGGCGCCCACCCGCTCGCCGTCCAGTTCGGCGATCCAGCAGCGTTCCCAGCCTGGCTGGAACTTGCGCAGGAACTGGCCGGCAATCTCGGCGACGAGGGCTTCGAAATCGCTGTTCCATCCGTATTCGCGCGCGTAGATTTCCCCGTGCTGCTGGACGACCCAGCCGATGTCGCCAGGACCGGGGTCGCGCAGCACGACCGTGCGTTGCGGACGAGGCTCGGCGCCGGGATCGAGCAGCGCCTGGACCGTGCTCATCGCGTCGATCAGCTTGTGCCGCTCCGATGCGGCCAGCGGTGCGAGCAGGGCGGCAGCTTCGTCGCGGGACTTCTGCTGCAGCGGCGCGAACGCCCGGTAGCCCGCCTCGGTCAGCCGCAGAAGGCTTTGCCGAGCATCCCGCGCGTGGGGCTCGCGCGTGAGCCAGCCCCGTGCCTCGAAGCGGCGCAGGATGCGGCTGAGATAGCCGCCATCCAAATGCAGGTCTTTTCCAATTTCGCTGGCCACAGGCGTTTGGCGATGCGCCAACTCGTAGAGAACGCGCACGTCGGTCAACGAAAGATCGCTGTCCAGATACGGGTCGAGCACGCCGATGCGACGCGTGTAGAAGCGATTGAATTGGCGGATTGCCTTCACCGCCGCTGCCTCGTGACCGAGGGAGGAAGTCGAAGCGGGAGCCGATGCGGGAGAGATTGTTTCGGTCGACATGCTTGCCATTGTCATCAAAGTACTTGACCAAAGCAATCAAATGCCTCGCTCGAACCAGACAGTTCGCATTGCCTTTGAGGCGACAAACCTACTCGGAAACCCTAAAATCGCGGGTTGCCCACAACGGGCCCACCCGGCCCGTAGGCCTCCAAGGCGGCATTGCCACCCATCGCCGCCCATACCCTGATGAATGCCCCCGTCGACGTCTCCTTTTTCACGCGCGCCGCCAAGCCGCTGACCAGCTACCGCAAATATTGGGCGGCACGATTCGGCACGGCCAAGTTTCTGCCGACTTCGCGCGCCGAAATGGACGCCCTCGGCTGGGACAGCTGCGACATCATCGTGGTCACCGGCGACGCCTATGTCGACCATCCCAGCTTCGGCATGGCCGTGATCGGCCGCATGCTGGAGGCTCAGGGCTTCCGTGTGGGCATCATTGCGCAGCCCGACTGGCAAAGCGCGGATCCCTTCAAGGTGCTCGGCAAGCCGAACCTGTTCTTCGGCGTCACGGCCGGCAACATGGATTCGATGATCAATCGCTACACGGCCGATCGCAAAATCCGCAGCGACGACGCCTACACGCCTGGCGACGTGGGCGGCAAGCGGCCCGACCGCGCGGCCATCGTCTATTCGCAGCGCTGCAAGGAAGCCTGGAGCGACGTGCCGATCGTTCTCGGCGGCATCGAAGGGTCGCTGCGCCGCATCGCGCATTACGACTACTGGCAGGACAAGGTTCGCCGCTCGATCGTGGTGGACGCCAAGTGCAACCTGCTGCTCTACGGCAATGCCGAGCGCGCCATCGTCGAGATCGCCCATCGCCTCGCCGCGCGCGAGCCGGTGCACCAGATCACCGACGTGCGCGGCACCGCCTACGTCCGCCGCGAAACGCCCGAAGGTTGGTTCGAGATCGACTCGACCAGCGTCGACGAGCCGGGCCGCGTCGAGGCGCACGTCAATCCCTACTTGATGGTGTCCGAACAGGCCAAAGCCAACGGCGCGACCTGTGCCAGGGAAGACGAGGCCGAAGCCGTGGCAGCGGCTGCCGAAGCGGCGGTTTCGGTCAACACGGCCGTCAATCCGGCCATCAAGCCGCTGACTTTCGTCCCCAATCCCGCGTTGCAGAGCCGCTCGCGTGTCAAGGTTCCGCCGCGCGACCGATCGGTGATCAGGTTGCCCTCGTACGAGCAGGTACGCGCCGATCCGGTGCTCTACGCCCATGCCAACCGCGTGCTGCACCTTGAAACCAACCCCGGCAACGCACGCGCGCTGGTGCAGGCTCACGGTGAAGGCACCACCGCACGCGACGTGTGGATCAACCCGCCGCCGATCCCGCTGACGACGGCCGAGATGGACCATGTATTCGATCTGCCCTACGCGCGCAGTCCGCATCCGCGCTATGCCGACGAGCATGGAAGCCACGACGGCGCGACCAAGATCCCTGCCTGGGAAATGATCCGCTTCAGCGTCAACATCATGCGTGGCTGCTTTGGCGGCTGCACCTTCTGCTCGATCACCGAGCACGAAGGCCGCATCATCCAGAGCCGCTCGGAAGATTCGATCATCAAGGAAGTCGAGGCGATCCGCGACAGCGTGAAGGGCTTCACGGGCACCATTTCCGACCTCGGCGGCCCGACGGCCAACATGTACCGCATCGGCTGCAAGTCGCCCGAGATCGAGGCGGCCTGTCGCAAGCCGAGCTGCGTATACCCAGGCATCTGCCAGAACCTGAACACCAACCACGATCCGCTGATCAAGATCTATCGCCGCGCGCGTGCGCTCAGGGGCATCAAGAAGATCCTGATCGGCTCCGGCCTGCGCTATGACTTGGCCGTGCAGTCGCCCGAATACGTCAAGGAACTGGTGCAACATCACGTCGGCGGCTATCTCAAGATCGCGCCCGAGCACACCGAACAAGGTCCGCTCACGAAGATGATGAAGCCCGGCATCGGCAGCTATGACAAGTTCAAGCAGATGTTCGAGAAGTTCAGCGCTGAGGCGGGCAAGAAGCAGTACCTGATCCCGTACTTCATTGCCGCGCACCCGGGCACAAGCGACGAGGACATGATGAACCTCGCGGTCTGGCTCAAGAAGAACGGCTTCCGTGCCGACCAGGTGCAGACCTTCTATCCGTCGCCCATGGCGACCGCGACGGCCATGTATCACACCAACAGGAATCCGCTGCGCAAGATCACTCGCGAGAGCGAGACGGTCGACATCGTGCGCGGCGACAAGCGCCGCCGCCTGCACAAGGCGTTCTTGCGCTATCACGATGCCAACAACTGGCCGCTGCTGCGCGAAGCCTTGAAAGCCATGGGCCGCGCCGACCTGATCGGCAACGGCAAGCATCACCTGATCCCGACATGGCAGCCACTGACCGACGGCACCTACCAGAGCGCGCGCCGCAAGAACTCGACGCCGGTCGCATTGACGCCAGTGAAGCCTGCCAAGGGCCGCATCCTCACGCAGCACACAGGGCTGCCGCCGCGCGATACCGGGGCAGGGCGCCCGAAGCCTTCCGCCGGCAAGCCGATTCGCAAGGGGCGATAGAAGCGCATCGAGGGGCGAAGGCGCGGCGGTTGTTGTAGGGTGTTGCCCATGAACAAACTGCCGGCAGCGATTCTTCTCCGCATCGGACTTTGGCTCTTTCTCAGTGTCATCTCGATGGGCGCGCACGCTGCGCTCGATGCGGGGTCGGCAGAGGCCATGCGCGAACTTCATCGCAGGCTCGGCGACCAGCTGGCCAACAGCCCCTTGAAACGCCCGATCGTCCTCGATTCGAAGGAAACCGACGGCGGCCTTCAAGGCGACGTCTACGGCGTCATCGATGACTCCATCGACGATGTTCGTCGCGCGCTGGAGCGGTCTTCACAGTGGTGCGACATGCTGGTGCTGCACATCAACAATCGTCGCTGCCGAGCGGCTCGCACGCCGGGCGGCGAGACAGTCACGCTGAGCGTTGTGCCGAGCTACGACAAGCCCATCGACCAGGCCTTCGAACTGTCATTCATGCATCGGGTCGTGCACGACTCGCGAGACTATCTGTTGGTCGACCTTTCCGCAGAGTCAGGGCCCATGGGCACCAGCCACTACCGCGTCCTGCTCGAAGCCATTCCCCTCGGCGAGCACCAGACCTTCCTGCACTTTGCGTATGCCTACGACCACAACATGATGGCGAAGCTCGCCACACAGGCCTATCTCGCCACCTTCGGCAGCAACAAGGTCGGATTCACGGTCGTCGGCAAGACAGCGGATGGCACGCCCGAGTACATCCGGGGGCTGCGCGGGCTGGTGGAGCGGAACGCGATGCGCTATTTCTTCACCCTTGATGCCTACCTCGACGGCCTTTCGGTGCCCGGGCCGGAGCGCGAGCAAAAGCGCCTGAACAGCTGGTTCCAATCGGTCGAGCAGTACCCGACCCAACTTCACGAAATCGACCTCGCCACTTATCTTGCGATCAAGCGCGAAGATCGCCAGCGCGACGCGCAGACTCCACGCTAGGGCCGCAGGATCAGCACCGGCGTGTGCGAATGCGTCAACACATGCAGCGTTTCGCTGCCCATCAGCACCCGCGTGATTCCACGCCGGCCGTGCGAGGCCATCACGATCAGATTGCAGTCGTGAACGCGGGCGCACTCGATGATGGCTTCGGACACCAGCTCCGACTGCATCACGACGGCTCGCGCGCTCTTGACGCCCCGCGCCTCGGCCTTGAGCTTGACCGCGTCGACCACGCGCTGCGCCTCGGCATCGGCCTCGTCTCGCAGCCGGGAGACTTCTGGCTGACTCAGAAGGAGCGAGCCTTCGAAATAGCTGGCCGGGTAGTGGTGAACCACCTTGACGACGGTGAGTTGCGCGCCCGTGAGGACGGCCAGCTCGATGGCGCCGTGGACGGCCAATTCCGACAGATCGGAGCCGTCGGTGGCAACGAGGATGCGTTCATACATGGCGAACTTCCTTGGGCGGGAGACGCCCGCCCCGCAATGATCAGATTAGTTCGCCGCGAGCCGGCCGGCAAGGTGCGCAGATACGTCTAGACGCAATTGCCTAGCGGCTTGGCGGCAACTCCGGCGGTGCACGGCCCCGGTCTGGTGCGAACCCGGTGCAAACCCGGTATCTCGATGCACCGAAATTAAGTAGTCTCTCCATGAAAATGTAGAAGTGACTTACTTATCGCTGGCATGGTTTCTGCACATCACTGCCGTCCAGCGACCTGCCGAAGAAATTTCGAGGACAGTACATGACCGCCTACGCCTACAACGCCTGGTACCCCCTTGCATGGTCTCGCGACGTCGGACGCGACATCGTCGCGCGTCGGGTTCTCGAGGAGGATCTCGCCGTCTATCGCACCGAGGACGGCATCGTCGCCGCGCTGGACGACGCGTGCCCGCACCGGCTCGCACCGCTGTCGATCGGCCGGCTGCGCGGCAATGCCATCGAATGCGCCTACCACGGGCTCACTTTCGACTGCGCCGGTCAGTGCGTCGCCGCGCCGGGGATGGCACGCATACCGCCCAGCTTTCACGTGCGCAGCTATCCGACTGCGGAGAGCATGGGCATGGTCTGGGTGTGGATGGGAGACCCGGAGCGCGCCGACCGCAGCCAGGTCTTTCATCTGCCGGAGTACGACGACCCCCACTACAGCGTGGTTGAAGGCGATGCGCTGCTGGTACAGGCCAACTACCTGAGCCTGGCCGACAACCTGTGCGACCCGACGCACGTCGTCTATGTGCATCAGACCACTTTGGCGAGCGCCGGCCGCGAGGAAACGCGGGTACAGCACGAGCGCCAGGGCAACAAGGTCGTGACCTGGCGCTGGGTGATCGATGGTCCGCTGATCCCACTGTTCGAAGGCCTGAAGGATTTCGGCGGGAACGTCGACCGCTGGCACTACTACCACTATCACGCGCCGAGCATCGCCGTCATCGACTTCGGCTCCGCGAAGACCGGCACCGGTGCACCCGAGGGCAAACGCGAGGACTGCATCCAGATGTTCGCGTGCCACTTCATCACGCCCGTCGATCAACGCACTTGTGTGCAGCATTGGCTCTGCTTGAAGAACTCACCCTCGGACCCCGTCATCGACGAGCGCCTGCGCAGCAACCTGCGGCTCGCCTTCAATGAAGACAAGCACGTGCTGGAAGCCATCCAGCGCAACGAAGACAAGCCGCGCCAGTGGCACCGCATCCAACTCGGCCTGGACGGATCGTCCATCAAGATGCGGCGCATCGTCGAGGAAATGGCTGCCGGAGACCGTTGAGCCGCGCAGCGTTCTGCTTTACGTCCTGCTTCATGTCCTGAATTCCCCCCCGAAAGGATCCCGCGATGAAATCCGTCATTTCCGCCGCAGCACGCGTCGTGGCTGCCAGTATCTGCATCGTCGGTGCGCAGGCCGGCGCCCAAGGGACGATCAAGATCGGCGAGATCAACAGCTACAAGGCGCTGCCGCAGAATCTGGTGCCCTACAAGCAGGGCTGGCAGCTGGCGCAGGACGAGATCAACGCGGCCGGCGGCGTGCTCGGCAAGAAGCTTGAGACAGTGTTCCGGGACGACAACGCCAACCCGGGCGATGCGGTTCGCGTAGCCGAAGAACTCCTCGCGCGGGAGAACGTGGACATCCTCGCCGGCGTGACCTTGTCCCACGTCGGGCTCGCGTTGACCGACTTCGCCAAGCAGAAGAAGGTCTTCTTCCTGGCGTCAGGGCCGCTGAGCGACAAGGTCGTCTGGGACAACGGCAACCGCTACACGTATCGCCTGCGCTCCGGCACCTACGCGCTCGCTACCTCGGTGATCGGCGAGGCAGTGAAGCTGCACAAGAAGCGCTGGGCGCTGGTCTACCCCAACTATGAGTACGGCCAGGCGGCAGTAGCGGCGTTCAAGGAGAACATGAAGAAGGCGCAGCCTGACATCGAGTTCGTCGCGGAGCAGGCGCCGCCGCTCGGCAAGGTGGACGCCGGCGCGGTTGTGCAGGCTCTCGCGGATTCAAAGCCAGACGCGATCTTCAACGTGCTGTTCGGCAGTGATCTCACGAAGCTGGCCAGAGAAGGCAAGACGCGGGGCCTCTTCGACGGGGTCGAAGTGGTGAGCCTCCTCACGGGCGAGCCCGAGTACCTCGATCCACTCAAGGGCGACGCGCCGGACAACTGGATCGTGACGGGCTACCCCTACGCCAACATCGATACACCCGAGCACAAGGCCTTTCTTGCGGCCTACCAGAAGAAGTACAACGACTATCCGCGTCTGAATTCGATCGTCGGCTATGCGACAGTGAAGGCCATCGCAGCCGGCGTTCAGAAGGCGGGCTCGACGGATACCGAGAAGCTCGTCGCGGCTTTCAAGGGACTGCAGTTCACATCGCCTTTCGGGCCGGTCGTGTTCCGGCCGCAGGACAACCAGTCGACATTGGGCATCTACGTGGGGCGCACGGCGGTCAAGGACGGCAAGGGCGTGATGCCTTCGGGCACTTACTTCGATGGCGCCAAGCTGCAGCCGTCCGACGAACAGATCAAAAAGCTGCGCAATCCCTCATGAGCGCAGTGCTTCCACCGATCGGCTGCAATGGTCGGGGCGCGCAGGCGTCATCGATGGACGCGCCTGTTTCGCTCATGGAGGCATCGGTCGAAGAGCAGTTCAGGCTCGTGCGGGAGGCTGGCGCTTTCGACTTTTTCGATCGGCTCCCAATGCCAGGGCAGATCGACGAGTATCTGCGCTGCGCCGAGCGCTATCGCCTGCCGGCTCATACCGCCAGTTGGTTCTATGCGTTGGAGCGCGACGAGCCGCTGCTGGCGGAAAAGCTTCGGCTTGCGGCGGCGGTGGGCGCAAGCACGCACAACATCATGCTGTATTGGCACGATGCGAACGGCCGTCCGATCGACAACGCTCGGGTGGTCGAGTTCTATCTGCGAGCCTACGACGAAGGCATGAGGCTGGGGATCGAACCGGCTTTCGAGTTTCACGTCAACATGTGGAGCGAAGACCCGCGGCGGGTCGCGCCGGTTGCACGTGCGGTGAAGGACCGCGGCATTCCGTTCAACTTCACGCTCGACTACAGCCACGCCATTTTCAAGATGGGAAATGCTGAGGAATTGGCGATCTGCGGATTGACCGACGATGTCGCTGCCGGACATGCAGTGCTCGACCCATTTCAACCCGGCAACTTCGTCGACCAGTGGCTCGAGATGGGCATCGTGCGTTGGCTCCAGGTGCGCAGCGTGGCGCCGAACGGGCCGCGCAACCGATGGTCGATCAGTGATTCTGCCGACATGGTGGCGGCGGTGCCCGATCACTCGATCTTTCCTTATCGAAGTGGCGAGCCCGGGCGCGGCATTCTCTATCCTTTCACCGCGCCGGCCGAAGGCGAATGGCATTCGCCATGGGACGAGAGACAACTCGACTGCACCAAGGAGGTCGTGCGCAAGGTATTGGCCTACCACCGCAGCCATGAAGAATCGCCGCTGCGCTGGATCACGACCGAGATGATCAACCTGCCCGACTACGCACACAACGCGCGCTTCTCGTTGATCGGCCAGAACGCCGCGATCGCGCGTTTTGTTCGGGAAGACTGGGCGCAGTCGGACGCCTGACTACTTTGCGTTCGACGCCGGCTTCTTCTTCGGCTTCGCGGTCTTCCTGGGCTCTGGTGAGGCGCCGTCGGCAGGCGCCAATGTCGCGAGTGCGGGCTGAGGCGTCAGCATGGTGAGCACCACGTCGCAGATGTGCGTTCGCCAAGCGGTGCGGCGCGGGCGGCTCATCAAGTCCGCGCCGAGCCACGCCGAACAGGTGTACTGGTTCGACAGATAGAAAAAGCCGAGCGACATGATCGTCATCAGCACGTGTTCGGATGACACGTCGCGGCGAAACACACCTTTGGCTTGTCCACTCTCGAGCAGGGTCTGCACCGTTTCGACGAGAGGGAGGGTGACCCGTTCGACCTGCAGCCACTGGCGGATGTGCTTGCCCCGCAGCAGGTTTTCGTTCATCAGCAGACGCACCAGGTTCGGGTGTGAAAGGTAGTGGTCCCACGAGTGAAGAACCAGTTGGCGAATCCCTTCCACAGGGTCTTCGGGGGAGACGAACTCGCGTTGCGCGCCGATCATGCCTTCGTAGATCTTGGCGAGCACCGCCTGGTAGAGCCGCTCCTTGTTGCCGTAGTAGTAGTACAGCATGCGGTCGACCGTGCCTGCGGCGGCGCTGACACGCTCGATGCGCGCGCCCGCGAAGCCATGCTCGGCGAATTCCTCGATGGCCGCATCGAGGATGCGCGTCTCCAGGAGATCGGTGCGCTCGCGCCGCAGGCGCCGGCGGGTGGGTCCGCCCTCCGCGGCGGGAGGCGCATCGTCCGCTCGCACTGCGCGGCGGCCGCTGCGAGCGGCTGAAGGTGATCGATCTGACACGCTGGGTTGCTCCCGTCGTCAAGGCACATGCACATGCACGGCGCTCATTCTCTCGCATGCATGCGACCGTACCCCACCTTGGCATACATCGCAATTTAAGGTTTGCTGAAGGATTGCTTAAGCATTTCTTAGCGGCGCGCCAAGGCTTGGATTCCTAGACTTCTTTCCCAGCAGGAGGGCGCATGGGGCGCCTCCGCTGAACCGGAATGAAGGACTCTCATGAACATCGATCCGCGCGAAATGCGCCAGGTCGCGGCGGTCTCGGAACCCCGCGTCGATCTCTACGTCGGCATCCACAAGGCATTGCGTGCGCTGATGGCCGACAACCTCCTTGCACTCGGCCGCATGGACTGCGACGATGATCTGGAGCTTGCGCAAACCACACAGCGCCTCCTGCAACTGCTGGAGATCTGCCGTTCGCATCTGCAGCACGAGAACGATTTCGTGCATGCCGCTCTCGAAGCCCGCGCGGCCGGCTCCAGCGCTCAGATCGCGCACGAGCACGAAGAACACGTTCAAGCCATCCACGCACTGGCTCGGCAGACCACCGCACTGCTGCAGTGCGACCCGGCCCGCCGCGCCGAAGGCACGCTTGCGCTGTATCGCGCGCTGTCGGTTTTCATCGCGCACAACTTCGAGCACATGCACGTGGAAGAAACAGCGCACAACGCTGTGCTCTGGGCGCGCTACACGGACGCCGAACTCGAGCAGATCCACGGCGCGCTCGTCGCCTCCATTCCGCCCGAAGAGATGATGTTCATCGTGCGCTGGATGGTCCCCTACATGAACCCTCGCGAGCGCGTCGTGATGCTGAGCGACATGCGCGCGCACGCGCCGGCACCCGCCTTTGCCGCAGTGCTCGACGTGGTGCGCCCGCACCTTACCGAGCGCGAGTGGGCCAAGCTCGGCGCCGGCCTCGGCTTGCCGGCCTGAATGTCAGCCGGCGATCTCCGTGAGCGCAACCGGCCGCTCGATCCGCAGGCTGAAGCGGCCGCGGCCGGTTTTCTCGATCCGCAGGTGAGGGCTGTTTTCCGCAAGCCGGCGTTGAAGCAGGACCAACCGCGCTTCGAGGTTGTCGGAAAGATCAGGCAGCTTGATGGCGGGATCGAGGCGGAGCTCGCGATTGGTGAAGTCGGTGCGGCCCTGCTGCGCATATTCGCGCAGCAGCTTGCCGAGGATGGCGCCCGCCACGCCCTTGATGAGATAGCTGTCGCCGATGAAGACGCTGTTGTTGGCCAGGTAGTGGCGCACGGGCGTGGGCGCGCCGCTGGCGGAAGGCGAAGGGGCGGGCACGGGCTCTTCCGAGGCAGCGGCCGGCTCGTCCGCGGCGCGCAAGAGTTCCAGTGCCGCGCCGAGATGGCAGGCGATGGCGACCAACGCGTCTTCGTCGTCGAAGCCGAAGCGCATGTCCAGCGGGCTTTCGACGAACAACGCCCCCAGCAGCCGCCCGCCCGAGACGATCGGAACAGCAAGCTGGCTGTGCGGCTCGGCCAGGCCCGGAAACGGAATCTCCGTGTCAAGCACGATGCCCGGCTCGATTTCGCGCATGCTGCTGCGCACAGCATGGCTGTAGCTGGCCGCATGGGTCACGTGGCTGATGCGAACCGGCGTGCGCTCGCGCGCGGCCACCCCGATCACACCATGACCGACCTCGATTTCCGAGCCGACGCCGGAAGTCGCGTAGCCGCAACTCGCCACGGTGTAGAGGCGCTGGGTTGCAGCGTCCAGCATGAGCACCATGGCGTGGCGCACGTCCAGGTGATCGTTCAGCGCCGCCAGTGCGGTCTGCAGCAAGTCATCGGTGGCGCTGCAGGCGGCGAGCCGCTCGGCCGCCCGGCGAACTCCGGCCAGAAGTCCGGGCCTCGGCGGCGAGGCCGCCACACGTTCGCCTTCAAGGCTTTCGATGGCTTCGACTTCGTACACGTCGGACCCGCGCAACTGGAAGACGCCCGCCATGCCCGAATGCGACGCGATGCCCGCGAGTTGTGCCTTCATGCGCTCGAACAGCGGACCGCTGGTTTCGGTTCGCAGGTAATGCAGGTGCAGCCGGTGGTATCTGGCAGTTGCAGGGTCGATCAGCAGTACGCTCGCGTACGGGTTCGCGAGGATGTTCTGCCTCGTCTTGTTGAAGAATTGAAAAGACAGCGCGACATGTCGCTCGTCCACGTAATAGACCTGCGAGATGTACGCGACATTGGGTGTGCCGTCCTCCGCGCACGTCGACATGATGGCCGGGATCGCCCCTTCGAAGCACGATCGGATCGCATGCAGCGACGGTGAAGGATTCACCGCGTTCATGGCGTGGCGGTCCCGGGCAGTGCGGTACCAGCCTTCGGGCCGGGCGTCTGGTCGAAGGCTGCATCGGGGCTGAACTGCACCGCCACCAGCTCGTCGAGCTTGAACGCCAGAAGCGTATGCACGAAGGGCAGGTCGCAGCCGACCAGGCTCAGCTCGTGTTCCATGGATTGCCCATAGCGCCGAAGCACCGGCAAATCGCGTTCCTCTGCGGCGCGGAGTTCAGCCTTGCTTGCCTTCACCTGCACGGTCCGGTGACTCACCGGCTCGCTGAAGACAACGGCGACTTCGCCGGTTGCCGCGATGTCCTGCAGAAGCTGCCGCGCATGACTGCGCGACACGAACACGGTAATTTCGGTCCCGTCCTGGGAAATGCTGGCGCCGACCGCGCGCATCACGCTGGGGCGAAGTGCGGCGTTGCGCGACGCGACGTTGGCTGATATGCCCTTGTCGATCAGCGCGATGTGCTCGGGGCTCAGCAGCGGACGGGAAAGTATGTCGGCCATGGGAGAGGATCGGCGGAGACCGGCATTTTGATGCAAAAGTTTGCGTTCCGGCGGAAGATGATGGGTCGCGAGCCAGCCCGGTTCGTCAACGCAGGAGGCTTCGATGGTCAGGCATCACTCCCTCGATCGCACCCGCCGCTCGCTGCTGGGCGCCGGCGGCGCATGGGTCGCTCTCGCGGCGTTGAAACCGCATGCCGCGTCGGCGCAGGCCGCGGCCGGCCTGCGCATTGGTGTCATCGGCTCGGGGCACATCGGCGGAACGATCGGCGGGCTCTGGGTCAAGGCAGGCCATCCGGTGATGTTCTCCTCGCGCCATCCGGAGGAACTCAAGGGCCTCGTCGGGGAGCTCGGTTCGCGCGCCAGCGCGGGCACGGTCGAGCAGGCGATCGCCTTCGGGGACGTGCTCTTCATCGCGGTGCCCTATGGTGCGCTGCCGCAAATCGGCAAGGACTACGGCGCTGCGCTCAAGGGCAAGGTCATGCTCGACGCCTGCAACGCCGTGTCGTCGCGCGACGGCACCGTGGCTGACGAGGTGGAGCAGGAAGGCATTGGTGTGGTGTCGCAAAAGTACCTGTCGGGCGCTCGCCTGGTGCGTGCGTTCAACACCATGTCCTACATGATCTTCGCGCGCGAAGCCCATCGCCCTGATCCGAAGCTGGCGGTCCCGATTGCGGGCGACGATCCCGAGGCAGTGAAGATTGCCGCCGGACTGGTGCGCGATGCGGGCTTCGATCCGGTCGTGGTCGGCAAGCTGGCCGACGCCCGGAAGTTCCAGCGCGGCGGCCCCGGCTACGGCCAGTCGGTCACGGCGGCCGAACTCAAGCAGAAGCTGTCGCTGGCGCCATGACGCCGCTCCAGCGCTGGCTGCGGCGGGCGGTTCCTGCGACCCCGCAGGAACTGGCGGCGGCGCTCTGGTCCTTCGGCTATTTCTTCGCACTGCTGGCCGGCTATTACGTGTTGCGGCCGTTGCGCGACCAGATGGGCATCGCCGGTGGCACGCGCGCGCTGCCATGGCTCTTCACCGCGACCTTCGTGACGCTACTGGCCGCGCAGCCGCTCTATGGCGCCTTGGTGGCCCGGCTGCCGCGGGCGCGCTTCATCCCGATCGTCTATCACTTCTTCGTACTCAACCTGGCGGTTTTCTGGCTGCTGCTGGAGCTTGGCATCGCACCGGTGATCGTGGCGCGCGTGTTCTTCGTGTGGGTCAGCGTCTTCAATCTTTTCGCGGTGGCGGTGTTCTGGTCGTTCATGGCGGACCTGTTCACCAGCGAGCAGGGCAAGCGGCTCTTCGGCTTCATCGGCGCTGGGGGCACTGCCGGGGGGTTGCTGGGGCCGGTGATCACCATCCTGCTGTCGGTACCGCTCGGCCCGCACAACCTGTTGATTGCGGCCATCGTCTTCATCGAAGTTGCGGTGTTCTGTGCGTACCGGCTGGAGCGCAGTGCGGGTTCGACGCAAGCCGCCCGGCGTGAAGATCATCGCGTGGGCGGAAGCGCCTTCGCCGCGCTCTCGGGGCTGGTGCGGTCGCCGTATCTGCTCGGGGTCGGCGCCTGGGTCAGCCTGCTGTCTTTCGGAGCGACCATCCTGTATTTCGTACAGGCCAACGTGGTCTCGGCGGCCGTACACGGGGCGGGCGCCCAAACACGGATCTTCGCCAGCATCGACCTGATCGTCGGACTCCTGACGCTGGCGACGCAGGTCTTTGCCACGGGCCGGTTCATGCAACGATTCGGCACTGGCATTGCTGCGGCCGCATTGCCGGCGGTGTACGTCGTCGGCTTTCTCGTATTGGCCTGGATACCGGGCCTGATGGTGGTGATCGTCTTCCAGGTCGCCCAGCGGTGGATGAATTTCGCCATCGCCAACCCGGCGCGCCAGGTGTTCTTCACGGTGGTCGGCCGGGAGGAAAAATACAAGGCGAAGAACATGATCGATGTGGTGATCTATCGAGGGTCCGACGCGCTCTACGGCTGGGTCTTCGACAGCTTGCAGGCGATCGGACTCAAGATCGGCGCCATCGCGTTGTGCGCGGTACCGGTGGTGCTCGCGTGGCTGCTCCTGTCGACGGCGCTGGGGCGCACGCAGGAGCGGCGCGCATCCTTGCAGGGCATCCGCGCGCAAGGGGATCTGCAATGACGACAGGACTGACACGGCGAGGTTTTTCGGCGCTTGCGGCGGCGGCTCTGCTGCCGCAGGTCGCACTTGCCCAGGACAAGCAGGGCTCAATCATCGAGAGGGCTATTCCGAGCACGGGCGAACGGCTCCCGGCGGTAGGCCTCGGCACCGCAAGAGTGTTCGACAGCGACGACGCCCGCACGCGCGACGCCGCAACGCAGGTCGTTCGGACTTTGCTCGACGCTGGCGGAAGGCTCGTCGATACGTCTTCTGTCTACGGAGATGCCGAGCAGGTGCTGGGGCAAGTCATGTCGTCCGGCAGCTGGCGCGACAAGATATTCGTCGCGACCAAGCTCGAAGAACCGGATGCGGCGGAGCTCGAACGCTCGCAGAAGCGCCTCGCGACGCGAAAGATCGATCTGCTTCAGTTGCACAACGTCCGCGATCCGCGCCAGTCGCTCGCCCGGTTCAAGGCGTGGAGGGCGCAGGGCGTTTGCCGCTACATCGGCATCACATCGACTTCACACCGCGACTTTGCGGCCATCGAAGCGGTGCTGCGGCGCGAAAAGCCGGACTTCGTGCAGATCGGCTATTCGCTCGACGACCGCGAAGCCGAAGCGCGCATCCTGCCGCTGGCGGCGGAGGTGCAAGCTGGCGTGCTGACCGCGCTGCCATTCGGCCGCGCGCGGCTGTTCCGGGCAGTTCGCGGCAAGCCGGTCCCCGACTGGGCGGCAGAGTTCGCGGGCAGTTGGGCGCAGTTCTTTCTCAAATACCTGCTTGGCGACGAGCGCGTCACGGCAGTGATTCCGGGCACTTCCGATCCGGCGCACATGGCTGACAACCTGGGAGCCATGCGCGGGCGGCTCCCCACTGCGGAGCAGCGTCAACGAATGGTTGCTTTTGTCCAGAACCTCTGACGTGAAATCCTGAAACTCGCAGGCGTCAGCCGAAGTCGAACATGGACTTTCGGCGGAGGTTCGCCATGAAGCGTCTCGCACAGGCCTTGATGATCATCGCCATGGCTGGCGTCACGACGAGTCTTGCCTTCAACGGCATGCAAGCAGGCGGTGGATTCCACGGCGGCGGCCGGGGCTGGGCGCCGGCTCGTGCTGCGCCGGGGGGCTTCGCCGGTGGCAACTTTGGCGGACAACGCGCTGTCGTCGTGCGCCCCGGCTTTTCGGGTCACCCTGGTTTCGCTCATCCGGGTTTTGCGCGCCCAGGCTTTGCCCGCCCGGGCTTCGTTCGTCCTGGTTTTGTTCATCCCGGTTTCGTTCATCAAGGCTTCGTTCACCGCGGCTATCCGTTCCGGGGCGCAGTGATCGTTGGCGGACCGGTGTTCTTCGGCCCGCCACCCGTGGTTTTCGTGAGCGGTGTCCCCGCTCTCTGGTATTGCCAGAACCCTCCCGGCTACTACCCGACCCTTCAGGACTGCCCGGTGGGCTGGATCCGGGTGCAGTAGTCAGCCCGATCGCGACCGAGCGCTTTTCTTCGGCGGGGCTTCCGCGCCCATCGCATTCGCCTGGTCGAGCCATGACAAGGTGTCGACGTACGCCATGAAGCGGTTCAGGTACTCCGGCGACAGATCGCGCATCAGGGTGAGCGATCGATGCACCAGGTGATGCGAGTTGAGGGGTCCGGCGTTTTCCGGCACCTTTGCCAGTGATTGCGTGAGTCGCCGATCGGCGCTCAGCTTCGACCAGGTGCTCCTGAAGTAGCTGAGGGTCTTCAGTTCGGAGGAAGCAGGAATACCGTGCAGCGTTTGGGCGTCACCTTCGCCTTGCGATGCCGCATGCCGTGCGATGTGCTCGACCAAAGCCGCAAGCGGTCCGCGAGAGGGTGGGCTCCTGTCTTTCGGTGATGAGGTGCCCTCTGCAGGAGCTCGCGCCTTTTCGACGTCGTCGCCGTACGCTGCCAGCAGTTTCGCAATCTTGTCGTCAAGGATTTGCCGAGCATCACCTTCGTGCGCCGCCGAGCGCTTGACCATCGCTTCGATGAGCCGGAAGCGCACGGGGTCGAGGCGATCGTCGCCTCGCTGCCGCCATGTATCGATCATCGCGATGGGATCGCTCACGGTGCCTTCGCGCTAAGGCTTGCGTTGGTCCGCTTGGGCGTCGGCGCCATCTCCACGCGGCGATTTTTCGAGCGCCCCTCGGGGTCGGAATTCGAGGCCACTGCCTGCTCGGAACCAAACGCCGCGGCAAAGACGGAGGACGATGGAATGCCTTCCTCGATCAATGCGCGCGTCACGGTGAGCGCCCGTTGCGCCGAGAGCTCCCAGTTGTCCGCGAACTGGCGGTTGCCGCCCCGTACCTGACGATCGTCCGTGAAGCCGCTCACCATCAGGATTTCTTCGCGAGACTGTAGATAGGCGGCGAGCGGCCCCGTGAGGGTCTTCAACAGTTGCCGTCCCTCCGGCTGCAATTCGGCGGAGTTGACCGCAAACAGCACGCTGCCGCTGATGCCGATGCGCCCGTTGTTCAGCGTGACCCGGCCTGCCGCCAAGGGGCCGGCCAGGGCCTTTTCGAGCGCCTGCAGCCGTTGCGCTTCCACCTGCTTCTGCTTGAGTTCGGCTTGCAGCCTGGACGTGAATTCAAGCTGCATGCCGATCGCGCAGACGAGGATCAACACGAAGGCGCCCAGCAACCCCGACATCAGGTCGCCGAAGACGGCCCACACGGGCACCGTCGGCTCCGCGCCGGCGTCGAGATCGTCCACCATCACGCTTCGCTGCCCACGGCCGAGCGGCTGCTCGCGATCTGCTGCAGGTCCTCGACGATCTGCTTCTGCGACATGATGCTCAGGTCGATGACTTCGCGCGCTTGCGCCACGTAGTAGTCGAGCTGTTCGTCACTGCGCGCAATCGACTTGCCGAGGGCGCCTTCGATGCGCTGCAGATGCGCCACCAGCTTGTCGTTCGACTGGCTGAACAGTTGCACCGCGAGCCCGAACGCCTCCCCCAGGCTCGCCACTTCGACGGCGCTGCCGGTGATCTGCGCGGCGACGCCGGTCATCTTGTCGGTCTCGGCTTCGATCTTGTCGGTGAAGCGGGTGCCGACGCGTTCCAGCAGATCGGCTGATGCGCCGACCAGCGCGTCGATGGCCGCGCGCTGTTCGGTGGAAGCGTGGTTCACGGCGCCGAGCAGCGTCTCCAGCGTTTCGAGGATGCGGCTGCGTTCGTCCAGCATCGCGTTGTCACGGGCCATGCTGTCCGACAGCTTCTGGCGCAATTCGGCGATCACCTCCGCTGCGGCGCGAGGCGCTTCCGAAGCGGCTTGCATGAGCTGGGCGATTTCGGCGATGGTGTTTTTCGCGTGGGCTTCGGTCTGAGCGGAGATGCCGATGGCGGTGTCGGCCAGCGTCTTGGAGATATCTTGTTGCTGGCGTTCGGTGCGCGCGCCCGCTTGCTGCCACTCTTCCTTCAGCGACACGGCAATGGCTTCGAGTGCATCGCTCCAGGCGGACAGCCGTTGCTGGTCGTGCGACGCCACTTCCGTCTGCAAAGCCGTGTGCGCCTGCGCGACGGTTTGCAGGAGTGAAGCCGAATGCTGCTCGAAGGTGGCCGCCGCCGTGGTCAGCGCGCGCCGCGTCTCGCTCGACACATCCTGGCTGACGCGCTCGTGTTGTTCGAGAGCGCTTCGCCAGTTGTTGGAGACGCCGTCGACCGCGGCTTCGAGGCGGGCGGAGACACCTTCGACCAGCGACGCCGAGCGCTGCTCGAAAGTCTCGGCGAACTGATCGAGCGAGATGCGCAGATCCTTCGATTGGGCCTCGCTCGCTCGCTGATGCTCGACGAGCGCCGATTTCCAGATGTCGGCGACAGTGGTCGTGCTGGTTTCGAAGCGGCTCGACAGCCCGTCGAGCTGACGCTGGACGCTTTGCTCGATGGTCGCGTGCAACGAAGCCGCTTCACGCGCGATGCCCGCCATGGCCGCTTCGACGACAGGTTGAAACGTCGCTCCGGCCACGCGAGCGCTTTCGGTCAGGCTCTGCTCCAGAGAGCGGCCCACCGACGACGCCAAGCCTGCATACGCAAGCTCTGCCTTGCCATGGAAATCGTCCTGCCCTGAGATGAGGCGCTCGTTCAGGGCCTGGCTTTGCCTTTCCATCGTCGCCATCATGAGCTGCAGCCGATCGACGAGTGCCGGCATCGCATGGCTCTGCTGCTGCAAGAGCTTGAACGACTCTTCGCGTTGATGCGCCAGCGAGAACGCACGCAGCGTGGTCGCGATGCGGGTGTCGAGAATTTGCGCGGCCTGAAGGCGATCACGCCGGCAGAGCGCCGAAAGAAGGCCCAGCATTGCGGACGCGGCCACGCCGGCGACTGAAGTGCCGAACGCCAG
This sequence comes from Variovorax sp. 01N429, assembly GCF_056399425.1. Taxonomy (NCBI): domain Bacteria; kingdom Pseudomonadati; phylum Pseudomonadota; class Betaproteobacteria; order Burkholderiales; family Comamonadaceae; genus Variovorax; species Variovorax sp. 01N429. The sequence goes on along the minus strand of NZ_JBFTRG010000002.1, from coordinate 318,252 downwards.
CCCCAGGCCCTTGACGGGCGCGGCGAGCGAAGAGCGGATGGCTTCGAGGTCCGTCGCGCTTTCCAGGGCCGAGCCGGTGCCGTTGAGCGTCACCACCATCCCGAGAAAGGTACCCAGCATGCCCAGCAGGACGAGCAGGCCTGCGAGGTAGGGGGTCAGCGCAGGGCCGGGCAAGCCGACGCGCTCGCCTTCGATGCGCAGCCGTACCGCATTGCGCAGGGAGGGGTGCAGCGTGCCGAGCCACTCGCCGAGGTCGGTCGGCGCTTGCGGCATGTCGGTCACGGCATGCGTCAGCGTGGCTGTTGCTTGATGAAAGCGGCGCAATTCGAGCGCGCCCATGAGGTAGAACGCGCCGACCAGCAAGGTGATCGCCAGGGCCAAGGGATTGGTTCCGATGTACCCGGCACCCACCCAGCACACGGCGGCCAGGCCCACAAGGAAGACGGCGTAAGAAAGATATCTGTTCATGTCGGCTTGGTTAGCTCGATCGAAGGGCTTCCAGCAGCCCTTCGATCGGTTGAAATCGAATTTCCAGTTCGGCGAGCAGCACGGCCTGCATGTTCTTGCGGAAGGCGTCCTGCCATGCGTCCGGCTGCGCTTCGTCCTCGGAAACCGGCGCCTGTGCCTGTGCCTGTGCAAACTGCCGCAAGCGCTTGAAGTGCTTTTCGAGCAGTCCCGGCACCGTTGCCAGCAAACGGTGCTCGTGTGGATCCAGGGCTTGCTCCATGACGGCGTCCACGGCGGCGAGCCGGGAGAGTGACGGTGACCTGGCTGCCAGCTTGGCGCGCAAACGGCCACGCAAAGGGCCGATGGCGACTTCCATGGCCTGCTGCCTTGAGAGATACCGCTGCTTGTACGGCGGGAAGTCGGCCCCGCTTGCGCCGCCTTCAGTGATCGCACTGACCAACGACGCGCGAATGCGGGCGCATTCCGCTTCTTCGGCGCTGGACGATCCGGAGGCTTTCGCAGGCGCTGCCGCGGGAGCACCATTGAGCACTGCGGAGAGCGAGATGGCGTCGGTCCAGCTGACCCAATGACTCAATCGATCCGCGAAGGCTTGTCGGGATTCAGGAACGTCGATGTCGGTCAGTCGAGCGAGCAAGCGAGTGAGCGCCGAGCCGGTGAAACCTGTGCGCCGGGACACTTGCACTTGCACCATGCTGCCAATTGGAAAAACCGAGCAGTCTACACTGCCGCGTCACCCGGGAAGGGCCGCCCAGAGTGCCAGCTCGGCGAATTTCTGTATCAATTCTGTTGCGGTATCAATCGGCCAGGGTGAGCAGCGGAACATCGCGTTCGCGCGCCATGGTTTCGAGGTCGGCGCGCGTGCGGGAGCCGATCCAGCGGGTGATGGCTTCGTGCGTTTCGGCGGCGGCCATGTTGGACGAAGCGGGCAGCCCGGCGGCTTCGCTCAAGCGTGCCGCGAAGTGCGGTTCGAGCGCGGCGACGGCCACGCGTCCGTCGGCGCAGCGATAGACGCGATAGCCAGCGTGAGCGCCGCCGACCGCGCCAGTCGGCTTCGTCAGCCCCCAGGTGTGCGGCAGCGCCAGCCAATCGGCAGCGGCGTTGAGGGCCACTTCCAGGCAGATTCCCGGCGCGTGCGGGCCGCCGGTGCGCAATGCGGATTTCAGCACGGCCTCGCTCGCCAGGAGCGCGCCGCCCATGTCGGCGTACAGTGTTGGCGGCAACTCGGTGCCGGTGACCAGGCCGACTTCAGCGAGGTAGGTGAGGTCGTGACCGGGCTCTTCGGCGCGATCTCCCGGGGCGCCGACGATCGCGACCTGCGACAGCCGCGGATGGCGTGCGTGAAGCGTGGTCCAGGCCAATCCGAGCTTGGCGAGCGCGGAGGGCCTGAACGATGTGAGCAGGACGTCGGTGTTCTCGAGTGCCGCGTGCAGGTGTTGCTGCCCGGCTTCGGTCTTGAGGTCGGCGACTTCGACCGGGACGCCTTCATGCAGCGCCGCATAGGCCGTGGGGTTGTAGTGGCCCATCGGATCGCCCGATGGAGGCTCGAGCTTGGTGCAGGTGGCGCCCATCGCACGGCACCGCATCAGCGCGGCCGGCCCGGGGAGGTTGAGCGCAAGGCTCAGCACGCGAACGCCGGCCAGCGGCGCGAAGGCTTCGGGGGATTCGGGGGACGAGTTGTTGGACATGGATTGATCCTTGATGGGTCCTCGGCAAGCCTTGGTGATGTCGCATTGGAGCTTACCGGCTTGTCGCGTCCGCTCTACGATGCGCGTGGCACAGCCCGTTTCGATTCAATCCCTAAGGAGACACGCATGTACCAGTCCGATCTCATGGCCGGCCAGCGCATTCTGGTGACCGGCGGCGGCACGGGCCTTGGCCGCGCCATGGCCGAGCGCTTTCTGGGTCTCGGCGCCGACGTGGCGATCTGCGGCCGACGGCAGAGCGTCTGCGAAGAAACCGCCGCCGAATGGCGCACGCAGTTTCCGGGGCGGCGCATCGACACCTTCGGCGTCGACATCCGCAATGCGCAGGCGGTGGACGAGATGGTCGAGAGCCTCTGGCAGTCCGGCGGGCTGACGGGGCTTATCAACAACGCCGCGGGCAATTTCGTCTCGCCGACAGAGGCTCTTTCGCCGCGCGCTTTCGATGCGGTCGCGAACATCGTTTTTCATGGCAGTTTCTATGTCACCCAAGCCGTGGGCAAGCGCTGGGTTGCCGAAGCGAAGGAAGGCAAGTGGAAGGCCGGCGATCCGTACCGCAGCGTGATGAGCATCATCGTGACCTGGGTCGACAACGGCAGCCCCTATGTCGTGCCGTCGGCGATGAGCAAGGCAGGGATCGAGGTGATGACGAAATCACTGGCCGTCGAGTGGGCGCGCTACGGCATTCGGCTCAACGCCGTCGGCCCTGGCGAGATCCCGACCGAAGGCATGAGCAAGCGCCTGAACCCCGGTGAAGAGCCTGGCGCACGCAGCAAGGCGCAGAACCCGATGGCGCGCACCGGCCGCATGAGCGAACTGCAGAACGTGGCTGCGTTCCTGATGGCGCGCGGCCAGTGCGATTGGCTGACCGGCCAGAGCATCATGATGGACGGCGGCAACGCGCTCGCGACCGGTGGCAACTTCTACGAGTTGAGGCAGTGGAGCGATGCCGACTGGCAATCGGCGCGGGAACGCATCGAGGCGCAGAACCAGAAGGACAAGGCGCAGCGCTAGCGTTCGCCTTGCGAGGCATCTTCAGGCAGGGCGGGGGCCTCGCAACCGGCCGAACAGGCGCGTCGCCAATCCCTGGTTGATCACCAGTCCCAGCAGCACGCCTGCCGTGCCGATCCACTGCGCCGGGCTCGGATGCTCGCCGAAGCTGATGGCAGCAGCGGCCAGCCCGACGACCGGCACCAGCAGCGAGAACGGCACGACACGGCCTGCCGGATGGCGCTGCAGGAGGCGCGTCCACATCGTGTAGGCCAGCAGGGTTGCAAACCATGCGAGGAACAGCACCGAGAGCACTGCGGCCACGCCGAGCCCGGCGAGTTGGTGCACCACGGTCGACGGACTGCTCATTGCCGCTGCAAGCAGCAAGAAAGGAATGATCGGCACCAGGCTGCTCCACACAATGAAGCCGAAGGGGTCGTAGCCCGGTGCCGCGCGCACCGCGAAACGCACCACGATGTTTGATGTCGCCCACATCAATGCAGCCGACAGCGTGAGCACGAAGCCGATCAAGGTCATCTGGCCCGGACCTTCTCCGTGCGCGGCAGCGATCAGCAGAAGTCCCGCAAGCGCGACGCCGAGGCCGAGCCATTGGCTGGCCCTTGCCTTTTCGCCCAGCAGAGGCGCCGCCAGCAGCAGCGTGAAGAAGGCTTGCGTCTGCATCACGACGGAGGCCATGCCCGCAGTCATGCCCAACTGCAATCCCAGGAACAGAAGTCCGAACTGACCCAGCCCTTGCGCGAGCCCGTAGGCCACGAAATAGCGCCACGGCAGGGGCGGACGGCGCACGAACATGAAGAGCGGCAACGACGCCGCGCTGAAGCGCAGTGCGCCCAGCAGCATGGGGTTCAAGTCCCGCAGCCCGATCTTCATGGCGACGAAGTTCACGCCCCAGATCAGCACCACGCCCAGGGCGCGTCCGAAGTCGCCGCGGCTGAGTCCGGCAGCGGGGGTCATGCGCTGACCTGCCGCTGTGCCTGCTCGTGCGCCGTGCGTGCGGCCTTGAAGGCGAGGAAGGCTTCCAGGCTCGTCTTGCGAGGCACATAGCCGAATTCGGATTTCAGCCGTGCATTGCACAAGACGGGCCTGTAGCGCAGGAAGTCCAGTTGCTCGGGTCCATAGCGCGTGATGCCCAGCCGCGATCCGATCGAAAGTGCGATCCGCAGCAACGGCGCGGGCAGGACCAGCATCGGCTTGTGCAGGATCGAAGCGATCTGCGACAGCGTGAGCGCACCATCGCCGGCCACGTTGAAGCAGCCTGCGCGGCCGGTAGTGATCGCGTGGACCACGCAGCCGGTGACGTCCTCGTCCCAGATGAAGACGAAGGGGCTGTCGCTGCCGCGGATCGCGAGGATGCGCGGCTTTTCGAACAGCGCGGTGATCTGGTTGCGCACGCTCGCGCCCAGGATCGTGCCGATGCGAAGCACCGTCTGGCGCAGCGCCGGATGCGAAGTGCGATAGGCGGCGAGCATCTCTTCGACCAGCCGCTTGTGGTGCGCATAGGCGAAGGCGTGATTGCCGCGCAGCGCCGTGTCTTCGTCGATCCATGCGGGGTTGTCCGCGTGGTAGCCGTAGGCGGCGCCGCTGGAGGACACGACGATGTGCCCGACGCCATTGGCAATGCAGGCTTCGAGCACGTTGCGGGTGCCCAGCACGTCCACCGAATATTCGAACTGCCGTGTGCTGTCGGGCCCCGGCGTCACGATCGAGGCGAGATGGACGACCGTGTCGATCGCGTGTTCGCCGAGCATGGTGCTGATCTGCGGCGCGCGCACGTCCTGCACGGCATAGACCACGCCAGGCACCTGGCGCGGCTTTGGCACTTCGCGGACATCCAGCGCGACCACGTGCTGGATGTCGGGCAGTTTTGCAAGCGCGGCAATCACCGTGCGGCCGAGAAAACCGTCGGCGCCGGTGACGAGCACGCGCCGTACCGCGATGGGCTGGGAGACTTCCATGGATCGATTCAGATTCAGGCCGAGCGCGCGGCCACAGTAGACAGGGGGCGACGCGCCCACCAGGCGGCGAGCGCAAGGCCCGCGACGATATCCCAGATGCCCCAGACCCCAGCGACGACCGCCATGCCGCCGAGTCCGCCGAAGAAGCTGAAGATCAGCACCAGCCCCAGGCCCGAGTTGCGGATGCCGACTTCGAAGGTGATGGCGCGGCGGTCGTGTTCCGAAACAGCTGCAGCCGTCGCACAGGCATAGCCCGTGCCGAACGCCAGGGTATCGTGCAGCACGACGGCGAGCAGCACCAGGCCCACATAGTCGAGGAAGTAGCGCCAGTTGCCGGCCACCGCCGCGGCGATGAATCCGATGAGGCACACGAAGCTGATGATCCGCACCGATTTCTTGATGCGCTCGGTAAGCCGTGGCAGCCAGTGTCCGAATGCGAGTCCGACCAAGAAGGGTGCGCCGATGATCGACACGATGTGCAGAACCATGTCCAGGGGATCGAGCGCGATGGCCTTCAGCAGCGGCGCCACCGTCTCATGCATGCCGCCCCAGAAGGCGAAGTTCAGAGGCATCACGATGATCGCGATCAAGTTCGAGATGGCCGTCATCGAAACCGAAAGGGCCACATTGCCGCCTGCCCGATGCGTGAGGATGTTCGACACATTCCCCGGCGGACAGCAGGCGACCAGGATCATGCCGAGCGCGATGCTCGGCGACGGCTTGAGAAGCAGCGTCAAACCGTAGGTCACTGCGGGCAGCACGATGAATTGCGCCGCGATGCCGCTCGCCATGGCCACGGGCATGCGCAGCACGCGCTTGAAATCGGCGACCCGCGTGTCGAGCGCGATGCCGAACATCAGGAAGCCGAGCACCGCATTCAGCAGCATCAGCGACGCAGGATTGAAGTTGAGGCGCACCTCGTCGACCGGGAGCATCGGCGGTTCGTCCGGATTACGCCAGTGCCGCCGAGGCTTCGCGCACCGCGCGGCGGTAGCTGTCCTTGTGGACGTAGTACGCCATGCGCTCGAGCTTCAGGTATTTGTAGCCACCGGAGAGATCCGGGCTCGGCCCTGCCTTGGCCTGCTTGAGCGCAATCGCTTTGGGGCTCCCCTGCGATTGCGCCTTGAAATAGCGGGCCACGAGTTCGGCCTGCTCATAGCGGCCTTGCCAGCCGATGCCGCTCGCCTCGATCATTCCGAGCACTGCCAGGTTGTCGAATCCCGGCGCGAAGATGTTCAGGTACAGGCGCGGCGCCATGCCTTGCCAGTTGAGCCATGCGCGATCGATGAAGGGGTAGTGCAGCTTGTAGCCGGTCGCGCAAAGGACGATGTCGTAGTCGCGAGCGCTGCCATCCTTGAAGCGCACCGTGTCGCCGTCGAGCCGCGCGATGTCGGCCCTGACGCCGATGTCGCCGTGGCCGATGTGATGCAGCACCAGCGAGTTGACCACCGGGTGCGATTCATACATGCGGTAGTCCGGTTTCGGAAACCCGAACCGCACCGGGTCGCCGGTGAACCACTGCAGCACCTTGGCGTCCATTCGTTGCTTGATCCACGCCGGCAACGGGCGCTTGCCCCCGAGCGTGTCCGCCGGCTTGCCGAAGATGTACTTGGGCACGAAGTAGTAGCCGCGCCGCACCGAGATGTCGACGCTCCTGGCGTAGTGCACGGCGTCGACCGCGATGTCGCAGCCGCTGTTACCGGCGCCGACCACCAGCACGCGTTGGTCCTTGAAGAGGCTCGCATGCTTGTAGGCCGACGTGTGGAGGAGTTGGCCGTTGAAGCGCCCCTCGAAGCGCGGCATGCTCGGTTCGGACAGCGTGCCGTTGGCGATGATCACGCCCTTGTAGTCGGCAGTCTCGATGCGGCCATCGCCCGCGTCGACGCTCACGCGCCACAGCGTCGAGGCAGTTTCGGTCACGGGCTCGACACGGATCACCTTGGTGCCGAAGCGAAAGTGCTGCCGCAGGTCGAAGTGATCGGCAAAGTCGCTGAAATAGCGTCGCAGTTCGGCATGGCTGGGATAGTCGGCCACGGTGTCCGCCATCGGAAATTCAGCGAACTCGGTGGTTCGCTTCGACGAGATCAAGTGCGCCGATTGGTAGACCGTGCTGCGTGGGTTGTCGATGTTCCAGAGGCCGCCCACGTCCTCGTAAGACTCGAAGCCCTGAAACGGGATGCCCAGCCTTTGCAGGTTGCGTGCGCCGGCGAGTCCGGACGGGCCGGCGCCGATCAAGGCGATTTGCTGATGAGTAGGCACGGGTGCAGACACAGGGATGGCTCGCGGGAAAGGAAAGACGAACAACGAAAGACCAAAAAAAGCGGGGAAGCGAAAAATGCGTGTGCCCGTTCGTTTAGGGCTTGCAGCTTAGCGAGGTTCAGTCAAAATCTCGAATTAATTCGAACATTCGTCTCGTATTTTGAGATTTGTCAGGGATTTTTCATGGATCATTCCGCCCCCGCGCCCGGGGAAGAAGCCGAGTCGGCCGCCACGCCGGGGCTGCGCCTGCTCCAGTTGCTCGAACTCGTGGCCGGCGAGGGCGAGCCCCAGGCGCTCAGCGATGTCGTTCGCATCAGCGGCCAGCCCAAGCCTTCCGTGCACCGCATGCTCCAGCAACTCGAACAAGGCGGTTTGCTCGCGCGGGGCAGCGACGGGCGCCGCTACGCCATCACGCCCCGGCTGATGCGTTTTGCTGAAACAGTGCTTCGCGGAAGCACCGCGACGGGCGTGCGCCATGCAGTCCTGCGGCAACTCGTCGCAGACGTGGGCGAGACCTGCAATCTCACGGCCTTGTCGGGTGCGGAAGTGATCTATCTCGATCGGGTAGAGACGGCGTTTCCCCTGCGGCTCGATCTTCGGCCCGGGTCGCGCGTGCCGCTGCATTGCTCTGCCAGCGGCAAGCTGTTTCTGGCGAACCTGCCCCGCGTGCAGCGTGATCGGCTCCTCGATGGGCTTCATTACCAGCGCCATACGTCTCACACGCTTTGCACACGCGAGGCGCTGGAAGGCGAACTCGACCGCATCCGCCGCGAAGGCCATTCGGTCGACGCCGAGGAATTCATCGAAGGGCTGGTGTGCGTCGCGGTGCCGGTGCGCGATGAGCCGCGCGGACATGTGCGATGCGCCGTCGCGCTGCAGGCTCCGGCGGTCCGCATGTCGCTCCCGGACGCCTTGCAGCAGTTGGACAAGCTGCGCTCGGCCGCGCAGGGCATCGCCAGGGCAACGCGCTGAAGGCGAATGCTCAGTCTGCGCGGCTAGCCCGCGATGTCCGCGCCGCGGTCCGCCAGCAGCGCGCGCAGGAACGACCGATGGCAGTGCGCCTCGTCCTCGCAATAGCAGCCGACGGACAGGTTGGTCTGATGCGACAGCGCTGCGAGCAGGTCCAGACTGCGGCTCGCGTCCGGCTCGGCCATTTCACTCTTGAACTTGCGGCCGAACGCGGCCCACTGCGCCGGCACCCCTGAAGCCTGGGCGGCTTGCGCCATCTTCATCGTCTCCACCGAAGGCGCGAGATTGGGGTACCAGACGTCATACCAGTTGTGGGAGGCAAATTCAGTCTTCGGCACGCCGCGCGGCGGGCGGCGCACCGTGCCGATTCGAAGACCCTCGCCGGGTGCTCGCTCAGTACCGAGCCTGACGATTCGGATGGCCATTTTTTTCTCCTCAGGTGCCGACGATACCGCCGTCCCGCCGCCGCACCACCACCGTGGCCGACCTCGGACGCGCGCTGCCGGGCGCGGCGCCATCGGGCCACGCGCTGTTGGGCACGTTGCTGCCGGATATGCGTGTCTCGCCCGGATGCTGGATGTTGACGAAGAGACTGCGGCGGTCGGGTGTCACGACGCAGCCGGTGATCTCGCAGCCGCCCGGGCCGACCAGGAAGCGCTTGATGCGCCCGCTCGCAGGGTCGGCGCAGAGCATCTGGTTGTTGCCGAATGCGGCCATCGGTCCCTTGCCGATGGTGCGGCCACCCATGTCGGTCTGTATCCACAGCAGGCCGCCGGCGTCAAAGTGCAGTCCGTCAGGGCAGCCGAAGATATCCGCGTCATCGTTGGGGTAGCGTGCGCCGGCACCGGGCACTTCGGGATCGCCCGCCAGCGCGAAATGGTCCCAGGCGAAGGTCGTACTGGCGGCATCGTGGCCGTCTTCGCGCCAGCGCAGGATGCCGCCGAAGATGTTGTTCGCGCGCGGGTTGGCGGCATCCGGCGCCGGCTGGCCAGGCCGGCCTCGCTGGCTGTTGTGGGTGAGGGTGACGTACACCTCGCCGGTGGCCGGATGCACGGCGATCCATTCGGGGCGGTCCATCTTCGTCGCGCCGACGATGTCGCCTGCAAGCCGCGCGTGGATCAGAACCTCGGCCTGGTCAGCGAAACCGCTCTCCCGGTCGACGCCATGGGCGCCGTGCCGCAGTTCGAGCCATCGGCCGCGCCCATCGGGGTCGAAACGCGCGACGTAGAGGCTGCCTTCATCGAGCAAACGGCTGTTTGCCGCGCTGCCGCCAGGGCGCACCTTATCGCGGCTCACGAACTTGTAGATGTATTCGAAGGCCGAGTCGTCGCCCATGTACACGGCGACCCGGCCGTCCTTCGTCACCGTGCAGGTTGCGCTTTCCTGGTGCTTGCGGCCCAGGGCGGTGCGCTTGACAGGCGTGGAGGTCGGATCGAACGGGTCGATTTCCACCACCCAGCCGAAGCGGTTGGCCTCGTTGGGATGGCGCGTGAGATCGAAGCGTTCTTCGAAACGCCAATACTCGGTCCACGAGTTTCCGCTCACGGTGCCGTAGCGGCGTTGCGCTGGCGTGGCCCGATTTGCCGACGCCTTCGGCCCGCCGAAGTAGGCCTGGAAGTTTTCCTCGCAAGTCAGATAGGTGCCCCATGGCGTGACGCCCATCGCGCAGTTGGCGAAGGTGCCGGACACGCGATCGCCCCCGGCGTTGTAGTCGGTGCGCATCAGCGGAGCACCCGCCGCCGGCCCGGCGATGCGCATGGGCGTCGCGCCGTGCACGCGCCTGGCGTACCGCGACGGAAGCACCTGGCGCCAGCCTGCGGGCGTGAGTTCGACTTCGATCACCGAGACACCCATCGCATGCAGCGACTTGCGCACTTTCTCAGCCGTCCATGGCTGCGCGCCGTCGGTATGGAGCAACTGGTCGTCGGTGTACTCGTGGTTCATCACGACCAGCCCGCGATCGGTGCGGCCTTCGAGCGCGAAGAAGTGCATTCCGTCGTGATGCATGCCCGCCTGCACTGCCTGATCGGCGGCGCTGTTGGAGGCGTCGGGCGCAAACGCCGGCATGGAGCCGGCGATGCCGGTCGGCGCTCCCCAGGGATAAAGCACCTGCGCCTCGTATTCAGGCGGCACGGTCACGGCATCGCGCAACGTGGCCTCCACCGCGGTGAAACCCAGCCGGCCGTCGCCCGGCGTCGCCGAGGCGCGTGCTTCGCCCAGCAGCGAAACAACGGCGGCTGCAGCGCCCGACTGGAGGAACCGGCGACGATCGAAAGGCATGGCAGAACTGTTGGCTGAGCGACACCGCGATCATCGCCGAGCGCCCATACTTCAGGCAAAACCTCAGGCAAAACCCAGGAGACTTCCCCATGAACGATCGCATCGAATCCATCCGCCACGCCGATGGCGTCGTCGAACTGCACTTGGCCCGCGCCGACAAGATGAACGCGCTCGACCCGGCAATGTTCGACGCACTCATCGACGCCGGCAGCCGCCTGCGGGACGACACCAGCGTGCGCGCCGTAGTCATCGCCGGCCGCGGCAAGGCGTTCTGCGCGGGGCTCGACATGGAATCATTTGCAAAGATGCAAGGGCAAGGCGGCGGCATCGTGGGTGAATCCTCGGCCGGCAAGGACCTGATCGAGCGAACGCATGGCATATCCAATGCCGCGCAGTACGTCGCCATGGTCTGGCGCGACATGCCGGTCCCGGTGATTGCGGCGGTGCACGGCGTCGCCTTCGGGGGCGGCTTGCAAGTGGCGCTGGGCGCCGACCTGAGGCTGGTCGCGGCGGACACCCGGATGTCCGTGATGGAAATCAAGTGGGGCCTGGTCCCGGACATGGCCGGCATGGTGCTGATGCGCGAGCTGGCCCGCAACGACGTTCTGCGCGAACTCACCTTCACCGGCCGCATCTTCTCCGGCGAAGAAGCGGTGCGGCTCGGCCTTGCCACACGCGTGGCGGCCGACCCGCTGGCCGAGGCGCTCGAAATGGCGCGCGAGATCGCCCGGAAGAGCCCCGATGCGATTCGTGCAGGCAAGCGCCTGCTCAACGCGGCCATGAGCCACAGTGCCGCGGACCTTCTGCTCGCCGAGTCCGTGGAGCAGAAGGCGCTGATCGGCAGCCCGAACCAGGGCGAAGCCGTGCGCGCCAACATGGAGCGTCGCGCACCGGTTTTCAGCAACGCGCAAGCGCTCTGAAGAAGCCGGAAAGCGCACGGCGCGCAGGCATACTCCGTCCGTGCCCATGCATCTTCTTCATCGCCTGGCAGCGCAGGAGCTGCCCGTAGCCGTCACGTCCGGCGCGCAGGTCGACGCCGTTCGCGTGCTGAGCCTTGCCGGCCATGTGAGGGCGAGCATTCCCAAACCGATTCGCACGCTGGAGGGCTACCAGCAGCCGCCGGCCGTCGTCAACGAGATCACGTCGCTCGGCCGAAGCATGCTCAGGCGCTTCCCGCTCCGCTAAGGGTTTGCCCGAACGGGGCGCGAGGCCGCGGCTGCGCTGGCAGACAGTTCGGCTGCAAATGTCCTATTGACGGAACAAAGGAACGCCGTGACGATTAGGGCCCATGTCCCAGATGCCACTGCCGAAGTACCACCAGATCTATCTGCTGTTGTGCGAGCAGCTCGCTGAGGGGCGCTTCGCCGACGGCTTGCCGGGCGAGTTCGCGCTGATGGAGGAATTCGGCGTCTCGCGCGTCACCGTGCGGCGGGCCCTCGAGAAGATGGCTGCCGATGGCCTGATTTCGCGCGAGCCTGGGCGCGGCACGCGACCGATCCGCACGGCGACGCCGTCAATGGGCGAGGGCGGCCAGGGCATCAGCGTGCAACGGGCCAACTTGGGCGGCCTGCTCGAAAACCTCGTCAGCATGGGGCTGCGAACCTCGGTCAAGGTGATCGATGTGCAGACCGTCACGGCTTCGGCGAGCGTCGCTGCCGCACTGCAGCTGAATCTGGGCGATGCCGTGCAGAAGGCGGTGCGCGTGCGATCGACACGCGAAGGCCCGCTTTCGCACATCACCACTTACGTGCCTGCCGAAGTCGCGCGCCAGTTCGGCCGGCGCGAGCTGGCACGCAAGCCGATCCTGGTGCTGCTCGAGGAGGCCGGCGTGCAGGTCGGGCGTGCGCACCAGACCATCAGCGCCAAGCTGGCCGACGCCACGCTGGCCCAGCACCTGGACGTATCCGTCGGCTCCGCGCTGCTGGCCGTCCGGCGGCTCGTCTACGACGCCAATGAGCGGCCCGTGCAGTGGCTGCACGGCCTCTACCGGCCCGATCGCTACACCTACGAGATGCAGTTGTCCCGCGTCGGCGGCATCGACGCCAAGGTGTGGGTCAGCAAAGAGCTTTCCGCGCAATTCATTTAACCAACGAGGAGTCCCCATGGAAAACCGCCGCCGCTTTCTGTCGCAGACCGCCGCCCTCGGCACGTCGCTCGCGTTTCCGCTCGTGGGGGGCGCGCAGCCCAAGCCCGTGCGCGTCGGCGTGTTGCACCCGGTCACGGGCGCGCTCGCCTATTCGGGCCAGCAATGCCGGCTTGGCGCGCTGATGGCGATCGAGGACATCAACCAGGCCGGCGGCATCAAGTCGCTGGGTGGCGCCAAGCTCGAAGCGATGCTCGGCGACGCGCAATCGCAGCCGCAGGCCGGCGCGGCCGAAGTCGAGAAGATGAACGAAGCCGGCGTTTCGGCCATCGTCGGCGCTTTCGCGTCTGCGATCTGCCTCGCGACCACCCAGGCCGCCGCCAAATACAACCTGCCGCACGTGGTCGACGTCGGCGTGGCCGACCAGATCGTCGAGCGCGGCCTGAAGAACACCTTCCGCTTCGGCCCGGGCTACAAGAAGTCGACCGAAGTGGCGATGGCGAATCTGCTGGTGCTCAACAAGGCTGCGGGCAATCCGGCCAAGACGGTGATGATCATTCACGAAGACTCGCTCTTCGGCACCGGCACGGCCCAGTTGCTCTCGCGCGAACTGCCGGGCTACGGGTTCGAGGTGAAGGAAGTCGTGAAGCACGCGAACCCGACGCGGGACTTCAACAACATCGTGCTGCGCATGAAGTCCGTCAATCCGGACATCGTCATACCGGCCAACTATTACAACGAATACGCGTTGCTGGTGCGCACGATGCAGCAGCAGAAAGTGCAGCCCAAGGCGATCTTCTCGGTGCTGGGCGGCGCCGCATCGAGCTACAAGTTCGTCAAGGAATTTCCGGAAGCGGCCAACGGCATCATCGATTGCAACCACTGGTTCAACCCCAAGGACAAGCGCTCGCAGGAACTGCGCAAGCGCGTCGAGGCCAAGGGCCAGTTCTTCAGCTACGAGGTCTTCATGACCTACACCGCGATGGGGCTGCTGGCCGATGCGCTCGAGCGTGCCAAGTCGAGCGACCGCGCCGCAATCATCGACGCGCTGGAGAAGAGCACCTTCTCCAATCACATCATGCCGTACGGCCCGACCCAATTCGTCAATGGCCAGAACGGAGGGGCACAACCGCTCATGACGCAGGTCGCGAAGAACGACATCAAGGTCATCATCCCGCGCGAGTTCCGCGAAGTGGAGCCCTTGTTCCCGCTGCGCTCGGCCTGAAGAAGACGAGGCAAGATGCTCGACTTCGGCATTCTTTTTCCGTCGGTGCTCAACGGCCTGACGACCGGCGCGGTCTACGCCTTGATCGCGCTGGGGCTCACGCTGATCTACGGAGTCTTGCACATCATCAACTTCGCGCACGGCGCCTGCCTGATGCTGGCGCTCTACGCGGTTTACTTCCTCAAGGAAAACTGGGGCATCGACCCTTACCTGGCGTTGCCGATTGTGGTGCCGGGCATGTTCGCGCTCGGCTATGCGCTGCAGCGCATCGTCATCAACCGCGCCGGACACGGCAAGGACGAGAACATCCTGCTCGCGACGCTCGGCATCGCGATCGTGATGGAGAACCTTGCGCTGATCTTCTTCAAGTCGGACACGCGCAATATCGACACCGCGTATTCGCTGAGTACGGTGGCGATCGGCCCCGCGATGATCGCCGTGCCCAAGCTGGTGGCCTTCGCGGGGGCGCTGGTGGTGTCGGCGGTGCTGTTCTGGATCATGGGCCGCACCGATCTCGGGCGGGCCATCCGTGCGGTGGCGAAGGAGAAAGAGGGCGCCAAGCTCATGGGCATCGACGTCGACCATGTCTATGCGGTGAGCTTCGGCATCGGCCTGGCCTGCCTCGGTGCCGCGGCGTGCTTTCTGCTGCCGGCCTACTACGTGAATCCGCAAGTCGGCAGCGGCTTCGTGCTTGTGGCCTTCACCATCGTGGTGCTGGGCGGCATGGGCAGTTTCGTCGGTGCGCTCGTCGGTGGGTTTCTTGTCGGGATCGTCGAATCGTTGGGCGGTCTTTACCTCGGTGAATCGCTGGGGCAGATCGGCATCTTCGCGATCTTCATCGGTGTGGTGCTGTTCCGCCCTGAAGGCATGTTCGGAGCCAAGGCATGAGCGGCACCAACGTATCTGCTGCGGGTTTGCGCCAGTTGGGCGGCATCGCGCTTTTCACCGTGGTCGTCGCGTGCATCCCGCTGGTGACTTCGTCGGGCGTGGCACTCAACTTCGTGATGATGGCGCTCTATGCGACCCTGATCGCGCAGGCCTGGAACATCCTCGGCGGCTTCGGCGGGCAGTTCTCGTTCGGGCATGCGCTCTTCTTCGGAACGGGTGCGTATATCCAGGCGATTGCGCAACTGCAGGGCGGCATCAATGCCTGGGCCGCACTGCCGATGGCGGTACTGGGCAGTGCGCTGGTGGGGCTCTTCGTGGGCGCGCTCACTTTCCGATACGGGCTCAAGGGCTCCTACTTTGCGCTCGTCACGTTGGCCTTCGCCGAAGTGTTTCGCATCCTGGCGTCGTCGGTTCCTTTCACCGGGGGCGGCGTCGGCCTGATGGTCCCGTTGCGGGAATCGGCGGCCAACCTTCAGTTCGCATCGCGCAGTGGCTACCTCTGGGTCGTGCTCGCCTTCGTGACGGCCGCGTTGCTGGTGACCTGGTGGCTGCGCAACGGGCGATTCGGCGCCTATCTGCAGGCGGTTCGCGACAACGAGGACGCGGCGCGTGCGGTCGGTGTCGATCCGTTCCGCGTCAAGCTGGCGGCCATCGGCATCTCCGGTGCGTTCATGGGCGCTGCGGGTGCGTTCTACGTGCAGGTGTTCCAGTACATCGATCCGGGCATTGCCTACGGTTCCGGCACGTCGGTGGAGGCGCTGGTGGCTGCGATCGTCGGCGGCATGGGCACGCTGTGGGGGCCGGTGCTCGGCGCGGCGGTGCTGCATGTGCTGTCGGACTTCACGCGCAATCTCTTCGGCGAATTGCCGGGGATCAACATGGTCATTTACGGCACGGTGCTGGTGTTGATCGTGATCTTCCTACCGCGCGGAATCGCCGGCATGGGGCTGTCGGTGCGTCAATTGTGGGCAGGGAAGGGGAGCCGTCATGACTGAGCCTTTGCTGGCCCTGAGTGGCATTTCGCGATCCTTCGGTGGATTGAAGGCGGTGCAGGATGTGAGCCTCGCAGTGCGTGAGGGAAGCCTCAGTGCCTTGATCGGGCCGAATGGCGCGGGCAAGACCACGTTGTTCGCACTCATGTCGGGCTTCCTCAAGCCCGACTCCGGCACCGTTCTTTTCGCGGGGCAGGACATCACAGGCCGCGATCCGCATCGGAACGCACTGCTGGGCATGACGCGCACGTTCCAGATCGTCAAGCCTTTCGCAGCGCAGACGGTGCGCGAGAACATCGCCGTTGGCGCTCACCTGCACGTGCGCAACCGGACCGAAGCGTTGCGGCGCGCGGAAGAGGTCGCGCACCGGGTGGGCCTGGGCGCCCAACTCGACAAGCCGGCGTCCGATCTCACGGTCGCGGGTCGCAAGCGTCTCGAGTTGGCGCGCGCCCTGGCGACGCAGCCGCGACTGCTGCTGCTCGATGAGGTACTCGCGGGCCTCAACCCCCAAGAGATCGCGGAGATGATGCCGGTGGTGCGCGGCATTGCCGAGGGCGGAGTGACCGTGCTGATGATCGAGCACGTGATGCAGGCCGTGATGAATCTCGCCTCGCATGTCTGGGTGCTCGCGCAAGGGCAACTCATCGCAGAAGGCAGCCCCGCACAGGTGACTTCGAACGACAAGGTGGTCGAGGCGTATCTGGGCCACGGCACCGCGGCGCGGCTGCGCAAGGCCGCGGCAGCCAATGCCGTGCATGGAGTCATCGCATGACGTCGCTGCTCGATATTCGCGCGCTGCGCGGCGGCTATGGCCGCGTCGAAGTGCTGCGCGGCGTGGATCTGCAGGTCAACGCCGGAGAGATGGTCGCGCTGCTCGGCAGCAATGGGGCCGGCAAGTCGACGCTGAACAAGATGGTCTGCGGCCTTTGCCCCGCCTGGAGCGGCACCGTGCGCTTCGACGGCCACGACCTGAGTGGCGCGCACTATCGCGAAGTGGTCAAGGCCGGGCTCATCCAGGTGCCTGAGGGACGGAAGGTTTTCCCGAACCTCAGCGTGCTGGAGAACCTCGAGCTCGGCTCGTTCACCCGCGCCCGCGAGCGCCGCGCTGCCAATCTCGACAAGGTCTTCGACATCTTTCCGCGGCTGAAGGAGCGCATCAAGCAGCACGCCGGCACCATGAGCGGCGGCGAGCAGCAGATGCTCGCCATCGGCCGGGGCCTGATGGCGGAGCCGGTGCTGTTGATCCTCGACGAGCCTTCGTTGGGCTTGTCACCGCTGCTGGTCGAAGAGATGTTCTCGCTGATCCGCCAGCTTCGCGACGGCGGGCTCGCCGTGCTGCTGGTCGAGCAGAACGTCGGCCAGTCGCTGGAGATCGCGGACCGCGCCTACGTGCTCGAAAACGGCAGCGTGCGGTTCTCCGGCCTTCCGCAGGATTTGCTGGGCAGCGACGAACTGCGCCGCGCCTATCTCGGCCTTTGAGCCGCAAGACATCGTTCATCGTTCACGCACAAGGAGGCACGAAGATCGTGAAACGCAGAGACATCCTGATTTCGTCCGTCGCCGCCGCACTCGGAAGCGGCGCGCTCGCGCAGGTGGGCAAGGTGCCGGTTCGAATCCTCGTCGGCGCACCTGCCGGCGGATCGACCGACACACTGGCCCGCACACTCGCCGCCAGCATGGGGCCGGCGCTCGACAGGACAGTGATCGTCGAGAACCGCGCCGGTGCCGGCGGCAACATCGCCGCCGAGGCGGTCGCCAAGGCCGCGCCCGACGGCAACACACTGTTGATGAGCTTCACCAGCCATGCGATCAACGCGACGCTCTATCCGAAGCTGCCGTTTGATCCGGTCAAGGACTTCACCGCGCTGACCTGCGTTGCGACGTCGCCGTCGATCCTGGTCGCTCATCCGTCGGTGCAGGCGAACAACGTGAAGGAGCTGATCGCGCTCGCCAAGGCCAAGCCGGGCGAACTCAACTTCGCGATCGGCTCCGTGGGTTCATCGCTGCACATGGCAGGCGAAGCCTTCAAGATGCAGTCGGGCGTGGACATCGTGAACATTCCTTACCGCGGTACTGCGCCTGCCGTGCAAGATCTGCTGGCTGGCCAGGTGCAGTTGATGTTCGCGGCAGTCGGCAATGTGCAGCAGCACATCCAGGCCGGAAAGCTGAAGGCGCTGGGCGTCACTTCGGCCAAGCGGCTGCCCGCTTTTCCCGATGTCCAGGCCATCGCGGAAGTGCTGCCCGGGTACGAATCGAGCGCGTGGTTCGGCCTCTTCGGCCCCGCGCACATGGCGCCGGACGTCGTCAAGAAGATCAGCGACGCGGCCCGGCATGCCATCAAGCAGCCTGACATGCAGCGTCGCCTGGAAGCCGAAGGCGCGATCCCCGTCGGCAATTCGCCCGAAGAATTCGGCGCTTTCGTGCAGAGCGAGATCAAGCGCTGGGCAAAGGTCGTGAAGTTTTCGGGCGCCAAGCCGGAGTGATCGCCATGGCATCCGAACGAATTCCAGCCCGGACATTGGCGCAGAAGCTCATCGCACGTGCGAGCGGACGCGAGCAAGTGGCCGTGGGCGAGATCGTGACCTGCGCGGTCGACATGGCGATGTTTCACGATTCCTCGGGCCCGCGCAGGCTCCAGCCGATGCTCGAGGAACTCGGCGCCCAGATATGGGACCGCTCGCGCGTCGTGCTCGTGATGGACCACTACGTGCCCGAGCGCGACGAGGATTCGCGCCGCATCGTGCGCATTGCACGCGACTGGGCCCGCGACCAGCAACTGCCTCACGTCTACGACAGCCAGGGCATCTGCCACGTGGTGGTGCCGCAGCACGGCCACATTCGGCCGGGCATGCTGTGCGTCGGCGGCGATTCGCACTCGCCTACGGGCGGTGCCTTCGGGGCCTACATGTTCGGCGTGGGCAGCACCGAGATGCTCGGCGTGGTGGTCACCGGCAGCATCTGGCTGCGCGTGCCCGAGACCATCCAGATGTGGTGGGATGGCGCATTGACTCCTGGCGTTACGGCCAAGGACATGATGCTGCACATGATCGGCCGCTTCGGCATGAACGGCGGGCGCTATCAGGCGGTCGAGTTCGCCGGGCCGGCGGTGAAGGCGCTGTCGATGCAGGAGCGGATGACGCTGTCGAACATGAGCGCCGAACTCGGCGCCCAGGCCGGGCTGATCGCGCCCGATGCAACCACCGCCGCCTTTCTCGCGGAAGCCGGCGCGCCCGAAGTGGACATGGCGCCCTGGTTCACGGACGAAGGCGCCGAGTTGACGCGTCATCGATTCGACGCGGCCACGCTGGAGCCGCATGTTGCCGCGCCACACAGCCCGGCCAATTCGCAAGGCGTGAGCCACTACGCCGATACGCCCATCGATGTGGCCTACATCGGCGCATGTACCGGCGCGAAGCTCGAAGACTTGCGTGCCGCTGCGCAGGTGCTGCGCGGGCACAAGGTTGCTTCGGGCGTTCGCTTGATCGTCGCGCCCGCCAGTATTCGTGACCAGGAGCAGGCGCGCGAGGAGGGTGTCTTGCAGGTGCTGATGGATGCCGGGGCCGAACTCTTTCCGACCGCGTGCGGCGCCTGTTCGGGCTACGGCGATCCGATGGGGGACGACATCACTGTCATCTCCACCACTGCCCGCAACTTCAAGGGACGCATGGGGTCGCCGACGGCGCAGGTCTATCTGGCCTCGCCCTACACCGTGGCTGCAGCGGCTTTGCGTGGCCGAGTGACCGATCCTCGCGAGGTGCTGCAATGACCGCCGGAACCAAGCACCGCGTCTGGCGCCTTGGTGCCGACATCGACACCGACGTGCTCGCGCCCGGCCATGCGATGAAACACGGCATCGACCGCATCGCGCAGTACTGCCTCGAATCCGTCCGGCCGGAATTCGCCCGCGAGGTGCGGCCGGGCGACGTGATCGTGGCGGGCCCCAATTTCGGCATCGGCTCTTCGCGGGAGCAGGCCGCTGCCGTGCTGGTTCAGCTCGGCGTGGCTGCGGTGATCGCCCCGTCCTACAGCGGGCTGTATTTCCGCAACGCGTTCAATGTCGGGCTGCTGCTGCTGACCTGCGCCGAAGCCGAATCGCTGCAGGACGGCGATCGCATCGAACTCGACACCCGCACGCCTGCCGTGCGCACCGCTGATGCGCGCACGCTCGCCTGTGAACCGGTTCCAGGATTCCTGATGGACATGGTCGATGCCGGTGGCTTGCTGCGGCTGCTGCGCCGACAGATGGCGGACGGAAGGAGAGCCGATGCGCACTGAGGACGATCCGCAACGCGCCGTCCTGCAGGCCACCGTGGCATTGCATGCGGCGCAGCCGGCCACGGCAGAGGCTGCGTTGCAGGCTCGGCGCCTGCTTGTCGATACGGTCGGCTGCGCGCTCGCGGGGCGGCATGCGGATGAAGTCCGGCGCCTGGAAGCGGCGCTGGCCGCTTGCGACCCCGGCGATTTTGCGTTCCCCGGCGGCCGGTTGCTGAGCGTGCAGTCCGCCGCGCAGGTCGTGGCCATGGCCGCGACCTGGGACGAAGCCTGCGAAGGCCACGCGCTCGCGCACGGCCGGCCCGGAGTGCCGCTGGTGGCGGCGCTGCTGCCGCTCGCGCTGCGGCGCGGAGCCAGTCTTGGCGAGTTCATCGACGCCTTCGTGCTCGGCTACGAAATCGGTGCGCGCTGCGGCGCGTGGCTGCGCATCCTGCCCGGCATGCATGTCGACGCGAACTGGCCCGCGCTCGGCGTGGCTGCCGGTGTCGCGCGGCTGCTGGGCCTGCCTCCGGCAGACATCATGCAGGCTGTCGACATCGCGGCCTGCCAACTGGCGACCAGCCTCTACCTGCCGGTGCGGGAGGGCCGCACTGCACGCAATACCTACCTCGGCCACAGCGCATGGCTGGGGCTGCAAGCGGCCTTCGCGAGCCTGGCCGGGATCGACGCACCGGCTGGTGCGCTGACGCACTACGCGCTCGAGCATTCGGCCGCGGCTGCGCAGCCGTTGCCGGACGCGGCGACGCTGCTGCTGCGCGACGCCTACCTCAAGCCTTTCGCGGCCGTGCGTCACGTGCACTATGGCGCGACTGCCGCGCGCCGCATCCGCGAACAACTGGTCCACGGCACCGCCGGCATCCGTCGCATCGTGCTGAAGGTGTACGAGGAAGCCATCGTCTATTGCGGCAACCGCGCACCGCGCACGCCGATCCAGGCGCAGTTCAGCCTGTCGTTCGGGATCGCAGGGATGCTGTGCTTCGGTGATGTCGATCCGTCGCTCTACGCCGCGCCGCGTTTTGAAGACCCCGAGCTCCGCCGCCTCGAAGCGCTTGTGGTGCTGGAGCCCGATGCCGAACTCACCGCGCGCAAGCAGCGCGGCGCCACGCTCACGGTGACGCACGACAGCGGCACGTTCGAAGAAGCCGTCAGGATCATCGCGGGCGACGCCGCCAGCCCGCTCGATCGCGCGGCGCTCGCCGCCAAGTTCACTCACTACGCCGCGCACAGCGTGGCCGGCCCGCTGGCCGCTCGCTTCTGCGACGGCGTGCTCGACGCTTCCGCCGACACCCCTCTCGGCGCACTGTGGCGGCAGCTCGCCGCCTGACCCGATCCACTCTCCCTGCCCACCACCATGAAACTTCTGCGCCACCTTGCCAGTACGCTGCTCATCTGTCTGCCGCTCCTCGCGGCGGCGCAGGCGGGCGACTTCCCGAACAAGCCGATCCGGCTGGTCGTGCCCTTCCCACCGGGCGGGGCCACCGACGCGGCGGCACGCCTCGTCGCGGTGAAGATGAGCGAGCACTGGGGACAGCCGGTGGTGGTCGACAACCGAGCGGGCGCGGGCGGCAACGTGGGCTCCGACCTCGTCGCCAAGTCGGCGCCGGACGGCTACACGCTGGTGATGGGCGTGACCGGCTCGCACGCCATCAACACCTCGCTCTACAGCAAGATGCCCTACGACCCCGTGACCGACTTCGTCGCCATCAGCCAGGTTGCGGTGGTGCCCAACGTGCTGGTGGTGCATCCGTCGGTGCCGGCCCACAACCTCGCCGAACTCGTGGCGCTTGCGAAGAAAGAACCCGGCAAGCTCAACTACGCGTCGCTCGGCAACGGCACGGCAGCGCACCTCGGCATGGAGATGCTCAAGGCCGACGCCGGCGTCGACATCACGCACGTGCCCTACAAAGGCAGCGCGCCGGCCGTGGCCGACTTGCTCGCGGGCCAGGTGCAGATGATGGTCGACGGCCTGCCGTCGGCGCTACCGCACGTCAAGGCCGGCAAGCTGCGCGCCATTGCGCTCACCAGCCTGCACCGTGCGCCCGCGTTGCCGGACCTGCCGACCATCGCGGAAACCTACCCGGGCTTCTATGCCGATGCGTGGTCGGGCTTGTTCGTGCCCAAGGGCACGCCGCAGCCGGTGGTCGACAAGCTCTCCGCGGAAGTGCAACGCATCCTGAAGCTGCCCGACGTGCGCGAGAAACTCGCCGGGCTGGGCGCCGAGCCCGTGGGCTCCACGCAGGCGGAATTCAGCGCGCACGTCAAGCGCGAGATCGACAAATGGGCCAAGGTCGTGAAGACCAGCGGCGCCAAGGTGGACTGAACCATGAACGACACACTCGACCCCGTCACGCTCGCCGTCCTGCGCGGCCGCCTCGAACAGGTGGCCGACGAGATGGACGCCACGCTCTATCGCAGCGCGTTCAATCCGATCATCGCCGAAGCGCACGACGCCTGCCACGGGCTCTATGACGCCACCACGGGCGACACGCTCGTGCAGGGCAAGTCGGGGCTGCCGGTGTTCGTCGGTGCGATGGCTTTCGCGGTGCGCGCGACCATGGCGGCGGCCGAGCCGCGCGGCGGCATGCGAGACGGCGACATATGGATCAGCAACGATGCCTACGACGGCGGCACGCACGCCAACGACTTCAAGCTGGTGCGGCCCTTCTTTCGCAATGGCAAGCTGTATTGCCACATGGCTTCGGCCGCGCATTGGCACGATGTCGGCGGCGCGGTGCCCGGCAACTACAACCCCGCCGCGACCGAATGCTGGCAGGAGGCGGTGCAGATTCCGCCGGTGCGCATCGTGCGCGGTGGTGAACTCGATCGCGACGTGCTTGCCATCCTGCAGGCCAATACGCGCCTGCCGGACAGCCTCTGGGGCGACCTCAACGGCCAACTCGCCGCGCTGGAACTGGGCGCGCGGCGGCTCAACGGTCTGCTCGACGAGTACGGCGATGACCTCGTGCTGGAGGCCCTGAGTGAGTTGCGCAGCCGTGCATTGCGTCTGATGCGCTCGCACATTGCGTCGTTGCCCGACGGCCGCTACAGCTTCGAGGACGTGCTCGACAACGACGGCATCACCAACGACCCGCTGACGATTGCGCTGGACATGACTGTCGCAGGCGACCGGCTGCTGCTCGACTTCTCCCGCACTTCGCCGCAGTGCGCAGGGCCGGTGAACATCTCGCGCGCGACCGCCATTGCGGCTTGCTACGTTGCGCTCAAGCATCTCTTCCCCGATGTGCCGGCGAATGCGGGCGTGCTCGATGCGGTGGACTTTGTCATCCCCGACCGGCTGGTGATCAGCGCCGAGAGGCCGCGGCCAGTCGGCGGCTACACCGAAACCATCCTGCGCATGATCGACGTGATCTTCAGCGCCGCGGCCAAGGCCGATCCGACGCGCGCCGTGGCGCAAGCCTACGGCACCATCAACGCGCTTTCGATCGCGGGACATCGCAGCGACAAGGGGCGCGAGGGCCAGCGCTGGGTGATGTTCAGCTTCTTCGGCGGCGGCCACGGTGGGCACTCGGGCGGCGACGGGCTTTCGCACGGCAACGCGCCGATTTCCACCGCGACGATTCCGCCGCTGGAAATTCTCGAAGCCGCATATCCGGTGCGCTTCACCGAATGGTCGCTGCGCGCCGACTCTGGCGGCGACGGCCAGTACCGGGGCGGCCTCGGCGCGGTCTATGAAATCGAACTGCTCGAAAAGGATGCCGAAGTGTTCGTCTTCGGCGAACGCGGCACCTCGCCACCGAAGGGAATCGCGGGCGGCGGGTCGGGCGCGGTCAATGTCTTTCGCTATGAAAACGAAGGTGCCTGGCATGAACCGCCGATGGTCTCCAAGATGCGCGGAATCCAGCTTGCGCGCGGCGAACGCGTGCGGCTCGAAACGCCAGGCGGAGGCGGTTGGGGCAGTGCGGCCGAGCGCCGTCCTGAACAGCGAGAACAGGATCGGGCCTTGGGCTACGTGACCCACGACACCGCGACCACCCCCATCTCTCCGCAGAAGAAGGCTTCCGAATGATACCCACAGGCAAATCCAGCGAATCCCTTGTCGTGGGCGTCGACGTCGGCGGCACGTTCACTGATCTTTTCGTGCTCGACGAGGCAAGCGGCACGGCGCGCATCGTCAAGGTGCCGTCCACGCGCGGCGAAGAGGCGCGCGGCTTCATGAACGGCGTGGCGCGCGTGGCCGACTCTGCCGCGGCCATTGCCACCATCGTGCATGGCACCACGGTCGGCACCAATGCGCTGCTGGAGCGAAAGGTGGCGCGCACCGGCATCATCACCACGCGCGGCTTTCGCGACGTGCTGGAAATGCGCCGCCGCGACCGGCCACAGACCTGGGGCCTGCGCGGCAGCTTCCTGCCAGTCGTGCCGCGCGACCTGCGACGCGAAGTGGACGAACGCGTGCTGGCCGATGGCACGCTGCATACCCCCGTCGACCTCGATCAGGTCCGCGCAGAGGCGCGAGCGTTGCTGGCCGAAGGCTGCGAGGCGGTGTGCGTGTTCTTCATCAACACGTACGCGAATCCGGAGAACGAAAAGCTCGCCGTGGCGGCCGTGCGCGAGATCTGGCCCAACGCCCATGTGACGTCCGCCAGCGAAGTGCTGCCCGAGATCCGCGAGTTCGAGCGATGCTCGACTGCAACGCTCAACGCCGCACTGCAGCCTGTGGTGGGCAGCTATCTCTCCCGGCTTGAATCGGATCTGCGCAATCAGGGCTTCGCGGGCGAATTGCTGGTGGTGCAGAGCAACGGCGGCGTGATGTCCCGCCAGACGGCGAGCGACTTGCCCGTGCGCACGGCGCTATCGGGCCCCGCGGCGGGCGTGATTGCATGCGCGGCGATTGCGCGCGCGGCGGGCTTTCCGAATGCGATCACGGGCGACATGGGCGGGACATCGTTCGACGTCTCGCTGGTCGCCAATGGCGAGGCCGCGCTGGCCGCGCAGACGGCCATCGAATTCGGCATGGTGATTCGCTCGCCGATGATCCAGATCGAGACGATCGGCGCGGGCGGTGGCTCCATCGCATCCGTGGATGCGAGCGGCATGCTGCAGGTCGGCCCCGAGTCAGCGGGCAGCGTGCCTGGGCCGGCCTGCTATGGGCGGGGCAACATGCGCCCGACCGTGACGGATGCCAATGTGCTGCTCGGCCGGATCGCAGCCGACCGGCCGCTCGGTGGTGGACTGCTTGCAGCGCTCGACGCCGAGAAGTCACGCCAGGCCATTGATGAACATGTGGCGCAACCGCTGGGTCTCGACGTGTACGCGGCAGCAGAGGCGATCCTGACGGTTGCGAATGCGCGCATGGCGGGTGCGATCCGGCTGGTGTCGATCGAGCGCGGCCACGATCCACGGCGTTTTGCCTACATGCCCTTCGGTGGCGGCGGGGCGCTGCATGTGTGCGCCATGATGCGCGAGGTCGGCGTCGGCACAGGCATCGTGCCGCGCTACCCGGGAGTGACGTCGGCGCTGGGTTGCGTGATTGCAGACATGCGCCACGACGCCGTACAGACCATCAATCGACCGCTTGCCGAACTCGACGTGGGCGAACTGCAACGCCGCATCGACGAACTGGCGGCCAACTGCCAGCGACGGCTGGATTCGTCGGGCGTGCGCTTCGACGAAGTCCGCGAGATCGTCGCGCTGGACATGCTCTATGCGGGCCAGACGCACACACTGCCGGTGGAACTGCCCGATGCGCGCAGCAAGCCGCTGACGACCGTTTCGATCCGTGCGGCGTTCGAGGCGGCTTATGCGTCCGCCTTCGGCCGTGTGCTCGACGGCATTCCGATCCGCGTGATGAACCTGCGCTATGCCCGCATCGGCGTTCGGCCCAAGTTCGATCTTGCGGTGCTGGCGCCCGAAGGTGTCGGCAGCGTCGAGCCGCTCGGCACGCAGCGCGTGTTCCACCACAAGCAATGGCACGATGCGCTGCGCTATGCGCGACTCGACCTGCCGGTCGGGACGCGCATCGACGGACCCGCGATCCTCGAACAAGCGGACACGACCGTGTGGCTGGAGCCCGGCTTTCATGGCGAAGTCGATGCGCACGGCAACCTGCTGGTGAGGCCTTCATGAGCAGCGGCGAACCGACCGCAGGGGCGAAGACGGCGCTGGTCATCATCGATCTGCAGAACGACTTCCTGGATCCGAACGGGGCCTATGCGCGCGGCGGTGACACCAATCCGCCTGCGCTGCTCTTGCCCGCGCGCGTCGCCGAAGTCGCAAGCGCGCTGAAGGCGGTGGGCGGCATGGTGGTGGCGAGCCAGTTCACGCTCTGGCCCGACGCCAAAGGCGAGCCGATGGTGTCGCCGCACCTCAAGGCCCTGCGGCCGTACCTCCGCAAAGGCGATTTCGCGCCCGGCAGTTGGGGGCAGGCAAATGTCGATGCCCTCAAGGGGCTGATCGACGTGACGGTCAGCAAGGTGGCCTATTCGGCTTTCTTCAACACTCAGCTCGACTGGGTGCTCCGCCGCGCCGGCATCGACACCGTGGCGGTCTGCGGCATCGTGACGAACGGCGGCGTCGCCAGCACGGTGCGCGATGCGCACATGCGCGACTACCGCACCCTGGTGCTCTCCGACGGCTGCGCGGCCTTCGGCGAAGAGCGGCACCAGACTTCGCTGGCCGACATGCGCAACGTGGCCGAGGTCACGGATTGCGCAGCTTTCGTGCGTGCACTGCGATGACCATGGATGAGTCTTCGCGGCGAATTAGGCGGGCGACCGCCTTCGATGCGGATGTGCACGTCAGCGTGGCCATCGTCGGCGGCGGCGCGTGCGGACTCACTGCGGCGCTGATGCTGAGCGACGCCGGCGTCGACTGCGTGGTGCTTGAACGCGACGCTGCGCCAACCGGATCGACGGCCTTGTCCTCAGGCTTCATTCCCGCGCCCGCGACACGCGTGCAGCGCGCGCATGGCGTGCCGGACGACAGCCCTGCGCGTTTTGCCGCGGACATCCAGGCCAAGGCGCATGGGCGAGCGGCGCCGGTGTTGGTCGAAGCGTACGCAAACGCCGTCGGGCCGGCCATCGACGCACTGCAGGAGCGGCACGGACTGAACTGGATCCTGCTCGATGGATTCCTGTACCCGGGCCACGGCGTGCATCGGATGCATGCGCTGCCGCAGAAGACGGGTGCCGCACTGATGGCGAGCTTGCAGGCCGCAGTGCAAGCGGCAGGCATCCCGGTCTTGACGCAGGCAGTCGTCGACACACTGGTGCTCGACAACGCCGAGCGCGTGATCGGCGTCGACTACCAGAGGCCCGATGGACATCGCGAATCGCTGGCTTGTGATGCACTGCTGCTCGCCTGCAATGGTTTTGGTGGCAATCCGGCGATGGTGCGATCGTTGCTGCCCGAGATGGCGGAAGCCAGCTTTGGCGGCCACGTCGGCAATGACGGCAGTGCGATCCAGTGGGGCGTCGGGTTGGGTGCTCGGTTGCGCGACCTTGGCGGCTATCAGGGGCACGGTTCGTGGGTGACGCCGCAGGGCGCGCTGATGTCATGGGCCGTGATGATGGAAGGCGGCGTGCAGATCAACCGCGAAGGCCGGCGCTTTCACGACGAGACGCAGGGGTATTCAGAGGCGGCCGTGCATGTGCTCGCGCAGCCGGGCGGCATTGCGTGGAACGTCTTCGATACGCCGCTGCTGGCACTTGCGCACGGCTTTCCGGATTTTTGCGAAGCGGAGGCAGCGGGAGCGCTTCGGCGTTGCGAGACGGTGGCCGATCTCGCGGCGTGCATCGGCTGCGAGGCTTCCGTAGTCGAACACACGCTGGCGACGTTGCAAGACAAGTCACCCCAGCCGGACGGGCGTGTCTTCAGCCGCCCGCTCACGGCGCCATTTTTCGCCGTCAAGGTGACGGGTGCGTTGTTCCACACCCAGGGCGGCCTGGACGTGGACGGCGATATGCGCGTGCTTCGGCAGGACGGTACTCCGTTCAGCAATCTGTTGGCGGCAGGCGGTGCCGCGGGCGGCGTCTCGGGCGACGAGGTCTGGGGCTATCTCTCCGGCAATGGGCTCCTGAGCGCCGTGGCCGGCGGGTACATCGCGGCGCATACGGCTGTTGCGCTCGTTCATTCAAGGGATTCATCCACATGACAAACAAGACATTGAGGGCACGCCTTGGCTCCAAGGACATCGTGCTGGCGCCAGGCGTCTATGACGCGCTGAGCGCGTTGATTGCCGAGCAGGCCGGGTTCGAGGCCTTGTACCTCTCTGGCGCCTCGATTGCGTACACGCGCCTGGGTCGGTCTGATATAGGGCTCACCACCTTCACCGAAGTCGCCGACACGCTGGCGCGCATCACCGAGCGCGTGAGCCTGCCCGTGATCGTCGATGCTGACACCGGCTTCGGCAATGCGCTCAATACGCAGCGCACCGTGCGCGGCTTCGAACGTGCCGGCGCGGCGATGGTGCAGATCGAGGACCAGACCTTCCCGAAGCGCTGCGGTCATCTGGACGGCAAGGCGGTCGTGCCCGAACGCGAGATGGTCGGCAAGCTGAAGGCGGCGCTCGATGCGCGCACTTCGAGCGACACCTTGATCCTCGCGCGCACGGACGCGGTCGCGGTCGAGGGGCTCGATGCTGCGCTCGATCGGGCCGAGGCCTACCTGGCATGCGGCGTGGACGCGCTCTTCATCGAAGCACTGCGCTCCCCCGAGCAGATGGATGCGGCCTGCGGACGCTTCGCGCAGCGGGTGCCATTGCTCGCCAACATGGTCGAAGGCGGCAAGACGCCCATTCAGGACGCGGACGCGCTGCAGGCGCACGGCTTCCGCATCGCGATCTTTCCCGGCGGCACCGCGCGGGCCGTCGCTCATACCCTGCAGGGCTACTACGCCAGCCTCCATGCGCACCGGACCACACAGCCCTGGCGCTCGCAGATGCTCGACTTCGATGCGCTGAACGAAGTCATCGGCACGCCGGAACTCATGCTGTCCGGCAAGAAGTACGAATAGCGCTCGGCGCTCGGCGCCGGCCTCAGGCGCAGCGCTCGTATACCAGCGCGAGATAGTCCGCGTGCCTGCGCAGCGCTTCGAGCTGCTGAAGCGTGGTTCCGGTGACTCGATCGTTCGGGTCGAACTTCACGGTCCCATCCGGCAGGAGGACGAAGTGGGTCTTGCCATGGGGCGCGCCGGGGATGCTGGCGGCATTGACGTAGCCGCAACCGGCGCCTGTGGCCCGGTTGAACTTCACCCCGGAAAAGCTCGCGAAGCCGTCTGGAAGCTGCTTTCGGACGTTCGTCTCGACGTTCCAGACCGGCATGTAGAACCACCACACAGCGATCGAGCTGACGAAAAGCGCGACGCTGACCAGGATCGATACAAGGGCTCGCATGGGCAACTCTCCTTCCCACCCGGATGCAAAAGCTGTAGCGTATTAGTACTTTGGTTTCTTTTCAATACCTTTGGTCCGGTTGCTATCCGCGCGCAACCATGTAGGCGCCCAGCAGCGCAAGCCCGATGAAGAAGCAGCGCCTGAAGATCTGCATCGAAAGCCGCGAACGCACCCGTTGGCCCACCGCCATGCCGCACAAGGCAGGCACCAGCATGGCCAGGGACGCGCCTGCAAGCGGCGCCGAATAGCCGTGCTGGCCAGCCAGGGCGACCGCAAGCGCGACGGTGGACGTCGTGAATGACAGGCCCATCGCCTGGATCAATTCATCGCGCGACAGGTCCAAGGCTTGCAGGTAGATCACCGCCGGGAGCACGAAGACGCCGGTGAGCGCTGTCACGGCACCGGTCAGCGCCCCCGTCACCGGGCCGAGCCAGCGTTGGCTTTGCTTCGACATAGGGACACTGCGACCCAGCAGCCCCCATGCCGCATAGGCTGCGAGGGCCACTCCGAGCGCAATGGTTGCTCCCGCTCCCGCCGGTGCTCCGAACCACCACCCGCCTGCCAGCGTGCCAGCGACGATGCCCAGTTGCATTCCGCACAGGCGCCGCGCGACCGGCACCACGGACCGCCAGGGTCGCAGTTGCCATACGTTGGTCACCAGAGAAGGCACGATCAGCAACGCCGCGGCTTCGGCGGGCGGCATCCAGAGCGCGAGCAGCGCCATCGAGAGCGTCGGCAGCCCGAGGCCGATCACGCCCTTGACCACCCCCGCGAAGACGAAGACCGCAGCGACGAGCGCCCACACGGAAAGACTGTGAGAGGAGAACACGGACAACATGGAATGCATGGAGAGCATCGATAACATGGTTGCGAGTCTCGCGAAAACGGCCGCTGCCGAAAATGCGGAATTCGCGGACGCATCCTCAGCCGTGGACTGAGGATGCTGTGCTAACTTGCTGCGCATGCGATTCGACCTCACCGACCTGCAGCTCTTCGTCAACATCATCGAGAGCGGCACCATCACCGGCGGCGCCGCGCAGACGCACATGACGCTGGCGTCGGCCAGCCAGCGCGTGATCGGCATGGAAGATTCGCTCGGCACGCCGTTGCTGCTCCGCGCCAAGCAAGGCGTGAAGCCGACCGAAGCCGGCCGCACGCTGGTGCACCATGCGCGGCTCGTGTTGCTGCAGACAGAGCGCATGCGCGGCGAGCTGAGCGAATACGGCGCCGGCCTGCAAGGGCACGTGCGCTTGCTGTGCAACACCTCGGCGATCACCGAGCACCTGCCCGAGGCGCTCAGCGATTTTCTGGCGCGCAACCCTCGTGTCTCGGTCGACCTCGAAGAGCAGCCCAGCATCGACATCGTCGACGCGGTGCGAGCGGGGCTGTGCGACATCGGCATCGTCTCCGATGCCGCCGACGTCGAAGGCTTGCAGCACTTCGTATTCCGGCGCGACGACCTCGTTGTGGTGGTTCCACGCGGACACAAGCTGGCACGACGCCGCCGCGTGACCTTGGCCGAACTGGTCGACTGCGAATTCGTCGGACTGGCGGAAGGCAGCCCGCTCGAGTCGCACATCGCGATGCATGCCAGGCGACTCGGCAAGCGCCTTTTCTATCGGGTGCGCGTGCGCAGTTTCGAGGGGGTGTGCCGCATGGTCGAACAGGGCGTCGGCGTCGGCATCGTGCCGAAGCTTGCTGCCGAACGCTGCGCTGCGCCGACGAAGACAAGCCGAATCGCCATCACCGACGCGTGGGCAGCGCGGCATCTGCTGGCATGCGTGCGCCGTGAGGAAGAACTACCGCTGAACGCCCGAAGGATGTTGGCCCATCTGCTGGTGGATGCGCCTCAGGAAAGAAAGTGAACGTCGGCGATCCAGTTTCGCTTTCGGCGTTGGAGCCGCAGCTCGATGCTCTCTCCGTCGAACGAGACAGGCGTGTGTCGAAGGAGGGACGGGGCCACGTTGTCGAACGCGTTCACGTTCACCACGGCATAAGTGTGTTCATCGATCGTGCTGGTCACCAAGGGCACGACGCCGCAGCGGGAACAGACATGGAAATCGGCCGTCCGCGTTCCGAAAGAATAGCTGGAGACCAGTGACCGATCGGCAATCGACACCCGGAGCGCGCCGCCCAGGTTCGACGTCCAGATGCCGCCGTGCCGGACGCAGAAGGAGCAGCCGCATGCACGCGCCGGAATTTCAGCGGGGTCCGGCTCCCACGTGAGCTCGAAGGAAATGTTGCCGCAGTGGCACCCACCTTTGACGATCATCGCCTTGCCCTCCTGCCCTAGAGTGACATCGACGCGCGCTGTGCCAGTGCCGAACGCCAGCGCAGCAGGTGAGGGTGCTCTTCTCCGGGCTTGACCTTGATGACGCGCGCGAAGTCCACCGCGACCACGGCCGTGATGTCGGCGATGCTCAGCCGGTCCGTGGCGATGAATTCCCGTTGTGCCAGTCGCTCATTCAGGTTGATCAGGAACTGCTGCGCCTTGGCAAACCCACGCTGCGCCAGTTCAGGGATCTGCTGGTAGTCCACAGGCCCGGGCAGCGCCCGATTGGCCATGGCGGGCGCGCTGTTGCGCAAGCCCTCTGCGATCGACAGAAGCCCCTCGAATTCGACGCGCCAGTTCCAGCTGGCGATCTCGGCCTTTTCCTCGGGCGTGCGTCCCAGCAGGGGCGGATCGGGATATTGAGCTTCGATGTAGGCCGTGATGGCGGCGTTGTCCGTCAGTCGCAATCCATCCTCCGTGAGCAGCACCGGCACCGTGCATTGCGGGTTGACGCGCCGGAAGGCGTCGCTGAACTGCTCGCCGCTTCTCAGGTCGACCTGGATCGTTTCGCAGGTGACGCCTTTCTCGGCCAGCAGGATCCGAGCCCTGCGCGGGCTCGGCGCGGTGGCGCAGTCGTAGAGGGTGATCATGTTTGTTTGTCCTGCGTGCGGGTGTCGAAGTCTGCGGCGTCGTGGCGCTCATGCAGTTGGCTTGTAGGTTGGCCCCAGGTGCGGTTGACCATTCGGCCTCGCTGCACGGCGGGCCGCCGGGCGATCTGGTCGGTCCAGCGCAGCACGTTCTTGTATTCGTGCACCTGAAGAAACTCGCCGGCCTCGTACAACTGGCCTTTGGCGAGCGTGCCGTACCAGGGCCAGATGGCCATGTCGGCGACCGAATAGTCGTCGCCGCCCACGTATGCGCTCTCGGACAGCCGCCGGTCCAGCACGTCGAGCTGGCGCTTGACTTCCATGGCGTAGCGGTCGATGGCGTACTCGATCTTCGTCGGCGCGTAGGCATAGAAGTGGCCGAAGCCGCCACCGAGAAAGGGCGCGCTTCCCATCTGCCAGAACAACCATGAAAGGCATTCGGCGCGCTTGGCTGTGTCGGTCGGGAGGAAGGCGCCGAACTTTTCGGCCAGGTGCATCAGGATGGCGCCGGATTCGAAGACGCGAACGGGCGTCGGCCCGCTGTGATCGATCAGTGCCGGAATCCTGGAATTCGGGTTGGCCGCCACGAAGCCGCTGCCGAACTGTTCGCCTTCATTGATGCGGATCAGCCAGGCGTCGTATTCGGCGCCCTTGTGGCCGAGTTCCAGCAATTCCTCCAGCATCACCGTCACCTTGACGCCGTTCGGAGTGGCGAGCGAGTAGAGCTGCAATGGATGGCGGCCGACCGGCAGATCCTTGTCATGGGTCGGGCCCGCGATCGGTCGGTTGATGTTGGCGAAGCGTCCGCCGCTTTCCTTGTTCCAGGTCCAGACGGTCGGCGGCGTGTAGGGCTTGTCGGGCGTGTTTGTTGTGTCGGGCGTATCGGTCGATTCATTCATGCGGTGATCTCCGGGAAAGCCTGAGGACTGTAGCGGCTAGTCCAAAAAAAAGCCCGCACGAGGCGGGCTTTCGGGTTGGGCCAAAGAGGCCGGTCAGATGGCAAGCATCAAGGCACGTTCGAGGTCGTGATCTGGAACGGCTTGCCGGGGACCGTCATGCCGCCGCCGTATTCCGCGGCTCCGCTGGTCGGGCATCCGCTGGGCTGCGGGCAAGCGCCGCCGTCAGAGAAGATCACCGGACCGTAGCGGTAGTTGCGAACCGCCTTGCCGCCGTAGTCGGTCACGCTCACCACGTTGTTCGCGTTGGCGAAGTTGTCGGCATCTTCCACGGCGATCAGGTCCGTCAGCTGGTTGTGCTGGATGGTCCGCACAATGCTGCCGCTGTTGCCGCCGGAGGCAAACCGTACCCAGGAGATCTTGTTGTCGCCGCGCGATCCCACGATCACCTGCTGATTCAGGAAATCTCCACCCCAGCCGCCCGGTTCACCCTTGGAGGTGGCCAGCGAGGTCGGATTCCGGCCGATGCCGCCGACCGTGCCCACTTCAGCGATCGCGCTTGCCGACCCGGTGGAAACCGAGGCGCCGGGTGCATAACCATCCAGGCTGTAGATGTGCAGCGTCCCGTCCTGCGTGGCAATCCAGGCGCGAGGCGAGCCGCCGAACAGCGTGGTCTTCACGGCCGTCGGGCGGTTGCCCAGCGACACCGTCTTGATCACGGTCGGCATCTGCGACGACACCTTGTCGAAGGTGTACGGCCACTGGTCGGCGCCTTGGCCGTAGTTGCTCGTGGCCCCCACGTTGGAGCTGAAGTACATGCTGTTGATGTAGCTGAAGAGTGGCTTCAGGTCGATGAAGGCCGCCTTCTGCTCCGACTTGGAAACCACCACCGCAACGCCGCCCTTGGCATAGCGGCCGTAATTGCCGCCGCCGCTCGCGAAGCTCTGCCAGTTGCTCGCCAAAGGCGAGTTGGGGGCGCCCATGAAGATGCCGCCGGGCAGCACGCTGCTGAACGGGTCCAGGCCGGTAGTGACCGCGATTTCGGTCGGTGCCGTCATTCCGGGAATGTCGACGTAGCCCAGCACCTTCATGAAGGCGGTGTTGCCCATGTTGGGCAGGCCCGGATAGACGCCGATCCAGTCGTTCCACCAGTTGTGCCAGGCCGAGTACGAGACGCCGTTGGACGTGTGGGCCGACGAATTCGATGCATCGCAGCCGTCGCACAATCCGGCCAGCGCCACGACGGCGACCTGGCCCTTGAGGGCGACCGTGTCCCACACCGTGACGAGTGCGAACTCGTTGCCGTTGGTCACTGCGACGCCCGTAGGCACCTTGTTGGCCGCCAGCTTGGTCGTGGCGTTGTTGCTGGCCGTGTTGCTGCCGACGGTGCCGAGCGTGCCGTTCTGGAACGCCACCACGCCTTCGGCACAGAAGCCGGCGCGACCCGAGCAGCGGCCGATGGCTACTGGATCACCAGTTGCGATGCCCGCCGCCTTGTAGTTCATGACGTTGGGCGAGTCGATGCCTTGGCCTGCCTGGTAGATCTGCCAGGGAAGCTGCGGCATCTGCGCGAACACGTTGTACATGTACCCGGAGACCTGCAGCAGGCTCACGCCGACGCGCTTGCTCGTGTCGTCGGCCGCGAACAACATGTTGGCCTGGTTCGTGGAGAAAAGCCCCGCGTTGCCCGACACAGGTCCGCCCACCGACCAGAAGAAGGGAACGTTCTGTGCCGGAGCATTGAGCTGGGTATCCGGCCGCTTGGTCAGGGAAGGACCGGAGTTGGCGGTGCCGTAGCTCGGCGCATCGGGACCGTAGCGATAGGCGATACCTGCATCCTTGCTGAGCTGGGCCGCCATCTGCACGTACGAAGACGGGTTGACCGCAAGGTTGGAATCGACGATGTCGCCGCTGGCGGCAGGAGCCGGTGCTGGGGCGGGAGCCGGAGCGGGTGCTGGAGCAGGTGCGGGCGCCGGAGCCGGAGCCGGTGCTGGGGCGGGAGCCGGAGCCGGAGCCGGTGCTGGAGCAGGTGCGGGCGCCGGAGCCGGTGCAGGCGCCGGAGCAGGTGCCGTCGAATTCCGGCGACGCCATTTCTCCAAATCGGTGTCTTTTGCATCCGGTGCGGTGCCATCTGCAGCGATCGTCGAACCGGCGTCGGCGACGACGGTTCCGCTTGCGTCTGTCGGCGCTGCAGCCACTGTGCCGGTGGTGCCGGTTCCGGCGAACGCGCCCATACCGCCACCACTCCCTCCACCCCCGCATCCCGCGAGTGTTCCTGCTGCAATAAGCAGCAGAAGCGAACTTTTATCTAAAGTTTTCAAGAAAAAGACCTAAAGATTGAGAAGAGCCCGGTTTGTACGTGGGACGCTTCCTACCCGGCAAGCT
This sequence comes from Variovorax sp. 01N429, assembly GCF_056399425.1. Taxonomy (NCBI): domain Bacteria; kingdom Pseudomonadati; phylum Pseudomonadota; class Betaproteobacteria; order Burkholderiales; family Comamonadaceae; genus Variovorax; species Variovorax sp. 01N429. Next base: position 282,598 of record NZ_JBFTRG010000002.1, on the reverse strand, counting down.
TTCTTGCAATTCCTTTCCTGATGTGTTTTGTGGACTGGGGAGCTTGTTACAACGGTATTGCTCAGTGACGACTTCGGTAGGAACTTCCTCATTAGATGCAGGTATTGCATGTAACAGCAGGCAAGTAGCTTCCATCATGCGAGATCGAAAATGGCAGCTTTGCGACCGCTGTTTTGCGCGCTCGGCCTACGGCGCGTTGAGGTCGCTTCGGCGCGTCGCGCGGCATGGCGGCGCCTAGATTGGGGTCGCGGGGGCGCGTCCTCGTCGTGCAATCAACAGGAGTGATCCCAATGAGAAACAAGAGCTGGAGCAGAAAGCCAAGTCCGCTGATCGCGCTGTTTGCGATTTCGGCAACGTCTTGGGTGCTGACGCTCGCCGCCTGCACCGATCGGTCGGCCAACGATCCCGCCAGCGGATCAGCCAATCAGCAACTCGATTCCGCCGTCGCCGAAACCAGGAAAGCCGCCGCCGCAGGTGCCGAAAAGGCTGCGGAGTTGGCGGACACCGCCCGCGACAAGACCAAGGCCTATTTCGAATCCCCCGAGGTGAAGCAAGATGCCAAGGCCGTGAAGAACGCGCTGGAGAACCTGGGAAGTTCCGTCGCGTCGGCGACCGACGATGCGGCCATCACGACCTCGGTCTCATCGGCGCTTTCAAAGGACCCCGAACTGAACGCCGCCCGCATCGACGTGCAGACCAAAGGCGGCACGGTTCGCTTGGCTGGCGCCGCGCCCACCGCTTCCGCGAAAGCGCGCGCGGGGGAAATCGCCAAGGGTGTGAAGGGCGTCGGAACCGTCGACAACGAAATTGAAGTCAAGTCGATGTAATCGCCAGCACGGGCGCTGCCTCCTTGAGCTGCAGCCACTGCCGCGCCTGTTCGCGCAAAGCTTCAATCTGCAGTGCGACGAGCCCGAGTTCGGTTCGCACCAGATGCACGGTCGCTTCCGCCGCTTCGCCCGGTTCGCCCGGTTCAGCGGCTTCGGCAGCCGGGAGCGGCGCCAGCGTCGTGTGCGCGGAGAGCTTGGCCGCCGCTTCATCGGGATCGGACGCTGCGCGTTCCACCCCGGCGGCCAGCATCTCGAGCACGCTTGCCGTTTCGTCGGCGGCGACCTTCATGGCGGCGGCCTGCGCCGGGTCCTTCAGCGCCACGCGATGCGCTCCAAGGGCCGACAAATAGCTTAGAAGGGTGTGCGAGTGGATCAGGAACCGCAGCGCAAGCCCCGCTCGCGGCCGCACGAAGCCCGGTTCCCTAAACATCTCCGACACCGCAATCGCCAGCGTGGCGTCGGCGTTATGGGCATTCCGCCTCGCCAGCCGGTAAGGCAGGTCGTCGTGCGGACCTGCACGGTATTGGGAGGCGATCTCGCGCAGGTAACCCGCATGGTTGCGCAGGGCCGTGGCGGCGAGTTCGTTGAAGCGCCGCGCCTGCCAGTGCGGCAAGACCAGCAGCATCGCCAGGCCCGCAATCAGGCTGCCGATCGCGGTATCGATCAGCCTCGGAACGATCAGCATCCCGCCGTCGCCCACCTGGTTGAAGCACATCAGGACCAGCACCGTCATGCATGCGGTCGCGATGAGATAGCGCGTTCCGCGCGTGGCAAAGAAGAGCACGCCCGCCGCAACGGCAAGCAACGACTGAAGCCAATGCTGCGGAACCAGCCCCAGTAGCGCCCATCCGGCGACCACGCCGACGGCAGTGCCTGCCATCCGCTGGCCCATCCGCGAAACGGTGTCGCCCCAGGTCTGCTGGCACACGAAGAGGGTGGTCAGCAAGATCCAATACCCGTGCATCGGGTGAATCAGGCGCATGACGCACCAACCAGCGAAAAGCGCAATGGCGAGCCGCGTCGCATGGCGGAACAGCGGCGACTGCGGCGTGAGTTGCCTCCGCACCCGCTCCACGACGTCGTGGGTGGAGCGCGGCGTCCGGTCGAGCAGGCCCATGTCGTTTCGTCCGGCGCTTGCCGACGGCTGCGTCGCGCCTGCGAGCTGCCCATCGAGTCGAGCAAGATTGCGCGCCAGCGCTTCGACCGACGCCAGCAGTGAAGTGCGACCCGGTTCCTGTGCGTGAATGCGCTCATGCTCGATGGCCCCGCGCAGTTCGGCCAGTGCCTGAACGGTCGCGGCGTCAGTGGTGAAGGGCTCGCGCCGCGCGATCGACTGCGCGAGCCGCAAGCACGACTGGCCCTGCAAATCGAGCACGCGCTGGCAGCGGTAGAGCAGGTCGCTGTGGAAGAAGGCGTCCGCCAGAGCGTTGTGGTCGCCGTGCGACGAACTCGCACGTTCGTGGATGTCCTGCGCGATCAGGTAGAGGCCGCGATAGCGCGCGATGCGGCCGGTCGGCGCACGCTTGCCGAGGCGGCGAAAGATGGCTTCCTTCGCAGCGTTGAGTTCACTTACCACCTCGGCATTGAGCTGCGACAGCGAAAGCCGCTTGCGCTCGAAGTCGATGCCACGCAGCGGCTCGAACAGCGAAGCCTTGAAGCGCACGTAGTTTCCGAGCACCGAGAACAGCCGCACCAGGCGAGCCTGGACCGGTTGCGCCGGGAAAGCAGCACTCCACGCGACGGAGAAAACGCCATACCAGGCGGCGCCGGCCAGCAGCAGAACGATCTCCTGCTGCCTCCGGATGGCGCTGGCGCCTTGATTTTCGATACCCAGCGTGGTGTACATCGCGAGGATGAGCGTGGCGTAGCCCACGGCCTTGTAGCGCGCATCGACAGCGCCCAGCATCGTCAGCGCGAACGCCGCGACCGCGAGGCCGACGATGAACAGCAGGGGTGTGCGGATCGATGCCTCCACCGCCGCCGCGGCGGCGGCGAAGCAGGCGAGCGTCACGATCTGCGCGCGAAGGCGCCCGCGCCCGCTGTCGTCAGTTTCAGCCAGCGCGCTGGCGATAGCGCCGAGGAAAAGCGGCGTGACCGCGTCCGGATGCCCGAGCAGCGCACAAGTCGCCATCAGGCTTCCAAGGGTGAGAAATACGCGCAAGGCTTGTGCGCGGCTGAGAACCTGGCGCAGCGCTTGGCGCAGTTTTTCGACGGTGGAGGAAACCATCGACAGGGTTGTGCACGATGCGTGCCACGGCAGTGTCAGGAAAAGTAGGCAACGCGCCTGGGCCGGTTCCCACGCCCGCGACCCGATCCTGGGTTCAGCGACCCTGGTTCAGGCGCTGGAGACCCTGTTCGGTCACGAATTTGCAGCCTTGCGGGTCCGACGACACGAGCCCGTTGGACCGCAGTCGCTCGGAAACCTTGATGGTGTGGGTCGGCTGCCGCTGCGTGTTCGCCTCCAGCAGCGTTTGCAGGGTCTTCCACTGTTCGTCATTGAGCTGGATCTTCTTGACCACCGGGGTCTCCGCCTTGTCATCAAGGGCGAAGTTTGAAACAAGCTTCTTGCGGGCGCCTCATCAAAACGATTCTTGCCTTTCGGTCGATTTCGGGTTATCAAAGCAGGTTTTGCCCTGGTCCATGACGACTTCCACGAATCTTTCAAACACCGCGCCTTCAGCGATGGCCACGGCATCAGCGGCCGTGCGCCCTGTGCGTTTCGCCGCCACGCTGATCGTCCTGCGTGACGGCCCCTCCGGGATGGAGGTGCTGATGCTGCGCCGCGCCGAAAAAGAAGCGGATCAGAACAGCGGCGCGGCGGTCTTTCCCGGCGGAACGCTCGATGTGGGTGACCGTGCGCTGCGGACGCTGTGCGCTGGCGTCGACGACTTTGCCGCCAGCCAGTGTCTCTCCGTGTCGGCCAACGGGCTCGACTACTACGCCGCCGCCATTCGCGAGTGCTTCGAAGAAGCTGGATTGCTGTTCGCGAACGACGCGCACGATTCGGACGACCGGCTCGTGCCGCTGGTCGACATGCCGGCGCAGGAAGTTGCAGCAATGCGGCTCGCGGTGGAAGAGGGCGGCGACGCATTCCTGCGCCTCTGCGAGAGCCGGGGATGGCGGCTTGCTGTCGATCGCCTCGCCTATTTCAGCCACTGGCTCACGCCGCCGGGCATGCCGCGCCGCTTCGATACGCGTTTTTTCGTGGCCTTGGCGCCACCCGCGCAAAGCGCGCGACCCGATGGGCGCGAAACCGTCGAGCACCTGTGGCTTCGCCCGGCGGATGCGCTGGAAGCCGCCCGGGGACTGCGTCTGATGAACGTGCAGCGGCGCATCCTGGAGCAGCTCGCGGCCTTCGGCCGCGCCGCCGAGTGCGTCGACCACGCGCGCGGGCTGCGCGAAGTGCCCATGGTCATGCCGCGCCTCGCGGACGGCCCGGCCGGTCGCAAGCCCGTGAATCCGGGTGAGGCGGCCTACGATGAGCTCTCGCGCATCGATCCGGACGGACAGGGCCACGGCCGCTATCAACTCACGCACGGCGTTGCCATGCGGCTTTCGCCCCGCGTGCTGCGGGTGACCGGGCACAGCGGCGGCGTGCTGGTCAACAGCTATTTCATTGGAGGCGAGCGTGACGAATGGGCGCTGATCGATGCGTCTCCCGACGACGAGGCTCATGGGGCAATGCTGCTCGCGTCGGCGCCGGGTCCGATCCGGCGGACGCTCCCATTGCATTCGCCCGATTCGGCACACGGCGAGCAAGTCGAAATCGGCGGGTGCGTCCTCCGCATGGTGCGCACGTCGCAGGCGCCCGATGCGTACCCGTGCTGGCTGCTGGAGGAGGAGAAGCTGCTCTTCGTCCGCGATGCGGATCAGCTTTCGGGATTGGCCGTGGATGACGTCGAATGGCTGGCGCCGGGCAGCGGCTTTCTCAGGCGCGTCTGAGCCGCGGCTTCATCTTGGGCGAGTTCGACGCGCTCTTCCAGATCGCGCGCCAGCACGCGGCAATCCAGCGAAGAGGCGTCATGGTCGCCTTGCCGGATTCGGACGTCCAGCAGGCATCGGCGAAGCAGGGCCATCGGTAGTGAGTCGGAACGAGCCGTCAGACAAAGCGGGCGATTTTCGGGCGCAGGGCGGGGCGAAGCCTCCGCGCTGCACGGAAGGGCTGTTCACGCCGCTGAAACAATGAACTGCTAGGCATCCGGTGCGGCGATTATGGTCGAGCGTGGATAACATGACGCACATCGACTTGACGGAGACCCGGCATGGACTCATTGGCAAGGCAGGCAGCAGCGACGCAGGCGTGGCCCGCGCTGCCGCTCGAAGGGTGGCGCGACACTTATGCCACCCTGCACATGTGGACGCAGATCGTCGGCAAGACGCGTCTGGCGCTGTCGCCGGTGGAGAACCATTGGTGGCAGGTCGCTTTCTACGTCACTGCGCGCGGACTGACGACATCGGCCATGCCTTACGGTGAGCGGACCATCGAGGTCGAATTCGATTTCATCTCGCATGCGATCGCCATGCGCAACAGCGATGGTGCGACGCACGGATTTGCACTCGCGCCCTGCTGCGTTGCCGACTGGTTCGCGCAGTATCAGTCCGGGTTGCGGGCGCTTGGGGTCGAGCACGAGATCTGGGCTGCGCCGGTGGAAGTCGACCCGGCCGTTCCGTTTGCGCAAGATCGCGAACACGCGGCCTACGATGCTGATGCCGTGAACCGCTGGTGGCGCATTCTTGCAAGCACCGATCGGGTGCTGAAGCGCTTTCGGGGTGGTTTCAGCGGCAAACAGAGCCCGGTGCATTTCTTCTGGGGCGCTTTCGACTTGGCGGCCACGCGGTTTTCCGGACGCACGGCGCCGGTGCATCCGGGCGGTGTGCCCAATTGCCCGGACCGCGTGATGGTGGAGGCGTATTCGCATGAATGCGCCAGTTGCGGGTTCTGGCCTGGCGGCGGTGCAGTCGCGGAGCCTTCGTTCTATGCCTATTCATATCCGGAACCACCCGGCTATGCCGCACATGCAGTGTTGCCCGCAGCGGCGCGTTACGACCCGCAGTTGCGGGAGTTCGTGCTGCCGTATGAGGCTGTGCGCAACGATCCCGATCCGGAGGGGGTCTTGCTGGCGTTCTTTCAATCCGCTTTCGAGGCAGCCTCGGAGAACGGGCAGTGGAGCAAGGCCCCGCTCGAACGCAGCGCTCGCGATCTCAATTGACGATCTCGGCGATCAGCGGCACGTCGGCAATGCCGGTAGCCGGCAGCCCATGCGCGGCCTGGTATTGCCTGACGCACTTGAATGAGGCTTGCCCGAAGACGCCATCGGCCTTGATGTCTGCTCCAAGGTCCGACAAACCAAGCTGCAGCAGGCGCACGTCGAGCCCGCGGGCGAGCGGCGACTGAACTGCGAGGACGCGAGAACCGGGGAGGGGACCGTCGTAGCAGCCCGGCGGCGTCGCCGAGAGCGTCGCCATCGAGATCTCCTGGCCGCGCACGACGAGCGGCAACGCCAGACCCCAGAAGCCCTGGTCGATCAAGCGCTGGAATGCGTCCATGCGGTAGACGGTCGCGCGGAGGTCGGGGCGTTTGTTGGTCGCCATCCAGTTGCGGCGTGCCGAAACATAGGCCTGGATCCACGCCTTCTCGCCTGCCGATTGAACGGTGCCCACCGCGGCGACGGCCTTGTCGCGAATGGGTGCCCATGAGCCATGCACGCTGCTGTCGTACACCACCGCCACACCGAGCGGCGAGACGATGCCGAGCTTGCCGGCCGTGGCGTAGGCAGGTCGCCAGTACGCATCTTCGAAGAAGGCGTCCTGGGTATCGCGCATCACGGGATCGTCGGCGCATGCGCGCAGCACGTTCTGCAGCCTGGCATCCGCATCGAGCGTGAGGTCGCGCTTCGCGAATCGGGGCAGCGATTCGACCAGCCGCGGGCCGAACCGCGCGCCGTGGTTGGCGCAGTAACGCTGCAGCAGCGTCGCCAGGTTGCCGGAGCCGAGCGTCGTCTGAGACCGGCCATAAGTGAGGTGCCCGGTATCGCCTTCGATCAAGGTCACCTGGCCATAGTCGCCCCGCACTGTGCCGGTCTCGAACAGGTTGACGATCGCCTGTGCGCTCTTGATCTGGGTCGAGGTGAGCAGTGCGCCCACCGCCTGGACATCGGTCATGGCGATCCCTCCTCTGGCGAGTTCTTGTCGCTGGCGATTGCAGCAGAAAGCAGGGGGGCAGGCTATCTCTCTTTCAGTGGATGGCGTTCGATGGAGGGGGCGCGCAACATCGGCCTCCAGCCGACGCTTCCGGAGGGAGGACATCATGCTCGGGTCCGCGACGCTCGATCTCGCAGTAGGAATGATCTTTATCTTCCTCATGCTGAGCCTGGTGGTGTCCGCGGTGCGCGAGGCGATTGAAGCTCGCCTGAAGGCGCGCGCCAAACACCTCGCGCACGGACTGCTGGAGCTGCTCGGAGATGCGCGACTGGTCGAGGCGGTGTATCGGCATCCGCTTGTGTCGGCGCTCTATAACGGCGAGTACGACCCGAAGACGGTGCACTACCGCGGGCTCAAGTTCTTCAGCTGGATCCCTGCCATCGTGGGCAGCTACTTTCGCGCGCCGACCAACATGCCTTCGTACATCCCTTCGCGCACCTTCGCGCTGGCACTGGTCGATCTGGCGCGCGCCGGCAAGCTCGATGTTGCGCCGCCGGACGCCGCGCCAGGTGCCACCGCCGTATCGGCTCCGGCGCTTGGCGCTGGCAATCCGAATGCAGACGCGCACGCGAATGCGATGTCGATCCATGAACTTCGCGCAGCGCTGGCAAGGTCGAGGGGCACGCTGCCGGCGGGTGTCCTCGCCGCGCTTGCGCCTGTGGGCGACGACGTCGAGCAAGGGTTGGACGCAGTCCAGAAGTGGTACGACGCCGCGATGGATCGCGTCTCCGGCTGGTTCAAGCGCGACACGCAGCACATCCTGTTCTGGCTCGGCGTCATCATCGCGATGGCCCTGCACGTTGACACCATCTATCTTGCGAAATTTTTGGCGGCGAATCCAAATGCGAGGCAACAGCTCGCGGACAGTGCGGCGAAGGCATCTGCGGACAGTGGCATGACGCGTGCGGTGGATGCATTGCGCGCTCCACACAAGGCGCCCCAGGCCGCTCCGGCAGGCGCGTTGGAGCCGACCCCCGCCGAAATCGAAGCTGCGTTGCGCGAGGCGGACGTGAAAGTCGCCGATGCAATCCACGCCGTGACCGATCTCAATCTGCCGATCGGCTGGACCCACATGCGCTGGAACGATTTCCGCGTTTTCGACATGCGCAGCGTGCTGACGGTGTTCGGTTGGCTGATCACCGCTTTCGGCGTTTCGTTCGGCGCGCCGTTCTGGTTCGATCTGCTGAACAAGATGATGGTCATCCGCTCGACCGTGAAGCCGCACGAGAAGAGCCCGGAGGAAGGCTCCGAAGATCGCGGCAAGCTTTCGAAATGAGAGTGGCCGCGCCTGCGATGTGGAGAAGCGATCGGGCAGGCCACGCATATACTCGATGAGTTTTTCGCCCTCCAACAAACTCGGCAGCCGCAGCATGAGTTTCGAGTCCGTCCTGGATGCCGTCGCCGAGTTTCTCAAGACCCGAAAGAGGGTCACCTACGGCCTGTTGCAACGCGAATTCCACCTCGATCGCGAGGCACTGGCCGACCTCAAGAACGAACTGATCCTGGGCCGACGCGTGGCTGTCGACGAAGACGGTCTCGTGCTTGTCTGGCGCCCGCCAGTGGAAGAAGCGCCGGCCGAGCGCCGCCAGCTTACCGTGATGTTTTGCGACCTCGTCGGCTCGACGATGCTGTCGTCCCGTCTCGATCCCGAAGACCTGCGCGACATCGTGCGCAGCTATCACGACGAATGCGCCGCGGTCCTGCGTCCGCTCGGGGGCCATGTGGCGCAGTTCCTGGGCGACGGCATCCTGACCTATTTCGGCTATCCGGTGACCAACGAGGACGACGCAGAGCGTGCCGTGCAAGCGGGCTTGTCGATCGTGCAAACGGTGCTTCGTCTCAGCAACCGGCTCGGACCGCGCGTGGCAGGCGGTCTGGCGGTGCGGGTCGGGATTCATACCGGGCTCGTGGTGGTCGGCGGGCTCGGCGATGCACGCAATCCAAGCAGATTGGCTTTGGGCGAGGCGCCGAACCTTGCCGCTCACATTCAGGGCGTGGCCGAACCAAACACGGTGCTGGTGAGCCAGGCCACGCTCGATCTGTTGCCGTTGCGCTTTGTCATCGACGATCTCGGCCCTGTGGTTCTCAAGGACCCGGCGAATCCCGTGCGACTGGCCCGGGTCGTCGGCCAGCTCGACGCGAACAATCGGCGCTTCGCTCGTCCGCAACTCGAAGATCCGGCCGGGCACCTGAGCACCTTGCAGGATGCGTGGAAGACCGTGTGCGGCGGCCAAGGGTATTCGATCAGCTTGATCGGAGAGGCCGGCCTTGGAAAGACGCGTCTGGCGGATGAACTCTGCGCCCATGTGGAGGCGAACGGAGGCAGCGTGCAAGTGTTGCGCTGCTCGGCCTTCCATCGTCAAAGCGCGCTGCATCCGGTGGCTCGTCAACTGCTGCTGCGCGCGGGGCTGAACCCCGACGCGCCCGGCGACGACGTGCTGCCTCGGCTCGATGCCCTGCTCAAGGCGGACGGCATCAACCGCCCCGACGCCATGAGACTGCTGGCGGCTTTGACGGGGCCGGGATTCTCCACCGCGGCGAATGCTCCGGAAACGGCGCCTCCGGTGCTCATGCGATCGCTGCAGACGCTGCTGCTCGATGCGTTGCGTGCCGCCGCTCGGGAACGCGCAGCCCTGATGGTCTGGGAAGACGTCCACTGGGCCGATCCCTCAACCCTCGCGGTATTGAAGCTGTTGCTGGAAGGGCCGCCGCAACCCGGCTTGCTGATCCTCCTGACGGCCCGGCCGGACTTCGTGCCGGCGTGGAGCGATTCGACCACCTCGGCCACTGTGACCCTCGATCGCATGGATGGTCCTCATATCCGCCATCTGATCGAGCAGGTGGCCGAAAACCATGCGTTGCCGCCTGCGCTGGTCGAACGCATTGCCGGCATCGCGGAGGGTGTTCCGCTGTACGCGGAGCAAATCACGCGTTCGGTGATCGATTCGGTCATCAGCACGATGAGCATCGAGGTTCCGGCGAGCCTGCATGCGTCGCTGATGGCTCGCCTGGATCGCATGGGCCCGGCGAAGTCGGTGGCACAGACTGCTGCGCTGCTCGGGCGCGAATTCTCGACCGACCTGCTGGGCGCCGTCTGCGGCATCAGCCCTGCGGACATGACGCGGGTGCTCGCGCATCTGACGGCAGGTGACATCCTGCAGGCCATACCGGACTCGGTGCCCCAGCGCTACACGTTCCGCCATGCGCTCTTGCAGGCGGAGGCTGGCGATTCGCTGCTGCGAAGTGCCCGGCAGGAGGTACATCGACGCATTGCCGAGGTGCTGCAGGAGCGTTTTGCGACCACCGTCGAGGTCGAGCCCGAGACCCTTGCCCGCCATCTCACGGGCGCCGGCCAGATCCGCCCGGCGATCGCGCAATGGCAGCTTGCAGGCGAACATTCGCTCGCGTGCTCGGCGGTGCGTGAAGGGTTGTCGCATCTGCAGGAAGGCATGAATCTGTTGTCGGCGCTGGAGCCTGGGCTGGAACGCGACAAGCTCGAATTGAAGCTGCAGATTCCGCTGGCCAGTGCCTTGCGTGCGCTGCAAGGCGTCGGCGCACCGGCGACGGGCGCGGCCTACGAGAGAGCGAGTGCGCTGGCGCGCCAGCTCGGCGACCAGCGCCGGCTGATTCCTGCGCTCAACGGTTTGTATTCATACCACCTGGTGAGCGCGCAGTACGTGGCCGCGCTCGATTCCGCACGGTCGCTGCTCGACGTGGCGCGCGCGAACGGCGATGGCATGTTCGAGATGATTGGCCTGCGTGCAGTGGGTGCGGTGGCCTTGCACGTCGGTGATCCGGCGACGGCTGCAACCCATCTTGAACGATCGCTGGCGCTGTACGAGCCTGAAAGGCATGCGTCGATTGCGATGCAACTCGGCATCGACCACAAGGTCATGACGTCGAACTTCCTGGCGCTCACGCGGCTGGTGCAGGGGCACTCCGATGCCGCGCTTCAAGTGCAGCGCGAAGGGCTCGAGTGGGCCGACCACATCGATCATGCCCACAGCATCGCGCAAGCCCTTGTTTTCTATTGCCTGTTGCTGTCGGTGCACGAAGACTGGACCCATGTTCCGGCGCTTGCGGAGCGCACGATCGAGGTGGGCGTCAAGCGCGGCTTTCCGGTGATGGAAAGCGGCGGGCGTTTCTTCCTCGGTGCGGCGCGTGCCTTTGACGGCGATCTCGAAGCAGGGTTGAAAACCATGCGCGAAAGTTCGGTGCAATGGTGGGCCAGCGGTATTCGCAACTACCGGCCTTTCTCCGAACTGCTGCTTGCGCGAGCGCACGCCAAGTGCGGCGAGACGGATGCGGCGCGAACCTTTCTCGATGCTGCGCGCAGCGGTATCGAATCGACAGGCGAGCGCTGGATCGAAGCTGAAATGTGGCGCGTGCGGGGTGAACTGCTTCCCGACGCGCCCGAGTCGGATTTGAAACGCGCGCTCGCCGTGGCGCGAGCGCAGAAAGCGACGGCTTTCGAGCAGCGCGCGCTGCGCTCACTGGCCGCCTGCGGATTCGCTTGATCGCTCGCCCGCGGGCACGATCAGGCCCTGCCGCCAGAGCATCGGCCAGACCGTCGTCGTGCTGTTCTCTCCAAAGCGCCGATGCCATGTGTCGAGCAGATCGCGCAGCAGCGGCTTCGATGCCAGCGGTGAGAGCCAGTCTGTCACGGGTTGCCCGGCCAGGAAGGCGATCGGCGAATCCAGCGTTGGATGCTGCAAGGCGTCGGCCGGGCTGATCCAGCCGTCCACCAGCGCGGGCTCGCGGGCGCAGCGGGCGTTCGCATCGAGTGCGAGGCGTTCGTCGAGCCCTGGCCAGGGGCGTTTCGCTTCATGCGTGGCGCGGGCTGGTTCGGCGCGGCTCGTCCAGAAGGCGTCCGGGTGCCGCTCGGCTGCTTCGGCGTAGTAGCCTCCTGCGAGCCGCGCATGCCAGCGCATCGCCCGCTGTGCCTGCACGCGATGAAAGGCCCACGCGATGGCCGCATCGTCGGGTCGCTGTAGCGCGGTCCGCACGCACGCGGCCGCTTGCACGGCAGAGCGCATCGCCGCAGCGACGCCTTGCGAAGACAGAGGATCGATCGTGAATGCGGCTTCGCCGATGCGCAGCAGTCCGGGCTCCGGTGCCGCATCGGCCGTAGCGCCGGACGTCGCATCGCAGGCCGTCACCGCTGCGTGTTCGCGGCCGGCGAGCAGATCCGCCAGGAGGGGCGAAGCGGCAATCAAGCGTCGATAAAGCTGCATGCGTTCCGCGGGGTGGAGTCCGGCGCATCGCCGCGCGTCGACGAACGCTGCGGCGGTGATGCTGCCGTCAGACAAGGGAAGAGCCCAGCACCATGACGATGCCGTCGCTTGCACTCGAGTGCGCGGATCCGCTGGCAGGGCGCCGGCCCAGTTGGCGCACAGGGCCACCGTGCGCGGGCTTTCGATCGAATGACGATGAGCTCGGCGCCCGCGCGCATCGATCACCACCGCGCATCGGACAACGCCACCTCCGCGCAACGGCACGTGCCAGTGTGAATCAACGCGAATGGGCGCCTCGGCAGTGGCAGGGATGACCTGCACACCGACCGCTCGGGCGCCGTCGAGCAGCAGCGCATCGAAGCGCTCGCGGTCTGCCTGGAGGCCGGGCTCTGCGGCTTGGCTCTGCGCCATCGGCGGTGCACTGTCGTGCCAATGAACGAGCGCGCCGCGCGTGCGGAGAAAGCCGGCATTTTCGATCCGGGCGTGCAACCCGAGCGAGGCGAGCAACGGCAGCACCGACGGCGGCAAGGATTCGCCGCGCCGCATCGGCAACCGGCTTTGCACTGGTCGATTCACGAGCACTACACGATGCCCCACCTGGGCCAGGCGCAGCGCAGCGGCCGACCCCGCAGGACCGCCGCCGATCACGCAGACCTCAGCGGAAAAAGCCGGGTCGTTGCTCTGAGATGCGAACATACGCTCGCAGGCAGTGGTCGAGCCAGCCGCGAATGAAATCGCAGGCCACTCGTCCGCGATGCAGCACTTCGTGATGGCAGCCGCCGCCGCACAGATAGCGCGCCCAGCAACTGCGACAGGGTTCCTGCCGATCGACGTGGCGCGTGGCCAGCCAGTCACTGCGCGCCTCGTCGTCGACAACGCCGTGGACGCTGCCCATCGCCGCGCGCGGATCATCGACGAAGCGGTGGCACGCGCTCAGTTCGCCATCGGCGGCGACGCCGAGATAGCCCGCGCCGGCACCGCAGGGCAACGGTCGGTGCGTTCCGCGGTGGATTTCTTGCATGGCCGACAGCATGTTGGAGAACGGGTAGTGGTCGCCCGCCAGTGAGCGCCGCTCGAACTCGTCGGCACAGTCGATCATCTGCGCGAGCAGTGCATCGAGGTCGCCGGCACTCAGTTGCAATGAAGGGTCGCGTGCGCTCAGGCTGGGCGAGACACCGACGGTGTGGAACCCGAGGGCCATCAGATGCTCGATCGTCTCGCGCAAGGCGTGATGCCGCGGTGTGACCGTCACGCGCGCCGTCACCTGCATCGGCGAGCGACCGTGCAATGGCCTTTCACCCTGCCGTGCAAGCAGCGCCGGCAGGCGCGCCACGATGCGGTCGTAGCTGCCGGTGCCGCCCAGCGTGGGGCGCAAGGCATCGTGCAGATCCTTTTCGCCGTCGATGCTGACGGTCACCGCGAAGCCGTGGGCTGCCAGGAAAGCGGCATCTTCGGCATTCAGCACTGTCGCATTGGTCGTGAGCGCGAGGCGCAGCGTTTGACCTTTTGCGGCAGTGCGCTCCGTCGCGTACTCCGTGGCTTGGCGTAGCACCGCGCGATTGAGCAGCGGCTCGCCGCCGAGAAAGGCGATCTTGGCGGTCGCGCCTGGCGCCACGCCTTCGAGGAGTTGATCGATGGCGGCGCGCGCCGTCTCCCAGGGCATGTGCTTGGCTTCGCCGCCGAAGCTGCCGCCGTCGGCATAGCAGTAGCCGCAACCGAGGTTGCAGTGCTCCGAAACGGCGAGCGCGATCGCATTGACCGGTGGCGTGTCGATGGTGTCGGTGATGGCTTGGGGTTGTTCCAGTCCGTAAGCCGCGAGGAACCGGTGTTCGGCTGGCGCACCACCTTGCCGTGCCGCATCCATAAGCTTTGCGGCGAAATCCGCCGGCACATCGTAGACACGCGATGCGTCCACCACAAGGGCATGTGTGCCGTGCTCGGTCTCGAAGCAGTGCGCCTCGGCCGGCCCCGTCTGCGCGCGAGCGCGTCGGCCGATTGCGGACACGGGCACGGTGATGGTGGTCATGGCACGTCGAAGAAGGGAATGCCGATGCCGCGCGCCGCCAGTGCCAAGGCTTCGGTGCGCAGGTTGTCCATGGCCAGGCGTGATCGGTTGATTGCGCCTTGCGCTTCGTCGAATCGCCTGTCCGCCTCGGCGATGTAGGCGGTGCGCAGCTCGCTCAGCAAGGCAGCGAGCAAGTCCAGCGCCACGCGGGCTTCGTCACGTGTGCCTGTCCTGACGTCCAGCAGGTAGGGCGACGGGCCGGATGCATTGCGATAGGTCTGCAGCGTCGACCGCACGTCGCGGAAGCGTGCGTAATGCTGTGTGCCGTCGGTATCGATTCGGACGGCGAGTTCGTACAGCTCGCGCGGGTAGATGTCCTGTTCTAGGGTCGCGACGCAGCGTGCGTAGGCGGTGTCCAGCGGCCCGCCCGGTCGTTCGATGCGGACGAAGTCGTCCAGTGCCTGCATGTCGAGCGGGCGCAGCGCCGGCAGCTCGATGCCGAGAATCCGGGTCGGCGACGCGAACGGTTCGAGCACGGGCTCGTAGTGCTCGCCTTGCGGGTAGAAGCCGGCTCGGTCGAGTTCCCAGAGCAACTGGTTGGCCCAGCGCAGATGGGTCATTTCGCTCACCGCGACGAGCGTGACGAACTGGCGTGCAGTGTTCAGGTCTGCAGCCAGCGTGGGCCAGGGTGCCTGCGGTGTGCCCGGCTTTGGCGCCGCAGGCGGATCCTTCAGCGAGAACAGGGCGTAGAGGTATTGATAGGCGAGCGTCAGTTCGAGCGGCGCGAGCCGCGTGCGCAGGTCGGCGACCATCTCGTGCGGGGTGGCATAGGGCTTTGCGGCCGGGGCGATGGGCGGGTGGTATGAATCTCCCACTTCGCGGCCACCGATGACGTACGCGAGGTCTTGCCATCGATGGTTGATTTCGAAGTGATCGAGTTGCGCCGGCCGCGCCGCAGCGCGGGATGCCGGCGCGCCGACCGCCCCCGCCGGACTGCGATCGCGCCGCAGCCAGTCGAGCCAAAGCACTGAATCGGTCGCGCCCGTTGGCGAGCCGTCCGGCAGGCTTTGGCCGTCGCCTTCGCCGAGCACCACGTCGGGATGATTGGAGGCCCAGTAGTAGCAGGCGCAATCGCGGAAGTCGTGCTGCCAGGGATTGCACATTGCGCCGGTCAACTCGCCAGGCGGGTATGCGGCGTCGATCACGCCGTTTTGCGTGGTGTAGCGGCGGCGATATCCCTCGAGTTCGACGGGTGCCTGGCCGGCCGGGCCGTCCCGCTGCACCAGCGCAATCTTCAATGGCTCATCGGGTGCAAGGCAGCGGATAAAGCGCCAGATCAGTTCGCCGTCGTAGGCGTTGCCTTGTGCGTCGTGGCAGGCAATGCGCGTGCCGCCCTGCTCGATCCAGTGCAGATACCAGCGTCCCGCGCTCAATGCGATGCCGGTGTCGCCCTGGTATGTGTCGAGCAGCTTTTGCACCCAGGGCTCGTCGCTGCGCTCCGGCAGCATCGGGTCGGCTTCATAGTCCAGGTACTTCAGGTGGATGCCGGCCTGGTTGGGAATGGCGCCCGCCACGGGGGCGACGGGCGCCGCGACCACCCAGAAGAGCAGGCCCGGGAAGAAGCGCCCTTCAAGTGCGCGCACATCCAGTTCGAGCCCTGGAAAGCAATTGGCGACCGCCGAATCGATGCGAGACGTCGCCGGGTTGCCAATCACGGCTGCACGGGCGGTGCGGTTGCGGGGCTGGATGGAATCGCTCATGGGGTCGTCTCCTCAGCCGCAAGCAGATCGAGGAAGTCGATCATCATGTGGTACTGCCGCCGCGATAGCGACAAGGGCACGTAGTAGGCGTCGCGCATGTACGGAGGCATGCGCATGTCATGCAGCACGTCGCGAAGCACGCGCGGGTCTCGGAACTCGGGATGGGGCTGGGGGCCGGGCGCTTCGTCCCATTGGGACAGAAGCCCGAAGGGCGGCCGCAGCAGTTTGCGAACATGGTCGTGGCGGCGGCGCAGGAAGTCGAGCAGCACGACCTCGTCCATCAACTGCCCATGCACGAACGGAACGACCTCGGTGTAGGTCAGCCGATCGCCGCGAACGCTGGTGGTGAACACCGAGACGGCCTGTCCGGGCGTCAGGTCCGGCACGCGATCGACGTAGGGCTTGTCTTCGCGCGTCATGCTCTCCTTGCCGACGGCCGGCAGTCCTTGCTTGGGGACATCCGTCGATCCGATCCTGGCCTGGTTGTCCTGCAAAGCCTCTGTGCGCGCGGCATCGAGGTTGAGCGAACTTGCCGTCTCGAAAACGCGCCGGAACAACTCGACGACTTCGGCCTTCACCGCATCGAAGTTCTCGCGAGTGACTTTCATCAGGGGCAGGTCACGGTCGGCGAGGTCTGACGCGACGTCGTAGAACGGACGCCGGTCCGGTGCGTATTGGGGCGGTCCGACGAACACGCGCGCTGCCGCACCATAACGGGTGCCGCGCCACGCGACCGAGGCGGTGATCAGCGCATCGCAGGTGTCGTCCACCACACCCCAGGCCACGCTGTCGCCTTCATCCGCGCCGTCGTAGCCGTCCTGCGGCTGAGGATCTTCGAACAGCCCATTGGTCATCTGATAGCGCGAGAAGACGGTGGCTCCGCTCAGGATGCGGTTCTTCGCCTTGACGATCATGTGAACCCGGCCGTCTTCCTTTTTGGAGAACTCTTCCACGTCGAGCGGCCCGGTCACAGTCTGGCGGTCGGGCCCGTAGGCTGCCTGTGGCGGTCCGTAGACCTCGCCGGTCGCGGGTGTGAAGCGCAGCCGCAGGGTCGACAGGTCGACCCCTTCGATCGCTTGTTCGATGGGCCGTATCCATTGCACCTTGCCGACGGGAATCGGCTTGTCGTGAAGCACCAGCGGTTGCTGGCCAGACGTATGGCGGCTGAAGGCGAGCAGCGCGCGTTCGCTGTGATCGCGTCCGGCGATCTCGACGCGGGCGGTGAATCCGCAGGCATCGTCGCCGGTGCGCCGCGCGGCCTTGAGGTTGGAGGCCGTCACTTCGAGCGCGAGGTGGTCCAAACCGATGCCGAGTTCTTTCAGCAAGCGCAGGGTCAACGGGTGCTCTTCGAGTTCTCCATCGTCAGGGCGCATCAGCGTCGCCCACAACTCGAAGAAGGGAGCGACCGGACGAATAGAGCCATCCACCTCTCTGAAGCGAATTTCGCTGGGCATGTATGGGCGCAGGCTTCCGTCAGGGGCGATGTCGAAGCTCAGCGCGGGCTCAATGACCGTCTGCGTGCCGCCGTGCGCAGTCTTGGCCGTGGCCCATTCGAAGGCGGCCATCGGCGTCGGGCTGGCGCCAACGCGGGCGACTGCCATGGGTGGGTTGAAGAAGATCTTGACCAGGGTGCGCATCGCATGCTCCTTCGAGTCTCAAGTCGACGATGGCGGAATCGGTGGAGGCCCCCATGGCACCGGCACGATCGGACCGCCCGCCGGGGCAGGCCAGCGGCTGCCCGGCTCGGGGCTGACACTCTGCGCGTATCGGAACGTGTTGTCAGGATCGTACTTTCGCTTGATCGAAAGCAGACGCGGAAACTGCTCTGCCCAATAGCGTTGGCGGTAGTCGGTCTGGCTCAGGCGCGGATAGTTCTGGTAGGACTCTCCGTTGCCCATTGGGTCGAGCAGCGCCATGAAGTCGTCCAGATAAGGCTGCACCTTCAGACGCTGCGGCTCGTCCATCCAGAAAACGTCGACGAAGAGGTTCATGTCCGCCTGGCGATGCACGAAAGCCGTGGCGTCGCGGGCGACCCGGTTGATGGCACCGCCATAAGGCTCGATGGCGACTGCGGTCCACGGATTCGGGCTCTCGGTGAAGCGCTTGCAGATCCTGCGCCATTCCGCAATCGTGAGACGTCGCGCAATGTTGGTGGATTGCTTGTCCTCGCGCGCCAGATCGGGGCAGGGTGGGACGTTCTCGAACAGCCAGTCGTTGAGTTCGAAATAGCTGCCGACCTTCTGAAGCTTGAGCGTGGCACCCGTGTTGTCCAGCAGGGGCTTGAGCGCCTTCTTGCCCTGAGCCGCCGAGCCCCAGTAGGTGCCTCGCATCACCAGCACGGGGTCGAGTTTGGCGCCCAGGCGAACCAACGCGCCCATGTAGCCGAGCTCGGGCGGGGCGCCGCTTTGCATGTAGCCGTCCTGCAGTGCGGCCAGGGCGGCAGGCGCCTTGTCGATCGGCCATTCCAGGCCAAACCCCCATAGCGGCGGCAGGTCACGCAATTGATAGGTCACCTGAAGCAGGATGCCGAAGTTGTTGCCCGTCCCGCCGCGCATGGCCCAGAACAGATCGGGATTGCTATCGTCTGCCGCGCGCACGATGCGCCCGTCGGCCAGCATGACGAGCATCTCCAGCACGTTGTCGCAGTTCATCCCGAAGAGCCGCGAAGTCAACCCGAAGCCGCCGCCCTGCATGAAGCCCGCCACGCAGACATCGCCACAGATGCCGGTCGGCACGTGAAGCTTGTAGTCCGCCAACGTCGCGTTGAGATGCCCCCAGTTGGTGCCCGGCCCGACCACCGCAATCTTTCGATCGGGGTCGACGTAGATCCCGTTCAAGTGGCTGGTGTCGATGACCATGCCGTCGTTCATGCTGAAGCCAGCCGTGCTGTGGCCGCCTGAACGAGTGGTGGTCCACAAGCCGTATTTACGCGCGAATTGCAGGCATTCCCAGACGTCCTGGAACACCTCGCAATACGCGATCAGTTGTGGAAAGCTCTGGAATGCCAGGTTCGAAAGTTGCCTGGACGCCGCATAGGGCGAGTCGGACGGCAGCACGATCTGCCCCTGCAGCCTTGCCTGCAGTTCCTTCGCGGCGCTGCTGTCGAACGGGGCCGGATAGGCGGACATCGCCTCGGCCCAGCCATGAATTCGCTCTCGCCGAGCGACTTGCTTGCGACTCATTCGCCACATGGAATTCTCCTCGTCGGCCGGCGGGCGGCGCGATTGTGTTTATGTTCTTGCGCGTTTGTTGCGAAAAGGCTTGTAGCAGCGAAGCGGAGGGCAGGCAAGCTCCGCTTTGGGGTTGTCGTGGCGGCCACGTCCGAGCAATGGCAGAGCGCAGTAGTATTCCGCGCAGAGGAGTTTCGTGACCCACCGATGAGTTCCGCCAATGAACGCTTGCCGCAAGGCCTGCTCGACGCCATTTCCCCGCACGGATTGATCCGGGCCTTTCCGCCGCAGGCGATCCTGATCAACGAAGGGGACACCACCGATTCGCTCTATATCGTGCTGAGCGGTCGCGTGAAGGTCTACGCGAGTTCGGAGGACGGGCGCGAGGTCGTCCTGACGGAGTACGGGCCGGGTGAATACTTCGGCGAACTCGCGATCGACGGTGAGAAGCGTTCGGCGTCGATCAAGGCGCTGGAAGCCTGCACGTGTCGCGTGGTGCAAGGGACCGAGTTGCGACAGTTTCTGGCAGAGCACCCGGATTTCGCGCTGCACCTCACCCGCAAGCTCATCCGCATGGTGCGTCGCCTGACCGAACAGGTGCGCAGCATGGCGCTGCAGGATGTCTATGGACGGATGGTTCGCGTATTGACAGATCTTTCGGACGAACTCGGAGAAGAACGCGTGATGCGCCGCAAGCTGACCCAGCAGGACATCGCCGATCGCGTGGGTTCGTCGCGCGAGATGGTGAACCGTGTCATGAAGGAACTCACCGCCGGGGGCTACGTGGGGCAGCGCGACGGCCGGATCGTGATCTTGCGCAAGCTGCCGGCGGCCTGGTAGATGAGCATGTCGATTCTTGTTGCCGGCCTTGTTCTCTTTCTTGGCGTGCATTCGGTGTCCATCTTTGCGCCTGGCTGGCGCCAGGCGCGGATCGCACAGTTCGGCGAGCGCGCCTGGAAAGGTCTGTACGCGCTGGTCTCTCTCGCGGGTTTGCTGGTGCTCATCTACGGTTACGGTTTGGCCCGTCACTCGCCCGTGGTCTTGTACGCGCCACCTTTGGCACTGCGGCATGTGGCGCTCGTGCTGATGATTCCGGTGTTTCCGCTCTTCCTGGCGGCGTACCTGCCGGGCCGAATCCAGCGCACGGCCAAGCACCCCATGCTGCTTGCCGTAAAGCTCTGGGCCACGGCGCATCTGCTGGCCAATGGCACGCTCGCGGACGTGCTTCTATTCGGCGGCTTTCTGGTGTGGGCGGTGGCAGACCGGATTTCCGTCAAGCGACGCCCAATGCCGCATGCCGTGCCAACAGCTCCTTCGGGACCACTCAACGACGTCATCGCCGTCGTTGGTGGTCTTGCCGTCTATGTCGCTTTCCTGTTCTGGCTCCACGCCTGGATCACCGGCGTCTCACCGCTCGGCTAGCAAATTGCTGCAGGCCCGTCACTAGGCTCGCACGGCCTGCGCGCCATGTTCAGCCCGCTTGTCGTGACCGACAAGCAACACCAGCGCGAATGCCACCACCGACAAGAGCGCGAGGAAAAGCACCGCGTAGAAGTCGTTGCCCATCCGGTCCTTCAGGATGCCGAAGATCGTCGGGCCGATGTAGCCGCCGAGATTGCCGATCGAATTGATCCACGCGATACCGGCCGCTGCGGCAACACCGCTCAGCAATGCCGTCGGGACGGTCCAGAACACCGGCAGCGCCGTGAAGATGCCGAACGCGGCCACCGTGACGGCGGCCATTTTCGGAATTGGTGCGCTGAACTGCGCCGCAGCGACGAGGCCGAAGAAGATGCATGCAAGCGGGATCAGCAGAAACAGTTTTCGCTCACGCCGCGCATCGGACCAACGCGTCCAGAACACCATCGCGATCGCACCGACCAAGTAGGGGAACGCGTTGATGAATCCGATCTCCACATTGCTCAGGCCGCCGAAGCCCTTGATGATCTGCGGCAGGAAAAATCCCAACCCGTACAGCGGCACGGTGATGCCCATGTACACAATGCCCAGCGAAATGACCTTCCAGTTGAGCAGTGCCTGCTTCCACGAGATGTTGTGAATCGACTCGCGATGGCGTTGTTCGGCATTGAGCGTGGTCTGCAGCCAGTCGCGTTCTTCAGGCGTCAGCCACTTTGCGTCCTTGGGGCGGTCGGGCAGGTAGAACAGCACGAAGAAGGTCAACACAACTGCGGGCACCGCTTCAATGATGAAGAGCCATTGCCAGCCGTGCATGCCCCAAAAGCCGTCCATGTTGAGGATGTAGCCTGAGATGGGGGAGCCGATCACCGTCGAGATCGGAACGGCAAACATGAACCAGCCCACGATGCGGGCGCGGTAGGCGGCGGGAAACCAAAGGGTGAGATAGAAGATGACGCCGGGGAAGAAACCGGCCTCGGCCATCCCGAGCAGAAAGCGGACGACGTTGAAGCTCGTCGCACCGCCCACCCATGCCTGCGCCATGGAAAGCACGCCCCAACTCAGCATGATGCGAGCGATCCATCGACGGGCGCCGAAGCGTTCGAGCGCCAGATTGCTCGGCACTTCGAACAGGAAGTAGGCGATGAAGAAGATGCCCGCCGCGTTGCCGAAGACGGTGCTCGTGAACCCCAGGTCCTTGGACATCGAGGCCCCGGCAAAGCCCAGGTTCACCCGGTCGAGATAGGCAACGAAGTAACTGACCATCAGAAGCGGCAACAGCCGCCAGCTGATTTTCGAAATGGTTCTCTGCTCCAGGGATTCCACGTTGTCTCCAGATGTTGTTGTGATGGGGCGCATCGGTGCGCGCCCGATGTTTATACATCGTCGCGGATGCACGCACTGTCTCCGCAAAGCAATCGAAGTCTTTGCCGCAGCTTTGCGATGTTTCTCATGTACTGGGATTGACGCCGTCCCTAGGATTTCGGTCGAGCGCTTGCTGAGGGAGGGAATCCGCTAACGCTCGATTGGCGCCATCAAAACATCGTGCGATTCACATCGCACCGGAGGATTCATCATGACGGCCTTCAATGCCGTAGCCCTCTCCTTGGGCTGTTTGCTTTCGCGCGCTGACAAGCGTTTTCTGCTCACGCTGCGCGTCTCCCCTCAGATGCCGCAACTCGACCTTGGTCGCACAAAACCATGAATCGTTCAGTTCGGAGGAGACGAATCGGTGTGCTTGCGTACTCATCGGGGGAACGTGAATATGCCCGCCGCGTACTGCGCTCACTCGGCTACGCGCCGCTTGTTTTCACCAACCTCGATGAACTGGCGGAGATGGGTGTCGGCGCGACTACTCTCGATATGCTTTATCTCGGCAACATGCCTGTGACGGATAGCAAAGGCCGGGAAGTTCTAGAAGGCGTTCGTGCCTCCATCGGCCCTGATGTCCCCGTACTTCACGCGGGGTTGCACCAGGACATTCGCCCCAAGAGCCGAGGAGTCTCCGCGAGTCCGCCGCGCTCCTTCAGTGACTACTACCGGCTCATCCTTTCGTTTCTGAATGCTTGCAGGTTCGAAGGCGCCCGGTCTCATCTGTCCTGGGGGAGCTATGCGTTCGATCCCTTGGGGAGAACAGTAGCTTTTGCCGGTCGAACGGTGCGGCTGGAGCCCGCTGCCTTCGACGTCGCCCTCGAGTTCTTCTTCTATGCCGGCAGGACGTTGACGACCAAGCGGTTGAAGCAGGTGATGCACTTTGAAAAAGCTGCGCTCAGGCTGAAGGACGACTATCTCGCAGGCACCATCGCTATCCTGACTACCGAGCTGTGGCTGTCTGGAGCCCATGGATGGGCTTTGGAGACGGTTGAATCGGTCGGCTATCGGCTGATCCCAGTGGATCCCGCCTCGAGCACCCCGGCCACTGAAGCAAGCTCTCGTCCACTCGCCGGCGCTGAGCTTGAAAGCCAATAGTGATATTCGGCAGAGGCCAAGTCTGAAGAATCAGGGAGAACGACTTGAACGGAAAAGAGCCATATGCCGGTCTGAAGGCGCTGTGCGGTGGAAAGCCGGAACACATCGCGGAACTGATGGACGTATTCATCCTCTCGACTTCGGACGATTTGAAGGAGATGCACCTGGCGGTCCAAATGCGACGCTACGTCGAACTGCAGCGGTTGGCGCACCGCGTGAGTTCGGCGTGTCTTCAGCTTGGCGAAATGACTGGAGTAGCCGCTCTGCGGGCAATCGAATACCTGCCCGAGGTCGAGGGGGACGGCCCTGAAAAGGTTGTTCAGCTTTTGTTTGCTTTTGCAGAATCTGAGTTGTCGGCCGTGCTTGTCCGTGCATCGGAGTTCCATTCTTCTCTACGCCCCCTGCAGGACTGATTGGATGCTGCGAACGACGGTATCAATTTGCGAAACTGAAGCGGTGTAAGCTGCCGGCGTGAAACCCCTCCAGAAACTGATCCTCTCCGGTGCTGTTGCGGTTGCCGGCCTTTGCGCCTTCGCGCCTGCAATCGCGGCGGGAGATGCGCCAACCAAGGCCAGATCCTGCCATTGGGATCGGCAAACGGGTCGCATGATTTGTCAGCGCGCCCGTTCGCCCCGCACCAACGCGCCCGCACCGGCAACAAAGCCGAAAGAAGTTGGCGCTCCAGATTCTGTTTCTCCCACATAGACAAGCACAATGCACTAGCAGGCCGATAGGTTCTCGGCGGCGGTAGAGTTTCGCCTTGAACTGGATCACGGCCAGGAGGAAAAGATGGAACCGGAAGAAGTCAATGCTCGGCTGCGTGCCCTGGAACTGAGGGCAGTCGCCCAAACAGCGGCGATCGCGGTTCTGCTCCAGGAGCAGCCCAACGCCTCCGCGAAGCTGCACTTGGTTGCGGAGCACCTCGTCGACGCGCCACCGCTGCCCTTGTCTGATGAGGATCTCGTCAAGGTGGCAGCGTACATCCAGGCCATGCTGGGCGGCCCCTGGATCGACTGACCGCGCCGGATCTTGACGGCTACCACCGCGACACGACACGACGCGGCAGTTGGCAAGGTTTGCAGCAAATGTTGCGGATGGATGCGACCATCCCTTCACCCATCGCTCTATGGCGCACGCGGGGAAGCTTTTTTTTCACAGTATTCTCGGCATGCTTCCACGAAGCGGCGCGCTGCTTGTGCGTCCGGGTCCCCGTCCGTCCAACGCACCGTCACGGTGGCGTCAG
This sequence comes from Variovorax sp. 01N429, assembly GCF_056399425.1. Classification (NCBI taxonomy): domain Bacteria; kingdom Pseudomonadati; phylum Pseudomonadota; class Betaproteobacteria; order Burkholderiales; family Comamonadaceae; genus Variovorax; species Variovorax sp. 01N429. The sequence continues at coordinate 258,273 of NZ_JBFTRG010000002.1, read as the reverse complement.
CATCGCATGACGAGAGGGCGACGCCCAGCGATCGACGGAGCGGTTCAGGTACCTGTGGCTCATCGATGAGCAGGAACGCGGCAATGCGCGCGGCCTTTGGACTCAAGGCGACGGCCTGTTCATAAAGCGAACCCATCTTCATACCGATCCGTTGCAACATGCGTGCCGGACCGCCCTCAGTCGCACATGCGCCAACCACCCATCTCCAGATGGAAATGGTTCTGATGGGCGGTGTTGTAGTCCGGCCCGAGCACGCCCTCGAAGTACGTGCATGCGCTCGAATGGACGTCGCTCAAGAACGCCGTTGGGCCGGTGCGGGATTTGGAAATTCCCGACTCCCAATCCCGTCCGACAAGAATCCGACGCCCGTGGATGGTGACGAAGCCGGATACGTCCAGCGCATCGGCTGTCGCATGGCGGCTGCGCCGTCCGCTCGCGCCGTCCTTTTCGCCGGTGTTGATGTCGCGACATGCGTAGCTTCCAAGATGCTCCAAGGACGCGATGGTGGACTGAAGATCCTTGCGCGCCGCCGGCTGGACGCCGTGGCGCTCCCACATCGCAAAGGAGAGGGCGGCGCGGCAACTCAGGATCAGTGGCGAACTCAACTTGATCTCTCGACCTTGCCGCAGACGTAGGGCGTTGTGAAAGCCGCATTCGGGACCGGTCACTTGGTCGGGCACGCGCTCATAGCGCATGCCACTTCGGCCGAGCGCTGCGAAGCAGGCTGGCGCCGAGGCACCCGCCCGGCGCAATTTGAACCCGGTCAGGAAATTCGGCGGCGCGTCGACGTCCAGTTCAGCCCAGGGGTTGAATCGGTCTGGCACTGACACAAGACCGCGATAGAGCGCGAAGCCCGCCGCAACCAGCGCAGCGACGGCGACCACAGCAATCCAGCGCGCACCGCGTGGCCTTCCTTGCTTGCCGTTCATGGTTCAGCCGGGCGAGCACGCAGCGGCCTCACGTAGTCAGGCTGAAAACATCGCTGACTGCCATCTGCGAATTCGATCGTGACCGAGATCGCATCCGCGCTGACCACCATTCCCTTGCCGTACCGCGCCACGCGCGCCGGCGTGCGCGGCGAAAAGTTCGAGTGGTGCGACTGAGCCGACGACGACGCAGGCGCCGCGGAGTCGCTGGCGGAGAGGGCGCGCTCATGGGCGGCGATCCGCAGGCAGTTGTCGCAGGTGCCGCATCGCTCGGCCAGTTCATCGCTTGCCAGTTCACGAAGCAGCACTTGCCAGCGGCACAGTCCGGTCGTTGCATAGAAGACCATTTTTTCAAGGTCGATGCGCTCCTGCTCGCGTTTGTCGCGGTAGCCGCTGAGCAGTGCGTTCACGCCGGCCTCATCGAGCAGCGGCCTCTCGCCCCAGCGCAACGAACCGTCTTCGGAACTCGCCACGAGTTCGCTGGATTTCAGCAAGCCGAGCAGCACCCGCAGTTTGCCGCCCGAAAGGTGCGCCTCTTGCTGGAGTGCCGTCGGCGACCAACCCGGCGCTTCCGCAGGCGGCGCTGCAAGAACCCGCTGAAGCATGCGCAGTTCCCCAGCTTCCGGCCATGCGCCAGCCAGGAAGAATTGCTGCACGGCTTTGTCGCGCCGCAGGTACAGCAAGGTGCAGTTTGCGGGCTGCCCGTCGCGGCCTGCGCGTCCCGACTCCTGGTAATAGGCGTCGAGGCTCGAAGGCATCTGGAAGTGCAATACGAAGCGGATATCCGGCTTGTCGATGCCCATGCCGAATGCGTTCGTCGCGACCATGACGCGCACTTCGCCCGACATGAAAGCATCCTGTGCGGCGCGCCGCTCCGGGGCGCGGCGCCTGCCGTGATACAGACCCACCGACTCGCCGGCCTCCGAGAGCGCCACGAACAGTGCTTCGGCCGCCTTGACAGTTGCCGTGTAGACGATCCCGCTTCCGCTCAGCCGTGCGACGAGTTCCAGCGCGCGCTCCAGTTTTTCCGGTTCGCTCGTCGATGCGTGGACCGAATAGCGCAGGTTGGCTCGGTATGCGCCGGTGTCGACGAGGCCTGCCCGCGGAATGTCGAGCTTTTCCATGATCTCGGAAGCCACCTCGGGCTTCGCGGTAGCCGTCAAAGCCAGCACGACCGGTTGACCGAGTGCCCGCGCCGCCGCACCGATCTCCAGATAAGCAGGCCGAAAATCATGCCCCCATTGCGAAATGCAGTGAGCTTCGTCGACAACGAGCAGCGATGTCGGGCGCTTCTGCAGCAGAGCCACGAACGATGCATCGGCCAGGCGCTCGGGCGTGCTGAAAATCACGCGCGCTTTGCCGGATTCGATCGCCAACTCCGCTGCCTCGATCTCTGACGCGCTGCATTGGCTATTCAGTTGCACGGCATGTACCCCGTGATCTCCGAGCTTTTCGCACTGATCCTTCATCAGCGCGATCAATGGCGAGATCACGACTGTCTGGCCGGGAAGAAGCAGCGCCGGCAGTTGGTAGCAAAGGGACTTGCCCGCTCCGGTCGGCATGACGGCAAGCGTTGAAAGTCCCGCCATGACGCGGTCGATCACGAGGCGTTGCCCGAGGCGCAATCTCCGATGCCCGAATGTCTCGCGCAACGCTCGTTCAAGTCGATCGTCCGTGGTGCTTCGGCGAGGCCTGGACGCTGCAGGCTTGGGTCGCGTCTTGGCTTGCGTCTTGGCTCGGGTCGACATGGCGGTCAGTGTGCGCGCCGGCGCATCGCAACTTGTGAGAGCGCGTCGATGGGCCCTGTCGGTCGGCGGCCTCCTCAAGACTTGCGGCAATGGCGGCCGACCTGAAGACTTCCTCGGGTCTCCGAACGCGGAAGTCTCCTACGCGGGCAGCACGGACGGCGGGCGAATTTGGCGCGCTCACCAGACGGGATCACGACTGAATGAACTGGCTTGCCGCCGTTGAAGGACTTGCGCGACCACGCCGCCATGGGTCCTTGCGGCGCTGGAGTGGCTTTGCCATCGTGATCGGTGGCTTGTCGATATTCGCCTGGCAGGCGTTCGAAGCGGGGATGGGGCACGATCCGCGCTTGCGGGGCGCTTTGCTCGGCGGGTTGGTCGCCGCCCTGGCAACTGCTCTCGGGACGGTCCCCGTGCTGCTGTCGCAGCAGTTTTCCCAACGGGCCTACGACACGATGCTCGGGTTCGGCGCCGGCGTGATGCTGGCGGCCAGCTCGTTTTCATTGGTCATTCCGGCGCTGGCGGCGGCCAAGTCCCAGGGAGCGAGCGGTTGGGGCGCGGGCAGCATCGTGGCTGCCGGGATATTGCTCGGTGCCCTGATGCTGCTTGGCATCGATCGGGCGGTGCCTCATGAGCACTTCGTGAAGGGCGTCGAAGGCCCGGAGGCGCGCAGTCTCAAGCGCGTCTGGCTCTTCGTCCTGGCCATCGTTCTTCACAACCTTCCCGAGGGTTTGGCGATCGGGGTTGCGTTTGCCGGCACGGACACCGTCGGCGCGGTAGCGCTGACCACCGGCATTTCAATTCAGGACGTACCAGAGGGCCTGGTCGTGGCGCTCGCGCTGCGGGGCGTCGGCTATGGGCGCCTCCTCTCGGTAGTCCTCGGGGTGCTGTCCGGGTTGGTGGAGCCCGTCATGGCCGTTCTGGGCGCCGCCGTGGTCGGCGTATCGGCAAGCATGCTGCCCTGGGGCCTTGCCATGGCAGCGGGTGCCATGCTCTACGTGATCAGCCACGAGATCATTCCAGAGTCCCATCGCAAGGGGCATGAGGCCTTTGCGACGGGTGGTCTCATGCTGGGCTTTGTCGTCATGATGCTGCTGGACACGGCCCTGAGTTGAAAGAGACTATTCGTGCGACTCTCCGCCTGAGTCCACCCCGAAAGCGCGGCGAATCTCGTCCAGGGCATGTTGCGCGATGCGAACTGCCTCGTCGAGCTGCGGTACATCCTCTGCAGGCATGTCGGGCCGCGGATGCAGCGCAAACGCCAGCCTCTCGCAGGCTGCCTCCCACCGCAACTTCGCTTGCAGTTTCGCCGGCTCTCTGTCCATCGTCTTCATCTAGTTGATAGAGAAACCATCCTACTGCGCCGTGTGCTCGCTGCCCACTGATATGACGGCGCGTCCGTCTACGCTTGGGCACAGCCAGTGGATGGGACATGCCTCTTACAGTTTTCTTGGTGGAAGACAACCCTGCAATCAGGGACGTCCTCATTCCCGCGCTGCGGGATCTCGGGCAATCCGATGTTCTCGCCTCTGCGGAGTCGCAAGGCGAGGCCATCGATTGGCTCGCGAGCCACAAGGGCTGCTGGAACCTGGCGATCGTCGATTTCTATCTCAAGGAAGGCTCGGGCCTCGGCGTCGTGCAATGGTGCAAGGAGCGTGATCGCGGTCAGCATGTGGTTGTGCTGACCAACTCCGCAACACCCGCCCGGCGCTCGGCTTGTGAACAAGCGGGTGCCGACGCAGTCTTCGACAAGGCGAACGAACTGGAAGAGTTCTTCGACTATTGCCTGGAACTGGCGGAACAATCGCAATGACCTATTCGTCCTCGCGGAGCGGAAGGCGCACGGCAAATGCGGCGCCTTTGCCCTTGCCGTCGCACTGCACCTCGATGAAGCCGTGGTGCGCATCGACGAGGTCCTTGACCAGCGACAGGCCCACCCCAAAGCCGCCCTCCGATTGATTCGGGTTCTCTTGCGTGAAGAGGTCGAAGATGACCGGCAGCAGCTCCGGGGCGATGCCCACACCCGTGTCCTCGATCTTGACGACCGCATAGTCGACTTCGACGGTGCAGTGCGCCCAGACCTGTCCTCCCTCTGGCGTGTACTTGATGGCGTTGTGGAGAAGATTGAAGATGATCTGATGCACCCGCTGCCGGTCCGCCCAGATCATGACGGGGGTTGAAGGAACCATGACGTCCAGTTCCTGCCGTTTCGCCTTGGCCTGGCTGCGGATGCTTTCGGTAATTTCGATCAGGTCTGCGCCGAGATCGAACTGCTCCTTGATGAGTTGAAGCTTGCCGGCGCCGAGCTTGGCGACGTCGGTCAGGTCGCGCATCATCCGTTCCATCTGGGCGACCTGCCTCCTGATGACGGCAAGGGGAAGCCGGGCATGTTCGTCCTTGCCCGAATGCTCCAGCAAGCTTGCGACATTGAGGATGGGCGCGAGTGCGTTGCGGACTTCGTGACTCAGCCTTGCAAAGAACACGTCCCGGGCCTGCAGGTCGCGCTTGGCGGCGTCGAGCCGGTTTTGCATGGTCTCGATCTGCGCTCGCTTGTTCGTCCTTTCGCTGATCACCTTGGCGAAGCCGGCGATCTCGCCGTCGCTCTGAAGGGCCACGAGAGAGCCGAACACCCAGATCTGCGCACCATCCTTTCGCACGTGCCAGCGGTTGTCCTCCGAGCGGCCGGCCGAAACTGCTACGTCGCGCTCGTGCTGCGGCATGCCGCGCGCGCGGTCCTGCTCTGTGAAAAGGAAGTCCAAGGATCGACCCAGCACCTCCTCTTCGGCATAGCCCAGCATCGCCTGCGATGCGCCACGCCAACTGATGATCTTGCTCGCCCTGTCCAACATGATGAAGGCGTGGTCCGGTGCCTGGTCCCACAGGAGATGCAAAAGACGCTCCGGGCGTTCCGGCTCCCTGTCCTCGGGTGCGTTGGCAGTGGCATTGCTTTGGTTCATGAGGTCATCGAACGAAGGATCGAACCGGAGGGTCCATGGCAGGCATGCAGGTGGCGCGGGTGTCGCGGGTGTGTTGACCATCGACCCGAGCTTGGGCGAGATCGCGTAGGAAGAAGCCCGGCGAGGCGAGGGGCGTTCACTGACAAGCGCCCCCAACAGGGCTCCGCCGTAGCTTGCGTCGGCCAATGCTCTCAAGGGAAGGTTGTGCCGACCGGCCCGGACGCCAAGGTGATCGCGGTAGCTTTGCTCTCGTGTGCGAGGCGGTGGCGCCGCGCACAAACCTGCAAGGAGAGCTGCATGCCGAAGCCGAAGCTGGAATGGGAGGTCCTCCCGCACGGGCCGCTCAGGGAAATCGATCGCGACATCCAAGTCGTCGAGGGCGAGATCCCGATGCCGCTGTTGGACCTTCCGCGACGAATGACGATCGTTCGCCTGGCCAATCGCGACTTGCTGATCTGGAGCGCCATTTGCCTGGACGAAGCAGAGATGGAAGCGATCGAAGGCTACGGTCGGCCCGCGTTCCTGGTGGTGCCGAGCGACCATCATCGCCTCGACGCCGGAGCCTGGAAGCACCGCTTTCCGGACCTGAAGGTGGTCACGCCACCCGGCTCGCGCGACAGGACCGAAAAGGTGGTGGAGGTCGATTCCACCGCACCCGACTTCGGCGACCCGGACGTCCGCCTGATCGCCGTGCCCGGCACGCGCGAGGAAGAAGCGGCCTTGATGGTGCGGCGCGCGAGCGGCATCACGCTGGTTCTGAACGATCTGATCGGGAACATCCGCCATTCGTCAGGCTTCAGCGGCTGGGTGCTTCGGACGATGGGGCTTGCCGGCGACAAGGCTCAAGTGCCCAAGTCGGTCGAGCTCATGATCATCGAGAGCAAGAAGGCTTTGAGCGCCCAGCTCAGCGAATGGGCCGCGCTTCCGGACCTGAAGCGCATCATCGTTTCCCACGGCGACATCATCGATGAGTCGCCGCAAGCCGTATTGAGGGAACTCGCCTCGTCGCTGCTCGAGTGAAGCATCGCGCAGGCGTCGGCTCAGCCGCGTGATCGCCGCGCCGGCCCGAAATCGACCGGCAGGCTTCCTTCCGACTTCACTTCGCGCAGCACGATGGCCGATCGCACGTGGGTGACGCCGGCTTGGTCGAACAAGGTCGTGTGCAGGAATTTGTCGTAGTGCTTGATGTCCGGGACGAGCACCGTGAGGATGTAATCGGCTGGGCCGGTGGCCGACACGCAGCGCACGATCTCCGGGCTCGCCTCAACGGCCTTTTCGAAATCGCGCACCTTCGATTCATTGTGGCGGTCCAGATTCACCTCCGTCACGGCTGCGAGGTTGAGCCCGACCTTCTCGCGGTCAATGACGACCGTGTAGCCGCGGATCACGCCGGCCGCTTCCATTTCCTTGATGCGGCGCCAGCAGGGCGTCGACGACAGGCCGACCTTGTCGGCAATTTGCTGCACGGTCTGACGCGCATCGCGCTGCAATTCCAGCAGGATCTGGAGCGAGTAGTTGTCTAGAGGAATGGAATCGTCGTTCATGGCATTTTGTGAGAATGAAATTCTCGGAATCAGGGTCGGTGGGGGCGCATTGAAGAGGATATTCCTCTTGATTGCGAAGAACAATCCTCGGATGAACTCGCCAGCAGTCTCCTCTTCCGTCGCGCCCATCCAGCGGCCTGCCTATCAGCTTTCCGACAGCCTCTGGGCGCGATCCGGCGCCATCTTTCTCACGGGAACGCAAGCGTTGGTGCGCATCATGCTGATGCAGCGCCAACGCGATGCCGCTCGGGGCTTCAATACGCAGGGCTTCGTCAGTGGCTATCGCGGCTCGCCGCTCGGCATGGTCGACCAGGCGATCTGGAAAGCCGGACCTGGTTTTAAGGATGCGGGCATCCGCTTCGTGCCAGCGATCAACGAGGAGCTTGCCGCCACGCAGGTGCTCGGCACGCAAAGGGTGGAGTCGGACCCCGAACGCACGGTCGAAGGCGTCTTCGCTATGTGGTACGGCAAGGGCCCGGGCGTAGACCGTGCCGGCGATGCGCTCAAGCATGGCAACGCATACGGCTCATCGCCACACGGCGGTGTGCTGGTGGTGGCGGGCGACGACCACGGCTGCGTCTCGTCATCGATGCCGCACCAGAGCGACCATGCATTCGTCGCCTGGAGCATGCCCGTCATGCAGCCGGCCAGCGTGGCGGAGTACCTGGAATTCGGCTTGTATGCCTACGAACTCTCGCGCTTCTCGGGTGCGTGGGTCGGCATGGCGGCACTGTCGGAGGTGGTCGAAAGCGCGGGCACGGTGGATCTCGACCTGATCGAGGCGCGCATCGCAAGGTGGGCCGATGCCGACGCCGTGCGTGCAGCCACGGGCCATCGCGCGCCGGCAGGCGGATTGCACTACCGCTGGCCCGATCTGCCTTCGTTGCGCATCGAATCGCGCCTGGCCGACAAGCTCGAAGCGGTGGCCGCGTTTGCGCGCGTCAACAGCATCGACCGCCACGTCATCGAGAGCCCGCATGCCAAGGTGGGCATCGTGACCTGTGGCAAGGCGCACTACGACTTGATGGAAGTGCTCCGCCGTCTTGAAGTAACGCCAGAGAGCCTCGCCCGCGTCGGCGTCAGGCTCTACAAGGTCGGCCTGAGCTTTCCGGTCGAGCAGACGCGCATCAAGGCTTTTGCCGAAGGGCTGGAAGAGATCCTGATTGTTGAAGAGAAGGGCGGAGTGGTCGAGAGCCAATTGCGCGACATCTTCTACAACGCGCCGGCCGGTGCACGGCCCGCACTCGTGGGCAAGCACGATCGAGACGGCAGCCCGCTGGTATCCGCGCTTGGCGAGCTGCGGCCGTCGCGCCTGATTGAACTGGTGGCCCACTGGCTGTCGGTGCACTTTCCCGACAACGCCGGTCTTGGTGATCACTTCCAGCACGTGCGCGACTTCACGCTGCCGGAGCTGTTGAGCAACGATGGCGACTCCGTCAAGCGACTGCCGTATTTCTGCGCCGGGTGCCCGCACAACACCAGCACGAAGGTGCCGGAAGGCTCGACCGCCCGAGCCGGAATCGGCTGCCATTTCATGGCTAACTGGATGGACCGGAGCACGGCCGGCCTGATCCAGATGGGTGGTGAGGGCGTCGACTGGGTTTCGCATTCGATGTTCACGCGGACGCCGCATGTTTTCCAGAACCTCGGCGACGGCACCTACTACCACTCGGGCTATCTGGCGATTCGCCAGGCTGTCGCGGCCAAGGCGACGCTGACCTACAAAATCCTCTTCAACGACGCCGTGGCGATGACCGGCGGGCAGCCGGTCGACGGCATCATCAGCGTCGATGCGATTGCGCGACAAGTCGAATCCGAAGGCGTGAAGCAGGTGGTGGTCGTCAGCGACGCGATCGACAAATACGCGCAAATCAAGAACAAGTTTCCGGCCGGCACTGAGTTCCACGACCGAAGCGAACTCGATGCGGTGCAGCGCCGCTTGCGCGAAGTCCCCGGCGTGACGGTGCTGATCTACGAACAGACCTGCGCGGCCGAAAAGCGCCGGCGCCGCAAGAAGGGCGAGATGGTCGATCCACCCAAGCGCCTGTTCATCAACGAGGCAGTGTGCGAAGGCTGCGGCGATTGCAGCGTTCAGAGCAACTGCGTGGCGGTGCTGCCGCACGAAACCGACCTGGGCCGCAAGCGCAAGATCGACCAGACGAGCTGCAACAAGGACTATTCGTGCGCCAAGGGCTTCTGCCCCAGCTTCGTCGGCGTGACCGGCGGCGCGCTGCGCAAGAAGAGCGGCGCACTGGCCGCTGGGCGCGATGCCTTTCTTCAGCATGTGGGGGCGTTGCCGCTCCCGGCGCCACGCACGTGGAACGCGCCCTATGACCTGCTCGTTACCGGCGTTGGCGGCACGGGCGTGGTGACCGTCGGCGCCATCATCGCAATGGCCGCACACCTGGAAGGCAAGTCGGCGAGCGTGCTGGACTTCATGGGTTTTGCGCAGAAGGGCGGGGCGGTGCTGAGCTTCGTGCGGCTGGCCGACACGCCCGAGCGTCTGAACCAGGTGCGCATCGACACCCAGCAGGCCGACGCAATCCTGGCCTGCGACATCGTGGTGGGCGCTTCACCCGACGCTTTGCAGACGGTGCGGCATGGACGCACCCGCATCCTCGCGAACATGCACGAAATTCCCGTCGCCGAGTCGCTGCGCAATCCCGATGCGGACCTGAAAGTCGAACTGCTGCTGGAGAAGATGCGCTTCGTCGCTGGCAGGAATCAGGTCGAAACTTTCGACGCGCAGACGATGGCGGAGGAATTCCTCGGCGATACGCTGGCGTCGAACATCCTCGCGACTGGCTACGCATGGCAGCGCGGGTTGATCCCGCTGAGCCTCGAGGCGCTGACGCGCGCGATTGAACTCAATGGGGTCGCGGTTGCTGCGAACCTGATGGCCTTCTCGCTCGGCCGGCTCGCTGCAGGCGCACCGCAAGCCATCGAGGGTCTGCGCGATTCAACGGCGACGCCTGTGCAGGACGACTCGCTCGATGCCTTGATCGCGCGCGGACGCAAGCATCTTTCCGCCTACCAGAACGCGGCCTGGGCGCAGCGTTTCGAGGCTCGCGTACGCGCGGTGCAGCAGCGCGAAGAGAAACTCGTCGGCGGCGATGCGAGCTTGCCGGTCACGCGCAATGCGGCCAGCAGCTTGCTCAAGCTCATGAGCTACAAGGATGAGTACGAAGTCGCTCGGCTCTACAGCGATGGCACCTTCCGCGAAAGGCTCGCCGAGCAGTTCGAAGGCGACATCAAGCTTGAGTTTCATATGGCCCCGCCCATGCTGTCGCGTCCGAAGAACGGGCAGCCGCCCGCCAAGATCCGGCTCGGCGCCTGGATGCTGCCGGCCATGAAGTGGCTGGCGCACGGCAAACGCGTGCGCGGCACCGTTTTCGACGTGTTCGGCCACACCGCGGAGCGCCGGCTGGAGCGCTCGCTCATCGAGCAGTTCGACGCGCGGCTGCAGGAGCTGACGGCCGAACTGACGCCCGACAACCAGAAGCTCGCTGCGCAGATCGCCGCAGTGCCGCTCACGATCCGCGGCTATGGGCATGTGAAGCTCGCCAACCTCGCGCTGGCGCGTGGCCGCGAAGCCGAATTGCTGCACCGCTTCTCGCCCAGCCGCTACCCACGGCCGGACGCGGAACCGAAGGCCGGGCAGATCCGCGGCATTGCGGTCGTTGCGACGCACTGAAGCGGTCGGCGCTTGAAAGAAAAGGCGTTGCGCTACGGCGACATCGCCTCGAAGCCGGGTAGCGACCGAAGCAGCGCCGTCATCGACTTGGCCGCATGTGCGGGTATGTCCACGACATCCACCCACTTGAATCGGTCGACTTCGGGCGTCATCGCGCCTGAGGCATGGTGAGGAAAGAAGCTCGTGCATTTGCAACTCGCGATGTCGCAGTCGCGCGTGTGCAAGGTGACTCGAAAAAGGTGGAGATCCTTGGCGGGCAGATACCGCATGCGACCGACTTCCGCCAATGAATCCGGCGTCAATTCGATGCCCGTCTCCTCACGCACTTCTCGCACTGCGGCATCGCGCGCCGACTCACCTTCTTCAGCACCACCCTTGGGAATGTCCCAGTGCTTGCGGCCCGTCGCGTGCGCCATCAGCAGTTGACCCTGCTCGTTGGTGATCAGCACGCCGTAGGACGTCGTCTTCATGCCTCGGCACCGATCACGACACCTTCGTAGGGGCCCAGCACCAATGGGCCTTGGATGGATTTGGCGCGTGCGGGATCGGTCGAAGCCAGGACGATAGGTCGGCTGGGCATCAAGGCCGCTGCCGGCGTTGCCGTGGTGCCGCTGAAATTCAAAAGAATCAGCAGCCGCTGGTCGTCGGCGTTGCGCGCATAGGCAAGCACGTGGTCTTGGCATCCAAGCGCTTCATAGTCGCCCTGGTTCAGCGCCGGGTGCGCACCGCGCAGCGCGATGAGGCTCCGATAGAGTGCCAGCATCGAGCCTGGGTCGCGCGACTGCGTTTCCACGTTGTGCTTTTGCCAGTCGGCTGCGAGGCGCAGCCATGGGGCGCCCGTCGTGAAGCCAGCGTGCGCCGCGGCACTCCATTGCATGGGCGTTCGCTGCGGGTCTCGCCCCAGGCCCTTGCCGGGCTCGTTCTTCTCGAACGGGTCTTGCACTTCATCGGCGGGAATGGGCACGTCGGTCATGCCGATCTCGTCACCGTAGTAGAGCGTCGGCGTGCCGCGCAGCGTGAGCAGAAGCATGCCCGCAAGCCGTGCCATCTGCGGTCCGATGCGGCTCGCGATGCGCGGCTTGTCGTGATTGCCGAGCACCCAGTTTGGCGCAGCGCCAGGGGGTAGCGCGGCTTCATAGTCGCGCACCAGGCTGTCGATGCGCTCGGCGTTCCACTCGGCCGCGATCAACTGGAAGTTGAAAGGCAACTGCACGCCTTCGAGCACCCCTTCGGCGTTGAGCCCGTAGTAGGCAACCAGGCGCGAGAGCGGCAGGTAGAGCTCGCCGATCAGCACGCGGGAGGACCGGGCGTCGCTGAATGCATCGACCACGCGGCGCATTTCGGCGACGATCTGCTGCATCTCGGGACGATCGGTCGTGTAGAGGGGCAACCAGCGGTGGGCCGGATCCTGGCCTTCGACGAAGGCCGGGTTCGGCGGGTTGTCCCGAAACTCCGCATCCTTGATGAGGTGATAAAGCACGTCGATGCGAAAACCATCGACGCCGCGCCGAAGCCAGAAGCGCAGCACGTCGTACATCGCGGCGCGCACGTCCGGGTTGCGCCAGTTGAGATCGGGTTGCTCCTTCAGGAATGAATGGCAGTAGTACTGGCCCGTGGTCTCATCGAAGGTCCATGCCGGCCCTCCGAAGTTGCTGAGCCAGTTGTTGGGCGGGCCGCCGCCGGGCGCCGGGTCGTGCCATAGATACCAGTCGCGGCGAGGGCTGTCGCGACCCTTGCGGCTCTGCACAAACCAGGGGTGCTGGTCGGACGTATGGTTCGGCACGAAGTCCAGGATGACCTTGAGCCCCCGCGCATGGGCGTCATGCACCAAGGCGTCGAACCCGGCCAGCGTGCCGAAGCGCGGATCGATGTCACAAAAATCGGAAATGTCGTACCCGAAATCCGCCATTGGCGACGGATAAATCGGCGAGATCCAGATGGCGTCGATGCCGAGCGAGACAAGGTAGTCCAGCCGGCTGCGAATTCCGTCGAGGTCGCCGATTMCATCGCCATTGCTGTCCTGGAACGAACGCGGATAGATCTGATAAACGATTCCGTTCTTCCACCAAAAGTCGGCTGACATGCCGTTCCTTTCAACGTTGAGCGCGTCCAACATTTTGTACAAGAAAGCGCCCCTGCATGATCAAAGACCTTTGGTACAAGAACGCCGTCGTGTACTGCCTGGCAGTGGAAACTTTCATGGATTCCAATGGCGACGGCTGCGGTGATTTCGAAGGGCTGACACGAAGGCTCGATTACCTGCACGGGCTCGGCATCACCACCTTGTGGCTGATGCCGTTTCAGACCTCGCCCGGCCGTGATGATGGCTACGACGTCTCGGACTACTACAGCATCGATCCGCGATACGGCACGCTCGGCGACTTCGTCGAGTTCACGCACGCGGCCGAGGAGCGTGGCATGCGGGTGCTGATCGATCTGGTCGTCAATCACACGTCCGATCAACATCCGTGGTTCAAGGCGGCGAGGTCCGACCCCGACTCACCTTATCGCGACTGGTACGTCTGGGCCGACAAGAAGCCGGCCAACGCGGACGAGGGCATGGTCTTTCCGGGCGTGCAGAAGTCCACCTGGAGCTTCGACAAGGTGGCCAGGCGCTGGTACTTTCATCGCTTCTACGACTTTCAGCCGGACCTGAACACCAGCCACCCGCAGGTGCAAGCCGAGATACTGAAGATCATGGGCTTCTGGACGCAGCTCGGCGTCTCGGGATTCCGCATGGACGCCGTGCCATTCGTGATCTCCACCAAGGGGGCCGACGTCGCCAGGCCGAGGCTGCAATACGACATGCTGCGCGAGTTTCGGGAGCTCCTGCAATGGCGCCAGGGCCAGGCCATCATCCTCGGCGAAGCCAACGTGATGCCTCGCACGAACATGCATTACTTCGGCCATGCGGGCGAGCGCATTCACATGATGTTCAACTTTCATTTGAACCAGCATCTGTTCTATGCGCTCGCAAGTGGGGACAGTCGCACATTGGCCAAGGCGCTGGAAGACACCCGCTCGCGGCCTTCGACGTCGCAATGGGGCGTGTTCCTGCGAAACCACGATGAGCTCGACCTGGGCCGGCTGACACCAGCACAACGAGCCGAGGTCTTCGCCGAGTTCGCTCCGGACAAGGACATGCAACTCTATAACCGGGGCATCCGCCGCCGGCTTGCTCCGATGCTCGCGAGCGACCGGCGGCGCCTCGAACTTGCCTACAGCTTGCTGCTGACCTTGCCTGGGACGCCGGTGCTGCGTTACGGCGATGAAATCGGCATGGGCGACGATCTTTCGCTGCCAGAGCGCAACTGCACTCGCACACCGATGCAATGGTCAACCGAGCCGCACGCCGGTTTCACCGTCGCCAAAAAGCCCGTGCGGCCCGTCATTTCCGGCGGAGCCTATGGGTTCGAGCATGTCAACGTCGCCGCGCAGCGCAGGGATCCGGATTCGCTGCTCAACTGGACGGAACGCACGCTGCGCATGCGCCAGGAGATTCCCGAAGTCGGCTGGGGCGATTTCAAGGTGCTGCCGCAAGCGCAGCCGTGCGTGTTCGTGGTGCGCTATGAATGGCGCAACAACACGGTGGTGTTCGTGCACAACTTGGTGGCGGATCCTCAGGAACTCGAACTCGTTGCCAGCGCGATGGGTGAAGGCGGCGAGCAGTTGACGAACGTGCTGTCGGAAGACCACAGCGTGGCCGGTGCCGACGGGCGGCATTGCTTCTTGCTGGAGCCGTATGGGTATCGGTGGTTCCGGGTGGGGGGGCTTGACTATTTGCTGAAGCGCAGTCGCGCTTGAGAGATGGCCGGGCGTGCACGTCGTGTGCAGTACGGAGTTGACGTCAAACCGGCGCGTAGGCCCCTGTGCCTCTTGGCCAACGCGTAAGCACTTCATACCCCTCGGGTGTGACAGCCACCATGTGTTCCCACTGGGCGGACAGAGACCTGTCCTTTGTCACGACTGTCCACCCGTCGGCCAGTTGCCTGGTTTCGCGCTTGCCTGCATTGAGCATCGGCTCGATGGTGAAAACCATTCCCGGTTCCAGCTTGAGTCCTTCCCCGCGCTGTCCGTAGTGCAGCACGTCTGGTTTCTCGTGGTAGACCTGCCCGATGCCGTGCCCACAGTATTCGCGCACGACGCTGAAGTGTTCCCGGTGAGCAACCGACTGGATGGCATGGCCAATATCGCCAAGAGTCGCGCCGGGCTTGACCTGCCGGATTCCTGCCAACATGGCTTCGTAGGTCGTCTCCACCAAGCGCCGAGCCAGCACACTGGGGGCTCCGACGAAGTACATGCGACTGGTGTCGCCGAACCAGCCATCCTTGATGACGGCGACATCGATGTTGACGATGTCGCCCTTCTTCAGAATCTTGTCGGGGGAGGGGATGCCGTGACAAACAACCTGGTTGACGGACGTGAGGATGGTCTTCGGATACCCGAGATACCCCACATTGGCCGGAATGGCACCTTGGACATTCACGATATGGTGGTGGCACATTCGGTCGAGCGCCTCCGTGCTCACCCCGGGCACCACATAGGGCTCGATCATGCTGAGAACCTCTGCGGCAAGCCCGCCGGCCCGCCGCGCCATCGCTATGTCCTCGGCGGACTTGATTGAAGGGCCGCGCGCCACTAGCGTTTTCCGGTGGAGGAAGCGCGAGGCTTGCCAAGTTGCGCTGTGACAGCCCCGGCGATGTCCAGCCCGCCCGCAAGTTCAGCGCGGATCAGGAGCTGGCAGATTTCTCGGTGATCCAACTCCGGATGCATCTCGGTCAGCATGCCGACTCGCATCCAGTGCTCTGCCTGTGCATTGATGGACCTGCTCAGGGCGTTTCCTGCCACTCGCAGGTTCTCATGCATCAGGTCCGAAATCTTGACGATACCCATCAGTGTCTCTCTTATACGAAATGTGCGCGAAGTATATGTGTTCCGTATCACCCTGTGCCGTGTAGATCCCGCGTCTGCAAGAACACTACTGCCGGTGCCAAAGGAGGGTTTCGCTTGAAGTCCGCCCCCACCACCGGCGAGCATCGAATGCATCGCTGGTATGCCAGTCGCCCGCGACCCTCTCTTTCAAGCCTCACTCGTTGTGGCGTTGAATTCGTCCGGCATCTATCTGGGCATGTCGATCGATACGATGATCGGCAGTCAAGCCATCGGGCAAGGTGCGGCCGTGCTCTTGTGGCACGGCGCCGGCCTTGCCGGCCTCTCGCTTCTCTATCTCCTGATGACAGTCTCGCGAGCCCAGGTGGTAGTCAAATACTGGAAGGAGCGTAGCCAACGATGGAAGAGAGACTCATGAACGACATTGACGACATTGCCTTGGCTCCCGCGCCTGTGCCCGCGCCGATCCTGGAGCGGCTGATGGCGCTCACCATGGACGAAGTGCTGTCCAAGGAATATGCCTGCATCTGCGCGACGCGCGAGCACGGCGTGCGATCGGCGGACATCGACCAGCCGACTTTCGGTGTGGTGCTGCGTGGTCGCAAGCGCCTTCGAGGCGAGGGCAGCGAGGTCTCGCTCGTCGCGGGGGACATGTTCGTGATCACGCGACCCTGCCAGCTCGATGCCTTCAACTGGCCGGACGAAGCCGGCCTGTACCTCACCATCACCATGCCGATCTGTGACGAGGTGATAGCCGCGGCGCGCATGCTGTGGGCCCAACCGGTGGCGAAGGGCGGCCCACCTGTAGTGGGGCTGCCAGCGCAGCGCATGGGCACGCAACTGGCCGCCTGGGGCGATTCGTTGCGTTCAGGCGCTTATGGGCCCGCACGTGCAGCCTTGGCCGACATGGCCGTGCAACTGTGCGAGATGGGGCACACAGCGATGTTGGCTCCGCCACCGCCCACCCTGGCTGCACAGATCCGCTCGCTGGTGGCCGCGCACCCGGAACGTGCCTGGCGCTCGCGCGACTTCGAGGATGAGCTGGGCCTGAGCGGTGCCACGCTGCGCCGCCGGCTGGCTCTCGAGGGGCGCTCGCTGCTGGACGTGATCACCGATGCGCGACTGGCCTGCGCGATGCAACTTCTCTACACCACGCGCTGGCCGGTGAAGACGGTGGCGGCACGGGTCGGCTACCAGTCTGCACCCACCTTCGCGCGGCGCTTTGCCCAGCGCTACGGCCTCGAACCGGCGCAGATCGGCAACGGTAGCTGAGAACTCCGACGCAGCGAGCGGATCGCGCAATGAATTGAGCGATTCGCGCAGGCACATGGGAAGAAGATGAAAGGGCACTGCGGCCACTCAAGGCCGCAGGGGCAACAAGTTCATCAACCAGAAGAAGTCTCCATGCCTGCAATCACCTTGATCCATTCCCGTCCCGGCGTCGTCCTTCGCCGCCTCGCGCTGCTCGCAACTGCGCTTGTCATCGGTACCGGTCACGCAATGGCACAACAACCGCAACCAACGAAATCACCTGCCTTGCAGCAGGTGCCGGGCTACTACCACCAGGCCATCGGCTCTCTGCGCGTCACGGCTCTCTTCGATGGGGTGGTGCAGCTGCCGCGCGCGCAGATCGCCGGCCTCACACCTGCTCATGTCGACGCGCTGCTGAGCCGGCGTTACGTGCCCGAGAACAAGGCAGGCCTGCAGACGGCCATCAACGCCTACCTGGTGCAGCTTCAGGGCCGCCTCGTGATGATCGACGCCGGCACGGCCGACTGCTTCGGGGCCGGCTTGGGGCACGTGGCGGAGAACCTCAGGGCCGCCGGCTTCCAACCTGAACGAGTCGACGACGTGCTGCTGACGCACGCCCATCCCGATCATCTGTGCGGCGTGCTCACCACCGACGGCAAGCAGGCCTTCCCCAACGCCACAGTGTGGGTGGATCGCACTGAGGCTGAGTACTGGCAGAGCCCCGAGGCCGAGTCCCGCACGCCCAAGGACTTGCGCTTCGTCGTCGGTCAGGCGCGCCGCGCGCTCGATGCCTACGCATCAACGGGTCGCCTCAAGACCTTCACGCCGGGAGACGGCAGCCTGCCGGCAGGCATCGACGCCGTGGCAACGCATGGCCATACGCCAGGTCACACTTCGTACCTCGTCTCCGGCGGCGTCAACCCGCAGGACAAGCTGCTCGTGTGGGGCGATCTGGTGCACTACCACGTCGTGCAGTTCGCGCGGCCCACGGCCAGCTATGAAGTCGACGTGGATCGTGCCGAGGCCATCCAGGCACGCCGCGCCATGCTGCAGCGCTCGGCGGCGGGCGGGTGGTGGGTGGCCGGTGCGCACCTTCCTTTCCCGGGGCTGGGCCATGTGAGGCCCGAGGGCAAGGCTTATGCGTGGGTGCCAGCAGAGTATTCGCCGCTGCCGGCATCCGCGCCTTGATGGAGGCGAATTCAAGGAGCAGGAAGACCCGCGGGCAGGCTGCTTCGTCGCACCTGGCGCTTTCGATCATTCCGCGACCATGTCGAGGTCCTTCGCCATCTTGCCCAAGCGAGCGGTCTCGCCGTCTACGAAGGCGGTGAACTGAGGGCGGTTGCCGAGCATGGGCTCCGAGTTGCGGGCGGCCATGTTGGCGCGCTCGGAGGGCGAATTGATGAACGATTGCGCCGCGGCATTGATTTTGTCGAGCACCGCGGGCGGCGTGCCCTTGGGCGCGAACAACCCCAGCCAATGGATCATGCGGATCGAGGGAAAGCCGGCCTCGGCCGTGGTCGGGACATCTGGCAGTTGTGGCATTCGCTTGTCCGAGGCGACGGCCAGCATGCGCACCTTGCCGGCCTTGCCGAGGTTCGCGAGCGTCACACTGGGCACATCGGAAATCAGCTGCACCTGGTGCGAGCTGAGCGCCAGGCTGGTTTCGCCGCTGCCCTTGTACTGGACGAAGGTGAACGGCACGCCGAGCGCCGCCTTGATCATTTCGCCCGAGAAGTGTCCCGTGCTGCCGATGCCCGTGGTGCCGAAGAAGATGCCGTTGCGATCCGCCTTGGCGCGGGCCTGCAACTCCGCCAGAGTGCTCACGTTGATGGCGGGATCGGCCACGATCAGCGAGGGCGAGAAGGACACGCCGGTCACTGGCGCGAGGTCACGGGCTGCATAGGGCAGCTTGCGGTGGATCAGTGGGTTGATCAACGTGCCGTTGGCACCTGCCAGCAGTGTGTAGCCGTCCGCGGGCGACTTGGCGACGATGTCGGCGCCGATCACGCCCCCGGCGCCTGGCTTGTTGTCCACCACCACAGGCTGGCCCAGGGCTTTCGAGAGGCCATCGGCGATAGCGCGTGCGCTTTCGTCCCCTGCGCCGCCTGCCGCATAGGGCGCCACGATGCGGATCGGCTTGGTCGGCCAATCGCCCTGCGCCAGGGCAGGGGTACCCAGCGCCAGACCGGCGAGGGCCGCGATGCTCCATTGTTGGAAGGCTTGCATGTCTCGTCTCCTGATTTCGCTTTTGAATGAAGGGCGCTCAGTCGAACGCGGGGCGAACCACCGGCGCAAGCAGCGCCATCAACTCGCGCACGTCGGGCAAGTCTTCCACGCCAAGCGCCATCTCCTCGATGGCGCGCTGGCGAGGCGCATCGATCAGCCCGTCTGTGAGGCTGCGGAACTTGGCGGCCACGCCGGCGGTGTCCTGCGGCTTCTCGATCACGCGCGAGCTGGCACGCTCGGCCACGATGCGCTGCCCGTCGGTGAAGGTCACGGCGACGCGGGTCTGGCCGCGCTTGAGCATCCCGCCGGCATCGAAAGCTGGGTCGTGCCTCACCTCGACCCTGGGCAGCAGGGCCCAGACGTCATCAGCGTCGATGCGTGCGGGCGAGAACTGCCGCACCATCGCGGCGCCGTCGATGGCCGCCACCGCAAGGGCATAGCCGATGTTCATCTGCGCGCCGATGGGCGTGAGCGGCCGCTCGGGGACCCACCAGCCATGGTGGTACACGGCGTGCGACACATCGCATTCGATCCTGGCGATTTCATCGKGCCTGAGCGGGCGCTGCGCCGACACGTCGAAGAGCGCGTCCAGCGGCGAATGGATGCCGCCCATGGCCGCGTAGGGCTTGATGACAATGCGCTCCACCTCCCAGCGCTGGCCAAGGCCGCTGGTGATCTGCGAAGCGTCGGGCTCATGCCCTTCACCGAACGTGGAAAGAAAGCCGCCGTAGGGCCGCTCGAACACGCGCTTGATGCCTGTGTAGCCGCCCTCGGCCAGTACCGCGGCGTACAGACCGTTGCGGGCCGCGAAGCCGTGGTGCATGCGTTTGGACATGGCCTCGTACTGCGCCGCCATCAGGCCGGCCGACTGCGTGCCGGCCAGGCCCAGCGCATCTTCGAAGCGGGCACGGTCCAGGCCCATGAGCTTGCCCACTGCCGCGGCCGCCGCATGCGTGCCGAACACCGACCCCGAGTGCCAGCCGCGCGACAGCATCTGCGCACCATGCAGCGCCATGCCCACGCGCGGGCCCACCTCATAGCCTGCCAGCGCGGCTTCGATGAACTGCCGCCCGTTCACCTTCCTGCCTTCGCCCTCGGCCGCGGCCCACAAGGCGGGCAGCACGATGGACGCACTGTGCAGCGGACCCAGCGGGTGATAGTCGTCCAGCTCGAAGCCCTGGATGAAGGTGCCGTTGAGCAGCGCAGCGGCGGGCGCGCTGGTGGTCATGCCCCATCCGACGATGCTGCGCTCGCCCGCGCCCTCGAAGCGCCGCACGATCTCCACCGCGGTGCGGGACCAGGGCAGTTGCGCGCCGACGATGGCGCAGCCGATGCCATCCAGGGTCAGCGCCCTGGCACGCTCGCGGGCCGATGCCGGCGCCTGATCGAGGGAGAAGCCGGCGAGCCAGTCGCACAGCTGGCCGGTAGGACCGCCGGGGTCCGTGGGCAGCGCTGGGTGTGTCATTTGCAGTGAACCTTTCTCGTCGCTTTCTCAGTCGATCTGAACGCCGGCGTCGTTGACCGCCTGACCCCACTTGCGGATCTCGCTTTGCAGGAAGCGCCCGAATTCCGCCGGCGTGGTGACGGCGAGCTCACTGCCGGTGGCGCGAATGGATTCCTGGATTTCGGGGCTGGCTGAGGCCCGTTGGATGGCGTCGTGCAGCGCGTTCACCGTGGCTGGCGGCGTGCCGGCCGGCGCCAGGAAGCCGACCCAGGAACTGATGTCGAAGCCCTTCAGACCCTGCTCGTCGACGGTGGCCACCTCCGGCAGCTGCGGGTTGCGCTTCGGACTGGAGATGGCGAGCGGCTTGAGCCTGCCGGCCTTGACCTGCGGCAGGGTTGCAGCGAGAGCGTCGAACATGATCGGTACCTGGCCGCCGATCACGTCATTGATAGCAGCCGGCGAGCCCTTGTATGGGATGTGATTGAGCTGCAGGCCGGCCTGGCGTTCCAGCACCACCATCGCCAGATGGGCCGTGATGCCGTTGCCGCCGGAAGCGAAGTCCACCTTGCCTGGACGTGCCTTGGCGTAGTCGATCAGCTCCTTCAGGTTGTTGGGGCCGAAGGACGGCGAGGCCACCAGCAGCAGCGCGCCGGTGCTGACCTGGGCGATCGGCGCGAAGTCCTTCAGCGTGTCGTAGGGCAGCTTCTTGTAAAGCGTGGGGTTGATGGTCATCTGGCCCAGGGTGCCCAGGAGAATCGTGGTGCCGTCGGGCGCGCTCTTCTTCACTTCCTGTGCGCCCAGGCTGCCGTTGGCCCCCGGCCGGTTGTCGACGATGACCGGCTGGCCGATCTCTCTGCTGAGAGCCGCGGCGAAGTTGCGCGCGACGATGTCGACCGTCTGGCCGGCGGGATAGCCGACGACGATGCGCATCGGCTTGGCGGGCAAGGCGTTCTGCGCGAAGGCAAAGGTGGGGGCGGCCAGCGCCAGGCCGGCCAAGGCTGCGCAGGCGCGGCGGCGCGTAGAGGTTGCGGGCATGTCTGTCTCCGTCGTTCTTGAAATCGTCTGAGCGTTCAGGCCGAGTCGCGCGGCACGTACACGGTGCCATCCATCAGGCGGCGTGCGGTGCGCTGCAGGCCCAGTGCATCGAAGCGTGTGGAAGCGGCTGTGTCGCCGGAGCGCGCAACCACCTTCACCGTCATGACGCCCAGGGGATGACCGATGCGCAGCGTGTCAGTGCCGGCACGCGCGCCCACGGCAATGTTCACCAGCGTGCCGGGCACGCGCGAGGCCGCGGCGGTGCACATCGATCCGGTGCCGGCCATGCTGTCGTGGCACTTGCCGAGGAATACGAGCCGCGCACGCAGGTCGCAGTCGCCGACCTTCACGCTTTGGTGGTTCGTATCGATGTAGTCGGCCGGCGGCGCCACCATCACGGCCAGCGGCAGCCCGGGCAGGTGCACTTCCTTCCAGTGCTTGTAAAGGCCAATGCGCTCACCTGCCTTGGACTGGATCTCGCCGATGGTCTCGATCAAGGCGCGGTCGGCGCTGATGGCTGGCGGCAGCTCGCTGCCGGTCAAGCCCAAGGCGCCGGCGGCAATGAACACGCAAGGCGTGGCGGCCTCGACGATCGAGACCTCGATGCGACGCCCGTCTTCGAGCTCGATCTTGTCCACCGGTTGGCCGGTTGGGAGCAGCCTTCCGGTCTTGGCGCCCAGCGTGTCGGTGTAGTCCATCAGGATTTCGGCACCGGTGCCCGGAACGCCGGCGATGGCGCAGTCGCCTTTGATCCGCGCCTTCCCGTTCTTCACCTGCACCTTCGACACCAGCAGAGTGCCGGTGTTGGTGTTGTGGATGCGCACGGTGGTCACCGGCTCGACCGCCGTGACCAGGCCCTCGTCGATGGCAAAGGGCGCGACCGCCGAGGAGATGTTGCCGCAGTTGGCGTCATACCCGATGCGGTCACGCTCCACATCGGCTTGCGCGAAGGTGTAGTCCACATCCGCATCGCCGCGTTCGGACTTCTTGATGAGCGCGATCTTCGAAGTGACGAGGCGCGAGCCGCCCATGCCATCGATCTGCAGCACGTCGGGCGTGCCCATCGCGCGCTTGAGCACGCGGTCGCGCGCCGGACCGGGCGGAGGTACATCGGCTTCGTGGAAGAAGAGGGCCTTGCTGGTGCCGCCGCGCATCAGCACGCAGCGGATGCCGACCTGTTCGCTTTCGTCGTCGCCCTGCTGCTGGTAGGCGGCGGTGGGTGCCAGTGTCATCGTTCGCCTCCCTTCATTCGAGTGGGTAGAGCTTCACAAGCGCATCCATGCGCTCGCTGTCTTCGCGGATCTGCGCGGCGAACTCGGCAGGCGTGTTCACCAGCGGTTCGGCGCCTGCGGCGGCAATGGTCTTCTGGACCTCGGGGTCCTTCACCGCTTCGCGCATCGCACTGACAATGCCTTGCGTCACATGGGCCGGCGTGCCCTGGGGCGCAAACAGGCCATACCAGGTGACCGACTGGAATTGGGGGTAGCCGGCCTCCGCGGTGGTGGGCACATCGGGCAGTGCGGCTGCGCGCTTCTTGCCTTGCGTGGCGAAGATCCTGAGCGTGCCCGCTTTGTAGTGCGGCAGCGCGGCGGTGATGCCCGTGAAGGCCATGTTCACGTTGTTGGCGATCATGTCCGTCACGATCGCGCCTGTGCCCTTGTAGTTGACGACGATGAGATTCGGAATGCCAGTCTCTGCCGCCAACTGCTTGGCTGACACACGCGCCAGGTTTTCGCCGCTGGCCAGCGAGCAGGGCGTGCTCGCGGTCTTGCAGTAGCTGATGAATTCGCCGAGCGTCTTCGCCGGCAGCTTGGCGCTGGCCACGATGGCAGCGGGCGAGATCGAAACAGCCGTGACCGGTGTCAGGCGCGCGAGCGGATCCACGCCCTTCAGGCCGGGCACATGCTTGGTGACCACGATGGAAGGCACCTGCAGCAGAAGCGTGTAGCCGTCCGGCCTGGCCTCCATCACCCTGCGCGTGCCGATCAGGCCGTCGGCGCCGGCCATGTTCTCCACCACCACCGGCTGACCCCACAGTTCGCCCAGGCGGCGCGCCACGGCCCGCGCAGTGGCGTCGGTGCCGCCGCCAGGCGTATAGGGCACCACGAGTGAAACCGCATGCTCGGGCTTCCATGCGGCCTGCGCGTGGGCCAAGGGGCTGGCAAGCATCGCCGCTACGGCGAGTGCCGCTATTGCGATGGACGTCGGTGGATGTGTTCGTGCCTTGCTTCCTGCTTTCATTCGTGTGTCTCCATGTCTTGTGTTTTCTTTGTTCCCGAGGCCTTGGCTCAAGGTGCTACCGGTGCTATCGGCCCGGCGCTGATAGCGGCCAAGCCCAGGGCCTGCGCTGCCGGTCGGCTGACTGCCAGGCGCGGATCAAAGCGTCGTCCTTGAGCGTGAGACCGATGTCGTCCAGGCCAAGCAGCAGGGCTTCGCGCCGCAGCGGATCGACGGTGAAGGTCTGCGTCCCGACGGCCTCGTGCCTGAGCGTGCAGCCCTGCAGGTCCACGGTGAGCGACGAGCCGTCCGCGCACGCTGCGGCGAGCGCGTCGATCTCCGAGGCCGGCAGGCGAAGCGCGAGCACCCCGTTCTGATAGCAGTTGTTGAAGAAGATGTCGCCGAAGCTGGGCGCGATCACGCAGCGGATGCCCATCCCCATCAGCGCCCACACCGCGCCTTCGCGCGACGAACCGCAGCCGAAGTTCTCTCCGGCCAGCAGGATGGGCGCGCCGCGGAAGGGGGAGCGGTTGAGCACGAAGCCGGGGTCTTCGCTGCCGTCCTCCAGGTAGCGCAGCGCCTCCAGTGCATAGGGACCGAGCTGGTCGCGCGTGAGCGTGGTCAGACGCTCGATGCGGACGATCACGTCGGTATCGACATTGGCGCGCGGCAGGTGCGCAGCGGCGCCGTTGATGCGGACAAAGGGTTGCATGCTCATGCAGCCTCCAACGATCCGACGTCGCAGATGGCGCCCGCGATCGCGGCTGCGGCGGCCATCGCCGGGCTGGCGAGGTGGGTACGCGCACCGGGCCCCTGGCGGCCGACGAAGTTGCGATTGGAGGTGGAGACCGAGCGCTGCTGAGGCGGCACCTGCTCGCCATTGGCCGCGACGCACATGCTGCAGCCGGGTTCGCGCCAGGAGAAGCCGGCGGCCTCGAACACTTCGCGCAGGCCTTCGGCCTCCGCTTCACGCTTCACGTTCTCGGAGCCGGGCACGATCCACGCATTCACACCCGGTGCAATCCTGCGGCCACGCACCACCTCGGCGGCAGCGCGCAGGTCCGACAGACGCGCGTTGGCGCAGGAGCCGATGAAGACCCAGTCCACGGGCGTGCCGGCGATCTTCTGTCCCGGCGCAAGTCCCATGTAGTCCAGCGCGGCGCGGATGTTGTCGCGCTGCGCATCGCTGCCGGCGGTCTGCGGGTCGGGCACGCATCCGTCGACGGCGATGGCGTGTTCAGGACTCGTGCCCCATGTGATGGTGGGACGTACCGCGTCCGCGTCGATCACTACCTCGCGGTCGAAGCGTGCGTCCTGGTCGCTGTGCAGCTCGCGCCACTGCGCGACGGCCGCGTCGAAATCGGCGCCTTGCGGTGCGAATGGGCGGCCGCGCAGATAGTCGAAGGTGCGCTCGTCAGGCGCCACCAGCCCGAAGCGCGCACCGAGTTCCACCGACAGGTTGCACAGGGTCAGCCGCGCCTCCACTTCCATCGCCTCGATCGCCGGACCGGCGAACTCGATGGCGTGGGCCACGCCCGCAGCTGCGCCGAGCCTGCCGATGATGTGCAGCCCGAGATCCTTGGCACTGACGAGTGCGCGCAATCGACCTTCGACGTGCACGCGCATCTGCCGAGGCTTCTGCTGGCGCAGCGTCTGGGTTGTCAGCGCGTGCGTGCTTTCGGAAGAACCCACGCCGAAGGCCATCGCGCCCAGGCCGCCATTGGTGCATGTATGGCTGTCGCCGCAGATCACGGTGAGGCCGGGCAGCACGATGCCCAGTTCCGGTCCCATGACATGCACGATCCCTTGGCCGCGCTCGCCCAGATCGAACATGCGCACCTGCATCTTGTGGCTGAGCTGCTTGAGCGCGCCATGCAGCCGCCCGCCGAGCGGAAATGTGGTCGCAACCCGGCCGGGCTGGCTGGAGACGGCGTGATCCGGCGTGGCAAAGACCAACTCGGGGTTGTGCAGGGCCAGGCCGCGCGCAGCGACCTCGCCCAACGCGGGCGGTCCCGAGAGGTCGTGCAGCAGATGGCGGTCGATGTGCAGCAGAGCCCAGCCGTCGCCCAGGTCGCGCACCACATGCGCGTCCCAGAGTTTGTCGAACAGGGTGCGCGCGGTCATTTCTGCTGCTCCATGGTGGCGCCGGCGTTGAAGCGGGTTCGCAGCGCGTCCCACTCGTCGGCGCCGAACCGGCGGAAGGTCTGGGCCACGCTCTGCGTTACAGCAGGCGCCTGATGGGTACGCTTGAGTTCGGCCAGCGCTGCGTCACCGGCCTCGATGGCCGCCTTGAGCATTAGTCCCGGAAGGATCGCGAGCTTGTAGCCCATCTCTTGCGCTTGCCGCAGGTCGAAGATGGGCGTGCGGCCGCCGGGCACCACGTTGAGCAGGCAAGGGCCTTTTACCTGCCTCGGCACCGCGGCGACTTCCTCGATCGTCTGCGTGGCTTCGACGAAGGCCATGTCGGCGCCGGCGTCGAGCGCCGCGTTGGCGCGCCACACCGCTTCGTCCAGCGACAACACGGCCCGCGCGTCGGTGCGGGCAATGACGATGAAGTACTTGGTGCTTCGTGCCTCTACGGCGGCGCGGATCTTGGAGATGAAGTCTTCACGCGAGACCACCTCCTTGCCGGCGAGATGGCCGCAACGCTTGGGCGAGACCTGGTCCTCGATGTGGATGGCAGCCACACCCCGCGACTCGTATTCGCGCACCGTGCGCGTGACGTTCAGCTCGTTGCCATAGCCAGTGTCGGCATCGGCGATGAGCGGCACCGAGATGGAGCGCGCGATCGTGGCGGCATTGCCGACCATCTCGCTCATGTCCAGCAGGCCGAAGTCGGGAAAGCCGCGCGCTGCGGAAGTGCCGGCTCCGGTCATGTAGACCGCCTGGAACCCTGCCTGCTCGATCAGCCGCGCGCCGATGCCGTCGTAGGCACCAGGGGCAATCACCATGCCGGGGGCGGCCAGCAGTTGTCGAAGAAGCGAGGCGGGATGGCTCATGGGTCGTCTTGTGTCGTTCTAGTTGTATTGAGAATATCACAACATAACGACAAGTCAACAGGCTATGCTCGCGCCTCATGAACACCGAGACGGCGGCAAACCCCATGAACAGCGCACGCGGCACGGCGCTGCACCGGCAAATCTTCCTGGTACTGCGTGACGAGATTTCCCGAGGTCTGTTCGCCAGTGGCGCACTGCCGGGCGAGGAGCAGTTGTGCGAGCGTTTCGGTGTCTCCCGCATCACAGTGCGGCGTGCGCTGAGTGACTTGGCCGCGCTCGGGCTGGTGGAGCGACGCCACGGCCGCGGTACCTTCGTGCGGGGAGGCGCTGGCGCGTCGTGGCGGCCGGCGCCGAGCCTGGGCGTGATCGACAGTCTGCGCAAGACGGCGATCGAGACGGTGGTGCGCGTGTTGGACGTGGTGCAGACCGTGCCGCCAGCCGACGTGGCGCGGCTCCTCGAACTGGTACCCGCCGAGAAGGCGGTGCATGCGCTGCGCGTGCGCTCCAACCGCGACGGCATGCCTGCGATGCTGACCGATGCCTGGGTGCCCGTGGCCATTGGCCGCCGCGCGACCGAGGCCGCGCTGAAGAAACGTGCGCTCTACGAGATCCTGATGGCCCAGGGCGTGAAGTTCGGCCGAGTGGTGCAGGAGATCAGTGCCACCGTGGCCGACCCTCAGCGTGCCGCGCTGCTACAGACCGAGGTGGGCGGCCCCTTGCTCAAGCTGGTGCGGCTGATGCACGACCTGGAGGAGCGCCCGGTGCTGCATCTCACGGCGCACATGGTGGCCGAGCGGGCGACCATCCTCATGGAGATACCGGCCGCCACTGTCAACACGCTCACGGCCGGGCGCATCGTGCTGGATGCGCCAGGCTCGGGCACTGCGGATTGAGGCAGCCACAGCGGTGGCTGCGGGTTCCTACACATCCGCCAAGCCAGCGTCCGACTCGGAGCGGCTGGCGGAATGCGTTTCCAAATTCAGAGAGGCATCCTTTTTGACTATCAAAACCGCCATTTACAGTTTGGTTGTCGCCAGCCGTGTGTAGGATCTCTGAGCTTGTTTAAAAAGCTCTCATGAAGCCAAAAATATTCATTGGATCCTCCAGGGAGGGTCTTGCAATTGCCAACGCGATTCACTCGAATCTCACCTCCGAGACTGAATGCACCGTTTGGAAAGACGGAGTGTTTCAGCCATCGTCCTCCACGCTCATTGACTTGATGCGGATATTGCGAACGTCCGATTTCGCGATCTTCGTGTTTAGTCCGGACGATGTCTCGATGATGCGAGACAACACAGACAAGGTCGTCAGGGACAACGTCCTTTTTGAGCTTGGCTTGTTCATCGGTCGACTCGGCCCGGAGCGTTGCTTTTTCCTCGTGCCCGATCTGGAGAAGATGCGGCTGCCTACCGATCTTTTCGGTGTGAATCCGACAAAGTATGAGTCTGGCCGGAGCGATTCGAATTGGGAAGCAGCGGTAAATCCGGCCTGTATGCAGATTCTTCGGCTAATTAATCAGCTGAAATCATTTCAGGACAGCGTCGAAGAAGTCGAACCGGAGCACGTGCCGATTGCAAAAGCTTCTGCAGTTGCACGCAGCCGCAAAGCGCCGAAGCCTTCGCAAACGGCGGATGCCGCCAAGTTGACCCTTGAGCCGTATAAAAGATCGTTTCTGCTGAAGGGCAACTCAGATCCGCACCGCGCTCGCCTGCTGGGCTTGGGCTATCTGTCTTTCAACGGGACTTTGCAAGCCTGGGTCATTCCCTGGTCGAGGGAAGAAGAAGCTCGGGCTGATCTTGCCGATCTCTTGTGATCGGAAGCGGAGGCTGTGAGATGTGGAGCGGGCGAAGGGAATCCAATAAGGGCTGGGAACCCGCATGGTTCCTAGTAAGTGCAATTCGATTTGGATGTTTATGCCCTGAGAAATGCCCTTATTAATTGGTGCCTTTGACGGCTGCTGTCAGGGCCGCGCAACAGCTCAGACCGTTCGGCTTCCCGCTTCTGGCTGCTGCTCGATCACCTGATCGGCAAGCCTCCGCGCCCCTGTGAGGTCGTTGGACTTCACCAGCACCGCGAGCCTGACGGCGGCGCGGACTTCCTGCGGTGGCCTGTTGCGGTTGCCCATGGTTTCATCAAAAGGTCCCGTCATTTTCGAGGCAAACGGTCTGCCAGGCCACTCCAAGTGTCCCGACGACTATCATCGCCTTGCGCGCCCGCCGACCGGGCGTTTGCACCAGCCCTCGCGGGCATGCCAATGACCAGACGAACAGCACCGCACATGCGTTCCCATCTGCAGGCGGGCAGCGGCACCTCCGGGTGCCGTTTGTCTTTTCTGCACCTGTGCGCAATCACTGTTAGCCGAAGCGGGGCCGCATGCATGACGACGGCGAACAAATCACCGAATGGCGCCAGACCAGAAGTGGTGATTGAGGTTGGCTGCCTAGAACCTGTCCGGGTGCTCCGGGCCAAAGCCGAACGCCTTGTTGAAGATGTTCCGCATGCGTCGTTCGATGGTCACCAGTTGGGCAGCGAACTCCTCGTGATTGCCACCAAGGTGAATTTCAGTGCGCAATTGGCTCACAAGCTTCACCAGACCTTCTTGCACGGGTTTCAGTTCGGCCATCGTCACGCGTATGTACGTCAAGATTTGCGGTGTTCGATCAGCGTGCATGCGGGCAAGAGTCTGGCGCAACGTCTCCAGCCACTGGTTCGCAACCTTCCATGAGTTTTGTACTGCTTCCAATTCAGTCGGCGGGCGCAACTGCTCCGAGGTCTCGGCGATTTTCGTCTCGATGCGGCGCACCTCAGCCTCTGCGCGCGCAATCCTTTCTTCGATGCTGCGAATTGCAGCGAGGCTTTGTCGCAACGGTGCAGCGCGAATTTGGGCGCTCGTCGAAGCCTCCGTCATGAGGGCAGCCAATTCTCTTGCGTGCAGTGCAGCATCGGTCTCGGCAACCAGCCAAATCTTGGCGCTCGCCTTTAGAAAACTCAGGCTGGCCTGCTCGTCTGATCCGTCGGAGGAAGGGGGGCGTGCGAAAAGACTGCCGATGTAGCTGAGAGTCATCAACGTCGCCTCGATGGCTTCGATATAAACCGCCCGCCGTATCTCTGCCTTGCGGTTCTGCGTGCTCTGCGCCGCCTCGTGGTCACGTACTCGCCCAGCTTCGTCTGCGTCGTGCTGACGCTGAGCAATGTTTTCTTCACGGTCGAACTGGTGCTGCTCGCGGAGGCGTGTCATTGAACTGTAATTCGATGCGACGACGCCAGCCAAACTGATCACAGCCGCGACAACGGCTCCGAATGCGGCGGCCCAGCCGACTGCCGGGATTGCACGCAGCAGTCCCCTGATCGAGTCAGAGTAGACCAACGCAGCAGCTACCGCCGCCACCACGACGAGGACGGGAATCCAGCTTCTTTTTTTAATCACTATTGCGTCTCCAATTCCCGACCTGCAGTGAACACCTCGACAGGCGTCAACTGCATCAGCGCCTTTGCCTCCTCTACCGTACCGGCCAGCCAGCGATCGAAGTCCGACGGCTCAAGCAGCACTAGCGAACGCTTGTCCTGCTGATCGGAGCCTAGCTTCGGATCGGGCTTGTGCAAGCGGCTCATCAGCGGGTGCGCGTCGGCGTTGAGCGTGAGCATGGTGTAGCTCTCGACGATCTCGCCGCTGGTCTTGTCGACCCAGGTGTTCCACAGCCCGGCGATGCCCCAGGGCGCGCCGTCGGCGCGCGCGAAGCGCCACCAGACGTTCTTGCCGCTCTCCCAGTTGGGCTCGTCGAAGGACTCGGCCGGGATGATGCAGCGTTGCCCGCGCGCCCATGGGAGCTTGTAGCTGGCCTTGGCTTCCAGTTCCTCGCCGCGCGCGTTCACCGTCGCATAGGGCAGCTTGGCGGTCTTGGCGAACCAGGGCACCAGCGCCCACTGCCCGACGACCAGTTCGCGCTCGTAGCCGACGGCGTCCTTCGCGCGACGAATGAACGGCCCCGACGCGCGCGGGAACAACTGGCGCGGCCACAGGTTGTTGTTGCGGCGGTCGATCTTCCAGACGGCCTCGATCTCGCGGTCTGTCGCGCTGATGTAGCGGGTGCACATGGCCGTCAGTCCTTCGAAGCCGACGTCTTGTCGAATGCCTGTTGCACCTTGGTGACCTGTTCGGCGTACTGCGCCGTGTGCCCCGCTTCGAGCGTCCGCAGCATGTCTTTGGCAATGCCGATGCGGATGTCATGAAAGTAGGTGCCTCGGTTGGCCCCGTAACAGCGCGCTACGGTATCGAGAGCAGCTTCGCACGCCGCGATGGCCTCACCCATTTGATCAACGCTGCCGAGAGTGATGTTCGAGCCCTGGGGGTCTCTGACCGTGTCGAGGTCCCTGTGCGCATAGACCTTGTTGCGCCCATCGCGGGCGAACCCTGCAGCCTGAATGGCCGCTTCGACGGCGGTCATCACGGCGGGTTTGTACGAGGCGTCCACGGTCTGCGACAGGCGTTCCAGGCTCAAGTTGACGAATCGGCCCTGGGTCGCAGGGTCGGTGATTCGCCCGAGGTGCATCAGCATGTCGCCCCACAACGTCTCGCTGAGCATCCGAAAGAACACCCCCGCAACGGCGTTGAGAAGATCGATGCGCTCGCGAGAGGAGACGAACAGCGCGACGTATTCACCCAGTCGATAACGCAGGGCGCCGACCTCGTTCTGCAGGAGGTCGTAGTCATGCTGCAGTTCAGGGCTCATCGTCATGATTGCGTAGCCGGCAGTGACGGCGCTCGCGGCTTGTCGCGCAGCAGTTCGTCGCGCTCTTCCAAATAGGCGTGAAGCTGATCCGACGCCCCCTTGATTTCATCGCCGACTTTTCTCATCGCTTCGGGCGTCAGTTGGACGTACTCCTGCTGCATGCCTCCGCGCTTGATTTGCATCCGCGTGTACGTGTAGCCCTGCGTGTCGCTGGTGATCCAGTTGGCATGCACGACATGATTGCGCAGCGTAGCAACGTCCTTGAGCCGCGCAGCGAGGCCAGCAAAGGACGCCACGGGGCCGGGGACAGTGGCGTGCAGGTTCTCGCACAGTCGTCGGTACAACTCGACCTTCTGCACGAATCCCATGCCGTCGATCACCAGCAGGCCGACCGCGTCGGTGCGATCGTTGATCGCCGCGCAGATCGCGCTGTCGATCGAGTTCTCCAGCATGTTGAACTGCAGCACGACCATGCCGACAAGGGGGAGCGACTCAAACAGCACTGCGTCATCGTCGTCGTCCTCGCTATCGATGTCGTGACCGATGTACTGCTGAAAGTCCGCGAAGCGTTTGTTCAAGATGTCCATGATGGCTTAGCCCACCGGCGCCGCGTCTTCGTCTTCGCCCGGCGCGCGAGGTCCGAGTTGATCGTCGGACACGAACCTGAACAGTTCCATGCAGCCCTCATTGAACGCCTGCGCCCATGAGAGGAAGGGCTGCGCGCTCGATTCGATGTCCACCCAGACGCTGCCGTCCTCGCTGCTCTCGTGCAGCACCCAGAAAAAATGCCCTGGGTCAGGCTCATCGACCCAGACGGAGAGGTGGCGGAGGTGGGACATGTATTTCGGATTCTCGTTTGAATGCGTGCGAATTTCGCACATCTGAGTTCTGACTGTACTGTATGCTCATCCAGTACTATGAGGGTGCAAATGAAGCGGCGTTTTCGATACGGCGTTGAGCTGACCGAGAGCGACTTCCACGCGCAGGAGTGGGTGAAGGGGATGCTGCATTTCGAGCGCGACAGGTTGTACCTGTGCGAAAGCACGCCGGGGCACAAGCCGCTGCCCTATGGCGTGCTGTTCAGACCAACCCTCAAGTCGTGCTTCAACGACACGATCAGCTTTACAGGGATCGAGCAGGAGGGCCAGCAGTGGCTGGCACAGGTCTGGTTCTGTGAACTGGCAAGAAATGGCGAGGAGCAAGACTTACCGCAAAACTAAGTGTCATCGGGCAGCAGGTCCGTCACCTGCCATCCCTCAACGGCCATGCGCACGGCCAGCCGCTCTGAGAAGTGCTGCAGTGCCCGCTGCTCGATCTGTCGGGCACGCGGGGTGCTGACACCCAGGGCGACCCCCACTTCGACCAGAGTGCAGGCGCGGCGGTGGTCCTCCTCCTGTGGTGCCAGTCGCGCTCTAAGGCCGAGGTCGGGGGGGTCGCGATGCCGCACCATGGTTCACCCTTTGGATACGTAGGGCGCTGGAGGCTGCGCCCCGAGGCGACGTGCCAGGTGGTCTGCCAGCCTCACAAGACGGTCCTCCCGCGAGCCCTTGCCCTCCGCGGCCAGAAGGGCTGCGGTGGAGGTGGCGTCGGCTTGTAGCAGTGCGATCAGGATCGCCACGCGTGCGTCACCGCACTGGTGGACAGGCGGCCACAGCGTGCTTTGCAACATGGGGGCCTCCGATGGTGCACGCACGGGGTCAGGCCAGGACCACTGCGGCGCGGGCAAGGGCACCTTCAGCGCGTCCGAGCGCAGCGCGAACACGGGGAGACAGATGCCGCGCAGCACTGGCTGCTGGCGCCTTCGCACTTTCGAGCGCGGAGACACGCCGCGACAGCGGCACGAGGGCCTGCCCCAGGACGTCCACAAACACGTCTTCGCTGAGGACGGCGCGCACCCGTGGCGGGGGCATCGTCGCGATGCCGCTTGCGATCAGCTCGGCAATGTCCATCCGGCTTGCTGCGACCTTGTGTTGCCGCCCGGTCGGATCGCTGACGAGCAACGGGCCGCGACCGTCCGAGCGAATCATCTTGTTCAAGGAGGCGAGCGCAGCGCCATCGCGTTGAAGATAGGCCACGGTCATAGCGCGACCCCCGTGATGGTCTGCACCGCACCCTGCTGCAGCACGCTCCAATCAATTTCCCACACCCCTCGAACCGCCGTGCAGTTCGTTTGAAAAACACTGCGCGTCGGAGCTGCACTGATGGCGCCAGCACCCGAGACGCCTGAGGCGATGGGCAGCACCGACGCGCCGGTCTTGTGGTCGGTGTTCGGTGCGCCATCGTCCTCATGCAGCGTGACTTCGCTTGCCGACTCGAAGCTCGGCACATCGCTTGCGAATCCGATGCCTCTGCCATCGATCAGGAAGATGACATCGCTCGGCACCGCGAGCGAGGAGAGGACTGGCACGCCCAGGAACGTGCCACGAAGGCGCAGCTCATCAGACAGGCCCATCAACGCCGTTTCACGGTCGGCATGCATCGCCCATACGACGCTCGATTTAACGCCGCCCAGGCCGCGTGCATGGAGCTGCTTGAGGCGCGCGCTCATGTCGGTGGTGAGCGCCTCCAGCGTGGTGCCCGAGGACACGGCAGTGTCTGCGGGGTCGATGCCGTACTGGAGGCCTTCGGGGCGAATGGCATCACGCGGCACGTCATCGAAAAAGGCGGCGTCCAGCGCGAAGGCAGTGTCCGCGATCATGCCGATGCGAATCATGCGCTGCAGCATCGCGTCCGAGGCTGCCGTGATCGCCTCGGAGCTGGCAGTGGCAATGACGCCCAGGCTGCGCCCCTCCAGCACTGCACTGGTGAGACTCAGGCCGCCGATGCGTATGGGTTGGCCCTCGCCGCGGAACGTCGCTCCTAAGCCACGCGAGGTCCGCATCGGAATCTTGGCGGTGCCGTCTGCAAGATCGACACGAGTCAATGGCAGCCGCGCCACCGTCGAGCCCTCTTGGGCGGCAAGGTCCAGCACCTCGCTGATGACTTCTGGCACCAGCTCCTGCGCCCAGCCCGCGACGTTCGTCATCGCCGGGTCCTGCACGCGGGTGACAAAGCCCACCACGGCACGCAACGCCCCGTCCTGCTCGCGGCCAGCCAGTACTGAGGTGGCCTCGGCCACCGAGCGGTTGCGTGCACCTGCGCGTGCGATCACCGCGATGGCCTGCAGCAGGCTGCGGGTGGCAGCGGCAGTGGATGAACGCTCGATGAGGTGCAGCTCGTCGCGCGAAGCGAGCAGGGAAGGCAGCGCGCTCATGGCCGGACCCCATTCGTGCCAGATTGCGCGAGCTTGCGGCGGAGCTGCTCGCCGAAGCTGGAGCCCTCCTGATCGCTGCGCGGGCGGTGCTCTTGCTCCGCGAGCTTTGCGCGGAGCATCTGGCCCAAGGTGGGCACGGCTTTGCGCTTCTCGGGCTGCTCGCCGAGGTGGCTCGATGCGGTGATGGAGTGGGGGAGGTCTGCGATGCGTTGAAGCGCAGGAAGGGCGGCATGCCGGTTCATGATGAGGGTTCCTTTCGAGAGGACCCCTGAAGCCGGTTTTACATCTGGCCGGACCACCGTTGCCGCAGGTTTTCGCAGCGGTAAGCATAGGCGGTGAAGGACGAATTGCCAAGCAATTGGCCCCCTGGTGCGCCTACGCGCAGAGAAACGCAGCGGGCAGCTCCTCGCGGAGCTGGTGAGGGCAGAGGCACCGAATCCCTCGGGACGCAATCAGCACGAGGTTATGTCCAACGCTGTGACGCAACCTACTTCACCCTATGCGCAAGCTCTGGCCGACAACGGCATGACGCGGCAGACAGCCCATCGCTATCAAGCATTGGCGCAGGGACTCGAAGATCAGCGCAATTTTGCGTCGATCTTTTTGCCCGATGCCTCCGGGCGTATGTGGCCTGCCTATCGCCTCAATTTCGAGGAGATGTGTCGAATTTTCGACCGATCTTGCTTCCCGACTCCTACGATACGAGCGCATCAAGCCCGCGCCGAATCAAAGCCGGGGATTCCCGGGATTGACCCCGTGAGGCAGGACACCCGGGTCATCAGCGGCAATCAACGGAGGTCGTGGAGGCCTTCATAGGCCGGTTTTGGGCGGCGGTGCGGCCTGCCGGGGCCGGTCCTTTTTTGTCGAAAAAAAGATTCTTTAGCGAGCAATGCAAGGGGTCACCGGCTCGCGTGTGAGCTAGACACCTGCCCCCCGCCACCGAGCCCGCCCCCAGATCGGCTATCGCTCAATCAGCAGCACCGGCCCGTCTTTGACCTCGCGGGCTCTGGCCTTCAACGTGATGGGTTTCGGATCGACGATCTGCAGCAGCGCCTTCTCGGCGGCACGCAATGCGGCGCGGGCCTCAGTGACTTGTGCGGAAGTCTCCACTTCAGCGGAGAGACCGCCAAATCGGTGATCCCGAGCACGGGTGGCGGCAAACGTGCGGCGCTTGATGCTCGACGCCTCCTGTCGGGCTCGGTAGGCAGCAGCCCAAGCCTGAGCAGCAGCATGCAGGCGCTCGTCGTAGGTCATGTTCGTTGTTCCTTCTGCGTCTTTCATGCTGGTCACCGGCCTTGCCTTTTCCATAGCTGGTATGCGACGTACTCTCCATCACCAATTCCAGAGTTGGGGCCGTATTCGTCCTTGACCTTGGCGAACCTCTCTGCCTGCTCCGGTGTGAAAGGTGGAGGCTCGGGCTCGAACACCGGAAGGACATTGACGGCCTCGTCGGCGGGGCTGCTGCTTCCCCAGCCGTTGCGCGGGCGCATGCCTTTGTGGTCAGTCAGCCACTCGGCCTTCAGACCCTGCGACCCACGCATCACCCATTCGCTCAGGAACGCGTCGAACGTCATGCCAGCCTTCTCGGCTTCGGCCCTTGCGCCCTTGAGTACCGTCGTCGTGATGGGTGCCCGCTTGGCCTTGCGCAGTGCGATCCAGTCCTCCCATGTCTGCTGTTCGACGTCTTCGGGTTTCTGGACCATTGCCGTTACATCTTTCTTCGGGGGGACGTGCGCGACAGCGCGCGCTGCAATCGCGATGTTGCGCGCCGAGTTGTCCTCGCGCATGCGCGCACGCGCTCTTCCTCCTTGGTCTTCCTTGGTAATACCTTGGTCTTTATTAGAGGGTGCTGCCCGGGCAGCATGTTTACGTGGCCGAGCAGCATGTTTCTGCTGCCCGAGCAGCATGTTTGCATCTTGTTGGAACGCTAGACCTGCTGCCGCGCCAGCATGTTTGTCGTCTTTACCTGCTGCCAGGGCAGCAGGTTTAGGGTCCGCTCCGAACAGTCGGGGACACGATTGCGCAGACAGCACCGTTACATTCAAGGCGTATGTGGCGACGTTGCCCCGACCGCCGCCAGTGCCGACCACCTCGCCCGATTGCATGAGGTCGCGCAGCACCTCGCGCATACGACCATCAGACGCGCCGGTGTCTGCCATCAATGACTTACGAGTCGCCAAGGGCTTGCCGGTGCGATGCATCGTCTCATCTGCGATGAACACGAGAGTGAGCAGGTGCAGCGGCTGACCGCGAAACCGACTGCGATCGAGCACCTGCCTGACGAGGTCAAACGACATGATGCGCGTGCCTCCTGAAGCGGGCGAGCTGACGTAGCTCAGTCATGACGGACGCTCTTCGGCAATGAGCCGAGCAACAGCCTGGGCCTCGATCAACGATGCCAGCATCTGCAGCAGCTCGGGGCTCGCGACGACGATGCGCAACCCGGTGCCGAAAACAGGCGGTCCATCCTTCACGAAGGCCAGCAGACGGAGGTAATCGACTTGCGCCTCAACGGTCTGCTGCATCTGCTGCGCGATCTGCTCTTCGATCCACTTGATCCGTTGGTCCCAGGCGAGCGGCAGAGTTTCGCGGCCCGTCATCAGGAGCCCCTCCGAGGCGCTGGAGCGGCCTGCCGCACCACTGGCCTGCCCTGGGTCGTGTCACGCGCGCCTGCGCCCTCCTGGGGCCTGCCTGCAGGCTTCGCACCCAGCGCTGCCAGGTGGAACTGCTGGCGCTCCCGCTTGCCAAGCCTGCGCAGTGGAGGGCGCTTGGCGCTATATTCACGTCGCTCGGGGTTCATTGCATGGACTCCTCCAGGCCGCCCGTTTGCACCGGGCGTGAATGCTTCCCTTCGGGCCGGCTCGCGCTGGCCCGTTTCCTTTTTCCCGTGTGCGCTCTGCGTGCGCGCTATGCGAAAAGTGGGGTTTGGCTGCGCATCAACCGGGTGGGCCGGTCTCGGTGGTCATGCAGCAGCCCGTTCCGGTTGTGCGATCCCGCGGGACTCCGCTTGCCCGCGCAGATATGCACGCACTTGCCATGCGACCCAGCGGTTGTCGCGATCACCGGGCGTGATTGGCTTCGGGAAGATTCCGGCCAGCATCTTCCGCCGCAGGGTGCTCTTGCTGTCACCTGTGAGAACCAGCACGGTTGCGGTGGTCAGCAGCGCATCGTCCACGTACAGCAGTTCAAGCGGCTGCACGCGGTCACCCTTTGTCCAGCGTGGACCTCCAGCGGTCGGCGCGATGGTGCCGGTTTTGGAGGAGGGGAAAGAAGAAGCGGCGGTGGTCATGGGTGCCATTGAATGGCATGCAGAACCATGACGGAAGCCCCTCTGCTCAGCAGGAGTGAACCTCTGCTCAGCAAGAGTGAGACTTTATTTTTTCGAGCGACCCTGTCGTGCCTTCCATTTTGTGGCGTATTTGCGCATGGTGGTACGCGCCAGCGCCGCCAACCGTGCGGTCATGCAGGCGTCAGTCAAGTCCTCCAGCGTCATGCCCGGCTCGTAGTTGGCATCGAACCACTCGAACACCTCGTCACGGATCTGCCTGTCTTCCTTGTGGGCCGCGTCAGCGGCACCCCGTGCTTGCCTGAGGCGTGCGATTCGGCCCCCATAAAGCTGACTCTCGGTCAACATTCTGGGCAGCTGTTCCACTAACAGGTGCGCCTGTTGATCTGCCAGCACTTCCTCAAGATGTTGCGCGGCCACGATCTTCCGCGCCGCTTCGCAGAGGGCGGACAGAGCATCCCCGCCATGTGCATCAAGAAGTTCCACCACAAGGTCCTCGGCTAGCTCACGTTGACGCAGCGTCGTGGCAATCAATGCTTCATCGGCGGGGGTCACGCTGCGGCCCCGATGCGCACCACCTTCTGCTGCGCTTGCGCTCTCGGCTTCGGCTTCGTGAGTCCTTCGAGGTAGTTGCCCCAAGCCGTCATTGCAGCCTTGCGCTGCTTGTCCCACGTGGTGCGGTCGTAGGCGGTTCCGAGCGCGGTCTGCTTGGCATGGCCCAGCAGCTCCTCCAGCACCGCCTCGGGGATGTCGTGGTGCTCAGCAAGGACCGTGCGTGCCATTGCGCGGAACCCGTGCGCGGTCATTTCATCTTTGTAGCCAAGGCGCTGCAGGGCGGCATTCACCGTGCCGTCACTCATGGGCCGCTCACCAGTGCGTGCCGAGGGGAAGACATAGACGCCGTGGCCGGTCAGGTGCTCCAGCCTCTGCAGGCATTCCACCGCCTGGGGGCTGAGGGGGACTATGTGGGGCTTGCCCTGAACCTTTGCGCGCTTCGAACGCTTCATCTCCGCGCTCGGGATGGTGACAGTCTGAGCCTTCAGGTCCACCCATTCCCACTGCATAGCGCGGATGTTGCCGGGACGTTGAAAGAGCAGGGCGGACAGCCACAGGGCCTCGCGCGTGATGGCCGTCCCGCTATACGAGTGGATGGCACGCAACAGGCCGGGCAGCTCGGTCACCGAAGTGACGGCTGCATAGTTGCGCTGGAGCGGCGCTCTGATCGCGCCGCGCAGGTCGCCGGATATGTCCCGTTCAGCACGCCCGGTCTGCACGGCATAGCGCAGCACCTGACCGGCATACTGGCGCAGACTGGTCGCCGTCTCGTGACGACCCAGCTTGTCGATGGCCAGGAGCGGTGCGAGTAGAACCGGCGCGGTGATGTCAGCCGCCGGAAGACGCCCGATCTTCGGAAAGAGGTGCTTGGCCTGCATCGCCAGCCACTTCTCGCGGTGGGCGTCCTGCCAGTCCAACGGGTTGCGCTCATGCAACTCGCGCGCCACCAGTTCGTAGGTGGCCGCGGCACGGGTGGCCGCGGTCAAGCGATCGAGCTTGCGTTGGCGCACCGGGTCCTGCTGCTGCGCGAGCATCTTGCGGGCCTCGACGCGCTTTTCGCGCGCATCGGTCAGTGACACATCGGGATAGGCCCCGAGCGCCAGGGTGCGCTCCTTCCCGTCTGGTGACTGGTACTTGAGCCGCCAGAGCTTGCTGCCGGTCGGGTTGATTTGCAAGTACAGACCTTGACCGTCATAGACCTTGCGCACGGCTGGTTTGCGGGTGGCCGGATCAATTGCCTTCGCGTTCTTGCAGGCCGCGTCGGTCAGGGGTCGGATTAATTTCGCCATCTCACACCTTGTTTGGATTCCCTTTTCAGGAAGTTTGGGAGCCATCAGGAGGTGTGGATTGGAAAAAGCCCCCATCTGTACCCCCATTTCTGCGGATTTCCATGGATCAGCATGGATCAGCATGGACAGGTGGATTTTAGCTTTCCCCAATGAAAAAGGCCGCTTTTGGCGGCCTGTGGTCTGCAATGGATCAGCGATGTGGAGCGGGCGAAGGGAATCGAACCCTCGTATGAAGCTTGGGAAGCTGCCGTTCTGCCATTGAACTACGCCCGCAGCGGCGTGGATTCTACAGTCGGTCTGGGTCGAAATATGCCGCTTCGGGTTGTTCGCGCCAAGCTCAGGGAGTCAGCGCATAACGCCCCAGCACCTCGTGCTGCACAGGGTAGGGCGGCAACCACGATCGCACGAACAAGAACTCCCGCACGTGCCAGCGCACAGGGGCCATCGGCGGGGCCTCCGCGCCCTGAGCGCGCCGGGCGATCGTGATGTGCGGCTTCCATGCAGCGGGCCGCGCCCAAGGCGAGATGGCCTGGCCGACGGCAGCATGCAGCTGCATCAATCCCGCATGCTCGGCAGGACAAACCACGACGATGCCGCGCGACCACACGGCCGGCCTGTCGAGCGTGAGTTCAAGGCTGCTCTCCTGCAGGCCAGCCAGTGCTTTGCCGATGTCCTCGATCTCGTCGGCGGTGCGTGTGCCGAGCAAGGACAACGTGAGGTGCATGCGATGCGACTTGGGCAGGCGACTTCCCTGGGGCGACGTCCATTGATGCCGATAGGCGTCCAGCGCAGCCTGCACTGCGGCATCTGGCGCGAGCCAGACGTACAGCTCCGGCGCTTGGCGGATCACACGATGGTCGGGCGCGCCGCCGAGCGGGCGTTCAGGTAGACGGCGTAAAGCGAGGTCGTCGCGCAAATGAACAAGCGGTTGAGCTTGCGCCCGCCAAAGCAAACGTTGGCGACGGCTTCGGGCAGGTGGATTTTTCCGATCAGTTCGCCATCGGGTGTGTAGCAGTGCACGCCGGCACCCGCGCTGGTCCACAGGTTGCCGTTCGTGTCCACTCTGAAGCCGTCGAAAAGGCCGTCCTCGCATTGCGCGAACACGTCGCCTCCGGTCACGGTGCGGCCGTCGTCCCGGACGCGAAAACGCCGGATGTGACGCGGTCCGTCCGGCACGTGCGTGGCGCCTGTGTCGGCGACATACAGCCATTGTTCGTCCGGCGAGAAAGCCAATCCGTTGGGCTGCACGAAGCCATCGGCGACGCGTGTGATGGCGCTGAGGTCGGCTTCGATGCGATAGATGCAGCGGTCGCCGATCTCGCTTGGCGCGGCATCGCCTTCGTAGTCGCTGTCGATGCCGTAGCTCGGGTCGGAAAACCAGATGCTGCCGTCCGATTTGACGACCACGTCGTTGGGCGAGTTGAAGCGCTTGCCCTCGAAATGCGAAGCGAGCACGGTGCGCGTGCCGTCGTGCTCGGTGCGCGACACGCAGCGTCCGCGGTGCTCGCACGAGACGAGGCGTCCCTGCTGATCGACGGTGTGGCCGTTGGTGTTCATCGCGGGTTGGCGGAAGACCGACACGGAGCCGTCCGTTTCGTCCCAGCGCATCATGCGGTCGTTGGGGATGTCTGACCACACGAGGTAGCGGCCCGCCGCGAACCATGCCGGCCCTTCGGACCATCGGCAGCCGGTGTAGAGCTTTTCGATCTGTGCGTTGGGAAAAACGAGCTTGCGGAATCGAGGGTCGATCATCTCGACGCCGGGTGCGATTTCGATGGTCATGTGGCGCTCCTCTGTTTGATTGCGGGTCTGGTCAGTTCGATTGGCGGCGGCCGCGTCCGTACACCAGCAGCATCGCGATGATCACCACGCCATAGGTGACCTGGCGGCCCATCTCAGGAATCTGCATCACCGACAGAATGGATTGCAGCAGGGTAATGAGTATGACGCCGACGACGGTCCCGAGATACGAGCCTTGGCCGCCCAGGATGTTCGTGCCGCCGAGCACGACCGCGGCGATGGCGGGCAGCTGATAGGCATCGCCCATGGCCTGATAAGCCTTGGTCGAATAGCCGGTCAGCAGCACGCCGCACGCGGCCGAGCAGGCGCCGGCAATGACGAAGCACAGCAGGGTCACGCGGCGCGTGTCGATGCCCGACAGGTACGCGGCACGCTCGCGATTGCCGACGGCATAGATCGCCCGGCCCAGCGTCGTGCGATGCAGCATGAACATCGTGGCTGCACCAACGGCGATCCACACCAGCAGTGCGTTCGGAATGCCGAGCAGCGATCGGCCCGTGGCGATCAGGTGCATGGCAGGCGTCGCGCGGTCCTGCGGCGCGAAGCCGCCGGTCTGCACCACGATCAGGCCTTGCGCGACCGCGTTGATGCCGAGCGTGAAGATCATCGACGGCACGCGCAGGTAGGCCACGCCGATGCCGTTGAGCAACCCGAGCGCGGCACCACACAGAATGCCGAAGGGAATCGCAAGCACCTCACCCGCGCCGCCCCACCAGCCTGCCGCGGCCGCCGACATCATTCCGCCCACGGTGACCAGCCATGGCACCGAAAGATCGATACCGCCCAAGAGGATGACCAGCATGGCGCCCGTCGCGATCACGCCGAGGAACGATGCGATCTGCAACTGCAGCAGCAGGTAGTCGACCGACAGGAAGTTCTTCGAATAGAGACTCCCGATCAGCAGCAGCGCGACCGTACACAAGGCACCCGCCAGCACCGGAAGATGCCCTGAACGCCTGAGTCGAACCGCCAGCGTCGTCATAGCCTCGTCGGGAAATACCGCGGAACCGGCTTTGCCGGGCCGCTGGTATTGCCCCCTGCAAGGGGGTGTGCGGCCACACGAAGTGGGCAAGCCTGGGGGTGTTTCATGGCTATTTGAAGAGATCGAGCCGGTTGTTGATCTTGAGCAGGCGAATCGATCCGAAGCTCACGGCCGTCAGCAGGATGACACCCTGGAAGAGCGGCTGCCAGAGCGGCTCGAGGTCGAAGACGAACAGAAGATCGCCGATGGTGCGGAGCACGAAGGCGCCGAAGATCGAGCCGATGGCGCTGCCCGCACCCCCTGAAAGCACCGTGCCGCCAATGACGACGGCCGCGATCGAGTTCAGCGTATAGACGCCGCCGATGGCCGAAGACGCTTCTCCCGAATAGGTCACGAAGGTCAGCAGCAGCCCACCGATCGCCGCCAGAAGGCTCGCGAGCGTGTAGGTGACGATCTTCGTGCGGCCGATCGCCACGCCCGACATGTAGCTTGCGTTCTCCGACGATCCGATCGCCATGGCTGCGCGGCCAGTGGCCGAGTGCCGATAAGGCACCCATATCAACAACACGACACCCACGAGCACGACCAGCATGGTGGGGATACCGCCCGGCAATGCGCCGGTCAGTGCGTCGGCGAGGTCGGCTTGCACGTCGCCGCCGGGCACCGGACGCAGGCCCAGCGCAAGCCCGAAGTACACGATGCCCGTGGCCAGCGTCGTGATGATCGGCTGCAAGCGCCCGTACACGATGATGACGCCGTTGATGAAGCCGCACAGCGCGCCGCTCGCCAGCACCGCCACGATGCCCATCCCCGCCTGCAGCGGCGTCCCGATCACGAGATGCGACGCCAGGCAGTTGGCAAGAACGAACACCATTCCGACCGAGAGATCGATGCCCGCGGTGAGCACCGGCAGTGTCTGCGCCATTGCGACGATGGCGAGCAGCACGCCCTTGTTTGCCGCCGTGGTCAGGAC
Organism: Variovorax sp. 01N429; assembly: GCF_056399425.1. NCBI lineage: Bacteria > Pseudomonadati > Pseudomonadota > Betaproteobacteria > Burkholderiales > Comamonadaceae > Variovorax > Variovorax sp. 01N429. Next base: position 214,477 of record NZ_JBFTRG010000002.1, on the reverse strand, counting down.
CGCCGCATTCCAGCCGACCGGATGCTTGGTGATGTACAGCGCAAAGATCACGACGAACATCGCCATCGTCGCGAAGGTGGCGCGGTGTTCGCGCAGATGAAAGTGCCAGTCAGGACGCATCATGCCGCCGCCGTTTCGAGGTTGAGGGCGCTCGACACCAGCGCCCGTTCGGTCAGCTCGGCACCCGCCAGCCAACGCACGATGCGGCCGTCGAAGAACACGGCGACCCGATCGCAGCAGCCGATCAGCTCGGCGTAGTCGGTCGAATAGAGCACCACCGCCGCGCCCTCATCGGCGAGATTGCGAATCAGCGCGTACATCTCCTGCTTCGTGCCGACGTCGATGCCACGGGTCGGATCGCTCAGCAGCAGGATGCGCGGGGAGTTGATCAGCCATTTGCCGATCACCACCTTCTGCTGGTTGCCACCGGACAGATTGCCGACGGCGTCGCCCGTCTCGGCCACCTTGATCGACAGGCGCCGCACCATGCCCGAAACGGCCTTGTCTTCTTCCGCCGGCAGCAGCACGCCGACGCGGCTGAGCCGATCGAGCGCAGCAAGGCTCAGGTTGTCATTGACCGACATGGGCAGCATGAGCCCATCGGTCTTGCGGTCTTCCGGCACCAGCGCCAAGCCCAGCTCCCGGCTCTTGGCTTGGCGCGGGTCACGCACCCGAACCGGCTTGCCGTCGAGCAGGACTTCACCGCTCACTCCGCGAAGCACGCCGAAGAGCGCGAGAAAGAGTTCGCGCTGGCCTTGGCCGTCCAGCCCACCGAGCCCGACGATCTCGCCAGGCCAGACCTTGAGGTCGATGTCGTGCAGCTTCGAACTCCACGAAAGGCCGCGTGTTTCCAGCGCCGGGGGACCGGTCGCGGTCACTGCGCGCGGCGGCGGTTTGGGCGGGAACGCATGCTCGATGTCCCGGCCGATCATCATCTCGATCGTCTCGGCATTGCTGCGCGTGCCGGCCTCGAAGGTCGCGACGTGGCTGCCGTTGCGAAACACCGAGCAATCGTCCGCCAGCTCGGTGATCTCGTTCATGCGGTGCGAGATATAGACGATCGCCAGTCCCTCGCTGCGCAGCCGCTTGAGCAGCGTGAACACGCGCCGGACGTCGGCCGCGGTCAGCGCTGAAGTCGCTTCGTCGAGGATCAGGATCTTCGGGTCGCGAGCCAGCGCCTTCGAGATCTCCACCATCTGCCGCCGCGACAAGGTCAGGCTCTCGACCGGCGCGAGTGGATGAATGTCCTCGGCCCCGGCACGCGCCAGCGCCGCTTCGGCAATGCGCCGTTGCGCGGCGCGGTCGATGAGGCCGAGCCGCCGCGGTGGGTTGGTGATGCAGATGTTGTCGGCCACGCTCAGGTCGGGCATCAACGACAGCTCCTGGAAGATGCACGCGATGCCCGCCGAGACCGCTTCTTGCGGATGCGCGAAACGGCGCTCCACGCCCTCCAGCACGATGCGGCCTTCGTCGGGCCGCACCACGCCCGCCATCATCTTGATCAGCGTCGACTTGCCCGCGCCGTTTTCGCCGAGCACCGCATGAATGCGCCCCGGCGCGCAGGAAAAACTCGCGTGCTCCAGCGCTCGCACGCCGCCGTAGCGCTTCGAGACGTCGATCAGGCGAAGGATCGGTTCCAAGGCGGAATCAGTTGTTCTTCTCGTCCTTGGACATGATGTCGGTCGCCTTCAGGTTCACATCGCAAGGCGGGAAGTCGTTGGTGGTGAAGAAGTTGTCCGTCAGGTCGGGGAAGTAGTTCTGGCCGGCCTTGAAATTCGGGTGCGTCGCCACCGGGATCGGCACCGAGATCATCTGCGGCATCACCTTGCCTTGCAGCGCTGCCACAGCCGCCTTCATCGAAATAGCGACCAGGCCCGGGGACTGCCCGAGCGAGGCGCAGAGCAGGCCTTCCTTGGCGTGCTCCACGCACAGCTTGCGGAAGCCGTTCTCGGCCTCGCCAGCGACCGGAATCATCTTGTGCTTCGCGTCGATCAGCGCGCGCACCGCGCCGGTCGATCCGCCCTGCACGAACATCCCGTCGAAGTTCTTGTGGACTGCCACGGCATCCGCCACGGCCTTCTGGGCGGTGCCGTCGTCCCAGTTGCCGACCACCTCGACGACCTCGAACTTGTTGCCGGGCGCCTCCACCACCTTGCGGAACCCGAGGTGGCGGTCACGGTCCACCGAATTGCCCGGCACGCCGCGCACTTCAAGCAGCTTGCCGCTCTTGCTCGGGATGTTCTTTACCAGCCATTCTCCGGATTGCTGGCCGATCGCGAGCTGGTCTTCGTTGACCATCATGACCTGATCGCTGTCGAGCACGTTGTCGAAAGGCACGACCACAACGCCCGCCGCGTTGGCGCGCTTGATGACTGGCGCGAAAGCCGTTGGATTGACCGCGATCGTCACGATGGCGTCGTAGCCCGAGTTGATGAAGTTGTCGATCGCAGCGATCTGTGCGGCCACGTCCGTGCCGGTCGAGACGATCTTGAATTCCTTGATCTGCGATTTCATCTCCGGCGTCGCCGCGTAGGCCTTTGCCATCTTGATCATCTGGATGCGCCAGGTGTTGCCGACGAAGCCGTTCGCAAGAGCGATCCGATACGGCCCTTTCTTGGCGGGCCACTGGAAGTACTTCGTGTTGGCGTCCCATGGTTTGAAGCACGCCGGGTTCTCGCCAGGCCCGCTGACGACCGAAGGGCCGGCCGCGAGCGCGGAAGTTGCAACCAATGCCGCAGCCGCGGCCACCATGCCAAAGCGTAAAGTCATTGCCGTCTCCTGTTGTATCGGATCTGGGCCTGGTTGCGCGGTACCGGCCACGGGCATCACAACGCCGCGCATACCCGCGCACCGGGCGGTGCGCGAGTTGCCCGATCATCATATGAATTCGTTGCCTTTTGACCGGCTTGGGACATACCCTTGCACGCACCGAAGTAACCTCTGCTTGCAGGTTGCGGCAGAATTCAGCGATGAAGAAACTTCCTGTCGAAGCGAGCTTGCTTCTCGTCGATGACGATCCTTCCGTCATCCAGGTTTTGAGTCGGATACTTTCGGATTACACGACCGTCCGGTTCGCGACCTGCGGTACCGATGCGCTGTTGCTCAGCAAGCAGGCACGGCCCGATCTGATCCTGCTGGACGCGCAGATGGGCGACATGAGCGGCCTTCAAGTCTGCGAGGCCCTGAAGGCCGATCCTTCGCTCGCCGATGTGCCCGTGATCTTCGTGAGCAGCCACCAGGAATCGGCGCTCGAAGTCGCCGTCCTGGAAATGGGCGCCGTCGATTTCATCCGCAAGCCTTTCAACGCCCAGCAGGTGCTCGCGCGCGTGAACACGCAGCTCAAGCTGAAGCGGCTTTCAGACGACTTGCGCCGTCTTTCGCGCGTCGATGCGCTCACGGGATTGCCCAACGAGCGTGCCTTTGCGGAGACCATGGCACGCGAGATCGCCCGCGCGGAAGAGGCCGGGAAGGACATCGCGCTGGTGCTGTTCGAAGCCGATTTCTTCCAGTCCTTCGAGGCCCTGTACGACCGCAAGGCGGCGGACGCTTGTCTCGCCGCGATCGGCGACGCATTGCGACGCAGCGTGCGCCGTCCCGGCGACTTCGCGATGAAGCTCGATCGCGAACGATTCGCGCTGGTTCTTCCCGATACATCGGCCAAGGATGCGCTGCACGTCGCCAACCGCGTCCTGCGCGCGGTGGAAGTGCTGGACATCAGCCACCAGGGCTCCGCGGTGTCGCGGCATGTGACCTGCAGTGCAGGCGCGGCATGCCTCGACGCTGCTGCCCGAGGCGCGCTCTCCGCGGCAGGTGCGGCCCCCGGAGAAGCGCTGGCGGCCGCAGCCGGCGCTGCGCTCGCAGCGGCGGCAAGCGCAGGGCGCGCACAAGCCGCTTTGCAGGCGCCGGCGGCCGCGCCAGAGCCAGGCGCCGAGGCGGACTGAGCCTCGCTGTGGGCCTTCGCCACTCCGCTCGATCGCTGATCTGGCTTGTCGTCGGCCTTTGCGGGGCAGGGGGCGCCGCGCTGTGGCAGGCCAACTACAACGAAACACTGTCGCAGGAGCGCTTCGATGCGCTCTCGCGCCGTGCCGTCGAGCAGGTGAGTTCGCGCATGCATGCCTATGAGACCGGCCTGCTGGGTGTGCGCGGTGCCGTCATTGCGGCGGGCGGCGAGACCGGCATTGCCCGGCTGCGCTTTGCGCAGTCCATAGCCTCGCGCGACCTGGGGCGGGAATTTCCCGGTTCGGGCGGCTTCGGATTCATCCGCCGTGTGCCCGTCGCCCAGGAAGCTGCATTCGTCGCCGCCGCGCGCCTGGACGGCAAGCCCGATTTCCAGATCCGGCAGTTGGGCACGAACGATGGCGAGCGCTTCGTCATCCAGTATCTCGAACCTCTCGATGCATCGAGCCCCGCAATCGGACTCGACATCGCGTCCGAGCCGCACCGGCGCGCAGCGGCAGAGGGTGCCATGCGCAGCGGCGAGATGACGCTGACCGCGCCGATCACATTGGTGCAGGCGCCGAATGCGCCTCGTGTGGAGCGCTCGGTCGCACTGCTGCTGCCGGTCTATCGCGCCGATGCGCAACTTGGAAGGCTCCAGCAGCGCCAGCGCCGTTCCGCCGCCGCGCGCGGAGGACCGGATGACGTGATCGGCTGGGTCTACTCGCCGCTGCTGATCAATGAAGTGTTGAAGGGGTTCGATTACCAGGACGGCGAATTCGCGATGACCTTGGTCGACGCGACGCCCGGCGCCACGCCCGAGCGCTTCTTCATGTCGCCGGGGCGGATCGGTGCGCAGCCCGAAGCGCTCAAGCGCGCGCTCCCGCTGCAGCTTTATGGCAGAACGTGGATGGTGGAGGTGAGCGCGCAACCGCCGTTCGTCACGGCACTGAACCTGCGCAGTCCCTTGGCTGTCTTCCTGATCGGCGCGATGCTGGCGCTGCTTCTGGCGCTCGTGTCTTTCATCGAGCAGTTGAACCGGCGCCGCAGCGCGCTCGCCGGCGTGCAGCAGTCACGGCTCGCGGCCATCGTGACCAGTTCGAACGACGCTGTCATCGGGCTGCGCCTCGACGGCACGATCACCGACTGGAACGCCGCCGCCAGCAAGATCTTCGGCTACAGCATCGAGGAAGCCCTGGGCAAACCCATACAGGCGCTGCTGCTGCCGCCCGATCATGTCGGAGAAGAAGAGACGCTGCTGCGCCATATGGCGGAAGGCAAGTCGGTTGCCGCGTTCGAGACCTTCCGGCGCCACCGTGACGGCTCCCCCGTGGCGGTCTCTGTCGCGGCGGCGCCGATCCGCTCGGCGCGAGGCCACGTCGTGGGCGCGGCCGAAACGGTGCGCGACATCACGCACGAGAAGGCGAGCAAGGCGCACATCCTCGAACTCAATGCGACGCTCGAACAGCAGGTGCTCGAACGCACCGCGCAGCTGGTGGCGCTGTCGACGCGCGAGCGCGCGATCCTCGAAGGCGCGGCCAGCGCGATCATCGCAACCGACGTCAAGGGCATGGTGACGCTGTTCAACCCCGCCGCGGAGGCACTGCTGGGCTATTCGGCTGCCGAGGTGGTCGATCGCATGGAGATGAACAGCTTCCATGACGCGATCGAAATCCATGGACGCTCCGTTGCGCTCACCACCGAACTGGGCCGTCCGCTGGAAGTGTGCGAGGTGTTCGCGCCGGCAGCGGGCACGGGCCGCGCACAGCCGAGGGAGTGGACCTATGTGCGCAAGGACCGCACCCGCGTCCTTGTGCATCTGAACGTGAGCCCGCTGCGGGATGCCGCCGGCACGGTGATCGGCTTCATCGCCATCGCGACCGATCTCTCCCAGCGCAAGGCCGCCGAAGAAAGAGTGCGCAACAACGAGCGCTTCATGCGCATCGTGACCGACAACATCCCTGGTGTCGTCGCCTACTGGACGCGCGACCTGCGCTGTACCTTCGCCAACAGTGCGCATCTGCGATGGATGGGGCACACGGCGAGGCAGATGATCGGCATGACGTGGACCGAATTGCTCGGGCCGGAAATCTCCCGCATCAACGAGCCCTATGTGCGCTCGGCACTTGCCGGAAAGGACCAGCGCGTGATGCGCACGCGCACGGTGGCTGATGGCTCGCTCCTGCACTACTGGCTGCATTTCGTGCCAGACCGCGACGATCAAGGCGTCGTGCAGGGCTTCATTACCGTCGCCGTGGATGTCACTGACATGCGCGAGGCGCAGGAGCAATTGGAGCGACTGAATCTGGCGCTGAACGAGCGCAGCGCGCAGGCGGAGTCGGCGAGCAAGGCGAAGAGCGAGTTCCTGGCGAACATGAGCCATGAAATCCGCTCGCCGCTCAATACCGTCATCGGATTGGCGTACCTGCTGCGGCAGACGGAACTGGACGATCGGCAGCGCGATTTCCTGCAGAAGATCGACACCGCGGGCAATGCGCTGCTGGGCGTCATCAACGACATCCTGGACATCTCGAAGATCGAAGCCGGCGAGATGGTGCTGGACCAGTCCGACTTCGGCTTGCGCGGACTGCTCGAAGACGTGATCGCCATGACGACGATGGGCGCCGCCAGCAAGGGGATCGCGCTGCAGCTGAATGGGGAACCCGATCTGCCGGCATGCCTGCATGGCGACGTCACGCGCATCCGGCAGATTCTCGTCAACCTGCTGAGCAACGCCGTCAAGTTCACCGCCAAGGGGACGGTGCGGCTTTCCGCGAGCGTGCAAGAAGGATTGCAGGACGGAGTGCCGGACCGAGTGCGCCTGCGGCTTGCCGTCACGGACACAGGCATCGGTATCGAGCCCGAGGTTCTCGACCGGCTCTTCATGCCTTTCACGCAGGCCGACACATCGACGACACGGCGCTTCGGCGGCACGGGGCTCGGCTTGTCGATCGTCAAGCAACTCACCGAACTGATGGGCGGCGAGTTCGGCGTGGAGAGCATGCCGGGAAGTGGAAGCACGTTCTGGGTGGTCCTGCCGCTGGACGTCGTGAGTGAAGACGCCATGGCGCCAGCTGCATCGGGCGGCGGCCTGCAGGGGCAGCGGCTTTCAGGAATGCGCATCCTGATCGTGGACGACAGTCCGGTCAACCTGGAGGTATGCCAGCACATCCTCGAACGCGAAGGCGCTCGCATCGGCGTTGCATCGGACGGTCGCGAGGCGGTCGAGCGGCTGCGCATCGAGCCGCACGGATTCGATGCGGTGCTGATGGACGTCCACATGCCGATCCTCGATGGCAACGAGGCCACGCGGCTGATTCGCGGCGAACTCGGCCTGCATGCGCTGCCGGTGATTGCGCTGACGGCGAGTGCGCTCATCGCGGAGAGAGAGCGTGTGCTGGAAGCCGGCATGAATGACTTTGTGACCAAACCCTTCGATGTCGACGCCTTGGTGCGCACGGTGCGTCGTTGCGCAGGGTGGGGCAATGCCGCTTCTGCACCGGCGACGCGAGCAACGGCGGTCGCGGCCCCACTGCCCTCGGATTGGCCCGCGATCGAAGGCGTCGATGCGGCGGATGCTTTTCGCCGCCTGGGCGGTGACCGGGCGCTTTTTCTCAGCGTCTTGCGCGGCCTGCTGGGCGAGTTCCGGGACTTGGCGGGCGAGACGATCGCGCTGCCGGCCGGCCAGGCGGAGGCGTTGGCCGCGCGGCTGCACAAGCTGCAGGGCAGCGCCGGGCTGATCGGCATCGACCGCGTGCGCCAATCGGCCAGTGCGGGCGAGGCGGCGTTGAAGTCCGGTGACGCCGATCGGGCCGAGCAGGCGCTTCGCGACTTGGGAGCTGCGCTGCGGAGGGTCGATGCATCCGCGCGGCCCTATCTCGAGTCGGCAGAAGCGGACGAAGTCGACGGACCCGACGAAGCCGATGTCACGGACGCACCGCCAGTCGACCCGGAAGGACTCGCGCGGCTGACCGACACCCTGGAAAGTCAGGACTTCGCGGCCATGACCTGCTTCGAGGAGGTGGGCCCGTCGCTGCGTGCCGCGCTAGGGGCGGAACGCTTCGCGGAACTGGACGGCGCGGTCAAGACGCTCCAGTTCAAGAGAGCGGTCGAGATCCTGCGCGCACACGCTGGCGATTTCATGCCCAAACCTATAATCGAATGTTCAAGCAGATCAAGCAGTTAGGTGGGTTCGATGCAGGGGCTGCCCGCAACCGGCCGCCTTAGCAAAAAGCCAAATTCAAGATGAGCCAGCCCACCTTCAGCGTCGCCGACATCCGCAAGTCGTTCCTCGATTTCTTCGCGACCAAGGGCCACACCGTGGTGCCTTCCAGTTCGCTGGTGCCGGGCAACGATCCGACCCTGATGTTCACCAACTCCGGCATGGTGCAGTTCAAGGACGTGTTCCTCGGCAGCGACAAGCGCCCCTATGTGCGCGCCGCATCCGTCCAGGCCTGCCTCCGAGCCGGCGGCAAGCACAACGACCTCGAGAACGTCGGCTACACCGCCCGGCATCACACCTTCTTCGAGATGCTGGGCAACTGGAGCTTCGGCGACTACTTCAAGCGCGAGTCGCTCAAATGGGCATTCGAGCTGCTCACCCAGGTCTACAAGCTGCCGGCCGAGAAGCTCTGGGCCACCGTCTATATCGAAGACGACGAGGCCTACGACATCTGGACCAAGGACATCGGCCTGCCGCCCGAGCGCGTCGTGCGCATCGGCGACAACAAGGGCGGCCGCTATATGTCCGACAACTTCTGGATGATGGCGGACACCGGCCCCTGCGGCCCGTGCAGCGAGATCTTCTACGACCACGGCCCCGGAATCGCAGGCGGCCCGCCCGGCAGCCCCGATGAAGACGGCGACCGCTACATCGAGATCTGGAACAACGTGTTCATGCAGTTCGACATGCAGCCGGACGGCAGCGTCATCCCGCTGCCCGCGCCCTGCGTCGACACCGGCATGGGGCTCGAACGGCTCGCCGCGATCCTGCAGCACGTTCATAGCAACTACGAAATCGATCTGTTCGATGCGCTCATCAAGGCCGCATCGCGCGAGACCGGCGAAAAAGACCTCGGCAACAAGAGCTTGCGCGTGATTGCCGACCATATTCGCGCCACTGCTTTCCTGGTGGCGGACGGCGTGATTCCGTCGAACGAAGGGCGGGGCTACGTGCAGCGCCGCATCGTTCGCCGTGCCATTCGCCACGGCTACAAGCTCGGCCAGAAGAAGCCTTTCTTCCACAAGCTGGTGCCGGATCTGGTCGCGCTGATGGGCGATGCCTATCCCAAGCTGCGCGCGGACGAAACGCGCATCACAGACACCCTGAAGGCCGAGGAAGAGCGCTTCTTCGAGACGCTCGCCAACGGCATGGAAATCCTCGACGCGGCCTTGGCGGACAACGCCAAGGTTCTGCCGGGCGAAGTAGCGTTCAAGCTGCACGACACCTACGGCTTTCCGCTCGATCTTTCGGCCGACGTGTGCCGCGAACGCGGCGTGGCGGTCGATGAGGCGGGCTTCAATGCCGCCATGGAAAAGCAGAAGGCGGCAGGCCGCGCGGCGGGCAAGTTCAAGATGGAGCGCGCCGTCGACTACAGCGGCGCGGCCAATGCCTTCACCGGCTACGAGCATCTCGAAGAGAAGGCGACCGTCGTCGCCTTGTACTTCGAAGGCGCACCGGTCCAGCAGCTGAACGAGGGCCAGCCGGGCATCGTCGTGCTCGACACCACGCCTTTCTATTCCGAGAGCGGCGGCCAGGTGGGCGACCAGGGCGTGATCGTCGCCGAGGGCGTGCAGTTCGGGGTCGACGACACCCAGAAGATCAAGGCGGACGTCTACGGCCACCACGGCGCGCAGACGCAGGGCACGCTCAAGATCGGCGACAAGGTCACGGCGCGCGTCGACACCGAGCGCCGTGCTGCCACCATGCGCAATCACAGCGTCACCCACTTGATGCACAAGGCACTGCGTGAAGTGCTCGGCGGCCATGTGCAGCAGAAGGGCTCGCTGGTCGATGCCGACAAGACGCGCTTCGACTTTGCGCACAACGCGCCCGTGACGGCCGAGCAGATCGTCGAGATCGAACGGCGCGTGAACGCTGAAATCCTCGCCAACGAGGCCACGCAGGCGCGCGTGATGGACATGGAGTCGGCTCAGAAGACCGGCGCCGTGATGCTCTTCGGCGAGAAGTACGGCGAAACCGTTCGCGTGCTCGACATCGGCAGCAGCCGCGAGCTTTGCGGCGGCACGCACGTTTCGCGCACGGGTGACATCGGTGTCTTCAAGATCGTGAGCGAAGGCGGCGTGGCTGCCGGCGTTCGGCGCATCGAAGCGGTGACCGGTGCCAATGCGCTGGCCTACCTGCAGCAGCTCGAATCCACGGTTCACAGTGCGGCGGCGACGCTGAAGGCGCCGGCCTCGGAGCTGCAGGCGCGTCTGGCGCAGGTGCTCGAACAGGTGCGCGCGCTGGAGCGCGAAGTGGGCTCGCTCAAAGGCAAGCTGGCTTCGTCGAAGGGCGACGAGCTCCTGGCGCAGGCGGTCGATGTCAATGGCGTCAAGGTGCTTGCGGCAAAGCTCGACGGCGCCGACGCCAAGACGCTGCGCGACACCATGGACAAGCTCAAGGACAAGCTCAAGTCGGCGGCCATCGTGCTCGCAGCGGTCGACGGTTCCAAGGTGCAGATCGCTGCCGGCGTCACGGCCGACGCCATGGCCAAGGTCAAGGCCGGCGAGCTGGTCAACTTTGTCGCCCAACAGGTTGGCGGCAAGGGCGGCGGCAAACCCGACATGGCGATGGCCGGCGGCACCGATGCGGCCGGCGTGCCCGCGGCGCTCAAATCGGTGCAAGCCTGGGTCGCCGAACGCCTGCAAGCGAAGGGATGAAGGGCGACGAACTGCCCGTCGATGTCCTCGTGATGGGGGCCGGCACCATCGGGTGTTTCATCGGGGGCAGTTTGGCGGCAGCCGGCGTGCGCGTCGCATTGGTTGGGCGCCCCCGGGTGCTGGGCGCGCTGGCGTCACGCGGCATCACGCTGACGGATCTGGATGGCGCCAGCCGCCACGTCTCGCCGGACATGATCCAGCTTGCCGAGGCGGTACCGCCCGGCATTCGTCCGGGGCTGGTGCTGCTGACAGTGAAAAGCGGCGCGACCGCAGACGCCGCGGCCGAACTTGCCACGCGGCTTCCGGTGAACACCACAGTGCTTTCCCTGCAGAACGGCATCTCGAACGCGGCCGTGGCATTGGAGGCTGCGCCTTCACTCAACATCCTGCCGGCGATGGTGCCCTACAACGTCGCGCAAATCGGACCGGGCGAATTCCATCGCGGAACCGTGGGCCGGCTCGCTGCCAAGGACGACCTGGCGCTTCGACGCTGGGTTGCGGTGTTCGAGCAAGCCGGCGTTCCGATCGATCTGCACGCCAATCTCCTGCCGATCCAGTGGGGCAAGCTGCTGCTCAACCTGAACAATCCGATCAACGCCTTGTCCGGGCTCCCTCTGCGCGAAGAGTTGCTTCAGCGGGGTTATCGCCGCTGCCTCGCCGCGCTGATGGATGAAGCGCTCGCCGAACTCGCGAGGGCCGGCATTCAACCGGCGCAGTTGGCCGCTGTCCCTGCGGCCAAGCTGCCGGGCATCCTGCGGCTGCCGACACCGCTTTTTCGCATCGTCGCAGCCCGCATGTTGCGCATCGACGCGAAGGCGCGTTCGAGCATGGCGGACGATCTGGCGCTGGGCCGCCGCACGGAAATCGATGCGCTGTGCGGCGAGGTCGTGCGGCTCGCCGCTTCGAACAAGTCAAACGCGTCTCGCAACGCAAAGATGGTCGAACTGCTCGAAGCATGGCCGGAGCGCAAGGAGCGCTGGCCGGCTTCACGGCTGATGGCAGAGCTCGGGTTGTAGCCGGGCCAAACCTGTTTCTAGGCGCCTCGGCCGGCCGGCGCGACGCTCGCGCCCTGGATACGATGCCGCGCGAGCGCCTCGGCCACGAATCCGCTGGCCTTCATCTCTTCAACAAACGCCGCGAGCGCCGCGCCGGCCTCGGCGCCGCGCGAAGCGGGCGTCCCCATCGCCTGCTGGATCACCATGAACCGGCCAGGTAGCAGGCGAAGACCTCCGACACGTGCCGCTTCCGTTTCGAGCACTTGCCGGATGCCCGCGGCAACATCGGCCTGGCCTGCATGAAGACTTTCCATGACTCCCTTGGCGCCTTGCACGCGCACGATCTGCGCCTGCTTGATCTCGCGCGTCAGAAAGAGGTCGTACGCGCTGCCTGTGCCGACGGCGATGCGGTGTGTATCGCGGTCCACCTCCTCGTTGCGCGTGACGGGCGACGCCTCCGCGACCAGGTAGCTGCCTTCGATCAGCACATACGGCGCGGTGAACTGCATGCCTTCGCTGCGCAATGGGTCGATCGCGAAGAAGCCGATGTCCGCCTGTTCGTTGCGCACCGCGTCAACCGAGGCGGCGGCCTTTTCGGAGACGACGAGTTCCGCGGAAACGCCGAGCCGCCGTGCGAATTCATGGGCCAGATCGATCGACACGCCAACCGGCTCTCCGGTGGCGACATCCCGGTTCGCGAGGATGGGATTGCCGAGATTGATCGAGGCGCGCAGCGCGCCGGTGGGTGCGAAGGCCGAAACCACGGCCACGGGGAGGGTGGTGCTCATTCCGCGATTCTGCCGCGGGATGGCTTTTCAGCCGCATCCGGCAGGGTCGCCGTCTGACATCGCCAGTCCGGATCGCGCCCTAGCGTTGGATGACATCTTCCGAGCGGAGTCATCCAATGGCCACACAGAATGACACGACACCAAAGCGCCCCTTCCGACTGATGGCAGTGCTGCTGGCCATATTTATAGTCGGCGGCATTGTTCTGGTGCTGATCTGGAAAGAAAAGCCGGTCGAGCCCGCTTCGTCGTCACCGGCTGCCCAGCAGCCGATGCACAACTCGAACGCGTCTCCCACCGCTGGCAAACCTTGATGCGGCGGGCGTGCGGTGACGACATAATTCGCGCCTCATCCACTTGAGAGCTGCCGAACGGCGCCCGCTGCCGTCACTTGCTCCCGCCATGACTGCCTTTGCTCAATATCCCAGCCTTGTCGACAGAACAGTCCTCATCACCGGCGGTGCCACGGGCATCGGTGCCTGCCTCGTCGAACGCTTCGTCGCGCAAGGCGCGAAGGTCGGCTTCATCGATATCGATGCTTCCGCCGGAGCCACGCTGGCGCAAACGCTCGCCGGCGCGCGCCATCCGCCGTTGTTCGTCGCGGCGGACCTGACCGACATCGCGGCGCTCGAGGCCGCCATTGCGTCGGTACGCCAGCGCTTCGGCCCCATCACCGGGCTGCTGAACAATGCCGCCAACGATCGCCGCCACCGCATCGAGGACACCACGCCGGAGTCGTGGGACGCCGGCGTCGGCGTGAACCTCAAGCACCAGTTCTTTGCGGCACGCAACGTGATGGACGACATGCGCGCGGCTGGCGGCGGATCGATCGTGAATTTCGGCTCGATCAGCTGGAAGCTCAAGCAGGGCGGCATGCCGGTCTACACCACCTCCAAGGCAGCGGTGCAGGGGCTGACGCGCAGCCTGGCGCGGGATCTCGGTGCATTCAACATCCGCGTCAACACACTGGTGCCGGGTTGGGTCATGACCGACAAGCAACTGCGCATGTGGGTGGACGACCAGGCACGTGTGGACATCGCGCGGGGCCAGTGCATCGACAAGCCGCTCATGGCCGATCACATCGCCAGCATGGCGCTTTTTCTCGTCGCGGACGAGAGCGCAATGTGTACCGCGCAGGATTTCATCGTCGACGGAGGCTGGACGTGAGGGCAGGGCGCTCGCGATTCCTCACGACCCATTCATCTGAAAGCACGACATGACCGCAACCTCCACAACTTCCAAGACACCCACCAAGACCGCTCGTTACCAGGGCCTTTTTCCGGTGGTGCCGACCACATTCGATGAGCAAGGCAATCTCGATATCGCCAGCCAGAAGCGCTGCATCGATTTCATGATCGACGCCGGCTCCGAAGGGCTGTGCATCCTGGCCAATTTTTCAGAGCAGTTCTTGCTGTCCGACGATGAACGCGAGGTGCTCACGCGCACGATCCTCGAACACGTCGCCGGCCGCGTTCCGGTGATCGTCACCACTACGCATTTCAGCACCAAAGTCTGCGCCGAACGCAGCCGCCGCGCGCAGGACATGGGGGCCGCGATGCTGATGGTAATGCCGCCCTATCACGGTGCCACCTTCCGCGTCTCCGAGCCGCAGGCCCACGAGTTCTATGCGCAGTTGTCGGACGCGGTGGGCATCCCGATCATGATCCAGGACGCTCCCGCCGCCGGCACGCCGTTGTCGGCCGCCTTCCTCGCGCGCATGGCCAAGGAGATCGAGCATGTGGCGTACTTCAAGATCGAAACGGCGGGCGCCGCGGCCAAGCTGCGAGAACTGATCCGCCTCGGCGGCGATGCGATCGAAGGACCGTGGGACGGCGAAGAAGCCATCACGCTGCTGCCGGACCTCGAAGCGGGTGCGACCGGTTCGATGACCGGCGGCGGCTTTCCGGACGGCATTCGCCCGATCCTCGATGCCTATCGCGCGGGTCGGCGCGACGAAGCCATTGCCGCATACGAGCGGTGGCTGCCGCTCATCAACCTCGAAAACCGGCAGTGCGGCCTTCTCGCGGCCAAGTCGCTGATGAAGGAAGGCGGCGTGATCGCCTGCGAGGCGCCGCGCCATCCGTTCCCTGCGATCCATCCTGCGAGCCGGTCGCTCTTGATCGAGACTGCGCGCCGCCTCGACGCGCTGGTCCTGCGCTGGGGGCGCTGAGGCCGGCTATGCCACTGCGGGCTGGCGACCCTTGCGATAGAGCGCCAGGGTGGCGCCCAGTCCGCACACGGCTGCCACGCTCAGCCAGTAGGCCGGCGCCGCCTTGTCGCCGGTAGTCTCGATCAGCCAAGTCGAGATCGCCGGTGTGAAGCCGCCGAACACGGCGGTTGCGAGACTGTAGGCCAGCGAGAAGCCGACGACGCGCACTTCGACCGGCATCACTTCGGTCAGCGCCACGACCATGGCGCCGTTGTACATGCCGAACAGGAACGAGAACCACAGCAGCACGTCGAGCATGCGGCCGAAGCTCGGCGCCGCCGCGAGCCAGTGCATGGCCGGATAGGCGCTCACGATGGCGAGGATCGTCACGGCCAGCAGCAGGGGCTTGCGGCCGATGCGGTCCGAAATCGCACCGCCTATCGGAAGCCAGATGAAGTTGGTCATGGCCACCAGCAGTGTGACGATCAGGCTGTCTCGCGCGCTCAGGTGCAGCACGGTCTTGCCGAAAGTCGGCGTGTAGACCGTGATCAGGTAGAAGGTCGTGGTGGTCATCGCCACCAGCAGCATGCCGGCAAGGACGATGCGCCAATTGCGCGCCATCGACTGGAACACCTCGCGCGTGGTCGGATGGTGCTTGCGCGCCTGGAAGGCTTCGGTCTCCTGCAGCGAGCGACGCAGCACGAAGATGCACGGGATGATCATGCAGCCGACGAAGAACGGAATGCGCCATCCCCAGGCTGCGAGCGCGGCCGGGTCGAGCATTTCGTTGAGTGCGAAGCCGAGCGCAGCGGCGAGCACGATCGCGACTTGCTGGCTCGCCGATTGCCAAGAGGTGTAGAAGCCCTTGTGCCCGGGCGTCGCCATCTCCGACAGATAGACCGACACGCCACCCAGCTCGGCGCCCGCCGAGAAGCCCTGCAGCAGACGGCCCAGCAGCACGAGCAACGGTGCAATGACGCCGATGCTTGCGTAGCCCGGCACGAAAGCGATCAGTACGGTGCCGCTCGCCATGATTCCGAGCGTCACGATCAGGCCCTTGCGGCGACCCACTTCATCGATATAGGCACCGAGCACGATCGCGCCCAGCGGACGCATCAGGAAGCCTGCGCCGAACACCGCGAAGGTCAGCATCAACGAGGCGAAATCGCTGCTCGCGGGAAAGAAGGCCTTCGAGATGTAGGTCGCGTAGAAGCCGAAGAGAAAGAAGTCGAACTGCTCGAGGAAATTGCCACTCGTCACGCGCAGCACGGCGCCGAGCTTGGAGGTGCTTCGCGGCGGCGCCGTTTGGCTGGGGGCAAGGGTGGCAGTGGTCATGGTGCGTCTCCAGGTGATGGCCAGGGCCGCGGGTGCGGGTGTCCTCATCGTAGGGAGCGAAGCTGTCGAACGGCCGTCCGCGGCGTCGGGGTATGTCCCGGGCGTCGGAGTCAGGCGCCGTTCAGCGTGGTGGGTGTTGAGCGCCCCGGAGCCGCGCACTGAAGGAGCACTGAAGTCGTACGGCGTGTGCTTACAAAAGACTAGGGTTTGTACCTATCTTTGATGACAAGTTTGCGAATATTCTTCATAGATCGTTCCATTAATAAACCAGTGTTTAATTAGTGGAACGAACCAGCCAGAATCCGAACCTCGATTCCACCCTTGCACGGATCGCAACCACCATGACGAAGCAGACTCGCCGCCAAGCCCTCGCTCTTGCCCTGTCTCTCGCAAGCGCCGTTTGCGCAGGCCCCACGTGGGCGCAAGCCTTTCCGAGCAAGCCTGTGACGATCGTGGTGGCCTATCCGGCCGGCGGCGATACCGATGCGCTGGCCCGGCTCTTCGCTGAAAAGCTCTCCACACGCATCGGCCAGCCGGTGGTGGTCGACAACCGCCCGGGCGCAAGTGGCGTCATCGGCAGCAACTACGTCTCCAAGGCGTCTGCCGACGGCTACACCTTGCTGCTGGCGCCGAGCACCTTCTCGATCGCCCAACTGGTGCTCAAGACCAACGGTTCGGCCGGTTATGACGTGCTGAACGGCTTCACGCCGATCATCGAGACCGGCACCTTGCCGCTCGCACTCGTCGCGAGTTCCGCGTCCGGCATCAAGTCCTTCAAGGACGTTGCGGTCGCCGCCAAGGCGCAGCCGTTGACCTTCGCGAGCCCGGGCAGCGGCTCGCCCATGCACATCCTGGGCGAGATGGTCAACAAGGCGACCGGCACGGACATTCGCCACGTGCCGTATCGCGGCGTCGCGCCGGCCGTCAACGACGTGCTTGGCGGCCACGTGCCGCTGACCTACATCACGCTCGGCCCGGTCGAGCCCTACCTGCCGAACGGCAAGATGGTGGTGCTTGCGGTCGCAGACCAAAAGCGCTCGCCGCTCGCGCCCAACGTGCCGACTTTCCAGGAACTGGGCGTCAAGGGCGTTGAAGTGACGGCGTGGCACGGCCTCTTCGGACCCAAGGGCATGCAGCCGGAGACCGTGAAGATGCTCAATGCCCACTTCAACGAAATCCTGAAGATGCCGGACGTCGCGTCGCGCATGGCAACGCTGGGCGCGGTGCCGCTGGGCGGCTCGCCGGACGTGCTCGCCAAGACCAACGCCGCGGACTTCGAGCGCTTCGGCCGGATCATCAAGGAATTGGGCATTCAGGCCGACTGACACCGGAAACGACGCCATGACCTCAGTGAACACCACCGCCGACCCCGCCAGCCTGCAGGCGCTGCTTGCCGAACTGCCCGCCAATCTGCTCGCCGGCCGCCGCGTGCTCGTGACCGGCGCCGCCCGCGGACTGGGGCTGGCCTTTGCGAAGTGCATCGCGAAATCCGGCGCGAGCGTCGTGCTGGCCGACATCCTGTCGGACCTGGCCGAGACCGAGGCGCACGCCATGCGCGAGGCCGGCTTCACGGCGCACGCGCTCGCGATCGACCTGTCCGACCCGGCTTCGATCGAAAAGGGCGGCGCCGAAGCCGCCCGGCTGCTCGGCGGGCTCGATGGACTGGTCAACAACGCCGCCATTACCAACTCGGGCGGCCGCGACGCGCATGCCCTCGAAATCGACATGTGGGACCGCGTGATGAACGTCAACGTGCGCGGCACCTGGCTCGTGAGCCGCGCCTGCCAGCCTGCGCTCGCCAAGAGCGGCCGTGGCGCGATCGTCAATCTCGCGTCTGACACCGCGCTGTGGGGCGCGCCCAACCTGCTGGCCTATGCGTCCAGCAAAGGCGCGGTCATTTCGATGACGCGTTCGCTTTCGCGCGAGTGGGGCGGCGACGGCATCACGGTCAATGCCGTGGCGCCCGGCCTCACGCTCGTCGAAGCGACCGAATACGTGCCCATGGCGCGCCACCAGAAATACCTCGAAGGCCGCGCCATTCCGCGCGAACAGCAGGCGGTCGACGTCTGCGGCGCGGTGCTGTTTGCGCTCTCGGGCCTTTCGCGCTTCGTGACCGGCCAGTTGCTCGCCGTCAACGGCGGCTTCGTGATGCATTGATTTTTTCGAACCCATTTTTCGACCAAGGAGAACCCATGAGCGATCTGTCCGAACAAAAGAACATCGATGAAGCGCCAAGCTGGGCGCAGCCCGAAGGCGCGAGTCTCGAAGCGTGGATGAACACCCGCATCGCGCGCTATTCGACCCGCAAGTACGACTGGGATGCTCTCAAGTTCCAGGCCGACCTGGACCCCAAGTTCCGCCGCGCGCAGATGCGCTACGTGGGCACCGGCGGTACCGGCGTCGCCGCTGACATGAACACCGTGCCGGCCGAGAACTTCACCTTCTCGACCATGGTGATCCCGGCCGGCCATGAAGGCCCGCCGCATTTGCACACCGATGTGGAAGAAGTCTTCTTCCTCATCCGCGGCAAGCTCAAGGTGGTCATCGAGAAGGATGGCGAGCGCTTCGAAACCATCATGACCGACCGTGACCTGATCTCGGTTCCGCCTGGCGTTTATCGCGAGGAGATCAACATCGGCGATGAGGATGCGCTGATGTGCGTGATGCTGGGCGCGAAGAAGCCTGTGACGCCGACCTATCCGGCCGATCACCCCCTCGCAAAGATCAAGAGGTAGGCACTCCCCCAGGCTTGCCCACTTCGTGTGGCCGCCTACCCCCTCGCCGGGGGCAATACCGGCGGCCCGGCAGAGCCGGTTCCGCGGTATTTCTGGAACAAGACCCCTATGAACAACGATTCCGCCACTGATATGCAGAGCTTGCCGTCCTCCGAAGTCGCCCGGTTGAACGCGCGGTTTCCGGCGCGGAATGTGTCGGTGAATGGCGGCGTCATTTCTGTGCGGGAGTGCGGCCGGGGGCCTGCGCTGGTTTGTCTGCACGGCATTGGCTCGGGTGCGGCGTCCTGGCTCGATACGGCGCTGCTGTTGGCGCCGCATGCGCGCTTGGTTGCGTGGGACGCACCGGGGTACGGGGAATCGACGCCGGTGGATGCTCTCGTTCCGACTGCGGCCGACTACGCGCAGCGCCTGCATGCATTGCTGGATGCGCTGGAGATCGATTCCTGCGTGCTGGTGGGGCATTCGCTGGGTGCGCTGACGGCTGCTTCGGCAGCGCGTGCGGATTCGCCGATGGCGTCTCGCATCGATCGGCTCGTTCTCATCAGCCCGGCTGCCGGATATGGAGCGCCGGCGCGCGCCGATGCCCGTCAGCGCGTTCACACGGAGCGACTCGACACGCTCGCAAAGCTCGGCATCGCCGGCATGGCGGCGCAGCGTTCGGGGCGCCTCGTTTCTGAAAACGCCAGCGAACTCGCGCGGCAGTGGGTCCGCTGGAACATGGCGCGTCTCAATGACCACGGCTACCGGCAAGCGGTCGAGCTGCTGTGCGGCGGCGACTTGCTGGCCGATCTGCCACCCGCGATGCCGGTGCGCGTGGCTTGCGGCGCGCTCGACGTCGTCACCACGCCCGCTGCATGCGAAGACGTTGCGCGCCAGTGCGGGGTTGCGCTCGAACTGATCGCAGGTGCCGGACACGCAAGCTATGTCGAACAGCCCGCGACCGTCGCCGCAATGCTGCGCGACGTGCTGTCGGTCTGAATCGACGTCGATCCACAAGCAATCAACAACAAGCAACAAGCAACAAACAACGGGAAGCAGACACATGACCACCCCTGGCAATGAAGTGATCGAAGAGGGCGCGGACCGCTACAACGTTCCGGCACTGGAGCGTGGGCTGCGCGTGCTGTGCGAATTCAGCCGCGAGAACCGCACGCTGTCAGCGCCCGAACTGGCGCGCCGCTTCGAGCTGCCGCGCTCGACGGTGTTTCGTCTGCTGACGACCCTGGAGAGCATGGGCTTCCTGGAGCGTACCGAAGGCGGCCGTGACTACCGCCTCGGCCTCGCCGTGCTGCGCCTGGGCTTCGAATACCTGGCTTCACTGGAGCTGACGCAACTCGGCACGCCGCTGTTGCAGCGCCTGTGCGAAGAGCTGCGCACGCCTTGCAACCTGGTGGTGCGCGACGGCCGCTCCATCGTCTATGTCGCGAAGGTCGCGCCGCCCACGCCTTTTGCCAGCTCGGTCACCGTCGGCACACGCCTGCCAGCGCATGCGACGGTGCTCGGCCGCATCCTGCTCGAAGACCTGAGCCTCGTGCAGTTGCGCGCGCTGTACCCGGAAGGCAAGCTCGAAACCTTCTCGCCGAGCACGCCCAAGACCGTCGACGAGTTGTTCGAGATGGTCCAGAGCGACCGCGAGCGCGGCTACGTGCTGAGCGAAGGCTTCTTCGAATCGAACATCTCCACCATCGCAGCGCCGGTGCGCGACCACAGCGGCCATATCGTGGCTGCGCTGGGTGCCACCATCACCTCGGGCCACATCGAGGAAGTCCGCATGGAAGAGATGGTGCGGCGGGTGCGCGAGACGGCGGACGGCATCTCCAGCTTGCTGAACTACTCGCCCGCCTCCAAGGTGGTTCCGCTGCACGGCGGCAAGCGTGCCTGAAGCGCAGGGGATGACGGTCATGACGACGCCCGCGATTTCCACCTCGTTCTTCTCGTCCGACGCACTGGCGGGCCGCGTGGCCGTGGTCACGGGCGGCTCCTCGGGCATTGGCCTCGCGACGGTCGAGCTGTTGCTGGACTGCGGCGCAGCCGTGGCGCTATGCGGCCGCAATGCCGAACGGCTCGATGCCGCCGTGGCTGGCTTGCAAGCCATGCGTCCGCATGCCAAGCTCTTCGCGCGCGTCTGCGACGTGCTCGACCCTGCCGCCGTGAAGAGCTTCGCCGCCGAGAGCGAAGCTGCGCTCGGGCCGGCCTCGATGCTCATCAACAACGCCGGCCAAGGTCGCGTGTCGACCTTTGCCGACACCGAAGACAAGGCCTGGACCGAAGAGCTGAACTTGAAGTTCTTCTCGGTCATCCATCCCACGCGCGCCTTCCTGCCGCAGCTTGCGGCGCAGCGCGTGGTGCTCGGAGACGCGGCCATCGTCTGTGCCAATTCGCTGCTCGCGCGCCAACCCGAGCCGCACATGGTGGCGACGTCGGCCGCACGGGCCGGCCTGCTCAACCTCGTGCGCTCCATGGCCACGGAGTTCGCACCGCAAGGTGTGCGCGTCAACGGCATCCTCATCGGGCTGGTCGAGTCCGGCCAATGGCGCCGCCGCTTCGAGGCGCGCGAAGACAAATCGCTCGACTGGTCCGCCTGGAGCAGCCAGCTCGCGCAGAGCAAACACATTCCCCTCGGCCGTCTCGGACTTCCCGTCGAAGCCGCGCGCGCCATTCTCTTCCTCGCTTCGCCACTCGCTTCGTACACGACGGGTGCCCACATCGACATCTCCGGAGGCCATTCCCGCCATGCATAACCCCACCAACACCGTGACCGTCGGCGCTGTCGTCGCGGCCTTTCTCGAACAGTGCGGCGTGAAGGCTGCATTCGGTGTGATCTCGATCCACAACATGCCGATCCTGGACGCGTTCGCGCAGCGCGGTGCCATCCGCTTCATTTCGGCGCGCGGCGAGGCGGGTGCGGGCAACATGGCCGATGCCTATGCACGCTCCACCGCCAGCCTGGGGGTGTGTGTGACCAGCACCGGGCCGGCAGCGGGCAATATCGCGGGCAGCATGGTCGAGGCGCTGACGGCGGGTGCGCCGCTGTTGCACATCACGGGCCAGATCGAGACGCCCTACATCGACAAGGGCATGTCGTACATCCACGAGGCGCCCGACCAGCTCACGATGCTGAAAGCCATCTCCAAGGCCGCCTTTCGCGTGCGCAGCGTCGAGACCGTGCTCGGCACGCTCAAGCGCGCGGTGCAGGTCGCGATGACCGCGCCGACAGGTCCGGTGAGCATCGAGATCCCGATCGACATCCAGTCGGCGCTCATCACGATGCCTGCGGATCTGTCGCCGCTGCCCATCGATGCCGCCGTGCCTTCGAAGGCAGGTCTCGATGCGCTGGCCGCCAGCCTTGCCAAGGCCAAGCGCCCGATGCTGTGGGTCGGCGGCGGCGCACGCAATGCCGGTGCGGCGATCAAGCGCCTGCAGAAGCTCGGCTTCGGCGTCGTCACCACCACGCAAGGCCGCGGCATCGTGCCCGAGGACGATGCCGGCTCGCTCGGCGCCTACAACATCCAGAAGCCGGTCGAGGAGCTCTACCAGACCTGCGACGCGATGCTTGTGGTGGGCTCGCGCCTGCGCGGCAACGAGACGCTCAAGTACGAACTGAAGCTGCCGCGCCCGCTTTACCGCATCGACGCCGACGCCGCAGTCGAAGGTCGCTGCTACGCCACCGACGCGTTCGTTTGCGGCGACTCGGCGTTGGCGCTCGATGGCTTGGCCGACCGCCTCGAAGCGATCGAGTACAAGGCCGATCCGAAGCTGCTGAGCGATCTGCGCGCCGCCCATGACCTGGCGGTGGCCACTCTGCGCGATGGCCTCGGCCCTTACGCCGAACTCGTGCGCCAGCTGCAAGCGGTGGCCGGCCGCAACTTCAACTGGGTGCGCGACGTGACTGTGTCCAACAGCACCTGGGGAAATCGCGAACTGCGTGTGTTCGAACCCAGCGCCGGCGTGCACGCCACGGGCGGCGGCATCGGGCAGGGCATGCCGATGGCGATCGGTGCGGCCATCGGCGCTGCCGTGACAGGCTCGGGCCGCAAGACCTTCTGCCTGGCCGGCGACGGCGGCTTCATCCTCAACCTGGGCGAACTCGCCTGCATGGTGCAGGAGAAGGCTCCGATGGTGATCGTGCTCATGAACGACAAGAGCTACGGCGTCATCAAGAACATTCAGGACGTGCAGTACGGCGGGCGCCGCTGCTACGCCGAACTGCACACGCCTGACTACGACCTGCTGTGCAAGTCGCTCGCGCTGCCGCACGCTCGCGTGCAGAGCCTGGACGACCTCCCCGCGCGATTGGACGAAGCGCTTTCGACCGACGGACCCTTCCTGCTGGAGATCGACATGCTGTCCATCGGCGGCTTCAAGAGCGCGTTCGCGGGCCCGCCGACCAACAAGATCACTCAGATCCCCGCGCTCGGCGTGCTGGGCAAGTGAGAGAGGGCATGAGCATGTCCGTGCTTCGTATCGCACTCATCGGCTGTGGCGCCATCGGCACTGCCGCGCTCGAATTGCTGCGCGGCGATGGCGACATCTCGGTCGCGGCGATCGTCGTGCCGGCGGATGGGCTGGAGGCAGCGCGTGCCGTCGCAGAGCGCCTCGCGCCGGGCGCGCAGGTCGTGTCTTCGGTGCCTGCGGTTGGCATCGACCTCGTGATCGAAGCCGCAGGCCATGCGGCGATCGAAGCGCATGTTCTCCCGGCGCTGCAACGCGGCACGCCATGCATCGTGGCCTCGGTGGGCGCTTTGTCGGCGCCGGGGTTGGCGGAGCAACTCGAAGCCGCGGCAACCGCCGGCAAGACGCAGGTGCAGCTGATCGCAGGCGCGATTGGTGCCATCGACGCGCTTGCAGCGGCTCGCATCGGCGGACTCGACAACGTGCGCTACACCGGCCGCAAGCCGCCCCATGCGTGGAAGGGAACGCCCGCAGAGCAGGGCCGCGACCTCGCCGCGCTGAAGGGCGAAGCGGTGATCTTCGAAGGCAGCGCCCGCGAGGCTGCGACGCTTTATCCGAAGAACGCCAATGTGGCCGCGACGGTGTCACTGGCGGGCCTCGGTCTTGACCGCACGCATGTACGCCTCATCGCCGATCCATCGATCGTCGAAAACGTGCACACGGTCGAGGCGACCGGCGCGTTCGGCAGCTTCGAGCTGACGATGCGCAACAAGGCGCTCGCGGCCAATCCCAAGACATCCGCATTGACGGTGTACAGCGCGGTGCGCGCGCTGCGCAACCGCGTCGCGGCCCTGTCGATCTGAACGAGACACCTCTCATGATTTCTTCTGAACTGCTCCCTCTCAATGTCGCTGGCGAATGGCGCCTGGGCAGCGGCGAGACCTACGAGAGCCTCTATCCGGCGACCGGCGAGCCGATCGCACGCCTGCGGGCCGCAAGCCTCGCCGATGTCGAGGAAGCGATCCAGCGCGCCGACCATGCCTTCCGCACCAGCGGGTGGGCGCAGAAGCTCCCGCACGAACGGGCCGCAGTGCTGCATCGCGTGGCCCATCTGATCCGGGAACAAGCCGAGACCTTGGCGCAGAAGCAGCGCCTGGACAACGGCAAGCCCATCAGCGAGACGCGCGCGCTGGTGGCGAGCGCCGCGGGCACCTTCCAGTTTTTCGCCGCCGCGCTGGAGACGCTCGAAGAAGTCATCACGCCTTCGCGCGGCGCCTTCGTGACGATGAGCGTGCACGAGCCGATGGGCGTCGTTGCAGCCATCACGCCGTGGAATTCGCCCATCGCGAGCGAAGCGCAGAAGCTCGCGCCTGCTCTGGCGGCAGGCAATGCAGTGGTCGTCAAGCCCGCGGAAGTCACGCCGCTGATGGCGCTCGAACTCGCACGCATTTGCGAAGAAGCCGGCGTGCCGAAGGGCATCGTCAGCGTCCTGCCGGGCAAAGGTTCGGTCATCGGCGATGCGATCACCAAGCATCCGCTGGTCAAGCGCGTGTCGTTCACTGGCGGCACGACGACGGGCAAGCACATCGCGCACATTGCTGCGGACAAGATGATGCCGGTGTCGCTCGAACTCGGCGGCAAGTCGCCGACGATGGTGCTGGAAGATGCCGACCTCGACCATGCGGTCAACGGCGTGCTCTACGGCATCTTCAGTTCGTCGGGCGAATCGTGCATCGCGGGCTCGCGTCTGTTTGTTGCGCGCTCGATCTATGACGAGTTCTTGACGCGGCTGGCAGAAGGCGCCAACGCATTGCGTGTCGGCGATCCGGCTTCGGAGCGCACACAGATGGGCCCACTGATCACGGCGCGTCATCGCGAAGGCATCGAGCGCTACGTGGAACTCGGCGTACACGAAGGCGGCCGCATTCGCACCGGCGGCGTGCGTCCGCATGGCGATGGGCTGGACAAGGGCTACTTCTACACGCCGACCATCCTCGAAGGGCTCACCAACAGCGCGCGAATCAGCCAGGAAGAAATCTTCGGGCCGGTGCTCGTCGCGATGCCCTTCGACAACGAAGAAGAGCTGATCGCGCAGGCCAACGACAGCGTCTACGCGCTGGCCGCAGGGGTGTGGAGCCGCGACTTCAAGCGCGCATGGCGCCTGGGGCGCGCGGTGCAGGCCGGGACGGTATGGGTCAACACCTACAAGCAGTTCTCCGTGTCGACACCTTTTGGCGGTTGGCGCGACAGCGGCCTGGGCCGCGAAAAGGGCCGCGAAGGCATCTTCCAGTACATGGAGCAGAAGAGCATGTACTGGGGCACGAACGAACAACCCCTGCCATGGAGTGACCTATGAACACCCCCAGGCTTGCCCACTTCGTGTGGCCGCCCACCCCCTCAAGGGGGCAATACCAGCGGCCCGGCAGAGCCGGTTCCGCGGGGTCTATGAACACCCCCAGGCTTGCCCACTTCGTGTGGCCGCCCACCCCCTCAAGGGGGCAATACCAGCGGCCCGGCAGAGCCGGTTCCGCGGTATTTCTGGAATTCGAATGGAGACTGAGATGAGCGTTTTGGGTATTGATCAGATTACTTATGGGGCGGATGACCTCGCTACTTGCCGCACGTTCTTTCTGGACTGGGGGCTGAGGCTCAAGTCGGAGGCGGCGGATGAGCTTGTCTTTGAATGTCTCAATGGGTGCCGCGTTATCGTCGCGGCGTCGGATAAGGCCGGGCTGCCACCTGCGATTGAAGAGGGGCCGACGGTGCGTGAAGTGGTCTGGGGTGTCGAGAGCGATGCCGATCTCGACCGCTACGCTGCAGCGATCGCAAAGGATGCGGGATTTGTCGACGGTATGGTCGAAGGCGCGCGGCGCATTGGCTGCACCGATCCGAACGGGCTCGCGGTGCGCCTGCAGGTCAGCCGCAAGCACGCGGTCGATATCGACTGCGGCGCGATGAACACCTGGAATGCGAAGCCACGTGTGAATCAGGCTGCGCCGGTGTATGAGCGCGGCATGCCGATTGAAGTTGGACACGTGGTGTTCTTCGTCAGCGACGTGCAGGCGACGAGCGCGTTCTATGGCGATCGCTTCGGCTTCGTCGCTTCCGACAGCTATCCCAATCGTGGGTCGTTCATGCGCTGCGCACCAAGCGGCGGTCATCACGATCTCTTCCTGCTGCAGCTGCCGTCGGGCAAGCGCGGGATCAATCACGTGGCTTTCACCGTGCGCGACATCCACGAAGTGTTCGGCGGCGGTCTGCACTTCTCGCGCAAAGGGTGGGAAACGCAGTTGGGGCCGGGGCGGCATCCGGTGTCATCCGCGTACTTCTGGTACTTCAAGAATCCGGCCGGCGGCCTGATCGAGTACTACGCCGATGAAGACCAGCTCACCGCCGAATGGCAGCCGCGTGAGTTCGAACCGGGCCCGACGGTGTTCGCCGAATGGGCCGTCGACGGCGGACTTGACGGCAATACGCGCCGCCAGAAAAACGTAGAAGGCCCGCAGGGCAAATTCCTCACCGAAAAGAAATGAACAGGCTCAACATGAATCGCCGCGACTCCCTTGTCCGTGTTTTCGGCACGGCACTCCTTTCCATCGCCGCTGTGACGTCGGCCCATGCACAGACCGATGCGCAGAAGCAGCTTGCGAGCAATCGCTTCACCATCGTTTCGCCGTTTCCGCCCGGCGGGCCGGTCGACACGTTGGCGCGGATGCTTTCCGAAGGGCTCGGCAAGCGCTACGGGCAGGCAGCGGTGGTGGAGAACGATGC
This sequence comes from Variovorax sp. 01N429, assembly GCF_056399425.1. Lineage (NCBI taxonomy): Bacteria > Pseudomonadati > Pseudomonadota > Betaproteobacteria > Burkholderiales > Comamonadaceae > Variovorax > Variovorax sp. 01N429. Next base: position 187,497 of record NZ_JBFTRG010000002.1, on the reverse strand, counting down.
GGGCGCTGCCGGCAACATCGGCATGGACAAGGTCAAGCGCGCCAAGGCCGATGGGCACACGCTGCTGGTGGTGCCTGCGGGCAATCTCACGATCAACCCGACGCTGATGCCGAACTTCCCGTTCAACATCGAGAAGGACTTTGCGCCCATCACGATGCTCGCGAAGGCGCCGAACGTGCTGGTGGCTTCGCCGGCCTCGGGCATCAAGAGCGCGAAGGATCTCGTCGCGATGGCGAAGGCCAAGCCGAACACGCTGTCGTACGCGTCTCCCGGTGTGGGCAGCGGCCTGCATCTCGCGGGCGAGCTATTCAAGCAGCAAGCGGGTGTCGATCTGCTGCACGTGCCATACAAAGGTACGGGGCCTGCGCTCAATGACGTGCTCGGTGGCGTGGTACCGCTGATGTTCAGCAACCTGCCCGCGACGCTGCCCTTCATCAAGAGCGGAAAGCTGATCGCGCTCGGCGTGACCGAAGCCAAGCGCACGCCTGTCGCGCCGGAGATCCCGACGCTGGCGGAGCAGGGCATCCAGGGCGTGAACGTGACTTCGTGGTACGGCTTGCTGGCGCCTGCCGGCACGCCGCAGGCGGTCATCGACCAACTCGCGAAGGACGCGGCCGAAATCCTGGCCGAGCCGCAAGCGCGCGAACGCCTGCAGACGCAGGGCATGACCACCGCGGCGATGAAGCCCGCCGAGTTTGCTGCCGCGATGCGTGATGAGACGGCCGTGTGGGCCAAGATCATCAAGGCTCGCAACATCGTCGCCGAATAACGAGAACAAGAAGAGGAGACGCGCATGTCAACGAAGCAATCCACCGGCGGCACCGTCGACACCATCGGCATCGTGGGTGCCGGCATCGGCGGCCTGGTCGCCGCCATCGCGCTGCGCCGTGCAGGCCACGACGTCATCGTCTTCGAGCAGGCGAAGGAATTTGCCCGTGTCGGCGCCGACATCAATCTGACGCCCAACGCCGTGCGGGCGCTCGACGGCCTCGGCGTGGGCGAAGCCGCCCGCGTGACGGCGGCGCGCCCTTCGCACCGCATCAGCCGGACCTACGACACGGGCGAGGAAACGTCGCGCCTCGAGATGGCCGACTCGGCCGAGCAACGCTATGGCGCGCCACAGCTCACCATCCACCGCGCCGACTTGCTGGCGGCTCTGGCAGAGATGGTGCCTGCCGAATGCGTTGCGCTCGGCAAGCGCGCCAAGTCGATCGCGCCCGATGAGAACGGTGTGAGCCTGAGCTTCGAAGACGGCACCATCGCGCGCGTCGGTGTGCTGATCGGCGCCGACGGAATCCACTCGGCGGTGCGCACTGCGATGTTCGGTGCCGAGAGTCCGCGCTTCACCGGCATCGTTGCCTACCGGGCTGTCGTGCCGGCCGAACGTGTGGCCGCCGTGCCGAACCTGGGCGCCTTCACGAAGTGGTGGGGCCCGAATCCGCAGAGCCAGATCGTGACTTTCCCGCTGAACCGCGGCAAGGACATCTTCATCTTCGCGACCACGCCCCAAGACACCTGGCACCTCGAATCGTGGACCGCACCGGGCAGCGTCGATGAGCTGCGCGAGCAATACGTGGCTTATCACCCCGAAGCGCGCGCCTTGCTTGATGCTTGCGACACGGTGCTCAAGACCGCCTTGTATGAACGCGATCCGATGCAAGCCTGGGCCTCCGGCCGCATGGTGCTGCTCGGCGACGCAGCGCATCCCATGCTGCCCTTCATGGCGCAGGGCGCCGGCATGGCGATCGAAGATGCGGTGGTGCTGGCGCGCCATCTCGAAGGCGTGCTCGCCAGCGAGGCTCCCGAAGCGCTCAAGCGCTATGAGCAGGCCCGAATCGAGCGCGCCAGCAAGATCCAGCTCGGCTCGCGCGGCAACAACTGGTTGCGCGAAGGCGGCAACGCCGACTGGGTGTATGCCTACGACGCCTGGGCCGTTCCTGTGGCTGTCGACGTCACGAGCGCGAGCGTGCAATGAACACCACGCCCGTCGCTTCGCCGAACATGCTTCTCACGATCGTGATGAAGCACCACCCCGGCCTCACGCTGGACGACGTGCAGTCGCGCATGAAGGCGAGCGACTGGTGGGAATCGTTCCCGCCCGAGGGCACGCGGGTGGTTTCATGGACCGTGGCGATGGGCCTGGGTCAGATCCTCACCCTGGAGCTTCCGCCCGAGAAGCTGCCGTTGGTGAACCTCGAACTCGAACGTCGTGCGTGGGGCGTGTTCAGCACCGAGTGCTATGCGACCTACGACTTCGTTCCGGTGCGCGAACGCATCCGCGAGCGCGTACGCAACGGCGGCCAGTGAGGCCGCGACAACCGACCTCTGTTTTTTCCGCACGTCCAACCTACCTCGATGGAGCGAACCATGACTGACCGAAACCTCGACCCGCACCAGGCGCGCACGCGTACCCCCACCACTTATGAAGACCTGCTCGGCGACGCGATCGAGCGCGCCTTCGCGGCAGGCATCCATGACCTTCCGGGCCTCGTGGAGGCGCTGAACGGCAGCGGCCTGAGCAGCCCCAGCGGCAAGCTCTGGACCGAGGCCATCTACCGCGAAGAGATCGCCGCCCTGGGCGCCTGATTTCGCCCCGACCCCATTTCTTCCTTTCAAGAGGAACCATCATGACAACCACCCACGGTGACCCGGTCGATCAAGTGCTCGAAGCCGGTCTCAAGGATCTCTGGTATCCGATCTGCCCGTCGAGCTACATCAAGGAATCGCCTGTTTCGCTTCGCCGCCTCGGCCGCAAGTTCGCCTTCTGGCGCGATCACGCCGGCAAGCTGCATGCGCTCGAAGACCGCTGCCCGCACCGCGGCGCTCCGCTGTCGCAGGGCGTGATCCTCGGCGATCGCCTGTCGTGTCCCTATCACGGCGTCGAAGTACGCTGCGACGGCGTCGTGACCAAGGTGCCCGGCAGCCCCGGCTGCAAGCTCGAAGGCTCGCAGGCCACGCGCTTCTTCCATGTGGAAGAGAAGGCCGGCGCAGTCTGGCTCTACAACGGCAAGGAATCGGTCGATACGCCGCCGCCGCTGGTGCTGCCCGAGCAGCTGACCAATGACGATGAATACTCTTCCTTCCTCTGCTATGCGGAGTGGAAGGGCGACTACCGCTACGTGCTCGACAACGTGATGGACCCGATGCACGGCACCTTCCTGCACAAGCAGTCGCACTCGATGGCCGAAGGCGATTCGACCGCCAAGTTCGGCATCCGCCAGACCGACACCGGCTTCGTGTTCGAAAAGGAAGGCCAGCGCAACGTCAACTTCGACTGGACCGAATGGGCGGACACCGGCGTGCACTGGATGCGCCTGGAAATTCCCTATCCGAAGACTGGCGGCCCTGGCGGCAACTTCATCATCATCGGCAGCTACACGCCGGTTTCGCCGACGCTGTCGTGCGCCTTCCATTGGCGCGTGCGCAAGCTGCCGAAGGGCTGGGAACGCGACACCTGGCGCTTCCTCTACAAGAACCGCCTCGAAGCGCGCCACTGGCACGTGCTCGAACAGGACCGCGTGCTGATCGAGAACATGGAGCCCGATGCCAACCAGCACGAGCAGCTCTATCAGCACGACCTGGGCATCGTCCGCCTGCGCCGCCACATGCGCGGCCTGGCGACGCAGCAGCTCGAAGCCAGCGCGCAAGCCGCATGACCTCGCAAGCCGCCATGCCGGTCCGTCGCGTCGCTTGCGAAGCGGTGCCCGATCTGCCACACGCCACCTGGTCCAACGCGCTGGTCGTCGGGCAAGAGGTGGTGCTGTCCGGCCAGACCGCGCATCCCGCGACTCGCGATGCTGCGCAGGCTGGCGCGCCGCTCGGCGCCTATGAGCAGACGCTCGTGGTGCTTCGGAAGATCCAGCAGTTGCTGCAAGCGGCAGGCGGGGGCGTGCACAACATCGTCAAGCTCGTCGTGTACGTGACCGACATCGCGGACAAGGACGAAGTCGGGCGCGCGCGGCGCGAGTTCTTCGCGCAGGCGCCCGGATCGCCTTACCCGGCCTCCACGCTGCTGGCGGTGCAGGCGCTGGTCTTTCCTGAACTCCGCGTCGAGATCGACGCATTCGCGCGGCTCGACGTCGACCTGCGCGCCGCCCAATGAATTGAATCGCTTTTCCGAGGTTCCGCCATGTCATCCCCCACGCTGAACGCCCTGGTGCACACCATGCGCTATGAAGCCGACGGCATCGTCAGCGTCGAATTCCGCCCGGCCTCACCGGACGTGGATTTCCCCGCCTTCGAGGCCGGCTCGCACATCGATCTTCATCTGCCGAACGGGCTGGTTCGCAGCTATTCGCTGTGCAACCCGTCGACCGACCGGCAGCGCTATGTAGTCGGCGTGCTCAATGATCGCAAGAGCCGTGGCGGTTCGCGCTACGTGCACCAGCAGTTGCGCGTCGGCATGACGCTGCCGATCTCGGCGCCGCGCAACAACTTCAAGCTGGAAGAGGGCGCGGAGCGTTCCGTGCTGGTGGCCGGTGGCATCGGCGTGACGCCCATCTGGTGCATGCTGCAGCGCCTCGTGGCGATCGGCAAGCCGGTCGAAATGCTCTATTGCGCGCGCAATCGCAAGGAAGCCGCCTTCTGCGAAGCGATCGGCGCCTTGGCCGCCGAGAAGGGCGTGCCGCTGACCTGGCATTTCGATGAAGAGAAGGGCGGCCCGCCAGACCTGGCGGGGCTGCTGGCGGACAAGGGCGCCGACAGCCACTACTACTGCTGCGGCCCCACACCGATGCTCGACGGCTTCGAGAAGACTTGCGAGAAGCTCGGCTATCCGCACGCGCACATCGAGCGCTTTGCGGCTGTGCACGTCGAAGCGCCGAGCGCAACCCAGACCTACATGGTCGAGTGCGTAAAGAGCGGCAAGACCGTCGAAGTGCCGCCGGGCAAGTCCATCCTCGACAGCCTGATCGATGCCGGCCTGAACCCCGACCACAGCTGCAAGGAAGGCGTTTGCGGCGCCTGTGAAACAAGGGTCATCTCGGGAGAGATCGACCACCACGACGGCATCCTCAGCAAGCAGGAACGCGCGTCGAACAAGACCATGATGATTTGTGTCTCGGCATGCAAGCGCGGTCCGCTTGTGCTGGACATCTGAGTCCACTCGCCAGCTTTCCTCAACTCCCTGCAAACTCCATGAAGAAGAAAATTGTGGCCGTGGCCGCATGCACGGTCGCGTCCCTGGCCTGCGCGCAATCGAGCGTGACCCTCTTCGGCGTCGTCGACGCCGCGGTGACCTACACGACGGGTTCGGGACCGGTTTCGACCAGCAAATGGCAGCTGACCAACAGCGCCAACACCTTCAGCCGGCTGGGCTTTCGCGGCACGGAAGACCTGGGCGGCGGATATGCCGCCGGCTTCTGGCTCGAAGCCGGCCTGCAGAACGACACCGGCAGTGGCTTTTCGACCAACACCAACAACCAGGCGAGCGGCAACACACAGCCCGGCGGCCTGACTTTCAACCGCCGCTCGACGGTCAGCTTCCTGGGCCCCTTCGGCGAAGTGCGTCTGGGCCGTGACTACACGCCCACCTTCTGGAACACCGCGCTGTTCGATCCCTTCGGCACCGGCGGCGGCATCGGAGCGAACCAGATCTACTTCTCGGCCCTTGGCGGCCTCGTTTCGCCGACCGGCACGCGCGCATCGAACAGCGTCGGCTATTTCCTGCCGCCTGTGCTCGGTGGCTTCTATGGGCAGCTGATGTACGCGATGGGCGAGAACGACTCGAACGCGGTGCTGCCGGGCCCCGTGCCGCTTTCCACGAAGAACGACGGCGACTACGCCGGCGCGCGCGTGGGCTACCTCAACGGCCCGTTCAACATCGCACTGTCGACGGGCAAGACCCGCTACGCAATTGGCGACCTGCGCGTGACGAACCTCGGCGCCTACTACATCTTCGAGCCGCTGATGAGCCTGAAGCTAATGGCCGAGTACTACGAGGAGTCGCAAGGCTCCGTGGACGGCAAGGGGGCGCTCGTGGGCTTCATCCTGCCGATCGGTGCGAGCGAGATCAAGGTCTCGTACGCACGCTACAAGCGCGAGCCCGCGGGCAATCTGCCGGAGCCCACTTCTTCGAAGATCGCGCTGGGCTACATCTACAACCTGTCGAAGCGAAGCGCGGTCTACGCGACCGTCGCACGACTGACGAACAGCAACGGTGCATCGCAGGCGCTCGGCGGAGTGATGACTTCGCCGAACCACGCGTCGACCGGGACCGAATTCGGAATCCGCCACGCGTTCTAGCGCGGCTACCCAAGGAGCAATGCAATGCAAGCGAAACAGTTTCGTTGGTACGGCGTCATCACGTTGTTCGTGATCGTCGCGATCTCCTACATCGACCGGATCAACATCGCCGTGCTGATCACCGACGCCGGTTTCCTCGATCACGTCGGGATCGCCAGGAGCGATCGCGTCAGCCAGGGACTCCTCGCGACGGCGTTCATGGTCGGCTACGGTGTTTCGGCATTCGTGCTGACGCCGTTCTGCGCGGCGCTCTTCGGGGTACGCAAAAGCCTGATCTTCGGCTTGCTGCTTTGGGGGGTGGTCACCTTCATCACGCCCTGGTTCAGCGGCTACGGAATGTTGTTGGCGTCGCGCGTGCTGCTGGGTGTGTCCGAAGGGCCGTTGTTCTCGCTGGCTTCGTCCTACATCAAGGCGCATTTCGAGTCGCACGAGAACGGAAAGCCCAACTCCTTCGTCAACATGGGCACGGGGCTCGGCCTGGCGCTCGGCTATCCGATGATCGGCCTGCTGCTCGCCAGCTTCCATTGGGAAATGTCGTTCTATGCGCTGGGCTTGCTCAACATCGCCCTCGGGATTCCGCTGGTGATCGCCTTCGTTCGCATGCCCGCTTCATACGCCGACATGCGCAAGCCGGCTTCTTTCGGCGAGGCCATGTCGAAGGTGGGCGACATCGTGAAAGGTGCGCTGCACACGCGTTACCTGGTGCTGATCACCGTGCTGACTTCGGCCACGCTCGCCTATCTCTGGGGCAGCAGCAACTGGCTGCCGACCTACCTGAAGGAGGCGCGCGGTTTCTCGCTGCGCGAGATGGGCTGGCTCGCCTCGTTGCCGCAGTACGCCACGGTGGTTGCGGTGATGGTGGGCGGCATGCTCATCGACAAAATCGAGCGGCGGCGCGTGCCGTTCATCTTCATGGGGGCGAGCCTGGGCGTTGCATTGGCGGTGCTGTGGGCGATCAATGCGCAGGACCGCTACACGGCCGCCTACGCACTCATTGCGGCCAACTTCTGCTGGGGTCTTGCGAGCCCGGCGATTCCGAGCACGGTGCAGTATTGCTCGCGCCCCGAACACGTGGCCAGCGCATTCGGCGTTGTCAACGGAACCGGCAGCCTGGTTGCCGGCTTCATGCCGGCGGTGATGGGCGGCGTGATCAGCGCGGTCACTGCCGGCCAAGGCACTTCCGGCGGAGCGGCTTCGGGCTTCTTCGCGGGGTTCTCGCTGCTGATCGGCACGCAGGCGATCGTGTTCATCTGCGGCTTCATCCTTTGGCTCAGGGAGCGCCACGTGCCGATGTCCAGGGTGAGCGCCACGCCCGCCTGAGAGCCTAGAGACCGAGATAGGCACGGCGCACTCGATCGTCTTCGAGCAGCTCCGCGCCGGTCCCTTCGAGCGTCATCGATCCGTTTTCCAGGACGTACGCCCGCTGGCAGAGTTCGAGCGATTCGACGACGTTCTGCTCGACCAGCACCACGCTCAGGCCGCTTTGGTGCAGCGATGCGACGACATCGAACATCTGCCCCGTGAGCGCCGGTGAGAGTCCGAGCGAGGGCTCGTCGAACATGATCAGCGAGGGGTTCGCCATCAATGCGCGGCCGATGGCGAGCATCTGCTGCTCGCCGCCCGACAGCGTCCCCGCACTCTGGGTGCGACGTTCGGCAAGCTTTGGAAAACTGGCGTAGACACGCTCGAAATTGCGTGCCTTGTCCGCGCGCGCACGATTCAGCACGGCGCCGAGCCGCAGGTTCTCTTCGACCGAGAGGCTGGGGAAGATCTGCCGTCCTTCAGGCACCTGCGCAATGCCCAGCTCACAGACTGCCGGGCTCGATGAGCCGGCGATCTCCCGTCCATTGAATCGGATGCTGCCCGAGCGCACCGGCGTCATGGCGGCAATGGCGCGGATCAACGTCGTCTTGCCCGCGCCGTTGGCGCCGACGATGGAGACGATCTCGCCGGGCAGAATGTGGAAGCTGACGCCGCTGAGCGCCTGGGCCTCGCCATAGAAGGCTTGCAGGTCGGTGACTTCGAGCAGGGGTGCGGGACTGCTAGTGGTGCTCACGCTGAGCCTTTCGTCCGAGATAGCTTTCGATGACACGCGGGTCCTGCGTGACTTCGTCGGGTTTGCCTTGCGTGACCAGTTCGCCGTGATGCAGCACCACGACATGGCTCGCCACCGACATGAGGATGCGCATGACGTGCTCGACCAGCATGATCGTGAGCCCGCCTGCATTGAGTTCGCGCAGTACGTCGATGATGGCGTTGGCTTCGCTGGGACGCAGCCCCGCCATCACTTCGTCGAGCAGCAGAAGCTTGGGTTTCGTCGCCAGCGCCTTCGCGAGTTCGAGCATCTTGCGATCCGGCAGCGTGAGGTGAACCGCCAGCACGTCGAGCTTGCGGCCGAGTCCGACGCGCCGCAGTGTCTGCGCGGCGACTTCGCGCGCTTCGTTCAAGGTCGGCGCGTGCAGAAGTGCGCCCACGGTGGCGTTCTCCAGCACAGTCATCTCCAAAAGCGGGCGCACGACCTGGAAGGTGCGCGCCACGCCGCGTTTGCAGACCTGCTCCGGCACGAGCCCGGTGAGGCCCTGGCCTTCGAATAGGACCGAACCTGCAGTGGGAGCCTGTGCGCCCGCGATCATGCTGAAGCAGGTCGTCTTGCCGGCGCCGTTCGGACCGATGAGGCCGACGATAGAGCCGGGCTGGACGTCGAAGCTGACGTCGTTGACCGCAGTCAGCCCCGTGAAGCGCTTGGTGAGCCCGCGCACGCTCAGGAGTGCGTCGCTCATTGCGTGGCCTCCGCGGCTGCGGCAGGCGCTGCCGGCGCTGCCGGAATCTTGGCGCTCTGCGCATCGCGCCCGCTCAGGCGCCGCGCCAGCGATGCAATGGCCGGCGACATGCCGTTGGGCAAAAGCCCGATGACCACCAGCACCAGCACGCCATAGATCAGCGTGTTGAAGCCGAAGATGTTCATGTTCTGCGCCAGCTGGTTCGAGAATTCGGTGACCGGGATCACGAAAATCGCTCCAAGGATCGGACCCAGCAAAGTGCCGAGCCCGCCGAGGATCGGCCCGACGATCATTTCGATCGAGAAGTGCATGCCCATGATGGTTTCCGGGAACAGGCTGCCGTTGAAGAGGGCATAGAAGGAACCCCCGACGCTGGTCATTGCCGCGCTGATCATCACCGCGACGATCTTCAGGCGAAGCGCCGGCACGCCGATGGCACGCGCGGCATCCTCGTCTTCGCGGATGGCACGCCAGAGGTAACCCAGTCGCGAGCGCGTCAGGGCGGTGCACAGCGCCAGCGCGAGGGCGCACAGCGCCAGGAAGGCGAAGTAGTAGAAGGTCGTGCCGCCGCGCAGCGTCAGCAGCGGATGGCCATCACCCACGGTCTTCAGAAAGTACCCGCCGTTGCCGCCGACGAAGCTCCAGTTCTCGAACACCATGCGGCCCATTTCCGCAAAGGCGATCGTCAGCAGCGTGAAGTAGATGCCGCGCACCGCGAATCTGAAGCCGAGCCAGGCGACGATGGCGCCGGCTGCCGAGCTCAGCACGATGCCCACTGCAATGCCCAGCCAGGGCGATACGCCGAAGGTGCCGATGGCGACGGCTGCCGAATATGCGCCAATGCCCGCGTAGAGCGCATGGCCGAGTGATAGCTGGCCGACGAAGCCCATCATGAGATTCCATGCCTGTCCGAAGAATGCGCACATCAGCACGAGGGTCAGGAGCGACAGGTGCGAGTCGCCCACCACCAGCGGCAGCAGCGCGAGCGCGACAAAGCACAGCGCCACGGGCAGCAATGCGCGAAGGTGCCAGCGATTCATCGACGCCTCCCGCCGAAAAGGCCTTCAGGACGGACGAGCAGCATGACGATCAGCAGTCCATAGGAGATCATGGATTTCATGGCCGGGTTGATGAGCAATGCGGCCAGGCTTTCCGACACGCCGATGAGAATGCCGCCGACCAGCGCCCCGACCAGGCTACCGAGGCCGCCGATGATCACGGTGATGAAGGCCACCATCGTGAAGCCCTGTGCCAACGTGGGTTGCACGTCGAAGATGGGCGCCACGAGCGCGCCCGCTGCACCGGCGCAGGCGAGCCCGATGCCCGCGGTGACCGCGTAGACATGCTTGACCCGAAGACCGATCGCCTGCGCGCCCACCTGGTTGTCGGCCGCGGCGCGGATCGATGCGCCCGTGAGCGAGAAGCGCAGGTAGGCCAGCAGCAGCGCGATCAGCAACAGCGCCGCGGCGCCGCCCTGCAGCCGCACCATGTCCAGCCGCAGCGCACCGAGCTTGACCACTTCGAAGTTGGCCGGCGAACTGATGCTGCGTGTATCCGGACCGAAGACCATCAGGTGAATGCCCGTGATGACGAACGCCAGGCCGATGAAGAGGATGAACTGCACATGGTGCGGCCTGCGGATGAAGCGATTCACGAAGGTCGCCTGGAGCAGGTAGCCCAGTCCGAACATCGCCACCGCCGCGATGGGCATCGCGACCCACGGCGGCAGCGCGAACGCAGTCCACAGCGCATAGCCGAGGTACATGCCGATGACGACCATTTCGCCGTGCGCGAAATTCACGATCTTCATCACGCCGAACATGATGGTCAGCCCCAGCGCGACGAGCGCGTAGATGAGGCCGATGAGCACGCCGCCGGCCACGACGTTTGCATAGAGGTCGAACATGGGGCTTGCCGCGGGATCAGCGCTGGTCGAAAGGCCGCATCGGGAAGTTCGGCGCTGCGACGGCGATCTCCTTCGGGCCGACGACGATCGGCGCGCCATTGCGGTTCTGCAGCATCACGACGCCGATGTTCGGGTTCTGCCCCTTTTCGTTGAAAACGATCGGGCCGCCGAACATCACGTGATCGGTGATGTTCGTCGTCTTGAGTGCCGCATGCAGGGCGGCCGGCTCCGAGGACTTCGCGCGCTTGACTGCATCGGCGACGATCTCGACCGCTTCGAAGGAGAAGCCCACGTTGAGTTCGAAGCGCTGGCCCTTCTCGGTACGCTCGTAGCGCTCGACCAGCGCCTTGGCGCGCGGGTTCTGCGGGTTGTACCAGGGGACACAGATCATGTAGTCGTCGCCGTACTTGCCCACTGCATCCGTGAAGGCGCGCTCATAGGGGCCGGCGCTGCCCGGGCCGATGATCGCCATCGGATTGAAGCTCTGCTTGACGGCTTCGCGCACGATCATGATGGCGTCGTTCACGCGAGTGAGCGGCAGCAGCAGGTCCGCGCCGGTTGCCTTCGCCTTGGCGACTTCGACGGACAGGTCCTTGGCTTTGACGTCGTAGCCGATCTTGGCAACGATCTGGATCGGCACGCTCTGCTTTTCCCAGAGCGCGGAGACGCCTGCCAGCGCGGCCTGGCCGTAGGTGTCGTTCACATAGAGCAGCACGGCTGTCTTCGGCGGCTTGGCCGAGGAAGCGGCGAGTTCCTTGATGCGCACCACCGCGTTCTCGATCAGCGAGGTCACCGGGGTGAAGTTGCGAAAGACTTGCGTGAAGCCCTGCTCGGTGATCTGCGGCGCCGATCCGATGTTGATCACCAGCGGCACCTTTGCGGCTTCGGCGGCCTGAGCGGCGGAGATCGTAGCGCCGGTGTCCCATGCGCCGATGAGCACCGAGCAGCCGGCACGGATCAGCTTTTCAGCCGCGACCCGGCCGTTCTCCGGCTTGGATTCGGTGTCGGCGAACATCAGTTCGAGCTCCGGCCCGCCTTGCTCCTTGTTGATGAGCGCGCCGAACTCGATCCCCTTGCGCGCAGCCTGGCCTGAGGACGCGTAGACACCGCTGGTCGGGAGCAGTACGCCGACCTTCGTGGGGGTCGCGGCGCGTGCCGAAAGAATGGGCAGCGCGCCCGCGGCGGCCGTGGCGGCCGTCAACTGGACGACTTTTCTGCGGGTGAAGAGGGGAGCAGTCATTGGGGCTTTCTTGGGGCTGGGGGTTGAGGGGAGGGGGAAGGGGAGGGGCGTTGCGGCAGTGGCTTGCCGCCGTTTCACTTGAGGAGGTCGCGCAGCCAGGCCTGGCACTGGTCTGCACCTTCGAGGGGCCAGTCGACGCTGATCGTCCTGTCGGGCTGGCGCACCTCGATGCGGATGAAGCGGCCGGGGCCCGCGAGGGGGGCCGAACGATTTGGTTTGTTGCCAGTCAGGCGTGACCACCATGTCGATTCGTTGCGGGGCTGTGATTCGGCTGCTGCTACTGGCTCGCTGGCGAAACCGGGAGCCGGCTTTGCGGCCGACGTGACGGCTGCCGGTGCTGGTGTTGCAACCGATGCTGCTGTGGGTGCCTTTGCCACTACAGGCGCCGGCGAAACCCCGCCGTCGATTCGCGCGGCGAGATTGGCGCCGAACTCTTCCCACATGCGGTCGGCCTTGGTCTTCATCACGCTCAGGCCGAACGTGCCCAGACGGCCAAGCACGTCGACCTGCACCTTGGTGCGCAACTCCGTGCCGCCCTCGGCCGTCGGTGTCAGGAATATCTCGCTCTGCTGCTTCAGCGAACTCGCGACCGATGCGTCTTCGCCAGTGCCCTCGGCGCGCAGATAGGTCGGCGCGCGCTGTTCGACGATGGTGGTGCGCAGCTTGAACTTGGCGTTGATGAACGCGATCTTCACGTGCATCAGCGCCACGTATTCGACGTCGCTCACGACATCGATGGACTTCATGCCCGGCACGCAGCCGCCCATGACTTGCGGATCGAGCAGCAGCGCCCATACGCGCTGCGGCGATGCCGCAACGGTCAGTGTCTTTTCAATTTCCACGCATCTTCTCCGCGGCGGTCAGGATGGATTCGACGATCTGCGTGTAGCCCGTGCAGCGGCAGAGATTGCCGTTGAGGCCATGCCGCACTTCGTCGGAAGTTGGGTCGGGGTTGTTCTTCAGCATGGCGCACGAGGTCATGAGAAAGCCCGGCGTGCAGTAGCCGCACTGCAGGCCGCCGCATTGCATGAAGCTCTCCTGCAGCGGGTGCAATGGCGCGTCCTTGCCGTTCCCTCCGATATCTCCGGTGCCTCCGAGGCCCTCGACCGTGCTGATCTCGCGCCCCCGGACTTGCACCGCAAGCATCAGGCAGGACTTGACGACTTCGCCATCGACCAGAACGGAGCAGGCACCGCAGATACCGGTCTCGCAACCGCGCTTGGTGCCGGTCAGGTGGAGGTCGTCGCGCAGAAAGTCAGAGAGCAGCCGGCGTGCGGGAACGTCGACGCTGCAGGCCTCGCCATTGACGGTGCATTCGATGCGGTGCTGGCTCATTGCATGGCCCCTTCATGAAGATCGATGCCGAAGAGTTCGGCGACGGTGCGGCGCGCGACGACCCGCACCATGTCGCGGCGGAATTCCGCCGAGCCGCGCGCGTCGGACACGGGTTCGATGTCGCTGGCCACGATGTCCGCGACTTCGGCCGCGATGTCGGACGTGACCGTGCGGCCTTCCAGGAAAGCCTCCGCGCGACGCAACCGCGTCGGGATGGGCGTCGATGCACCCACGGCGATTCGCGCTTCGCGGCACAGAGCACCATCGCGCTGCGCTACGAAGGCGACGCTGGCAAGCGGCCGATGCTCGGCTGCCGTGCGAAGGAAGCGCGAGTACACGCCGGAGCTGTCCGCCACGAGCGGCGGCACACGAATTTCGACGACCATTTCGTCGGGCTCCAGTGCGGTCACGTAATAGTCGACAAGGAATTCCTCGATGCTGAGAACGCGCTCGCCGCGCGCGCTGCCCAGCACCACCTTGGCGTCGAGCGCCATCAGGCAGCCGGGCGGATCGGTCGAAGGATCGGCATAGCAGAGGTTGCCGCCGATGGTTCCCTGGTTGCGCACCTGCGGATTCGCGACGCGCGACGCCATGCTCGCGAGCATCGGAAAGTGCGCGCGCACGAGGGCCGAGTTGGCGACATCCGTGTGCCGCGAGAGGGCGCCGATGCGCAGGCCGTTCCGCTCATCGAAGGCGATGCCGCGGAGCTGCTCGATGCCGGCGAGCGAGACCAGGTGCGTAGGCGTCAGCATGCGCTGGCGCATGCCGAGCATCAGCGCGGTGCCGCCCGCAATCGCGCGGCAGTCGTCGCCGAGGTCGGCGAGCATGCGGCTGGCCTCCTCGACGGAGGCCGGTTCGAGGTAATCGAAATCACGCATGGCTGATTTCCTCCCTTGGGGTTTGTGCGCGCAGTGCGGCCAGGATCTTCTGGGGGGTGATGGGCAGATCGGTGATACGCACGCCGACAGCGTCGAAGACAGCGTTCGCAATGGCCGGTGCGCCGGGGAGGATGGCGGTCTCGCTCGCACCCTTGGCGCCGTAGGGCCCGTTCGGGTCGTTCGATTCGACGAAGCCGCCTCGCAGCAGCGGCACCGCGTCGGCCGTCGCCATCGTGTAGTCGGCGAAGTTGCCGTTCATCAAACGGCCGCCATCGAGCTGCATCTGTTCGTACAGCGTCCAGCCGATGGCCTGCGCCGTCGCTCCGTTGGTCTGGCCGTGGACGGCGATCGGGTTGAGCGCCTTGCCGCAGTCGTCGGCGACATAGCTGTCGACCACGGTGACCTGACCCGTCTCGGTGTCGACTTCGACTTCGACGGCTTGGGCAGCGAACGAATAGGCGGGGGCGATGTTGCCGTACACCTTGTCGTCGTGCATGACGGTCTTGGCGTCCCAGGTGCCGCTGACCTGGATGCCTTCGCCACCATGCGTCCAGACGTGGAGCTTGGCGAGTTCGGCAATGGTCGCGCGGCGCTCGGGTGCATCCGCGACGAACACGGCGCCGCCGGCGATCTTCAGTTGTTCAATGGGCACGCCCCATTTCTTCGATGCCAGCGCGAAGAGCTTGTCGCGTGCCATGCGGGCGGCGACGATGGCCGCGTTGCCCGCCGCAATGGTCACGCGTGAAGCGAGCGATCCGATGGCGATGGGCGATGTGTCGGTGTCCGGCGGCACCACGTACATATGGGCCAGCGGCAAATCCAGTTCGTGCGCGACCACCTGGCTCAACATGGTCATCGCGCCTTGGCCCATGTCGCACTCGCCGCTCATGATGAAGACGCGACCGTCCTCGTTGACTTTGACGATGACCGTCGAGCCGTCCCAGTTGCCGATGGTGCGGTTGCCGCTGACGTGCATCGCCGCCGCCATGCCGACGCCTCGGCGTTTCGGTCCGTTCGGTTTCGGTGCCGCACGCTTGGCTTCCCAGCCGATCGCCTGCGTCGCCTGGTCGATGCACTCCACGAGCCCGGTGCTGCCGATGTGCCAACCATGGACGGACACTTCGCCCGCGCCGATGGCGTTGCGCTTGTGAATGGCCACCGGGTCGAGACCCAGCATGCCGGCCATGGTGTGGATGTGGCTGTTGAGCGCGAACTGCATCTGCGTGCCGCCGAATCCGCGGAAGGCTCCGTGCGGCGGGTTGTTGGTGTAAACCAGCGTGGCATGCGAGCGCACATTGGGGTTGCGGTGCATGTTGTCGCTGCGCATGGCGCTCACGTGCATCACTTCGCCGGAGAGCCCGCTGTAGGCGCCGCATTCCGCGACGATGCGCACGTCCTTGGCCACGATCAGGCCGTCGCGGTCCATGCCCAGCTTGAGCGTGATGCGCTCCGGCACGCTCGAACAGGCCGCGAGGAAATCTTCGAGACGGTTGTTGACCACCCGCACCGGTTTGCCCGTCTTCACGGCCAGCAGTCCGGCGATGAGGTTGTTGGCGTCTTCGACCATCTTTCCGCCGAAGCCACCGCCCGTGGTCGCCTGGATCACGCGGATGCTGGAAATCGGGCGCTCCAGCGCGGCGGCCAATCGAAGACGCGCCTGCGTGATCGATTGCGTGGAAGTCAACACCACGAGGCGTCCGTCAGGATCGACGCTGGCGACGGTGCCCATCGGCTCCAGGTAGCCGGGGTACTGCGCGTGCGTGTCGTAGGTGGCTTCGTGGGTCACATGCGCTGCCGCGAAGCCGGCTTCGATGTCGCCGCGCTCGAAGCGGATCTCGTGGGCGATGTTGTCGCGGCCCGGATGCACGCCAGGGGCTTCTTCGTCCATCGCCTCTTCGGGCGTGAGGATCGCGGGCAGCTCTTCGTATTCGACGCGGATCAAGTCCAGCGCATCGCGAGCGATCTCCTCGCTCGTTGCCGCGACTGCAGCCACTTCCTCTCCCGCAAAGCGCACGATGCCTTCGGCCAGAATGCGTCGCTCCTTGTGATGGACGCCCCACATGGCGCGTGGCGCGTCGGCGCCGGTCAGTACAGCCTTTACGCCCGGCAACGCAAGCGCTGGGGAGGCGTCGACCGAGACGATGCGCGCATGGGGGTAGGGACTTCGAAGCACCGCACCGTGCAGCATGCCGGCCAGCTTGATGTCGCCCGCGTACATCGCCCGGCCCAGCACCTTGGAGCGCGCCGTCACCTGCGGAATATCGGTTCCGAGTGTCGATGCGCCGGAGGCGGAAAGATCAGGAGGATTGCGCATGGTGAAGGTCCTCGGACGTGGCGGGCCTGCACCTCGAACAGCGCAGATGGATTCATTAGTGAAACAGTGATTCGCTAATGAATGGATATTGTCCGGGAACGTGTTGACGCATCAACTTGCTGTAAACGCCGATTGACGTTAGAAAATAAAGTGGTATGGCAGATAACACGTGACGGTCCGCCGCCAGGCCGCTGCACTTGGACCACAATGCGCGCCACATGACAGAAGAAAGCAAGACCATTCCAGCTCCCCCTGCCGATCGCTCGGCCGTTCCCGACGCGCAGCCCACCCCTTGGACCGACGTCGACGAAGCCGGCACCACCCTTACGGTGGACGCCTTCATCACAACCATGATGAGTCAGGTGGGCAATGCCCTGAGGCGCACGATCACGCTGCCGTACGCCGATCAGTTCGGCTTGTCGGTGTCCGAATGGCGCGTGCTGGCGCTCGTCGCGCACGCAGGCACTGTGGCCTTCAGCGACCTCGTCGTTCAGTCGACTTCAGACAAGGCACTTGTCAGCCGCACCCTCAAGCTCCTGGAGAGCCGGGCCTTGGTTCAGCTGAGTTCAGAGGGAAACACGCCGCGCAAGAAAGTCTTCTGCGCGATCACCCCCGAGGGCAAGAAACTGCACGCAGAGGCCATCCCCCTCGCGCGCAAACGCCAAGCCGCCGCCCTCCGCGTGCTGGCGCCGCCGGAGCGCGACGCCATGTACCGCGCCCTCATCAAGCTGCGCGATTACTGCCGCCAGGAAGAACAGGGAAAAGCCCCCCCCGACCGCCGCAAAGACGACACCCCCGACACCGATATTTAGAGGAACAGGCCGCCGGCCAAAGTCGTGAG
Organism: Variovorax sp. 01N429; assembly: GCF_056399425.1. Taxonomy (NCBI): domain Bacteria; kingdom Pseudomonadati; phylum Pseudomonadota; class Betaproteobacteria; order Burkholderiales; family Comamonadaceae; genus Variovorax; species Variovorax sp. 01N429. The sequence goes on along the minus strand of NZ_JBFTRG010000002.1, from coordinate 169,960 downwards.
CCGCCACGGAACCGGCTCAGCCGGGCCGTCAGCGGCGCCCCCCTTAGAGGGGGGTAGGCGAAGCGACACGAAGTGCGCGCAGCCTGGGGGGTTAGCTCCTGTATGTGTTGTCAGTCCGATCCAGCTTCCGAATCAGCGAAGGCCAGACGAAGGCACCGCCCATTCCCCCTGTCTGCACCTTCATCGCATGACCGACGCCTTCGACGATGCGCGGATCGACCTGCGTCAACTCACCGCCGCCAGCCTGCGCGGCGATCTGGATCTGGCATGTGTTCTCGAACGTGTACATGCTCAGGAATGCATCGGCGATGGTCTTGCCTACCGTCAGCAGACCGTGGTTGCGCAGCAGGAGGAAGTTGGCGTCGCCCATGTCGGCCTGCAGGCGCGGCTTCTCGTCGTCGCGGAAGGCCACGCCTTCGTAGTTGTGATAGGCCAGTGAGGCCAGCACGAAGGTGGACTGCTGGCTGATCGGCAGCACGCCGTTCTTTTGCGCGCTCACTGCAATGCCGGCGCGTGTGTGGGTATGCAGCACGCACTGGATATCTTCACGCGCCGCATGCACGGCGCTGTGAATCACGAAGCCCGCCGGATTGACGGGGTAGGGCGAGTCGATCACCTTGTTGCAGCTCTGGTCGACCTTGACCAGGCTCGACGCAGTGATCTCGTCGAACATCAGCCCATACGGATTGATGAGGAAGTGGTGTTCCGGGCCCGGCACACGCGCGCTGATGTGCGTGAAGACGAGATCGCTCCAGCCGTACAGCGCAACCAGCCGATAGCAGGCGGCAAGGTCGACGCGCAGCTGCCATTCTTCGGCGCTGACGAGCTTCTGGACTTCGGAGGGGGAGGTGGCGTTCATGGTGAGTCTCCTGGCGGGATCGGGTGACGTTGTGGAAATGGGTGCGGAGCTGCGCGATGTGCTCAGGCAGCGGCGGGCTCGGCCGACTTGTAGATGCTCTGGCGCGGCTGCGCCATCACACGCCGGAGCATCGGCTCGAATTCGCTGATCGGCAAGGTCTCGGCCTTGGCGTCGAACGCCGGGTTGTCATAGAGCTCGCAGAATTCGGCGGTGCGATCGAAATTCGGATGGCTGCGAAAGCTCTCGCGCATGTCGCGATCCAGCCCGATGTGATGGAAAAAGTAGTGGCCCTGGAAGATGCCGTGGTGCTGCACCATCCAGTGGTTTTCATCGCTCACGAAAGGCTTGAGGATGGCCGCGGCGATGTCGGGATGATTCATGGTCCCGAGCGTGTCGCCGATGTCGTGCAACAGCGCGCACACCACGTATTCATCGTCGCGGCCATCGCGCAGGGCGCGCGTGGCGGTTTGCAGAGAGTGCGAATAACGGTCGATCGGAAAGCCGCCGTAGTCCCCTTCGAGAATCTGCAGGTGCTTGATCACGCGACCCGGCAATCCGCCCGCGAACTGCATGAATTCGCCGCCGATCAGTTGCCAGTCTTCCCGCGTGCTGTCTTGCATGCGGGTGAAATTCGCTCTTGCGTTCATCGTGTCGTCTCCAGTGGTGTGCAGCGTGTGTGAGGCACTGTAGACCTCGGCTTGCCGCCAAACTGTCGTAAATTTGACAGTCGAAGCCCCTGGTAAACCCCTTACGCCTGAACTCCTGACGTCCTGAACTCTCCCCATGCCTTCGAAAGCCCGTCCGCGCGCAGCAGTCGGAGATCGCTCCGCCATCGAAGCCAACCCATGGTTCGCATCGATGCCTCGGGCGCAGCGGGACGCGCTGCTCGGCGCGGCCGAACTGATCCACCTCCGGCGCGGCGCGATGGTGATACGCCAGGGCGACCCGGTGCATGTCGCGGGCGCGGGCTTCTATGGGCTGGTGTCCGGCACGATCAAGATTTCGACACTGCGGCAAGACGGCCGCGAAGCCATTCTTGCGGTGCTCGAACCGGGCAACTGGTTCGGCGAAATCAGCTTGATCGACGGCTCCCCGCGCACCCACGATGCGACGGCGCTTTCTGCCATCGATCTGCTCGTGGTGCCTTATGAGACCTTCGCGCGGCTGATGCAGGGCGCCGTCTTTGCAGGCGCGATCGCCGCATTGCTCGCAAGCCGCGTGCGGGGGCTTTACGCGCTGATGGAAGACGCCACGTTACGCGGCCTGCGTGCGCGTGTGGCGCGGCGGTTGGTGGCGTTCGCGCACGGCGACGCCACGCAGTCGCCCATCGCGCGGCGGCATTTGACGCTGCCTCAGGAGGCTTTCGCGATGATGCTGGGCGTCACGCGGCAGACGCTGTCGAAAGAACTCAACGCCCTGGCGCGCGACGGCGTGATCGCGCTGGGCTACGGCCGCATCGAACTGCTCTCGCTCGACGAACTGCAAAGGCTCGCCGGCAGCGTCTGAGCGCCTGAGCGTTTCTCGGCATCAACGCAGGATGCGGCCTTCTTTCGTGATGCTCACGAGATCGATGTTGCGCGCCGTGTCGTGCAATGCCGGGCGCAGGTTGATGCGGAAGCCGCCGACGTCGTAGTCGGTCATGCCGGCCATCACGCGCTGCAAGGTCGCGGGCGTGAAGCCCTTGCCGGCGCGGCGAACTGCCTCGCCCGCGGCCTTCGCGGCAATGAACCCTTCAAGCCCTTCGTAGGACGGCGACTGGTCCGAGTTGTCGACCGCGTCCAGGTACTCCTTGACAATCGGGATGGCCGAGGGGCGCGGCGACGGCACGACCTGGGAAATCACGATGCCGCTCACGTCCTTGCCGAGCGCCGTGTAGAGCGGGTCGATGCCGACGATCGAGAAGGCCATGAAGGTGCCGAAGTAGGAGCTCTTTCGCAGCTTGCGAACCACGTTGGCGGTGGTGCCCGAAAGCGATACCAGCACGATGGCTTGCGGCGTCTGCTTCTGCACCGCCTGGAGTCCCGCGTCGAGGTTATCGCCGTTCGGGTGTACCAGCGCGCTCGCGACCAGCGGAGGAAGCTTGAGATCGGCCAAAGCCTGCTGCACGGCGGCCAATCCGGCACGGCCCATCGCGTCGTCATCGCCGATCAGCGCAATGCGCGACTGTCCGACCGCGCCGCATTGACGCACGATCTTCACGGCCTCGTCGGCCATGCTGGGTCGGACATGAAAGACGTTGGGGAAGCTCGATCCGCGCAGGTTGTCGGCGGCGGCAAAGGGCGCGAAAAGCACCGCGCCTTGCTGGGTCGCGACGGCGGCTGCGGCGTCGCTGCTGGCCGTCCCGACGAAGCCGAAGAGCATGTCGGCCTTTTCGGTGGAGAGCAGCGTTTTGGCATTCGCGGCGGCGCGCGTGGCGTCGTAGCCGTCGTCCAGCTGGAGCAACTTGATCTGCAATCCGCTTGCCGCGTTGTTGTCGTTGAACTGATTCGCGTAGAGCTTGGACCCCGCAGCGAATGCCAGTCCGATCTCGTTGGCGGCGCCCGTCAGCGGAACCGATTGCCCAAGGATCACGGTGCGTGGCGCCGTGGCAGGAGCGGGAGGGCGCTGGCCCGCCTGCTGCGCGTGGCTTGCGCCCGCGGCCCAGACGCCGGAACCGAGCCAAAGCGTGGCGCCGGCCTTGCCTATCCAACTCCTGCGCGTGAGTGCCATGTGAAACCCTTTGTTGTAAGTCCTCGAAAAATGTAGCAATGTGTCTGTCGCATCCAAAGGGATTACTTCACGGGATTTGCCTCCGTTCAGACACCGGGCGCACCTGCGCGTCCAAATGTCCATAAGAACCGTCGGATGCTGTTAACTTTTGTATCGCTCCTGTGGCTTTTTGCACAGGGGTAAACAAGGCCCCGCTGTCAAGATTCGCAGTGGACCGGAATGCATCCGGCAAGACGAAATGAAGCCAAAGCTCACTGAGAATTCAGCAAACCCAACGGATGTCGCCCTGCTCGAAAGCGCGCTTCTTGCCATCGAGAAAGTCCTTGCGCATGCCGACAGCAACTCGCAAGAAGCCCCGTACGAAGCTGACGGCTCGCAAGCCGCGGCCAACGTCTGCCTGAGCGCCGCCGCAGCGCTCGTCGATGTGAGCCGCACGCTGATCAACGCGCGCCGCCAAAGCGTGTCGCAAGACAGCGAGCGCGAGTGGGAAGCGATGATCACCTACACCAAGATCGCCAGCCGATCGGCGCACCGCGCCGCGTTGATGATGGCGGCGCAGCAAAGCGCCCAGGCGGCGCACTATGCGGAATCTGCTGAACCTGGGGAACCTGCCGAGCCGGCAGACACCGGGGAGCATTCGGTGTTCGCCGCATTGAGCGGCTGAAAGACTTCGCTCAGACGCGCTCGAACACCACGTCCCAAACGCCATGGCCCAGCTTGAGGCCGCGGTTCTCGAATTTGGTCAGCGGGCGATAAACCGGCTTCGGCGCATAGGCTTGAGCCGTATTGCGCAGGAGCGGCTCTTGGGAGAGCACTTCGAGCATCTGCTCGGCATAGGGTTGCCAATCGGTGGCGCAATGCAGATAGCCGCCGGGCGCCAGCCGATCCGCCAGCTTGCGGACAAACGGCGGTTGAATCAGCCGTCGCTTGTTGTGCCGCGTCTTGTGCCATGGGTCCGGAAAGAACACATGCACACCGGCAAGCGTCGCTGGAGGCAGCATGTGGTCGATCACGTCGACAGCATCGTGCGCGCAGATGCGAATGTTTTGCAGGCCGTGCTCGCCGATGCGCTTGAGCAGCGCGCCGATCCCGGGCTCGTGCACTTCGCAGCACAGGAAGTTCTTCTCGGGCATCAGGCCGGCGATGTGCGCGGTGGCCTCGCCCATGCCGAAGCCGATCTCGAGGATGGTCGGTGCCTTGCGGCCGAAAGCGGCTTCGAAATCCAGCGGCTCTGCCTTGTACGGCAGCAGGAACTGCGGGCCGAACTGCTCGTACGCGCGCGCCTGGCCTTCCGTCGTGCGGCCGCCCCGCTTGACGAAGCTTTTGAGGCGGCGGTGCAGCGGGTGCGCTTCGCCAGTGGGTTTGTCGCCAGCGTTGTCGTCGGGCGAGTCGGGGGGGAGGTCGATGGAGGGGCTGATCACGGCCGCGCATTGTAGAGATCGCGCCACTGCGGGATCCAGAGCGCGAGCGCGACGGCCGGGGACGAGGCTGCCGTCGCGCGCAGGCCGAGCACGCGTGCTGCCGCATCCAGAGCTGCCAACGCATCTGCGGGCGTGTCGGTCCGCAGCGGCGCCGCACCGTTCTGCTTGGAGAGCTTGTCGCCGTCGGCACCGCGCACCAGCGGCGTGTGCAGATAGGTGGGCGTCGGCACGCCGAGTGCCCGCTGCAGCAGGATCTGGCGCGCCGTGTTGTCCGCAAGATCTTCGCCGCGCACGACGTCCGTCACGCCTTGGTCGGCATCGTCGACGACGACCGCGAGCTGATAGGCCCAGGGTCCGTCCGCTCGCTTGAGGACGAAGTCGCCTACTTCGCGCGTCACGTCCTGCTGCTGTGTGCCGAGGCGACGATCGCGCCAGCGCATGGGTTCGTGCGCGGGCGATCCCTCGAACTTGGCGGTCGCGAAGCGCCATGCGCGCGCCGGCTTTCCATGCAGGCTGCCGCGGCACGTGCCAGGGTAGACGCGCTCTGCATGGCGCGCATGCACGACGCCACGCCGCGCCAGCGCATCGTCGATGTCCTTTCGGGAGCAGCCGCACGGGTACACCAGGCCCGCTGCCTGCAACTGCTCGAACGCCCGTTGGTAAAGCGCCGTTCGCCGTGTCTGCCACACCGGAGGCTCGTCCGGCAGCAGGGCGCAGGCAGCCAGTTGCGACAGGATGACTTCGCCCACGCCCGGGAGACACCGCTCGGTGTCGGCGTCCTCGATGCGCACCAGCCAGCGCGCCTGCGGCCCGCGCGCTCGCACGTCGAGCCAGCTCGCGAGCGCGGCCACCAGTGAGCCGGCGTGCAAGGGTCCGGTGGGAGATGGGGCGAACCGGCCGATCCGGGTCATGACCTCGGCACGAGGATCAGGCCAGCTTCAGCGCCAGGGTGAGCCCCGACAGGAATGCATCTTCGACGCGATGGCCCGTGCACCAGTCGCCGGCCACGCCGATGCCGGCCTTGGCATCCCACAGGTGCGGCTTGCCCACTGGGACCTGGGTCTGTGCCTCGGGCCAGCAACGGGCTTGCGCATGCGAAGGCTCGGCGCGGATGCCGGTGATTTCGGCAAAGGCGCGAAGCAGCTTGGCTTCGACGCGCGAGGGTTCGTCTCGCAAATGCTCTTGCGACCACGCCGCGCTCGCCTGGACGGTCCAGCGCTCGATGCGGTCGCGGCCGGGCTTGGACGATTCGCGTGCCAGCCAGGCCACGCGATGGTGGTTGCTGCGCGCAGCATTCCACTGGGGGCCGAGGTGCGACAGCGTGGGCTGGTTGGCCTGCGGGAAAGCGATCATCAGCGTCCAGCACGGCGCGATGCGAACCGGGTCGATCTTCTGGCTCAGCTCGGAGGAGAGCCGGCCGTCGCTCAGCAACTCGCGAGCGCGGGCCGGCGGCACCGCCAGCAGCACCGCATCGAATCCGGAGTAAACGTGCTGCGAATCGTCGCTGCCCGAGGTCCGGAGCTGCCAGCGCTTCGCGTCCAGCGCGTCACGTTCGATGCGCGTGACCTGCGTCTGCGAGATGAGCGAGTCTCCCAGCGGCGCGGCCCAAGCGCTGGCGAGGGCGTCCATGCCGGGCTGCGCGACCCAGTGCTTTTCCATGCCGGGGAGGGCGGCTTCGGCGACGCGGCCGTGCGGATCGAGTACGCGCACGAGGTTGGCGCTCCAGGGCTTGCAGATCTTGGGCGCCGTCTCGAGCGCGCGCGCAAAACGCGGATCGCGCACGGTGAAGTACTGCGCGCCGCTGTCGAAGCGGCCGAAGGGCGTCGACACGCTCGCCATGCGGCCCCCGGCTCCTGCTTCTCGTTCGAAGAGGGTGACGCGGTGGCCCGCCTGCAGCAGCGTGCGGGCGCACGCCACGCCGGCAATGCCCGCGCCGACGATGGCGAAGTGGCGCGGTGTGGGTCGGTGGCGGTCGGCAATGGGTCGGATGGTCATGACAGTCTCATTGATGTGTGGCAGGCAAGGCACTCTAACCGGGTTGGCGGCCTCATCAGCGGGCGCCTTTCATTTGCTGCGATGGCGCTCGAGGAGCGCGACCCGGCTGCCTTCGTGTTCGAACTGTTCGAGCCACCATTGCAGCGCGCGCCCGGGCTTGCCGGCCGTGCGGACGCGCCAGGCGCAATGCATGGTGGCAAGCGGCGGGACGCGCTCGGTCTTTCGTTCGACCAGATGCCCGGCTTCGATGTAAGGCCGGGCCATCGGCTCGGGCAGAAAGCCTCCGCCCAACCCATGCAACTGGGCTGCCAGTTTGGCTTGCATGGTCGGCACGGTCAGTACGTCCTGCCCTCCGACCAGGTTGACGGTCATGCTCGGCCCGGCGCGCGACGAATCCGCAGCGGCCACGGCGCGGTGCTGGCGCAGCACCTCATCGCTCAAGGGCACTTCGATGCGCGCCAGCGGATGATGCGGAGCCACCGCATAGACGAATGGAAGCTCGCCCAACGGCCGACTGCGAATGCCCGTCGCCGTGAACGCGAGGCTCGCCGCATCGAGCACGGCGCCGACGGCGAGATCGGCTTCTCCGCTCGTCAGCGCTTCGATCGTGCCCAACAGCGTTTCGTCCCGCAGCTTCAGCCGTGTGGGCGGCTCGAGTGCATAGAAGGCGCCGACGAGGTCGAGCAGTGGATCACGCGCGATGACGCTGTCGACCGCAATCGTGAGCATCGGCTCCCAGCCTGTCGCGACCCGCTTGACGCGATTGGCGACGGCATCGATCTCGCCAAGCAGACGGGTGCCTTCGCGCAGCAACTCGACGCCGGCTTCAGTCACGCGGGCCTGGCGGGCGCTGCGGTCGAAAAGCAGCACATCGAGCGCGTCTTCGATCAGGCGCACCCGGTAGCTCAACGCGCTCGGAACCAGGTTGAGGGACCGCGCCGCTGCGGCGAAGCTCCCGGTGCTCGCCACCGTCTGCAGCATGGACAGCGCGTCGGGTGTCAGGACGTCACGGGCGGTAGGCATGATGGCCGATCGATCAAAAAAATTGAATGATGCCATCAAACGCCATTGCTTTTGGCCGCCATCGCGAGCCCTAAAGTTCTTCACATCCGCTGCGCACAGGGCGCGGCATGAAGAAGGCCCTTCAAGGGCAGGAGTCAAGCAAATGTTGCAAGTCCGTAAATCCCAGGAACGCGGTTATGCCGACCATGGCTGGCTGCGCTCCTTTCACAGTTTTTCGTTCGCCGGCTATTACGATCCCGAGCACATGGGCTTCGGCAACCTGCGTGTGATCAACGAAGACCGCGTGGCGGCCGGCGCCGGGTTCGGCACCCATGGTCACAAGGACATGGAAATCATCAGCTACGTGCTTTCAGGCGAGCTCGCACACAAGGACAGCATGGGGAACGTCGAGTCCATCCCGCCGGGCGATGTCCAGCGCATGAGCGCCGGACGCGGTGTGATGCACAGCGAGTTCAATCACAAGGCCGACGAGACGACGCACTTCCTGCAGATCTGGATCGAGCCGAACGTGCGCGGCATTGAACCGGCCTATGAGCAGAAGACATTCACGGAAGCGGAAAAGCGCGGCAAGCTGCGCCTGGTCGCTTCGCCGGATGGCGCGGAAGGTTCGGTGCTCGTGCATGCCGATGCGCGGCTGTTCGCAGGCCTGCTCGATGGCGAAGAAAAAGCAGGCCTGGCGCTCGACCCGAAGCGCAAGAGCTACGTGCACCTGGTGCGCGGCGAACTCGAAGCCAACGGCACGAAACTGACCACCGGCGATGCCGCTCTCATCCAGGGCGAATCGCAACTCACGCTCAGCGCTGGCAAGGACGCCGAAGTGCTGGTGTTCGATCTCGCAGCCTGAGCCGGCGAGTTTTCAGTCTCTCGATTTATCTTTCAGTTTTTCAACAGAGGAGTCTTCCGATGAATACCACCACCGCATCCACCTACGCCGCTCCGGCCTCCACGGCCGCCGCGCAAGACACGCTGGCGCTGATCGGCCGCGTGCTGATGGCGCTGCTTTTCATTCCGGCCGGCTTCGGCAAGCTCACTGGCTTTGCAGGCGCCGCCGGCTACATCGCTTCGGCCGGATTGCCGTTGCCGCAACTGGGCGCGGCAATTGCGATCGTGGTTGAACTTGGCTTGGGCATCATGCTGCTGGTCGGCTTCAAGTCTCGGCTTGCGGCGATCGTGATTGCTGTGTTCACCGTCGCGGCCGCGATCTTCTTTCACAACTACTGGGCCATGCCTGCCGAGAAGGCTTACGTGAACCAGCTGATGTTCTTCAAGAACCTCTCGATTGCCGGTGGCCTGCTGCTCATCGCCGCCTTCGGCCCGGGCCGTTTCAGCATCGACAAGCGCTGATCGGAGCTGCCCAGATGCCCGATATCGTCGTTGTCTTCCATTCGGGCTACGGCCACACGCAGCGCGTCGCGCAAGCGGTGGCCGACGGCGCTGGCGCGCACCTGCTCGCCATCGATGCCGACGGCAATCTCCCGGCCCAGGGCTGGGAAATGCTGGCCGCGGCGGACGCGATCATCATGGGATCGCCGACCTACATGGGCGGCGTCAGCTGGCAGTTCAAGAAGTTCGCGGATGCGTCGTCCAAGGTCTGGTACGTCCAGGGCTGGAAGGACAAGCTCTTCGCGGGCTTTACCAACAGCGGCACCATGAACGGCGACAAGGACGCCACGCTGACCTACCTGTGGCACCTTGCCATGCAACATGGCGGCTTGTGGGTCAGCCTCGGCATCATGCCCAGCAGCGACAAAGCCGCCAAGCGCGATTCGATCAACTATGTCGGCGGTTACAACGGCTTGCTGACGACTTCGCCCACCGACGCAAGCCCGGCTGAAATGGCGCGCGGCGATCTCGAAACCGCGATCAAGTTTGGCGAACGCGTGGCGGAAGTGGCAACATCACGCCGCTGAACAACCGCCCGAACCTGGAGAACTTTCGATGACCGCCACGCTGCTGCTGCAACCCCATGACAAGGATTTGGGCGGGGGCTTCAAGGTCCGGCGCCTGTTGCCGGCGGCAAAGCAACGGTCGGTCGGGCCTTTTGTGTTCTTCGATCATTTCGGTCCCGCGACCGAAGTGCCGGGTTCCGAGCACGATGTGCGGCCGCATCCGCATATCGGGCTGTCGACCGTCACCTATCTCTTCGAGGGCGCGATGATGCATCGCGACAGCCTCGGCAGCGTCCAGGAGATTCGCCCCGGCGCGATCAACTGGATGACGGCGGGGCGGGGCATCGTCCACTCCGAACGCAAGCCCGAGCGACTGCTCGGATCGACCTACGAAAACCACGGCCTGCAACTGTGGGCCGCGTTGCCGCAGGCCCACGAAGAAGTCGAGCCAAGCTTTGCGCACACGGCGGCGGAAGACATTCCTTCGCTCCATGTGCAAGGGGTGAAGGTCCGTGTGCTGGTGGGTGAGGCGTTCGGCGCACGTTCGCCCGTTGCGACTTTGTCGAAGACCATCTATCTCGATCTGGCATTGCCTGCTGGGGCGCGCTTCGAGTTGCCCGCTCTCGCGCCTGAACTTGCGATCTACCCGGTCGACGGCGACGTCTCCATCGATGGCGAACCGGTGGAGCAACACACCATGGCCAAGTTGGCTGAAGGCGAAGGCGCCGTGCTGACGACGCAGGGTGCCGTCCGCGTGATGGTTATCGGCGGCGAGCCACTCGACGGGCCGCGCTTCATCACCTGGAACTTCGTGTCGAGCCGGCGCGAGCGCATTCTCGAAGCGGGCGCGGACTGGGCGGCTCAACGCATGGGCCACGTACCGGGCGAGACTGAATTCATTCCGCTGCCCGGCCATCCGTTCCAGGTGCAGGCGCCGCCGGATACCGGCACGACGCCGGTCTGATAGGCCTCAGCGCTTGTTTGCGATGTCCGGGTCTTCAGCGGCTCGGGCGCTCGCGCCGCTTGCGCGCGCCTTCAGATCCGGCGACAACGATTCACGGCCATCGAAGACGAAGCACTCGCCCTGGTAGTGCGCGCCGCCCACCTGCTCGAAATACTTGAGGATGCCGCCTTCCAGCTGCAGCACATCGGCGACGCCGACTTCCCGCATCAGGATCGCCGCCTTCTCGCAGCGAATGCCGCCGGTGCAGAAGCTGACCACGGTCTTGCCCGCGAGCTCTTCGCGGTGCTTCTGCAAGGCCTTCGGAAATTCGGTGAACTTGTGAATGCGCCAGTCGATGGCGCCTTCGAAGCTGCCGTAGTCGACCTCGAAGGCATTGCGCGTATCGAGCAGCGCGACCGGCTTGCCCGCATCGTCGTGCCCCTGGTCGAGCCATCGCTTGAGCGTCGGCGCGTCCACCCCCGGCGCGCGACCGGCGGCGGGCTGGATGGCAGGGTGGTCCATGCGGATGATTTCGCGCTTGAGCTTGACCAGCATTCGGCGAAAAGGCTGGCTGGCGGACCAGCTTTCCTTGGCCTCCAGATCGGCAAAGCGCGAATCGGCTCGCATCGACGCCAAAAATTCGTGCACCGAATCCGGCGCCCCCGCGAGAAAAAGGTTGATCCCTTCGGGCGCGATCAGGATCGTGCCCTTGAGCCCGAGCGCGTGGGTGCTCGTCCGAAGTTTTTCACGCAGTTCTGCGGCGTCGTCAATCGGTACGAACTTGTAGGCCGCGATATTCAAAATCTCTTGCACGGGGCGGGATTGTAGGGAGGTAGCGCTTTCTACAATGCACGGATGTTCGTTCACCTGCGCCTGCACACCGAGTTTTCCGTCGTCGACGGCACCAACCGCATCGACGAAGTCGTCAAGGCCGCCGCCAAGGATGGTCAGCCTGCACTGGCGATCACCGACCTCAATAATCTGTTCGGCGGGGTCAAGTTCTACAAGGAAGCGCGCGGCAAGGGCGTCAAGCCCGTGCTGGGCGCCGAGGTTTTCGTCGAAGGTTTCGGCGCCGATCCTGGCGCGCTCACACGCATCGTCCTGCTGGTGCAAAACAAGCAGGGCTACCTCAATCTCTCCGAACTGCTCGCGCGGGCCTGGACGCAGAACGTCGGTCGCGGGCAAGCGCAGGCCGCCTGCAAGCTGGCGTGGCTGGAGGAACTGCAGGGCGGTTTGATCGCGCTTTCAGGCGCGTTGGCCGGGCCGCTCGGTGCGCCGCTGCTGCAGGGCAAGGCCGAACGCGCGGCGGAGGTCGCGCTTCAATTGGCCGGCTTGTTTCCGCATCGCTTCTACATCGAGATTCAGCGTGCCGGCCGGCCCGAGGACGAGCCGCACGTGGTGGCCGCAGTGCAACTCGCCGCGCGGCTCAAGCTGCCGGTGGTCGCCACGCATCCCGTGCAATTCGCGACGGCCGAAGACTACGAGGCGCATGAGGCGCGCGTCTGCATTTCCGAAGGCGAGATCCTGGGAAATCCGCGCCGGGTGCGCAAGTTCACGCGCGAGCAGTATTTCAAGTCGTCGGCGGAGATGGAGAAGCTCTTCGCCGACGTGCCGAGCGCCATTGCCAATACGGTCGAGATTGCCAAGCGCTGCAATCTGACGCTCGTGCTCGGTAAGCCGCAACTGCCGAATTTCCCGACGCCGAACGGCATGCCCATCGAGGAATACTTTCGGGTCGCTTCGTTCGAAGGCCTGGAAGAGCGGCTCGCGCATTTGTACCCCGACGCCGGCAAGCGCGATGCCGAGCGGCCGCGCTATGTGGAGCGCCTCGAATTCGAGATCAACACCATCCTGAAGATGGGGTTCCCCGGCTACTTCCTGATCGTGGGCGACTTCATCAACTGGGCCAAGAACAACGGCTGCCCGGTCGGGCCAGGCCGCGGTTCGGGTGCCGGCTCGCTCGTCGCCTACGCGCTGAAGATCACCGACCTCGACCCGCTCGAATACAAGCTGCTGTTCGAACGTTTCCTGAATCCCGAGCGCGTCTCGATGCCTGACTTCGACATCGACTTCTGCCAAGGCAATCGCGACCGGGTCATCGACTACGTCAAGGACAAATACGGCCGCGATGCCGTGAGCCAGATCGCCACGTTCGGAACCATGGCCGCCCGCGCCGCCATCCGCGACGTGGGCCGCGTGCTCGACATGAGCTACATGTTCTGCGATGGCATCAGCAAGCTCATCCCGAACAAGCCGGGCATGTCGGTCACGCTGCAATACCCGCCGAGCCCGAAGGTGGAGGGCGACAAGAACAACTACGCCATCGAGATGGAGCCGCAACTCGCCGCACGCATCGAGAAGGAAGAAGAAGTCCGCACGCTGGTCGAGCTGGCGCAGAAGCTCGAAGGCATGACCCGCAACATCGGTATGCACGCAGGCGGCGTGCTGATCGCGCCGGGCAAGCTCACCGACTTTTGCCCGCTGTACCAGCAGCCCGGCAGCGATTCGGCCGTGAGCCAGTACGACAAGGACGATGTCGAGGCTGTCGGCTTGGTGAAGTTCGACTTCCTGGGGTTGGCGACGCTCACGATCCTGGAGATTGCGAAGGAATTCATCATCAGGCGCCACAAGGGCCAGGAAAACTTCGCCTACGAGAACATCCGGCTGGACGACGCGCACACCTACAAGCTGTTTGCGGACGGTTTGACCGAGGCCGTGTTCCAGTTCGAATCGCGCGGCATGCAGGGCATGCTGAAGGACGCGCGGCCGACGCGTCTTGAAGACCTGATCGCGTTGAACGCGCTGTACCGTCCGGGCCCGATGGACCTGATTCCGAGCTTCGTCGCGCGCAAGCACGGGCGCGAGCCGGTCGAATATCCGCATCCGCTGGTGGCGGACATGCTCTCCGAGACCTACGGGATCATGGTCTACCAGGAACAGGTGATGCAGACCGCGCAGATCCTCGGCGGCTACTCGCTTGGCGGCGCCGACTTGCTTCGCCGCGCGATGGGCAAGAAGAAGGCCGAGGAAATGGCCGAGCACCGCGAGATCTTCCGCAAGGGTGCCGCCAAGAATGGCATCGACCAGAAGAAGGCCGACGAAATCTTCGACTTGATGGAGAAGTTCGCGGGGTATGGCTTCAACAAGTCGCACGCGGCCGCCTACTCGCTGCTGGCCTATCACACGGGTTGGCTCAAGGTGCACTACACCGCCGAGTTCTTCTGCGCCAACATGACTGTCGAAATGGACAACACCGACAAGCTCAAGGTGTTGTTCGAGGACGCGCAGAAGAATTTCGGCATGACCTTCGAGCCGCCGGACGTGAATCGCGGCAACTACCGCTTCGAGCCGGTCAACGACAAGGTGATCCGCTATGGGCTCGGTGCCGTCAAGGGCACGGGCCAACTGGCCGTCGAGTCGGTCGTCAGGGCGCGTGAAGAAGGCGGGCCGTTCAAGAGCCTCTTCGACTTCTGCGTTCGCGTGGACCGGCAACGCATCAACAAGCGCACGGTCGAGGCGCTGATCAAGGCCGGCGCCTTCGATTCATTGCAGCAGAACCGCGCTTCGCTGATTGCTTCGCTCGACCGCGCCTTCGAGTTTTCCGCTGCGACCGAGGCCAATTCGGCGCAGGTGGACATCTTCGGAGACAGCGAGCACGGCTCGGCAACGCAAGAGCCCGATCTGATCGACGCCACGCCGTGGGGCGTGAAGGAGCGGCTGACCTACGAGAAGACGGCAATCGGCTTCTACTTGTCGGGGCATCTTTTCGATGAGGTCGCGCATGAAGTGCGGCGCTTCTGCAAGCGGCAGATCGACGACCTCATCGACAGCCGCGAGCAGCAGGTGATCGCGGGCATCGTGAGCGACTTCCGCGTGATCAACGGCCAGCGCGGCCGGCTGGCGATCTTCAAGCTGGACGACAAGTCGGGCTCGATCGAAGCAACGGCCGACGAGGCACTCTGCAACAACAACCGCAACGTTCTCAAGGAAGACGAGCTGGTCATCGTGAGCGGGCGCCTTCAGCCCGGCCGCGGTGGCTTCGAGGCGCGCTTCCAGGTCATGCAGGTGTGGGACTTGGCGGCGGCGCGCTGCCGCTTCGGAAAATATCTGCGCGTGGCAGTCAATGGCAAGGCGCCGGACATCGCGCGGCTGGTACGGGAGTTTCCGCCGCGCACCGAGCAGAGCGAGCACGGGGAACTGCAGCAAGGGCTGGGGGTTCGGCTGTCGATGGCGCGCGGCGGCGCGCAGGTCGAACTGCAATTGGGCGAGCGCGCGAAGTTCTTTCCGACCGACGCGGCGCTTGCGAGCTGGATGGCGCAGGCCGAGGCCGGCAAGGCGGCCGTCGTGTACGAATAAGAGACCAGTGCGGGATCAGTGGCCTTCGTGGCCGCTGTGAGCTCCATGACCGCCGTGGTCCTGATTGCCTTGATGACCTTGGTGGGTGGTTGGCTCGCGTGCGTTGACCGCACGTGAGTCTGCCRTCGGGGCCCGACTGCGCACAGCCTCTGGGAGCTCGCCCGTGTATTCCCTGGCAAGCGTGCCGGCGGGATGCTTGAACCACCCTGGATCGCGATAGTCGCCCGGCTTCTGGTTGTCGCGGACCTTGACCACGCTGAACATGCCGCCCATGCCGATGGCACCGAATGGACCGGTGCCGGTCATCATCGGCAACGTGTTGTCCGGCAGCGGCATTTGCATCTGCGCCATGTCGTGCATTCCGCGGTCGCCCATGTGCATGTAGTCAGGGATGAGCCGCGTGATCTTCTCGGCGACGCCGCGGCCGTGGACACCGAGCATGGTGGGCACGTCGTGGCCCATGGCGTTCATCGTGTGATGCGACTTGTGGCAGTGGAAGGCCCAATCCCCGGCGGTTGCATTGAATTCGAAGGCTCTCATCTGCCCGACCGCTACGTCAGTCGTCACCTCGGGCCAGCGGGCAGACGGCGGCACCCAGCCGCCATCGGTGCCGGTGACCTCGAAATGGTGTCCGTGGAGGTGCATCGGATGGTTGGTCATCGTGAGATTCCCGACGCGGATGCGCACCCGGTCGCCCGTCCTGGCGACCAGCGGATCGATGCCCGGAAACACGCGGCTGTTCCAGGTCCAGAGGTTGAAATCGAGCATGGTGTTCACCCTCGGCGTCGCGGCGCCGGGATCGATGTCGTAGGCGGCGAGCAGGAAGACGAAATCGCGATCGACCTTGAACATGTCCGGCTCCTTGGGGTGCACGATGAACATGCCCATCATTCCCATCGCGATCTGCAGGGTTTCGTCGGCGTGAGGGTGGTACATGAAGGTGCCTGGCTTCTGCAGGACGAACTCATAGACGAAGGTCTTGCCGGGTGCGATCGCCGGTTGCGTCAGCCCGGTCACCCCGTCCATCCCCGACGGCAGCAGCATCCCGTGCCAATGGATGCTCGTCGGCTCCGGCAGCCGGTTGGTCAGGAAGATGCGAACACGATCGCCTTCGACGGCTTCGATGGTCGGGCCGACGCTCGTGCCGTTGTAGCCCCAGAGATTCGCGTTCATGCCCGGCGCCAGTTCACGCACCACGGGCTCGGCGACGAGGTGAAACTCCTTGACGCCGCCTTTCATTCGCCATGGCAGCGACCAGCCGTTGAGGGTGACAACGGGGTTGTAGGGGCGGCCTGTTTTCGGGACCAGCGGCGGCTGCGTGGCCGGCGACGGCTGGACGGGAGCTTCCGGCAGGGAGGCAGCACCGATGCGGCTCACGGCGCCCGTGCCCAGCGCCGTCGCGCCGGCGGTGCGGAGAAAGTTTCTGCGGTTGTTCATTGGGTGGTCTTTCAGTTCTGGCCCGGCGATCGGCCCGGCGATTGCCCCGTCAGTGCCGTCTGAAGGTTCGTTTCGGCAATCCAGTAATCACGCAGCGCATCGATGTACGCCGTGACGCTGGTGATCTGCTCTCGCGCATCGGCCAGAAGCTCGAAGACGCTGATGAGCATGCCGTTGTAGCGAAGCAGGTTCTCGTCGGAGATGCGCTTCTTCAGCGGCACCACCTCGTCGCGGTAATGCCTGGCGAGGTCGTAGGCCGTGCGATAGGCGGCGTACGTTTCCCGCACTTCCGATTGCGCATTGAGCGCCACTTCCGAGGCGCGCTGCATCGACTGCATGTAGATCGCTTCGGCGCGTGCGGTGCGCGTCGTTCCGAAATCGAAGAGCGGCAGTTCGAGTTCGATGTCATACCCGTTCTCTCGCGCTTCGCCCGTCTGGCTCTTGTTGGCATAGCCCAGTTGCAGGACGTTGACCCATCGCGTCGCCTGCGTCAGGCCGAGTGCCTTCGCGCTGGCTTCGGATCTTCGCTTGGCAAGCTGAACGTCAAGCCGCTTGTCCATCGCCGTCTGTTCTGCGTCCTTGGACTGCATCTGCTCTTTCGGCAGATCCGGCAGGCGCTCGGGAAGCTGCAAGGCGTTCGGACCGCCCGGCAGGCCGAGCAGCCGGACGAGACGCTCCCGATCGGCAGTCGCCTGATGTTGGGCACGCGCCAGCTGCGAAATCGCGTCCGCATGGAAGGACTGCTCGCGCATCTGCGACAACTTGTTGAAGTTGCCGGCCTCGGCCATGCGCCGTGCCAGTTCATTGGAAGCGTCCGCGGCTTCCTTGACGCGCTCGTAGTACCTGACGAGGTCCTGCGAGGCCACTGCGCCGAAGAACGTCTTGCGCGTGTCGGCGGCAAGCGCCACGGTGCTGGAAGCCGCTTGGTACTGGGCTTGTTCGAAGCGGCGTTGCTCCACCTCCTGGGCGAGAGGCATCGTCAGCAGGCCCAGGATGTTGAACAGGATGGAGCGGTCGATTTCGGTGACACCGCCGCCGCTCAGCCGCCCGAAGCTGAATGATGGATTGGCGAGGCGCCCGGCCCGCACGAGGTCGGATTCGGCGATGCCGAGATCGGCATAGCTGGCCTGCAATCCGGGGTTGTTGAGAAGCGCGAGTTCAACCGCGCGGTCCGCCGTAAGCGGCTCACCCAGGATTTCGCTGGTGCGCCTCTGGACGGAGTCGGCGTCCGAAGGCGTGCGCTGCCATTTGGCAATTTGCCCGGTGCGCTCCTTCGTCAGTTCGGCGACCTTGTCAAAGCCGCCGTCTTTCGAGAAGGAGGCGCAGCCAGCAAGAACGAGCAGCGTCGCGCCCGCAAATGTCTTGACGTAGATTTTCATTTTGGAAGCATCTGAATCGTTGGCGCGGGCGCGGGCCCGGCCAACCATGGCCCGCGCGATGGACGCGCGAGCGCCTTGTGGCCTCGCGTAGGAGGCCCTGTCAGGTCAGATGCTTCGTGGAGGGCGTTCCTGGCGCTCCGGGAGATAGCCCGGAGAGGGAACGCTAAGGGCCGGAAAGACGACCGGCGCAAGGTCCTGCGGCGCTGGCACGCTGGGCCAACTGCTCGCGAGCGGGGTCAGGGAGCACAGGTCGCAGCAGAGGTTGCATTGCTGGGACGTCTCTAAGGAATTGCCGTGCTGATCGTGAGCATGTTTCGCATGTTTCGCATGTTCGGCGTGATCGCCATGGGCGTCATGGTCGCCATGATCGGCTGCAGCGGCCGATGCGTGCGCCTGCACAGGCGCGTGCATCTGCGGTTCGGCCATCGCACCCCGCAGCGGTAGCGACACGGCGAGCAGAAGCAGCAGGAAGATGCGAAGGAATTTCACTGGAACGATGGGAGCGCAGGGCCGCAAATCTAAAGCTTGCCACTGTGGCAAGGTCAAGGACTCGCTGGCCTACGTCCGATCAGGACAACGGTTGATTTCGATAGTGGCATGCACGACCTCCTCATGCACCGACAGCCAGCTGCGAACCGCATCGGGAGTCAGCTCTTCATCGTGAGTGACCACGCTCACGGCGCAGGCGTAGGTCGCCTTGCCGACGCGCCAGACGTGGAGGTCGGTCACGCGAGTCTCGGTCGCGTGACCCTGTTCTTCGATGACTTCGCGGATTTCGTCGACCACCGGATGATCCATTTCGCGGTCGAGCAGTACCTTGCTCGTATCGGCGATCAGCCGCTTGGCCCAGAGCGCCACGACGATCGCACCCACGATGCCCATGACAGGGTCGAGCCAGGACCAGCCGTAGAGCCAGCCGCCCACGAGGGCGACGATGGCGAGCACCGATGTTGCGGCATCGGCAACCACGTGGACGTACGCCGACTTGAGATTGAGGTCGTGATGGTGTTCATGACCGTGCTCGTGCCCGTGCCCGTGCGCAGGTGCGTGAGCGTGATGGTCATGATGCTCACCGCCGTGATGATGGGCAGCCCCCAGAATGAATGCCGACACGATGTTCACCAGCAGCCCGAGCGCACCAATGACGATGGCCTCGCGGTAGTGGATCGCGGCAGGGGAAATGAGCCGCTCGACCGAGCCGGCGACCATCAGCGCGGCAACCACCAGAAGAAAGATCGCACTGGCGAATCCGCCCAGCACTTCGATCTTCCAGGTGCCGAAAGCGAAGCGTCGGTCCCTGGCGTGGCGCCGGGCGGCGGCGTAGGCGAAGGCGCTCAGCCCAATCGCGACCGCATGCGAACTCATGTGGAAGCCGTCGGCCAATAGCGCCATCGAGTTGTAGGCCCAGCCGGCAGTAATTTCGGCCACCATCATGATGGCCGTGATCCACATCACGAGCTTCGTGCCGCGTTCGCCGGCGGCGTTGCCTTGATCGAACTGGTGGTCGTGTTGCCACGGGCTCAGGTCGTGGGTGTGCATGGCAATCGTCCTTCCGTCAGCGCTTCGGCCTCAACGTGATGGTGAGCCGCGCTGGAACCGTGCCGTCGACGTCTCGGGGGAGTTTCTCGGTTTTTTGCAGGGCTCGCAACGCAGCCTCGTCCCAGTTCGGCAAACCGCTCGACTTGTTGAGCGTCGGTGTTCCGACGATGGTTCCGTCGGGCGCAAGTCGAACGTCGAACTCGGCTGCTGGATTGCCGCTGACCAGATCCGCATCAGGAAATACCACGTTCGGACGTACTGCCGCGTTGACCTTGCCGCCATAGCTTCCAGAGGGGCCCGAAGCCTTTGCCGCCGCACCTTCGCCACCGGTACCGGCCATCGCCTGCATGCGCTTGAGCGTCGCCGCGCGATCCGCAGCGGCTTGGGCCGCTTGCTTGGCTTCGGCTTCCTTCTTCTTCGCGGCTTCGGCCTGCTTGGCCTCGGCTTCTTGCTTGCGCTTCAGTTCGGCCTGCTTCTGTTGTTCTTCCTTCTTGCGCTCGGCTTCGTCTTCTGCGCGCTGCTTCGCTTCGGCCTCTTTCTTTTCCTGCGCTGCCTTCTTGGCGGCGTCGAGCTTCTTCTGCTGCTGTGCCTGCTGCTCCAGTTCGCGCTCCTTCTGCTCTTTTTGTTCCTTGAGTTTCTTCTCGCGTTCGAGGGCGATGTCAGGCGCGCGCGGCGTCGGCGTGGGCTCCGGCGGCTTCACCGCTTGCGGCGGCGGAGGCGGGGGCGGCGGCGGAGGAGGGGCGGGAGTCGGCGTCGGCACCGGTGGCGTAGGTGTTGGCGCGACAGCTCGCGGCGCAGCCTGCTGAACCGTCGATGACCACAGCTCGGCTTCCACCGCGTCGTTCTCGGCCTCCCGGCGCCAGTTGACGCCCCAGGTCAGGGCGGCGATGAGCAGCGCATGCGCGATCAGCGCCAGCACCACCGCGCGCAACGTGCCGCGCTGCGGCGGCGGCGCGAATTCGGGGCGATCTGAGGCGAGCGACATGCCTTACTTCGCGCCCGTGGTCTGCACCGACAGGCCGACGCGCTCGATACCGCTGCGCTTGAGCTGGTTCATCGCCTTGACGACGGTCTCGTACTTGACGGTCTTGTCGGCGCTGATGACCACCGGGCGTTCCGCGTCGCCGCCTTGCGCCGTCTTGGCCGCCGCGCCGATCTGTGTCATCGGGATCGAGCTGCCACCGCTGCCGGTGGACGGGTCTTTCTTGATCTGCACTTCGTCGTCGCTCTTGATGACGATCTCGATCGGCTTGTCGGGCTGCTTGTTGGCGCGATCGACCGTGGGCAGGTTGATCACGCTCGGCGTGATCAGTGGCGCGGTGACCATGAAGATGATCAGCAGCACCAGCATCACGTCGATGAACGGGACCATGTTGATCTCGTTGATCGTTCGGCGGCCGCGGCCGCGGGAGGACATGGCTGGCATGGCGAGGTGCTCCGCTTCAGCGGCCGGTGGCCGCGGTGACGGATGCCGGATGCACGTGCGCCGTCAGGTTGCGCTGAAGGATGTTCGAGAACTCTTCGATGAAGGTCTCGAGTGCGATGGCGATCTTGTCGATTTCGCGCGCAAAGCGGTTGTAGGCGACCACCGCCGGAATGGCCGCGAAGAGCCCGATGGCAGTCGCGACCAGCGCTTCGGCGATGCCGGGTGCGACCGTCGAAAGCGTGACCTGCGCAAGCGCGGCGAGCCCTGTGAAGGCATGCATGATCCCCCACACGGTGCCGAAGAGGCCGACGTAAGGCGAGACAGAGCCGACGGTTGCGAGAAAGGAGAGGTTCTGTTCGACAGCGTCGAGTTCTCGCTGGAAGCTCGCGCGCATCGCGCGGCGTGCGCCGTCGAGCAGCGTGCCCGTGTCCGACACGTGGCGCTCGCGCAGCTTTTGGTATTCGCGCATGCCGGACGCGAAGATGCGTTCCATCGGGCCGGCGAACTTGGCGTTCTGCGCGGCCGAGGAGAACAGTTCGTTCAGGCTCGTGCCGGACCAGAAGTCGCGCTCGAAATCTTCGTTGAGCGATCGGGTTCTCTTCAGCGCAAAGTACTTGCGGAAGATCGCGGCCCAGCTCGCGACGGAAACGACGATGAGCAGCAGCACGACGAGCTGCACGGGGATGCTGGCGTGCAGCAGCAGGGAGATGATCGAGAGGTCTTGATTCATGGCTTGAGAGGTTGAGACATGGAGCGCGCGTAGCGCTCGAGGGTTCCCGAAACTTGAGGGGGGATGCGCGCGGGCCGCAGTGTGTCGGCCAGGACCCAGCCGATGCGGATCGTGCCTTCGCACAGGAGCGTGGCGTGCGCCATCTCGCCCTCATCGGCGTCTTGCTCTGTTTTTGATAGCACGCGCTGGGCGATTATGAGTGACGCGGAGCCGATCTGGCGAAGCTCGGCTGTAACGAGCAGTTCATCATCGAGCCGTGCCGGGCGGTGGTATTTGAGCTGCGTTTCGCTCACGACGAAGATGCCGCCGGTTTCCTCGCGCAAACGCCCTTGGGCAACGCCGAGCGAGCGCAGCCATTCGGTGCGCGCGCGTTCCATGAACTTGAGGTAGTTGGCATAGAACACGATGCCGCCCGCATCGGTGTCTTCCCAATAGACGCGGATGGGCAGCGCAAAGCTCATGCGGGAATGGCGGCGCCCGCCCAGGCTCGCAGCCGCGCAATCGATTCTTCGAGGTGCGCCATCGAGCTGGCCGTCGAAAAACGGATGAAGCGCGACGTATCGGCAGCGCCGAAGTCGCGGCCCGGAGTGACGGCGACGTGGGCCTGCTTCATGGCTTCGAAGGCGAAGTCCCAACTGCCGGAGATGCCGAGCTTCTCGGCAAAATCGCTGCAGTCGGCCCAGGCGTAGAAGGCGCCGTCGGGCACCACGGGCACCTTGAGGCCGAGCGCGTCGAGTTGCGGAATGAACCAGTCGCGCCGCGCTTTGAACTCGGCACGGCGGCGTTCGTATTCGGTGATGCTCTCGGGCTCGAAGCAGGCAAGCGCGGCGTATTGCGACACCGTGCTCGCGCAGATGAAAAGGTTCTGCGCCAGGCGTTCGATGGCAGGCACCAGCGAGTCCGGCACCACCATCCAGCCAAGACGCCAGCCGGTCATGTTGAAGTACTTGCTGAAGCTGTTGATGCTGATGACCTGATCATCGATGGCGAGCGCGGTCTGCCCGAAGGCGTCGTCGTATGAAAGTCCCAGGTAGATCTCGTCGACGAGCGTGATGCCGCCGCGACGGCTGACGACCTCATGAATGCGGCGAAGTTCGTCGGGTGCGATCGATGTGCCCGTCGGATTCGAAGGCGATGCCAGCAGCACGCCGCGCGTGCGGTCGGTCCATGCTTCTTCGACCTTGGCGGCGCTGAGCTGAAAGCGCTCGGCGGCGGTGGTCGGCACCAGCACCGCGCGGCCGTCGGCGGCGGTGACGAAATGGCGGTTACAGGGATAGCTCGGATCAGGCAACAGCATCTCGTCGCCGGCTTCGATCAGGGCAAGGCAGGCCAACTGCAGCGCGGCCGAAGCGCCAGCCGTGATGACGATCCGGCGTGCCGGCACTTCGACGCCAAATCGTTGGGTGTACCAGTGGCTGATGCGCTCGCGCAGGTGGTCGAGGCCAGTGGCCTGCGTGTACTGCGTTGCCCCGGCGCGCACTGCGCGGGCGGCGTGTTCCTGCACCAGCGGAGGTGCCGTGAAATCCGGCTCGCCGATGTTGAGGAAGATCATCGGCCGGTCGGTGAGAGCCACTTCGCGAGCGAGCTTGGACGCCGCCTTGGCGACCTCCATCACATAGAAAGGTTCGATGCGCTCCGCGCGCTTCGAAATCCTCATGGCTTTGCCTTTCCGCTCGCGCGATCGGCCTCGACTTCAAGCGCGCGCAATTGCGGTGCAACGCCGTTGAGCACGGCATTCACATACTTGTGGCCGTCGGTACCGCCAAACTCCTTGGCGAGCTCAATGCATTCGTTCAGGACCACGCGCCAGGGCACGTCGGGGCAGTTCTGAAACTCATACACGCCGATCCACATCACGGCATGCTCGACCGGCGAAATCTCCTCGAGCTTGCGGTCGAGCAGCGGCACGATCAGTGCGTCGAGCTGTTGCGCAGTCTCGATCGATCCATGCAGAAGCGCGTCGTAGTGCGCAGCGTCCGCCTTGTGAAAGCCGGCCAGATCACGCGTGAATTCGTCGATCGCCGCCGGTTCGTTGTGGCCTACCAGATGCTGATAAAGCGCTTGCAATGCGAACTCGCGAGCGCGGCTGCGCGTGGATTTGGCCGAAGCCTTTCGCGCGCCGGTGCTGGTGAGGCCCGTGCGGGTTTGGCGTGGCTTGCCGCCCGGGCTTTTGGTGTCTTCGGTCATGAGAGGGTGGCGAGCAGTCGCGCCATTTCGACGGCGACGCGCGCAGCGTCGCGGCCTTTGTCGGTCTGGCGCGCGATCGCCTGTTCGAGGTTTTCGGTCGTGAGGATCGCGTTGGCGATCGGAAGGCGATAGTCGAGCGCCAGGCGGCTCACGCTGGCGCCTGATTCGTTCGCGACCAGCTCGAAGTGATAGGTCTCGCCACGAATGATGCAGCCCAGCGCAACGAGCGCGTGATAGCGGTTGCGCTCGGCCATGGCCTGCAGCGCGACTGGGACTTCGAGCGCACCGGGCACGCTCACGTGGTCGATGTCGGACTTGGCGACGCCCAGCGCGGCGAGTTCGCCCAGACAGGCTTTGGCAAGCGCATTGGTGATGTCTTCATTGAAGCGCGCCTGAACGATGCCGATGCGCAGCCCCTTGCCGTCCACTTCGAGGTCGGCGCCCTTGTTCGCGTGCTGCATCAGGCGGTCCGCCTTGTGTGTGGGTGGTTCATTGTTCGTCGTCCTTGGAGAGGTAGCCGGCGATTTCGAGCCCATAGCCCGCCGCCATGCTGGGCATGCGACGCGGCGTGCCCAGAAGATTCATCTTGTGCACGCCGCATTCACGCAGGATTTGCGCGCCGATGCCGTAGCTGCGCAGGTCCATGCGACCGCGCTCGGGCGCCTGCGCCGGGCGCGCGGTGCCGTCGAACTGCGACAGCAACTCGGCGCCGGTTTCTCCGCAGTTCAGCAGCACGGCAACGCCTTTGCCTTCTGCCGCCAGGTGCGCGAGGCTGGCATCGAGGCTCCAGGAGTGCAGGGCGCGATTGCGTTCGAGCGCGTCGAGCACCGAAAGCGGCTCGTGTACGCGCACGTCCACGGTGTCGCTGGCGTTCCATTTGCCGCGGACCAGCGCCAGGTGCACGCCGTTGCTCGGCTTGTCCTTGAACGCGTGAGCGGTGAAGGGGCCCCAGGCGGTCTCGATTTCGCGGCATCCCACTTTTTCGACCAGCGATTCCGTGCGGCTGCGGTGTTCGATCAGGGCAGCGATGGTGCCGATCTTGATGCCGTGCTCGGCCGCGAAGAGCTGCAGGTCGGGCAGGCGGGCCATCGTGCCGTCTTCGTTCATCACCTCGCAAATCACCGCGGCTGGTGAGCACCCCGCCATGCTGGCGAGATCGCAGCCCGCTTCGGTATGGCCGGCTCGCATGAGCACGCCGCCGTCGACGGCCTGCAGCGGAAAGATGTGCCCCGGCTGGACGAGGTCGGCAGCGACGGCATTCGGCGCGACCGCGGCCTGCACGGTTCGAGCACGGTCCGCCGCCGAGATGCCGGTCGTCACGCCTTCGGCCGCTTCGATCGACACGGTGAACGCGGTGGAATGCTTGGCGCCATTGCGAGCCACCATGGGCGGCAGCTGGAGCCGCTCGCACATTTCGCGCGAGAGCGTGAGGCAGATCAGCCCCCGGGCATGGCGCGCCATGAAGTTGATGGCCTCGGGCGTCACGTGGTCGGCCGCCAGGACGATGTCGCCTTCGTTCTCCCGGTCTTCCTCGTCGACGAGGATCACCATGCGGCCAGCGCGCAGCTCGGCGACGATGTCCTCGACCGGCGAGATGGATGCCGGGGCGCGGACGCCCCGCGGGGCTCCGATGGGCGTGACGGAGGCGTTCATGGCGCGTTGTCTTTCTTTGGGAGGGGAAGGGCGCCCGCCTGGAGCATGCGCTCCACGTAGCGCGCGACAGTATCGATTTCGAGGTTGACGCGGCTGCCCTTCCTAAGGCTGCCGAGGGCAGTGTTTTCGACCGTATGGGGGATCAGGTTGATGCTGACTTCGCTTCCGTCCGGGCCGTCGCTCACGCTGTTGACCGTGAGGCTGACGCCGTTCACGGTGATCGAGCCCTTGTAGGCGAGGAAGCGGGCGAGGGCCGGCGGAGCCAGTACGCGAAGCTCCCAGCTTTCGCCGACCGGCGCGAAATGGCTGACCGTGCCGATGCCATCGACGTGGCCGGACACGATATGGCCCCCCAGCCGGTCATTGGCGCGCAGAGCCTTCTCGAGATTGACCCGCGCGGCTTCTTCCGACAGCCCGGCCGTCTTGTCGAGCGATTCGGCCGAGATGTCGATGGTGAAGAGTTGCTGCGGAGGATCGAGCGTGGTGACGGTCATGCAGGCGCCGTTGAGCGCGATGCTGTCACCGAGGCCCACGTCGTCGAGATAGCCGTCAGGCACCGCGATGCTGAGCCGCTTGCCGTGGGATGAAGAACTGCCGAGGTCGTGGACTGCGGCGATGCGCCCCACGCCGGTGATGATTCCGGTGAACATCGCGGCATTTTCGCAGAGATGTGGGGCGCGGCGGCGGGCACGCCTTAGAAAGCGTCCCGGCCTGCGATTCGGGCCAGGATCCGGATGTCGGCTCCGAAGCGATCGACGGAGCGGAAATCCAGCGCGAGGGCCCCCGACAGCGCGGTCAGTGGTCCTTCGGCAAAGGGGTGGCTTGCCATTTCCAGGCCGTCGCCAAGAAATTTGGGCGCCAGGTACAGCAGCATTTCATCGACCAGTCCTTCGCGGATCAACGAGCCGTTGAGCTTGTGACCGGCTTCCACATGCAGTTCATTGATTTCGCGAACGGCGAGATCGCGCAGCATGGCGGAAAGATCCACCTTGCCATCGGCGTTGGGCAGGACCGTGATCGTGGCACCCCGCGCCTCCAGGGCTCGGGCTTTGGGCTCGTCCCTGCTCGCGGCGTAGATCCAGATCTTGCGGCCCGGGACGCCGAAGATCTTCGCCTCGGGCGGCGTTTGCAGGCGGCTGTCCACCACCACCAGATGCGGTTGTCGGGATGTTTCGACCAGGCGCACGTCCAGGCGCGGGTCGTCGTCGATCAGCGTGCCGACACCGGTCAGCACGGCGCTCGCTCGCGCCCGCCATGCATGGCCGTCAGCGCGGGCGGGTTCCGAAGTGATCCATTGGCTCACGCCATTGGTGAGCGCCGTCTTGCCGTCGAGCGAGGCCGCAACCTTGAGGCGCACCCACGGCGTCTTGCGCACCATGCGGCTGAAAAAACCGATGTTGAGTTCGCGCGATTCCGCGGCGCCAGGCCCGACCACGACTTCCACGCCGGCGGCGCGAAGACGCTCGAAGCCCTTGCCACCGACGAGAGGGTTCGGGTCCGAGACGGAAGCAACCACACGGCGAATGCCCGCCGAGACCAAGGCGTCACAGCAAGGGGCGGTGCGGCCGTGATGCGAGCAAGGCTCCAGCGTGACGTAAGCCGTCGCGCCCGCGACCGAATGACCTCTTGCAGCAGCGTTCTGCAAGGCCATCACCTCGGCATGCGGGCCTCCCGTGCGCTGCGTATGGCCGATCCCGATGACCTCGCCTGCGGCGTCCGTCAGGACGCAACCCACGCGCGGATTGGGATCGGTGAGATAGCGCGCTTCGAACGCGAGTTGTTGCGCAGCGGCGATCTGCTGTTCATCGGCATTGAGTGGGGGCACGGAAGCAACCATGTAGTCGAACGGAGTACCGCGGAGCGAGAGTCTGAGGGACATCGCGGGACGCACCGGCCGAATCATACGAGCGGTAGAAAAACCGGGATGAACGGCGAAGGCTCGTCATTAGACTGCGCGGCCAAAGAGGGAGAGGAAAAATCATGGCGTTAAGCAAACGTCCGGCCGGAGGCTTTTCGCTGATCGAGGTGCTCGTCTCGATCGTCGTTCTCAGCCTTGGATTGCTGGGCATGGTGGGGATGTTGTTGACATCCGTGAGGAGCACCAGCGAATCGGCGTCGTTCACCGAAGCGGTCAACCTCGTGCGTGAGCTTTCGGAGAAGACGCGCGTCAACAAGAATGTCGCGGCGCGAAATGCCCGGGCCAATCCTTATCTGGTCGACCTCAAGAGCACGGATGTGCTTCCGGGGCAGGGCGGCACCTGCGTCGGCATGGATGCCGCATGCGACGAGGCGAGCCTGGCGGCATGGGACATGGAGCAGTGGGTCGAACGTGCCAGACTTGCTCTCCCGCGGGCCCACGTGGTCGTGTGCTTCGATGACGCCGTGGTGAGCGAAGAAGGGGAAGATTTCCGATACGTGTGGAACTGCAGCGACCAGGGCCGCAACCTCGTCGTCAAGCTGGGCTGGGTGCCCCGAATCGGCAGCGAAGACGAAATGGCCCAGCGAGAGCCTCGCATCGTCATGCAGCTGATTCCGGGGCATAACTACGGCGATACCGAGAGCGACGGCGGGAGTTCCTGAATGGAGTCTCGATTGCGGCAACGCGGCGTGACGTTGATCGAGCTGATGATCGCCATGGCGGTCGGCTTGGTCATCGTGCTCGCTGCCTCGACGGCTTTTCTCGCAGGAAAGAGGCTGTTCAACACCAGCGCCGACGCCCAGGCGGTCCACGAATCGCTTCGCTTTGCGCGTCATGTGGTGCAGGGGCAGCTTCGTCAGGCGGGCTACTCGGACTATGCGCCTGACCACCTGACGGAGGGTGTTGTCGTCGGCGGCGGCGACGCAGCGCCGCTCGATGGTGCCGATGGTCTTTTCGACCTTCCTGTCGTGGGTGCCAGCAACACGGCAGTCGGCAAGAACGGCAACAGCTTCGGAGAGGACGACACCGACCTGAGCGCGGGCAACGACTCGCTTGTCGTTCGCTTCTTCGGCCGCAGCAGCGCCAACGATGCCGGCAAGGACGACGGGACCATCATCGACTGCCTGGGTGTGGCTCACGCTGGACCTGCCGAGGCTTCTCCCACCGGTGGCCGTGTGTCCAGCTTCTTCTTCGTGGCTCGCGCGGACGATGGAGAGCCCGAGCTCTACTGCAAGGCGCCATCCAGCACGGGGTCCTTGTATTCGCAGCCCTTGGCGCGCGGTGTCGAAAAATTCAAGGTCGTCTACGGGCATGACGGCGACGGCGACGGCGTGCCTGATGCGTGGCTCGAGGCCAGGGAGATTTCGGCCAAAGCTGCGGGCGGGGGGAGCGTCAATGGCGAGTGGCGCAAGGTCGTGGCAGTTCGCGTGGGCGTGGTGGCTCGGAGCAATCGCCGGAACGGTGACCTGAGACGAGTCAGCGACGAAGACTATCGGCTCTACCCCCTAGGCAAGGGTTTTGAAAAGATCTACTTCGATCCGCCGGACGACGGCCGCTTTCGTGCCGTTGCGACATTCACGGTCAAGCTGCGAAACGCAGCGAGGAATCCCGCATGAGTCGCGAATCGGGCTTCTCGCTGATCGTCGTGCTGCTCCTGTTGATCGTCGTCACCGTGTTGGGATTGGGTGCGGCGCAGCTTTCGGTCGTCGATGAAGTTGCGGCAAGGAATGATCGAGACAGGGAGATCGCCTTCCAGGCCGCGGAGGCGGCATTGATCGATGCCGAACTCGATGTTCTGGGACCGAACAAGCACACCTCTTCGCGTCTTTGCCTGTTCAACAGCAAGGATGTGGCGGCGTTCGTCCCGGGGTGCGGCAGCGCCGGAAATAACCAAGGCCTTTGCGCTCCCGCGCAAAGCGGCGCAACGCCGGCGTGGATGCGCGCCGATCTCTCGCCTGAAAGCCGCACATCGGTTGAATACGGCGCCTTCACTGGACAGAAATACGTGACCGGCACAGGCGCGACACCCGCTGCTCCGCCACGCTACGTCATAGAGGCCATGCGCAACAACGGGGGGTGGGAGTCCGATCGCCTTCAAAGCGCGAGTGCCGGCAAGACGACTTATCTATTTCGGGTCACGGCCATCGGGTTTGGTGTCAGGAAAGAAACGCAGGTGGTTCTACAGACGAGTTTGCACAAGCCAATCGTCAGTAGCGGTTGCCCATAAGAAGATCAGCAAGGGAGTTGAAATTGTTCGGGATTAGAGAAAATGATTTGAGAAGGGCCGCCTTCGCTATGGCCCTTTATGTCGCCGGCATGTCCACATGGGCCGCTAGTGTTCAGGCTCCGCCAGACGCTGTCCTTCCGGATCTGCCGCTTTACGCCGCGTCATTGCCGGTCAAGCCCAACATGGTGTTGGACCTCTCCGTCACATCCTCGACAACAGGAGCTGCGTATCGAACCCCTTTCGACATCAAGGCGGCCTATGTCGGCTATTGGGACCCGATGGGGTGCTACGACTATTCGACGGCGGACGGGTATTTCAAGCGGACCGCGACGGCGAGCATCTCGAATGGGGCCATCGCCTGTTCGGATCAATGGAGCGGCAACCTGTTGAACTGGGCCGCCTCGTCCGCCGTGGACATGTTGCGATACGCGTTGACAGGCGGCGATCGTGTGAAAGACACACCGAGCGCCACCGTGCTCCAACGCGCGGTGCTTCCGTCCGACTTCTATAACTCGAGCCATTTTTCCCAACGGTCTGTGGAGGGCCATCTCGACAAGTTGACGCCATTGGTCGCGAAGGGGGGCGTCGAGAAAGACGGCACTTTGCACTTTTCCAATTGCAGCAATCTTTTGTTCGTGGGGCCGACGTCGTCCGGAACATGCAGCAACCCCGGAACGGATCAGAGTTTTGGACCTGATGGATCTGGGCCGTATTTGGCGCGCGTCGAGGTTTGCTCGACGTCGGAAGGCCCCGTTCGCAGCGGCCTTTGCGTGAGATATCCAAATGGCGAATTCAAGCCAGCGGGCACGATCCAGGCGTTTGCAGAAAAGATGCGCTTCGCGGCTTTCGGCTATTTGATGGAGCAGGGCAATGCCCGTTACGGCGGTGCCCTGCGTGCGCCCATGAAATTCGTGGGCCCGACGACGGAGAGCGACAAGTTCGAGAAGCTCGCCAACGCCGAAGCCGAATGGGATGCCGATAGCGGGGTGTTCCTGGCAAACCCCCTGTCGAGCAGCGAAGGGACCAGCGGCGTCGTTAACTACATCAATCAATACGGACGCACCGGTTCTGCAATCGCCAACTACAAGGATCTCGATCCGGCCGGCGAGATGTATTACGAGTCTCTCCGGTATTTGCAGGGGCTGGAACCGACGACCGCTGCCACCAGAAACATCACTGCAGCCATGGGAGACGGATTTCCTGTTTACAACGGGACGAGCCGCTGGGGCGCAGGTGCAAAGAGCGGTTGGGACCCTGTAGTCTCAAGCTGCCAGCGCAATCATGTTGTCGTGATCGGAAGTCCTTACACGGACCATGACGGCTCTCTTCCAGGGCTGATGACGGATGGACTGGACGGATGGGCCGGGCTTCGCCAGGTAGAGGCCGCGGATCCTGACACTGCTTTCTGGTCGAGGATCGTCGGGGCATTCGAGAACAATGAGGCTCTTTCATACCCTGGTCCTTCGGGAAGCAATGCCACTTTGATGACGCGCGGCAATGATGCGGGGCCGCGCGCTATTGCCTATACCGACCATCTTGCGAACAGGCAAACAATCACCTCTGCAAACATCGACACCTTGGATGTCGGGGCCGACCAAGGATCATTGGGATGGGCAGGATTGGCTTATTGGGCCAACACGCAATCCATTCGGGGCGATTACCCGGGCGTGCGCGTCAAGACCTACGCCGTCGACATGGACGAATCGGGCTCGGGCACCATGGGTGAGAAGCAACGCGGCAGTTCGTTCTACTTGGCCGCAAAGTACGGCGGCTTCGACGACAAGAACAACGATGGCAATCCATTCGTGACTTCCATCGGAGCGGGCGCCGATGAATCCTTTTCGAATGCCGAATGGCAATCCGGTGTCGACAACGACGCAAAGCCCAAGCCGGCCAAATATTTCCTCGCCGACGAGCCTCGGAAGATGGTCGCGGCCGTTCGCAGGATTTTTGCGAGTGCAAGTGCCGGCGCGTCGAGCGTGAGCAGCGGGAGCCCTGCAGGGGGTGCATTGTCGAATTCGCGCATTGCGTCCACCGGGGGGACGCTTTACGTTCCTCAAGCGGACAGCACGCGATGGTCTGGCTCGGTGCTCGCCTATAAGTTGCGCCATGAAAACGGTGCAGCAGGCCAGGACGCCACGCCGATCTGGAATGCTGGCGATCGACTGACCGGCAACCTTCAGGCGAATCCGCCGATCCAGGCTCGCGACCCTGATACACGGCGCATCTTCACCATGCTCAGTTCCGGCGCCGGCGCTGAATTCACCTGGAATGCGCTGAAAGAAGACGCCACGTTGAAGGGCCGCCTGGACACGGAACCCTATTCCGCGACAGGTACAAAAGACAATCTCGGCGAGGCCCGCGTCGACTATCTCCGCGGCGATCGTTCGAAGGAAGCCGAAGGCGGCAATGGCCAGTTCAGAACACGTGATTCGGTCATGGGCGACATCGCGAATGCTGCGCCACTGTGGGTCGAAAACGCCGCTGCGCAGGCTGTGTACGTCGGCTCGAACGACGGCATGCTCCACGCTTTCGCAGCCGATAGCGGCGACGAATTGTTTGCCTACGTGCCACGTGCGTTGCACGCAAGGCTCGGCGCCTACACGTCACCTGACTATGGGCACCAGTCCTATGTCGACGGCAATTCCGTCTCAGGTGAAATCCAATCGGCAAACGGATCGGCGAAGACGGTGCTCGTCTCAGGTATGGGCGGCGGCGCACGCGGCGTCTTCGCACTGGACATCTCCGACCCGGCGCGCTTTTCTGAAGATCGGGTGATGTGGGAATTCACGGGGGCGGATGACTCGGACATGGGACACGTCACTCAGGCGCCGCGCATCATGAAGTTTCGGACAGAGGCGGCCGCGGCTGGCCAGGCCGGCGTCTATCGATGGTTTGCCGTGGTGCCCTCGGGCTTCAACAACGGCAATCCGAACAAGGCAGCGGCTCTGTTCCTGCTGGCCTTGGACAAGCAAGCCAACACGCCATGGGTGATCGAGAAGGATTATTTCAAGATCGTGCTGCCTGATCCGGTCGATGCGACTGTCGTCAATGCGTTGGGTCCGGTGGGCGACTACACAAGCGCAGACAACACGACCCTTCTGCTCTTTGCCGGCGACACCCAAGGCAATTTGTGGAAGTTCGATTTCACCAAGAGTGCGCCGTGGAACGAGTCGGCCAAGTCTGGCGCGCTGGCACTGAGCGGTGCACCGCTCATGGTCGCGAAAGACGATGCGGGCAAACGGCAGCCCATCACAATTGCGCCGGAGGTGGGTGCAGGGCCGAACGGTGGTGCGATCGTGCTCTTCGGCACCGGCAAATTCGTCGAAATCGATGACCTGACCAGCCGCAACACGCAGACGCTCTACAGCGTATACGACACCGGCATGGCCATCTCCGACAGCGAGACTCGCACGCACTTGCAGCAGCGACAGGTGAAGGCCGATATCGAGCACGCGGGTCAGTTCACCATCTCCGGCGATGCCTTCGTCTACGGCAACTACAACGCCAAGACGCCGCACCGTCGAGGCTGGTACTTCGATCTGCCGGACGCGGAGAGCCAAGGAGAGCGCCAAGTTTCCCAAATGGTGCTGAGCGATGGCTATTTGGTGTTCAACACGTTGATTCCGGACTCGAACGTTTGCGGCCTGGAAGGCAACGGGGGCGGCGGGCACAGCTGCGCGGTGAATGCGATGACCGGACTGTCATCGGGCAGCACCTGCATTCCGTCCACCGTTGGTGTGCTCGGGGCGCCGCTGTTGATCCAGGAAGGCGAGGGCGCTTTCAGCTCGACCGATACCTTTGGCCGGCGCATCGAGCGCAAGAAGGTTTCTGTCATCAACCTCGGTTCGGGAGAGGGCTCCCGTCCGGGGAGTGCAATCGTCAGCCCTATCGCAGGCGATGCAGGCGGCGTGATCTCGCAAATTGCCGGCCGTCTCAACTGGCGCGAAGTGCTCAACTTCAAGGACATCCGCAAATGAAGCACTCGGCTACCGAACGGCCGTGCTTGTCTGGCGGCTTTACGCTGATCGAAATGCTGATCGTGGTGGCGCTGGTTGCCATCCTTGGCGCTATCGCCTATCCGTCGTACATGGATTCCGTCCGAAAGGGTTGGCGCGCTGAAGCTCGTACCGCACTCATGCAGGAAATGCAGCAGCAGGAGCGCGTCTACACGCAGCGCGCAAGGTACAACAAGGCGCTTTACAAGACAGGCTCGGGCGACAGCGAAGGCGACAGCAAGTACGAGATCGCTCTCGGCGCATGCGACGGACGCGATGATCCTGGCCATTGCATCCGGCTGACTGCCACTTTGAGGGCCGGCTTCTCCGATCCTGCCGTAGGCAACATCTGGCTCGAAAGCACCGGAGTCAAGGGATGCGACGGCGACGACCAAAGCAGGTGCTGGCAATGAACGCACGCGTCTTTCGCCCTGCATATCGCTGCGGTGCCCGCGGGTTCACATTGATAGAGATGATGATCGTTGTTGCGCTCGTCGCAATCCTGAGCGCAGTCGCCGTTCCCAGCTTCAGGGATCTGCTGCTCAATCAACGTCTCGCCTCGACCGCGAGCGATTTCATTGCTGCATTGAGTCTTGCGCGATCGGAGGCCATGAAGCGTTCGCAAAAGACAACGCTGACCGCAACGAGTCGCGACTGGAACAATGGATGGGAGGTGACCACTGCGGTGGATGACGAGTCGGCAGTGCTGCGCACATTCGAAGCGCTCAGGACTGGAATCGAAGTCGATACCAGCACCGGCAACGGCTTCGACAAATCGATTGCCTTCGATGCCAATGGCTTTTCGCGGGCGAGCGCCGGGTGCGTGACATTCAGGGCATCGACGGGACGACGCAGTGCCGTCGTTCTGTCCGTATCGGGCCGGGCACGGATTTGTGACCCCGACAAAAAAGGTGACTGCGGCGGGGGCAGTTGCGGCAAGGGATAACCTGCTCCGCGGCCCTGCGCCCCCTTGGGACTGCAGGGTTGAGGTTGATTCTCGCTAGATGTCTCTCAGCAACTGCCTGAACTCGTCCACATCCTCGAAGCTGCGGTAGACCGAAGCAAAACGGACGTAGGCGACCTTGTCCAGTCGCTTGAGCTCGCGCATCACGAGCTCGCCCACTTTCGTCGATTCGATCTCGCGCAAGCCGCTGGAAAGCAGCTTCTGCTCGATGCGCAGCAACGCCGTGTCGATCTGCTCGATGCTGACCGGGCGCTTGCGCAACGCCAGCATCATCGAGGCGCGGACCTTCGCGGCCACGAAGTCGGCGCGGCTGCCGTCCTTCTTGACCACGACCGGAAAGTTCACGTCCGGCCGCTCGTAGGTGGTGAAGCGCTTGTCGCAAGCGCTGCACTGCCGGCGGCGGCGGACGAAGTCGCCGTCCTCCGAAACGCGCGTCTCGACGACCTGCGTTTCGAGGTGGCCGCAGAAAGGGCATTTCATGCGGCGGCTCCGCCGGGCACGGCAGTCATGGGATCAGCGATAGACCGGGAAGCGGCTGGTCAGCGCGTTCACCTTGGCGCGCACCGCCTCGATGTTGGCCGCATCGCGCGGGTTTTCGAGCACGTCGGCGATCAGGTTGGCGGTCATTCGCGCTTCTTCGTCCTTGAAGCCGCGGGTCGTCATCGCCGGCGTGCCGATGCGCACGCCGCTGGTGACCATCGGCTTTTCCGGGTCATGCGGGATGGCGTTCTTGTTGATCGTCATATGGGCGGCACCCAGCACGGCTTCGGCTTCCTTGCCCGTAATGCCCTTGGCGCGCAAGTCGACGAGCATGACGTGGCTTTCGGTGCGGCCGCTCACGATGCGCAGGCCTCGCCCGGTGAGCGTCTCGGCGACGATCTGAGCGTTCTTGACCACCTGCTGCTGGTACGCCTTGAATTCGGGGGAGAGCGCCTCCTTGAAGGCGACCGCCTTGGCGGCAATCACATGCATCAGCGGGCCACCCTGCAGTCCCGGGAAGATCGCGCTGTTGATGGCCTTTTCGTGCTGCGACTTCATCAGGATGATGCCGCCGCGCGGGCCGCGCAGGCTCTTGTGCGTAGTGGAAGTGACGACGTCCGCGTGAGGCACGGGGTTGGGATACACGCCCGCGGCGACCAGTCCGGCGTAGTGGGCGATGTCGACCATGAAGATCGCGCCGACATCCTTGGCCACTTTGGCGAAGCGCTCGAAGTCGATGCGCAGCGAATAGGCCGACGCGCCCGCGATGATGAGCTTGGGCATTGCGTCATGCGCCTTGCGTTCCATCGCGTCGTAGTCGATTTCTTCCTTGTCATTCAGGCCATAGCTCACGACGTTGAACCACTTGCCGCTCATGTTGAGCGGCATGCCGTGCGTCAGGTGCCCCCCTTCTGCCAGGCTCATGCCCATGATGGTGTCGCCGGGCTTCAGGAAGGCCAGCATGACGGCTTCGTTGGCGGAGGCGCCGCAATGCGCCTGGACGTTGGCCGCGTCGGCGCCGAAGAGTTGCTTCGCGCGATCGATGGCCAACTGCTCGGCCACGTCCACGTGCTCGCAACCGCCGTAATAGCGCTTGCCCGGATAGCCTTCGGCGTACTTGTTGGTGAGTTGCGAGCCCTGGGCAGCCATGACAGCCGGCGACGCGTAGTTTTCGCTCGCGATGAGCTCGATGTGGTGTTCCTGGCGGGCGTTTTCGGCCTGGATGGCAGCCCAGATTTCAGGATCGGTCTGTTCGACCAGATGATTGCGGTTGTACATGGCAGTCCTTCAAGACGATGGTCCTTGTTCTTCAACCAAACAAGGGCTGCCCAGGCGAACGGCGGAACGCCTGCTCGAGACTGCAGGCGGCACGCTTCCCAGTGGTAGTCCACGTCAGCGCAAAGCACCTGAAAAGGGTTGCGCCTATCGCCAGTCGCGTGCTGGCCGAGTGTAGCTGACGACGGTCGCCGTCGTCTCGAAAAGCCTACGAATCCCCAAGCAAGGCGACGCGCTCGGGATCAGTCGCCGGCTGCTTGGCGGGCGCTGGGCCCACGACGGGAACAGGATTCGGGCGCGCTGCCGGCGACGGAGCCATGATCGAGGGTGCGCGCCCCGCGACGACCTGGCGCAGACGCTCGTGCTCGGCCAGGACCTTGGAGGCGTAGCCGCCATCGTCGGTGAGATTCGCTGCCCCGACGTAGAAGCGCAGGCCGCCCTCGAGAGAGCCGGCGCGGGCGATGCATTCCTGCAGCACCTTGACGCCGACGCGCATGTTGGTGACGGGATCGAAGGCAGTCAACGTGCCGCCGGCGCTTTCGTATTTTTCGCCGTGGACGCGGGTCATGACCTGCATCAGGCCCTGAGCGCCGACATGGCTCTGGGCGAAAGGATTGAAGCTGGATTCGACGGCCATGATCGCCAGAATGAGCGTCGGATCGAGCTTCGTGCGCTTGCCGAGTTCGAAAGCTTCGCCGACCAGGACGGTCAGGGGCTCGACGGCCACGCGGTATTTCTTGCTCAGCCAGTACGCGACGGCGGCTTGCTGCTTGGGCAATTCCTGAGGGCTGGCGGCCGTGGTCCGCTCAATGGCTGTGGGTTCGAGATCGGTCGTTGCCGCGACTTCGGGGGCCGGCTTGCGTGACTGGAGCCAGCCCATGAGTTGTTCTTCACCCGATTGGCGAAGATCGGGCCGAGCGACCATGGCAATGGCGGCAAAGACGATCGCGAGCCCGACAAGGGCAAACCCGTTGTGGGTGATTTCGAAAAAGCCGTCGACAACGTCGGACGCGAAGGTACGTAGCCCTCGGGCGGTGGCATCAAGCACCTGCTTCATCGCTTTTTTTCCTTTCTGGCGGCGCCTGTTCGCAATGCCCTTGGGCTAAGCAGAACGCAGCAGCGCTTGGATTGGTACGAATCAGGTCCGCGCATGGTGGAGGAGCGCGGTCGCCTGATCAAAGCCGGGGAAAGTCGGCAGCGGAGTTGTGAGAGTCCTGGGCCGTCCGGCGCCAGGGCTGCGGCATTCTAGGAGCGGCTAAATACCCGGTCAAGAATAAGGAATGCAATCGATATTCGAAAACTTGGCCGTTCATGTAAACGTTAGTTCGCGCATCGGGCGCCAATTTTCGATTGAAAACCTCACTTGAAAATTTTCCGCGAGGCGCCTACGCTCAAGAGGCCTCGAATTGAGGCGTATCACCAAGGTCCAGCAGCCGAAGGAGGAATCCCGCGGTTCAGCGACTGAGGCCAAATGGTGGCAATCCCTTGCTGCCAGCCTGGCCGGAACATTGAACTTCCGGTCGCGCGAAACGATGGCATGGGCGTTGCGCCCGCCATCAAGCCCGGTGTCTCGGCTCAGCGTCGAGATACCGGGCTTTCTTCTTTGGCAACTCAATGTCAACACCGTTTCGCCTTCAATTGTTTCGGGCACACTCCCGGTCGATGAATGCAGCTTGGCTGAAACAAAACAAATGGGTGCGGCGTGGGATCGTCGCTTTGCTGGTCCTTCCGGGCGTCTGGGCTATCGCGTGGCTGGCGGTTCCGCCGATTGCCAAGAGCCAGATCCAGAAGATCGCGAGCGAGAAATTGGGCCGACAGGTCACGGTCGGCAAGATCGATTTCAAACCCTGGACGCTCGAACTCGCCGTCAACGACTTGAAGATCGCCACGGCCGATGGCGCGCGCTCGCAGCTGGCCATCAAGCGCATCTATATGGATGGGGAGTTGCAGTCCATTCTCCGGTTTGCACCGGTGATCGATGCAGTGACCATCGACTCGCCGGCGATCCTCCTGACTCATCTTGAGGACGGCAAGTACGACATCGACGACATCCTGCAAAAACTGGCCCCCGCGCCGGACGCTCCCAAGGGCGCTCCTCCGCGCTTTGCCATCTACAACATCGGAATCTCGGGCGGGTCTTTCGATTTCGACGACCAGAAGGTCAAGCGCAAGCACGAACTGCGCAACTTCGTGCTCAACGTGCCCTTCCTGAGCAATCTGGCCTCTCAGCGCGAAGTCAAGACCGAGCCCAAGCTCGCTTTCGTGCTCAACGGCAGCAAGTTCGATTCGTCCGCATCGTCCACGCCTTTCGCCGAAAGCCACAAGACTGATGCGCAACTGAGCTTCCAGGGGCTCGACCTCGTTCCTTATCTGGCGTACATGCCGGGCGGTCTTCCCGTGTCGGTGCAAGCCGGCAAGCTCGATGCCGACCTGAAGGTGGATTTCGAGCAGGCGGCCACGGCGGGGCTCAAGATCACAGGCACCATCGCCGCGAACGGCATCAAAGTCGCGGACACCAAAGGCAAGGATCTTCTGGGTTTCGACTCGCTGAAGATCGCCCTGGCTGACGTCAGGCCGCTGGACCGGGTCGTTCACCTCAGTGAAGTTGCTCTGGCAGGGCCGCAACTTGCGGTGGCGCGAGACCCGGGCGGCCAGATCAACCTCCTGGCGATCAACCCCAGCACCGGCGCAAAGGAAAAAGTCGTCGCGGTGCCGGCCCCGCCACAAGACGGAGAGGGCGCTGCCAAGGTCGCCGAGCCGCCCGAATGGCGCGTTCAGGTCGACAAGGTCGCACTGACACAGGGCGCTATCGGCTGGCGTGACGAGACCACGCAACCTGCAGCGGCCATCGACGTCAAGGATCTGGCGGTCGAAGTCAATGCGGTGACCTGGCCCATGGAAAAACCCGCGACGTTCAACGGCTCGACTTCCGTCGGCGGCGCGGCCGTCAAATTCAATGGTGAAGCGACCGACAAGGTGGCGCACGTCCAGACTCAGGTCGACGCGCTCCCGTTGTCGCTGGCCGCTCCTTATCTGGCGCAAAGCCTTGAACCGACGCTGGACGGAAAGCTGACCGGGCATGTCGAGATTGCGTGGACGCAACCCGAGCTCAAGCTCAAGGCGAGCAGCGTCGTTGCCGAAGGGCTGGCGCTCACGCAACAAAAGACCGCGCTGGCGAGCCTGGGACGTTTCGAGAT
The DNA here is from genome assembly GCF_056399425.1 of Variovorax sp. 01N429. Taxonomy (NCBI): domain Bacteria; kingdom Pseudomonadati; phylum Pseudomonadota; class Betaproteobacteria; order Burkholderiales; family Comamonadaceae; genus Variovorax; species Variovorax sp. 01N429. The sequence continues at coordinate 130,355 of NZ_JBFTRG010000002.1, read as the reverse complement.
CAAGGATGCCGAAGTCGACATGACCGCGCACACGCTCGCGATCGGTTCGTTGACGGCTGGCAGCCCCAAGATTCGTGTCGAACGGGACAACGAGAAGCGATGGATGTTCGAGCGCTGGCTGAAGGCTCCTGCCGGCGGCACTGTGGACGCGAAGGTGGCCGCGCCCAAGAATCCCCAGGCGTCCGAGGCCTCCGAGGGATCCACGCCAGCGGCGAACACCAGGCCATGGGCTCTTTCCATTGGCACGGTGGCAGTGGAAGATGGCGCAGTGTCCTATGCGGACAACGCGAGCGCGACGCCCGTCGCCTTCGAGATCAGCGCCTTGAAGGTGAACGCGCAAAAGATCGCGCCCAATACGCCGACTGTCTCGCCGCTCAAGCTGTCTGGCCGAATCGGGTCGGGCCGAGCAGAGCCGGGGCGCTTCGAATATGACGGCAATCTGGCGCTGAAGCCGTTGGCAGCCGAGGGCCGGCTCCTGGTCGCTTCTCTTCCAGCTCACGCTTTCAAGGCGTACTACGCCGACGCGCTGAACATCGACATCCGCCGCGCATTCGCGAGCTATCGAGGCACCGTCAAATATTCCGACACCGGTAAGGGCATGAATGTCCGGTTGGCCGGGGACACCGCTGTCGATGATTTCCGCGCCAACAGCGCCGCCCTCACGCAAACCGCAGGCTCGTCCAGCAGCAACCAGCTGCTGAGTTGGAAGACCTTGGGTTTGCGCGGCGTGCAGGTCAACATGGTTCCCGGTTCGCCGCTGACGCTCGACGTGCGAGAGACCACGCTGAGCGATTTTTTCGCGCGCGTCATCATCGATCCGACCGGGCGCCTCAATCTGCTGGACTTGACCAAGAAGCCGGGGCAGCCGACGCCGACTGCAGCCGAGAGCGCTCCGTCAACGGAAATCAAGACGCAGCGCAGTTGGCGGGGGACGAATACGACGACTGCCGCGAAGAAGGAGAAGGCACCGCTTTCGGGCGCGGAACTGGTGGTCGGCGGCGCGCCTTCGGCCCCTTCGGCTTCACCCGCGGCGGGTGCGCAGCCCGCGGAACCGGCCGATCCAATGGCCCCGATCATCAATTTCGGGCCGATGGCGCTGGTCAACGGCAAGATCGACTTCTCCGACCTGTTCATCAAGCCCAACTATTCGGCTGATCTGACGGAGCTCACGGGCAAGCTGAGCGCTTTCTCGTCCAAGCCCCAGGGCGACAGGCCCGCACTGGCGGACCTCGAGCTTCGAGGAAAAGCCCAGCAGACGGCATCGCTGGAGATCAACGGCAAGCTGAATCCGCTCGCCAAGCCGCTCGAACTCGACATCACAGCCAAGATGCGCGAGCTCGACTTGCCGCCTCTGTCGCCGTATTCAATCCGGTTCGCGGGACACGGCATCGAGCGCGGCAAGCTCAGCATGGACGTGACGTACAAGATCGCTCCGGACGGCAGCTTGACGGCGTCGAATCGGCTGATCCTCAATCAACTCCAGTTCGGCGAGCAAGTGGAGGGCGCCCCGGCCAGCCTGCCGGTTCGCCTGGCAGTGGCGCTTCTGGCCGATCGCAACGGCGTGATCGACGTCGATCTGCCGCTGAAGGGATCGATCAACGACCCGGAATTCAGCATAGGACCGCTGATCCTCAAGGCTATCGTCAACCTGATTGCTAAGGCCGCGACGGCGCCCTTCGCCTTGCTGACCGGCGGAGGCGGGGGCGGCGAATCGAGCTCCATCGTATTTGCATTGGGCAATTCCGACCTGTCTGCCGAAGCCAAGGAAAGCCTGGACAAGGTCGCAAAAGCCATCGTCGACCGGCCGGCCCTGCAGATGACGGTCGTGGGCACGGCCAGCCTGGAGCGCGAGCGCGAGGCCTACCAGCGCCAGCGAGTTCGCGCTCTTGCGCAGACTGAGAAGCGGAGAGCCGCCGTCCGGGCGGGCAAGAATGCGGCCGACGTCGAGCCGCTCACGGAGGCCGAGTACCCGGCGCTGCTGGCCGCTGCCTACAAACGTTCGGAGATCACCAAGCCCCGGAACATGGTGGGATTGGCCAAGGATCTGCCAACCGAGGAAATGGAGAAGCTGCTTGCCGCCAACGTCGCCGTCGATGAAGAGTCGATGCGGCAACTGGCCGTGGATCGCGGCGCGGCCGTGCGCGATTACCTGCTGGCCCAAAAGGTGCCGAGTGAGCGTCTTTTCCTCGGCGCGGTGCGGACCAAGGCCGAGGGCGACAATTGGAAACCGGTCGCCGAGCTGAAACTCGCAACCCGCTGAGCCGGGCGGCAGCAAGTCGGTGAAAATGGAGCGGTGCGCCGGCAATTGCCGGCGCCTTCGCTTTTCTTCTACAGATAACGATATTCGCGCAGTGACATCAACTTCTTCCAAGCCTCACGACCTCCAGTCCCTCGACACCCTGACCGGCGGCGCATTCACGGCGTCCACCTCCGGCGAGCGCGCGCAGCGCATTCGCGAGTGGATCGCCGGCAATCCGTCGCCCGAGCAAATGCAGGACGTGTTCAAGGAACTCAGCGGACGCGACAAGGGTGCTGCGCGGTTGCTGCGAGAAAAGCTCGACGAACTCAAGCGCGCCAAAGGCCAGGAGGCGATCGCCGTCGAATGGACGCACAAGGCCGAAGCGCTGCTCGCCCAGCCCAAGCTGAACATCGCCGATGCCCTGGCGTGGCAGCGCGACGCCGCCAAGGCCGGTGCTCCGCTGTCGCGTGAACCGCTCGCGGGCTTCAAGGCGCGCCTGTCCGAGCGCGTGAAGGGCATCGAAGACCTTCAGCATCGCGCACAAGTGCATCGTGAGGCGGCGGTGCTTCTGGCGCAGCGCTTCGAAGTGCTGTCGACAAAGAGCTGGCGCGACGCGCAGGCCGCCGAAGAAGCCTTGCGCGCGGATGTCGCGCACTGGCAGCAACAGGCCGCCGAGATTGCAGCCGACAGCAACTGGAGCAGCCTTGATGCCAAGTTTGCGCCGCAACTCGAGTCCTCCAAGGCACAACTCCTGGTGGTCTCGGATGCATTCCATGCGGCGCTGGCGCAGGCGCTCGCCGCTGCGGCGGATCCTGCCGCGCCGCTCCCGCCGGTGCCGGTTTGGGCCGACGAGCTGCGCATCGCGCGCGGCGGTGCTCCGGAGGCAGCGGCTCCCGCTCCGCAGAAGCCAGCCGGCCCGAGGGTCGACCCTGAAAAACGGGCTATCGCTCAAGAGGCGGTTCAAGCCGCGCTCGCGAAGCTCGAGCAGGAAACGGCTGAAGGTCATGGCAAGGGGAGTGCCGGCGCGGCGGCGGCCCTTCGCGCGGTGCTCAAGGAGCACGGCCGGTTGGTCGACGCACCCCTGGAGGCCCGTGTTCATGCTGCGCTGGTGGCCGCTGGCGAACTCGAAGGCTGGCAGCGCTGGAGCGCCGACAAGGTCCGGGAAGAACTCGTTGCCAAGGCCGAAGGCTTGTTGAAGCGCCCCGAAGGCCAGGCCCTGGGCGGCCGCAAGATGCAGGAGACGCTCCGCGCGCTGCGCGAGCAGTGGAAGCAGTCCGACCAGGGCGGCGTCCCCAATCACGCGCTCTGGAAGCGATTCGATGAGGCATGCAACGAAGCCCACAAGGTGGTCGAGGCCTGGCTCGAAAAAGTCCGCGCCGACGCCGCCGAGCATCGTGCCCAGCGCCTCGCCCTGATCGAAGAGCTCAAGGCCTGGACCGCGGAACACGCCCAGACTTCCGATCTCAAGGCGGTCAATCGTGCGCTGCATCAGTTCGCCGATCGCTGGCGCGATGCGGGACACGTTGGCGAAAAGGTGTTCGCCGATCTGCAAGCGCAGTGGAGCGAGGCTTTCGGCGCCGCGCGTGCGCCGTTCGAGGCCCAGCAGAAGGCGAGCGTCGAGCGTCGCCAGGCCATGATTGCGGAAGCCGCCGAACTCGGCGCCACGCCGGTGCTGCGCATCGATGCGGTCAAGGCGCTCCAGCAGCGTTGGCAAGCCGAAGCTCAAGCCGTGCCATTGGACCGCCGTCAAGAGCAGAAGCTCTGGGACGCATTCCGCGCGCCGATCGACGAAGCCTTCAACCGAAAGACTGCCGAGCGCGAAAAGGCATCCGCAGCGATGAGCGAGCACGACCGCAACGTGCTGAATGCGTCGAAGGCGCTCGAGGCCGCGAACGCGACCGGCGACGCGCAGAAGATCCGCCTCGCAGTCGCCCAGCTCGAAGCCGCCATCCGCGGCGAGGCCCCTGCACCCACGCCGGCGCCCGCGCCCAAGACTGCGCCCGCAGACTCCGCCGCAGCGGATGGCCCTTCGGTGGGGGCGACGGAAGTGGTCGCACCCGGTCAAGCTGCTGCCGAGTTCAGCGAAAGCGCCGAACAGGCGCCTTCCCCGGAAGATGCTGACGCCGTGTCCGCGGAGCCGGCAGCCGCCGAGCCGGGCACGCCAGATCTGGTCGCGCCTGCCGATGGCGCCGATGCATCCGCGCGCGCGGACGCCCAAGCCACCCCTCCGGCGGCACCGCCGAAGCCGGCACCCAAGCCGGTGATCGCCGTGCGAGGCGATGACCGACCCGGCAACAAGAAGGGTGAAGGCGTTCCGGCCGCGCGCGGCGGAAGGTTCGGCGATCGCCGCGACAGCCGTGGGGCTCCTGGCGGCCCGGGCGGTCGTTCCGGCCCCGGCAGCGACCGACCGCAGCGTGGCGCCGAGCGCGGTGCCCCCGCGGGCGCTGGTCGCTTCGGCGACCGCCCGCCGCGGTTCGAAGACCGCGGCCCCCGCTTGGGCGACGCCGCCTTCCGCGCGCAACGCGATGCGCTCGAACGTGCAGAACTCGCGTTGCGCAAGCTTGCGGCGCAAGCACATGGTGAGGCACTCACGCAGGTTCTTGGCGCCTGGGAAAAGCGCGATCCGGCGCAGTTGCCGAGCGCGCAGGAGTTGGGTCGTGCCGTAACGCCTGCGGTGCGAACCAGTTGGTCGCAGGCAGTGGGATCGGCACCTTCAGTGCAAGCTGTCGAGGCCGCCGAAGCGCTGCTGCGCCTTGAGATGGCCGCCGAGGTACCGACGCCGGCGGAGCAACTCGACGCTCGCCGCGCATTGCAACTCAAGCTCCTGACGCGACGCGGCGACCCCACGCCTGCGCAAACCTGGGGCCAGGATGCCGGCAAAGTGCTGGCGGCACCGCACGATGCGGCCACCGCGCGCCGACTGCAGAACGCGCTCAAGGCGCTGCTTCGCAAGTAAGGGAGATCGGCCGGTTTTGCGCCGGCCGATTCCTGAGGATCAAGCCCCGGTTGGCGGCAGGAAGAAATCGTCGAACAAGGCGGCCAGCGCGGGGAAGTCACCCGCAAGCTGGATGCGATTCACGAAATAGGCCTCGCAAGCGACCGCGAAAAATTCGCCCGGTGACTGGGCGCCGTACCCGTCGAGCCAAGGGGGCTCCCCGCCAAAGCGCTCCGCCACGATGGTTTTCTCCCTGAAGGCATCGAAGGCGGGTTGCAGTACTGCCATCCACGCGGCACGCGCTTCGCGCGCATTCGAGGTCCCTCGGAAGTTGGGCGGCAAGGGCGGGCACCCGTCGACCGAACCGCCTCGCATGTCGATCTTGTGGGCGAATTCGTGGATCACGACGTTGTAGCCCTCGGCTTGAGTTGCGCCGCTGGCGAGCACGTCTTGCCAGCTCAACATCACGGGCCCTCGGTCCATGGCCTCGCCGGCGACGATCTCTTCATATTGATGGACTACGCCGGCCGCATCAATGGTCGTTCGTTGGGCCACGACTTCGGACGGATGCACGACGACGCCGACAAAATCGTCATACCAGTTGAGGCCGCCCTTCAGGTGCAGCACCGGGAGAACAGCCTGAGCGGCGATCGCCAGGGCGACTTCATCGGAGATGACGAAACCGTGCGCGCCATGGAAGCGCTTGTCGCGGAGAAATTCGGCCGCCAATTCGCGAAGGCGTTCCATGTCGGCTGCGGGACGTTCTGCAAGGAAGCGATAGCGCGCGAGCGTTGCCCGCCAAGCCGGATCGGGTATGCGGAGCGGCGCGCGCAGCTTGCGCAGCCATGCAAGCATCAGCGGAGATCGACGCGTTGGGCGCCGGCGCTGGAGATGCACAGCAACTGAGCGCGCGGAGGATGGGCGGCGACGTCCCAGTCGCTCAGGACGATGCGTTGGAGCCCTTCGCCCAGCGGGTGGACTGCGGGTTTGTGAGTGTGGCCATGCACCAGCGTTGCGGCGCCCGCCTTGTGCAACCAGTCGCGCGCTGCATCGGCATCAACATCAGCCCAGACCATGTCGGGACTGTGCTTGCGGTCTTCACTCTGCGCGCGAACCGATCGGGCGAGCGTGCGGCGTTCCTCGATGGGCCGCGCAAGCACGGCGTCTTTCCAGGCGGGCGTCCGCACCTGTGCCCTGAACCGCAGGTACTCGGTGTCTTCAAGGCACAGAAGATCGCCGTGGCTCAGGAGCCAACGCTTGCCGTGGAGGACCAGCACCGTCGGATCGTCGATGAGCGTCATGCCGCTTTGCGCCGCGAAGGCGGGGCCGAGCAGGAAGTCCCGATTGCCATGCATGAAGTAGACGGGCCGACGTGCCGTTGCGACGCGGAGCACGTCGGCGCACTGAGCTTCGAAGCCGGGGAGGGTGGCCGCGTCGTCGCCGACCCACACCTCGAAAAGATCGCCGAGGATGAAGATCGCATCGGCCGGCGAGGTTTCGAGGTAGCCGCGCCAGACGTCGAAAGTGGCCTGTTCCGCGGCCTGCAGGTGGAGGTCGGAGATGAGATCGACCGTGCGCCAGGTCACCGGCGCCACGATCTCTGCAAACGCCTCCATGGGAACGTCAGGCCTTGACGACGGCCTTTTCGATCACGACGTCGTCGAGCGGCACGTCGTCATGGAAGCCTTTGCGGCCCGTTTTCACGGCCTTGATCTTGTCCACGACTTCCTTGCCTGCAACGACCTTGCCGAAGACCGCATAGCCCCAGCCCTGGGCCGACGGTGCGGTGTGATTCAGGAAGCCGTTGTCGGCCACGTTGATGAAGAACTGCGCCGTGGCCGAGTGCGGCGCGCTGGTGCGTGCCATTGCCACGGTGTAGTTGTCATTCTTGAGGCCATTGTTGGCCTCGTTCTGGATTTCGGCGCCTGTCGGCTTTTGCGACATGCCGGGTTCGAATCCGCCGCCCTGAACCATGAAGCCAGGGATGACGCGGTGGAACACCGTGTTGTCGTAGTGGCCCTTGTTGACGTAGTCGAGAAAATTCTCGACCGTCTTTGGCGCCTTGTCCTGGTCGAGTTCGAGCGTGATGACGCCCTGGTCCTTGATGTGCAGTTCGACTTGGGGATTGCTCATGAGGGCTCCTTTGATTACTTCGCCACGGTGGCGGACTGGATGGTGATGGTTTCGACGGGGACGTCAGGCATGCCGCCCTTGTTGCCCGTGCGGGCGGTGCGGATTTTGTCGACGACCTCGGTGCCGGAGACGACCTTGCCGAACACCGCATAGCCATAGCCATCGGGGTTTGGCGCATTGAGGTTGGCGTTGTCCTTCACGTTGATGAAGAACTGCGCGGTCGCCGAATTCGGGTCGGACGTGCGGGCCATCGCGATCGTGTACTTGTCGTTCTTGAGGCCGTTCTTGGCTTCGAGCGGAATTGGAGCCCGCGTCGGCTTCTGCTTCATGTCAGGCGTGAAGCCGCCGCCCTGGATCATGAATCCGTCGATGACGCGGTGAAACACCGTGCCGTCATATTGCTTGTCCTTGACGTACTGAAGGAAGTTCTCGACGGTCTTCGGCGCCTTGTCGGGGTAGAGCTCGACGACGATGTCGCCGGCCGACGTGCTCAGCTTGACTCGCGGCGCGTTCTGCGCCTGCGCCCAAGCGGATCCGGTGATGGCCAGCGTGGCGGCCGCAATCAGCGCCGCACGGCGCGAGATGGCTTGAAGAGTCACGGGAGAGTCGCTTTCCGAAAGTTGCGCCGAAGCGCGTTGGAGAAGTGGCCTACCGGCGCACGGGCTTGCGGCCGTCGGCGGGTGCCGGCGGGAGGTCACCGGCGTTTGGCGCGCTGAACATCTGGCGGATCAGTGCGAGCTTTGGCGGCACCGTGGTGTTGGCGGGTTCGAGTTGCTTTGCGCGGCTATAGGACTGCGCCGCGAGTCGGACATACACGTCGCCGAGGTTCTCATGCGCGGTCGCGTAGTCGGGGTTGAGCTTGGTCGCCATTTCGAGCGCCGCGCGCGCCTTGTCGAACTGGCTTTGCGCCGCATACAGCGCGGCGAGGTTGTTGTACGGCTCAGGCAGCTCCGGGAAGTCTTGCGTGAGCTGCGTGAAGGCGGCGATCGCCTCCGTCTGCTTGCCTTGCTCGGTGAGGATCACGCCGCGCAGGAAGCGCATTTGCGGATCGCGAGGCTTGCCGGCGATGTAGGCATCGGCCTTGGCAAGTGCTTCGTCAGGCTTGCCTTGGCGGAGAAGCGCGTTGACATCGCCATAGTCGTCGGCATGTGCCACGCTCAAGGTCAGCGCCAGGGTCAGCGCCAGAAGGGCAGGGAAAAGGCGAAAAAGCGATGAGGTGAAGGTAGCGGCGCTCTGCATGAAGCCTCGAGTATTGGGGAGGACACGGGCCTCGTAAACACGCGGAAAATATCCGTCGGTGGCCGTTTATACTGCGAGGAATTGTAGCCGAGGGGCCACCTCCAACCCCTCGTCCCAACAGTACATTCACCCCTGAAAAACCCGCTGTCTTTCGCCCGTTTTGGCGCGCGCGAACCGACGCTTTTCGAGCTTCATGAGTCTTCGCATCTACAACACGCTTTCGCGTGAACTGGAGGAATTTTCTCCTCTGCAACCAGGCAGGGTGCGCATGTACGTGTGCGGGATGACTGTCTACGACTACTGCCACCTGGGCCATGCGCGTTCGATGATCGCGTTCGATGTCGTGCAGCGATGGCTCAAGGTGTCGGGTCTCATGGTGGACTACGTTCGCAACATCACCGACATCGACGACAAGATCATCCGACGCGCCGTCGAGAACGGCGAGAGCATTCGCGCGCTCACGGATCGGATGATCAACGCGCTGCATGAGGACGCCGACGCGCTCGGAATCGAACGGCCGACGCACGAACCCCGTGCGACGGACTACATCCCGCAAATGCTGTCGATGATCACCACGCTCGAACAAAAGGGGCTGGCCTACCGCGCGCCCAATGGCGACGTGAACTATGCCGTGCGCAAGTTCCCGGGCTACGGCAAGTTGAGCGGCAAGTCGCTGGATGAACTGCACGCCGGTGAACGCGTTGCGGTGCTTGACGGCAAGGATGATCCGCTCGATCCGGTCTTGTGGAAGAGCGCCAAGCCGGCCGAACCCGACGAAGTGAAGTGGCCGAGCGCGTTCGGTCCTGGTCGGCCGGGCTGGCATATCGAGTGCTCGGCGATGGCGTGCGAACTGCTCGGCGAAACCCTCGACATTCACGGCGGTGGCGCGGATCTGCAGTTTCCCCACCATGAGAACGAGATCGCTCAAAGCGAAGGCGCCAACGGCAAGCCCTTGTCTCGCATTTGGATGCACAACGGCTTCATCAACATCGACGATGAAAAGATGTCCAAGAGTTTGGGCAACTTCTTTCTCATTCGCGATGTGCTGAAGGAATTCGACGCCGAGACGATCCGATTCTTTGTGCTGCGAGCGCACTATCGCAGCCCGCTCAACTACAGCGATGCCCACCTGAGCGATGCGCGTGCCTCGCTCAAGCGGCTGTACAACGCGTTGCTTGCGGTGGCGCCTGCGCCGCTGGCAAGCATCGATTGGAGCAATACGTATGCCGCGCGCTTCAAGGCGGCGATGGATGAAGACTTCGGTACGCCCGAGGCGGTGGCGGTCCTTTTCGACCTTGCCGGCGAAGTCAACCGCACGCGATCGGCGGAATCGGCAGGGCTCTTGAAGGCGCTGGGCGGTTGCCTCGGTATTCTTCATTCAGATCCGCAAACATTCCTGCAAGCTGGTACGGTGCTTGACGATGCCTCGATCCAGGCGCTGATTCAGCAGCGTGCCGAAGCCAAGGCAGCGAAGAATTTTGCTGAAGCCGACCGAATTCGTAGCGATTTGCTGGCGCAAGGCATCGTCCTGAAAGACTCCCTGACCGGCACGACATGGACGTCGGCTCAGTGAACGCGACAAGAACGATGCCGTCTGCGAAGCAGCCAGAAATCCAGGTTTTCACCCCCGACTACTGGGAAGAGGCCTGCAAGCACCTCGCCAGGAAAGACCGCGTGATGAAGCGGCTGATTCCGCGCTTCGGCGACGCTTGCCTGGAGTCGCGCGGTGACGCATTCACGACCCTGGCGCGAAGCATCGTCGGGCAGCAGATCTCGGTGAAGGCGGCGCAATCGGTCTGGGACCGTTTCGCGGAACTGCCTCGCAAGATGGCGCCGGCCAGCGTGCTCAAGCTCAAGGTCGACGACATGCGCGCGGCCGGGCTTTCGGCGCGCAAGGTGGAGTATTTGGTCGACCTCGCGCTGCATTTCGATTCGGGCGCCGTGCACGTCGACTCGTGGAAGGACATGTCCGATGAGATGATCATCGCGGAACTGGTCGCAATCCGTGGCATCGGCCGCTGGACCGCCGAAATGTTCCTGATCTTCCATTTGATGCGACCCAACGTGCTGCCACTGGACGACCTCGGCCTGATCAACGGGATCAGCCAGAACTACTTCTCGGGCGACCCCGTCAGCCGCAGCGATGCGCGCGAGGTGGCTGTTGCCTGGGCCCCTTATTGCAGCGTGGCGACTTGGTATATTTGGCGATCGCTCGACCCGCTACCGGTCGCATACTGAATAACAGGAGAAGACGTTGGCGAAACGAACCTTTCTCGACTTCGAGCAGCCCGTCGCTGAACTCGAAAGCAAGATCGAAGAACTGCGCTATGTGCAAACAGAGTCGGCAGTCGACATCTCGGAAGAAATCGATCAGCTTGGCAAGAAGAGCCTTCAGCTCACCAAGGATATCTACAGCGACCTGACGCCTTGGCAGATCACGAAGATCGCCCGGCATCCGGAGCGTCCCTACACGCTGGATTACATCAACGAAATCTTCACCGATTTCGTCGAACTGCACGGCGACCGTCACTTTGCCGACGACCTGTCGATCGTCGGCGGTCTGGCGCGATTCAATGGCACGCCCTGCATGGTGCTCGGCCACCAGAAGGGCCGCGACACCAAGGAACGCACCGCACGCAATTTCGGCATGAGCAAGCCGGAAGGCTATCGCAAGGCGCTTCGGCTCATGAAGACGGCCGAGAAGTTCAAGCTGCCGGTCTTCACCTTCGTCGACACGCCTGGCGCATACCCAGGCATCGACGCCGAAGAGCGCGGCCAGTCCGAAGCCATCGGCCGCAACATCTTCGAGATGGCTCAGCTCGAAGTGCCGATCATCGTGACGATCATCGGAGAGGGCGGCTCCGGCGGCGCGCTGGCGATCTCGGTCGGTGACCAGGTGCTGATGCTGCAATATTCCGTCTATTCAGTGATCAGCCCCGAAGGCTGCGCATCGATCCTCTGGAAGACCAGCGACAGGGCGCAGGAAGCTGCCGATGCACTTGGCATAACGGCGCATCGACTCAAGGCGCTGGGGCTGGTCGACAAGATCGTCAACGAGCCGGTCGGCGGTTCGCACCGCGATCATCGGCAAATGGCGGCGTTCCTCAAGCGCGCGTTGAACGACGCCTTCCGCCAGGTCAGCGACCTGAACGTCAAGGAATTGCTGCATCGCCGCTATGAGCGTCTGCAAAGCTACGGTCGCTTCGCCGACACCAAGGCCGACAACGGCAAGTAGGCGCGGAGGCGCGGCGCAGGCCGGAGCCTGTTGCGCAATCCAAGATGGAAAATCCCGCCGACCATGCACTGGCTTCATGGGCGGCGCCGTTGCCGTTTGCCGTGGCCTACAGCGGCGGCGCGGACTCGACCGCACTGCTTCATGCTGCCGCCAGCCGCTGGCCTGGCCAAGTGCATGCGCTCCACGTGCACCACGGTTTGCAAGGCGCCGCAGACGAATTCGAGGCACATTGCACCGCGACTTGCCTGGCGCTTGGCGTTCCTTTGCACGTAGGCCGCATCGATGCTCGGCACGCGCCGGGCGAGAGTCCCGAGGATGCGGCCCGCCGGGCGCGCTACGTCACTCTGGCCTCATTGGCGCTGGCCCATGATCTCGCGCATGTCGTGCTTGCACAGCATGCGGACGATCAGGTCGAGACGATGCTCATCGCGCTCAGCCGTGGTGCTGGGGTCGATGGCTTGGCTGGAATGCCGATGCGTATGCGCCGGCACGGTGTCGAGTTCCATAGGCCGTTGCTCGCGGTGCACGCCGATGCGCTGCGCGAATGGGTCGTCGCCGAACGGGTTCCGCATATCGAGGACCCGAGCAATGCCGACCTTCGATACACACGCAACCGCATCCGCCGACAAGTGCTGCCGGCGCTCGCAGCTGCGCTGCCGCAGTACCGCGAAACCTTTGCACGCTCGGCGCGCAACGCGGCACGGGCTTCTGCGCTGCTCTCGGATGCTGCGGCACGCGAGCTTCTTGACGCGGGCACCCCGCCGTCATTGGCGGCATTGCGCGCGTTGCCGCGCGAGAGGCTTGCCAACGTCTTGCGCCACTGGTTGAAGCGCGACCATGCCGCCGTCCCCAGCGAGGCGCAACTGGAGCAACTGCTCGACCAGATTGCCGCATGCAGCACGCGTGGCCATCGGATCCAACTGAAGATCGCATCCGGCCGCGTCGAGCGGGAGGGCGACACGCTGCGTTGGTACAATTCTTCGCCCTTGCCGTAGCTCACAGACTTTGCGCTGAATCAGGCTGCAGGCGGGTGCATGAATGCCGGTGTGGGCCGTTTTGCCGGTGTGGCCGCCGTTGCGGCATCCGAACTCTTCTCTTTGACTTTACCCATGGCATTGATCGTTCACAAATACGGCGGCACGTCGATGGGCTCCACCGAGCGCATCAGGAATGTGGCCAAGCGGGTCGCCAAATGGGCGCGCGCCGGCCATCAGATGGTCGTGGTCCCCAGCGCGATGAGCGGCGAAACCAATCGCCTGCTCGGCTTGGCAAAAGAACTCGCCACCGGCAAGCCCGGAGACGACTACAACCGCGAACTCGACATGCTCGCCTCGACAGGCGAGCAGGCATCGTCGGCGCTGCTGGCCATCGCGCTGCAAGCCGAAGGTCTCCAAGCAGTGAGCTACGCCGGCTGGCAGGTTCAGGTCAAGACCGACAGCGCCTTCACCAAAGCCCGCATCGAGAGCATCGACGACGAACGCGTGCGTGCGGATCTCGATTCCGGCAAGGTGGTGGTCATCACCGGATTCCAGGGCGTGGACGATGCCGGCAACATCACGACGCTTGGCCGCGGCGGCAGCGACACTTCGGCAGTCGCCATTGCGGCGGCGCTGAAGGCCAGCGAGTGCCTTATCTATACCGACGTGGACGGCGTCTACACCACCGACCCGCGCGTCGAGCCTGATGCACGTCGCCTGGCGACGGTCAGCTTCGAGGAAATGCTCGAAATGGCGAGCCTGGGCTCCAAGGTCCTGCAAATCCGCTCGGTCGAATTTGCCGGCAAGTACAAGGTCCCGCTGCGTGTGCTTTCGAGCTTCACGTCGTGGGACATCGATATCGACGAAGAGGCCAAATCCGGCACGCTGATCACTTTCGAGGAAGACGAAAACATGGAACAAGCCGTCGTATCCGGCATTGCGTTCAATCGCGACGAAGCCAAAATTTCCGTGCTCGGCGTGCCTGACAAGCCGGGCATCGCGTATCACATCCTCGGCGCCATTGCCGACGCGAACATCGAGGTCGACGTGATCATCCAGAACCTGAGCAAGGACGGGCGTACCGACTTCAGCTTCACGGTTCATCGCAACGACTACGCCAAGGCGATCGACCTGCTCAAGGCCAAGGTCCTGCCGACCCTGGGTGCGGCCGATATCGTGGGCGACACCAAGATCTGCAAGGTCAGCATCGTCGGCATCGGCATGCGCAGCCACGTTGGCGTTGCAAGCAAGATGTTCCGCGTGTTGAGCGAGGAGGGGATCAACATCCAGATGATCTCGACCAGCGAAATTAAGACTTCAGTTGTGATCGACGAAAAATATATGGAGCTCGCTGTACGCGCGCTGCATAAAGCCTTCGATTTGGACCAACCGGCGTCCTGAACGCTGGCATAATCGTTGGCTCAGGAACTGTGACCGAGTGGCCGAAGGTGCTCCCCTGCTAAGGGAGTATGGGGTGTAGAGCCTCATCGAGGGTTCGAATCCCTCCGGTTCCGCCAGACATCGTCTTTGACGATCCCAAGAGCCCCCGCGCTGATTTAGCTCGGGGGCTTTTTCGCATCTGGAACCGTCAAGTCTCGCGCCACAACCATCTACGGGTTAACACTAGGTATCGGAATGTCAAGGACATTCAGTACACTTATCGACATTGATTCAGCGCACTGAATCGATTCGAGCCCCACAACTGCTTCAAAAGCGCACCGAAGACGCGGCAGACATCAATCCGGAGAACTTGATGACCACCAATTTGCGCCGCACCTTCGACCAAGGACCCATGAGCCGTTTTCAGTGGAGTGCAATCGCCATTTGCGTGACGTTGGTCATGCTCGACGGCTTCGACGTGCTCGTGATGGCGTTTACGGCTGCCAGCATTTCAGCTGAATGGAAGCTCACCGGCGCGCAGTTGGGAGTGCTGTTCAGCGCTGGCCTGCTGGGCATGGCTGCCGGTTCGCTGTTTCTGGCGCCATTGGCCGACCGCTTCGGCCGCCAATCGATCATCCTTCTGTGTCTGACGGTGGTTGCCCTCGGAATGGGAGCCTCCGCGCTTGCGCAAGACAGCATCCAGATGGCGGCCACTCGCGCGTTCACGGGCGTCGGCATTGGCGGAATGCTCGCCAGCGTCGGCGTCATCACGTCGGAATACGCGTCGAACAAATGGCGCAGCACAGCGGTTGCGCTGCAGGCGACGGGCTATCCCATCGGCGCGACCATCGGCGGAAGCATCGCGGCTGTGCTGCTCGAGCTTTACGGTTGGCGCTCGGTGTTCGTCTTTGGTGCCTTGGCCACCGCGTCCATGATTCCGCTCGTGATCTGGCGGTTGCCCGAGTCCGTGGATTTCCTCGCTTCCAAGCGTCCCCGCGGTGCGCTGCGCAAGCTCAACGTCTTGATGCAACGGATGCAACGCCCGCAACTGGCCGAGTTGCCGCCGCGAGATGCCGAAGCGCTGCGCTCGTCCAATTCGATTTCGGGGCTCTTCGCCGGCGGCCTTGGCCGGTCGACCTTGTTGCTCTGGCTCGCGTTCTTCCTGTTGATGTTCAGCTTCTACTTTGCGCTCAGCTGGACGCCCAAGCTGCTCGTTTCCGCTGGCCTTTCTGCCCGCCAGGGCATCACCGGTGGCGTGCTGCTGAATATCGGCGGCATCATCG
Organism: Variovorax sp. 01N429; assembly: GCF_056399425.1. Taxonomy (NCBI): domain Bacteria; kingdom Pseudomonadati; phylum Pseudomonadota; class Betaproteobacteria; order Burkholderiales; family Comamonadaceae; genus Variovorax; species Variovorax sp. 01N429. Next base: position 114,934 of record NZ_JBFTRG010000002.1, on the reverse strand, counting down.
GAGGCAGCGTCTTCGGCCTGCTGGCGTCGAAGCTCGATCTGGGTCGCCTCACCGGCGCGAACCTGGCGATCACGGCGCTGGTGATGGCGCTTTTCGGCGCCGTCACAGGTCATCTGAGCGCGTCGTTCAGCGTTGCATTCTTGATCGGGATGTTCATCTTTGCCTCGATGGCCGGGCTCTATGCATTTGCGCCAGCGATCTATCCGGCAGCAGTTCGTACCACCGGCATGGGCTGGGCGATCGGCGTCGGCCGCATCGGCGCGATCGTCGCGCCGCTCACGGCGGGCGCGCTCCTCGACGACGGATGGCAGCCGCCTCAGCTCTATTACGCGTTCGCACTGCCATTGCTGGCCGCGACGGTCTCGGTGCTTGCACTTCGGCGCGGTGCCGCGCCGCGCCAGCCGGGCGACGTGATCCCCGCGCACTGAAGCCGCGCTCCGAACGCTTTTCCCGTACCCCACAGCACAAGGAGTTCCCACATGTTCCCCAAGAACAACTGGTACGTTGCCTGCTCGGGCAGCGAAATCGATGACAAGCCTCTGGGTCGCAAGATCTGCGGCGAAAACCTGGTTCTCTACCGCGCTATCGAGGGCAAGGCCACGGCGCTGGAAGATTTCTGCCCCCACCGCGGCGCTCCGCTGTCGCTGGGTCAGGTGGTCGAAGGAAAGCTCGTCTGCGGCTATCACGGCCTCGAAATGGGCTGTGACGGCAAGACCATTGCCATGCCCGGGCAGCGCGTTCGCGGATTTCCCGCGATCCGGACTTTTCCGGTGATCGAGCGCTATGGCTTCGTCTGGGTGTGGCCGGGCGATCCGGCACTCGCCGATGCGGCCAAGCTGCATCACCTCGAATGGGCCGAGAGCCCCGATTGGGCGTACGGCGGAGGACTGTTCCACATCAATTGCGACTACCGCCTGATGATCGACAACCTGATGGATCTGACGCACGAGACTTACGTGCATTCCACCAGCATCGGCCAAAAGGAAATCGACGAGACGCCCACCACGACCAAGGTCGAGGGCGACATGGTCGTCACCAGCCGGTTCATGGAAAACATTTCCGCGCCACCCTTCTGGCGGATGGCCCTGCGCGGCAATCACCTCGCCGACGACGTGCCGGTCGATCGCTGGCAAATCTGCCGCTTCACGCCGCCGAGCCATGTCATGATCGAAGTCGGCGTCGCGCATGCGGGTAAGGGCGGCTACAACGCGGACCCGGCGCACAAGGTGTCCAGCATCGTCGTGGACTTCATCACGCCCGAAACCGAGACTTCGCACTGGTACTTCTGGGGCATGGCGCGCAACTTCCAGCCGCACGACAAGGCGCTGACCGCCTCCATCCGCGACGGCCAGCACAAGATCTTCAGCGAAGACCTGGAGATGCTCGAATCGCAGCAACGCAATCATCTCGCCTACCCGGATCGGCAGTTGCTCAAGCTCAACATCGACGCCGGGGGAGTGCAATCGCGTCGCGTGCTCGATCGATTGATGGCGGAGGAACGCCAGGCGGTGACGTCATGAATGCCGCTGAACTGGAGGTGCGCATCGCGCGCAAGCAGACGGAGGCGGTCGACATTTGCACTTTCGAACTGGTGCAAGCGGATGGTCGACCGCTGCCGGCGTTTTCGGCGGGCTCGCACATTGACGTGAATATGCCCGGCGGCGTCACGCGACAGTATTCGCTGTGCAATGACCCGCGCGAAAGCCATCGCTACCTGATCGGCGTTTTGCGCGATCCCGCTTCGCGGGGCGGCTCGCGGACCATGCACGACGCGATGCAAGAGGGCGCTTCTCTGCGTATCAGTGCGCCGAAGAACCACTTTCCGCTTGCCAACGGTGCCACGCACAGTGTGCTGATTGCAGGCGGGATCGGCGTGACGCCCATTCTGTGCATGGCCGAGCGGCTGGCCATGACGGGTGGCTCTTTCGAGATGCACTATTGCACCCGGTCGCGCGAGCGGACGGCGTTCGTCGACAGGATCGGGCAATCGAGTTTCGCCTCGCAGGTTCAGTTTCACTTCGACGATGGCGATGCTTCGCAGAAGCTCGCACTCGGGCCCTTGGTCGGCACGCCGAAAGCGGGCGTACACCTGTATGTCTGCGGCCCAAAGGGATTCATGGATTGGGTACTCGACGCCGCACGCACCGCGGGATGGCCGGCCGAGCAACTCCACTATGAATTCTTCTCGGCCGAGATCGCCAAGTCGGATGCCGACGCGTCGTTCGAAGTCAAGCTGGCGAGTTCGGGTCGCGTGGTGACCGTGCCCAAGGACCAGACGGTGGTACAGGCGCTGGCTGCCATCGGCGTGGAGGTCGCGACTTCCTGCGAGCAGGGCGTGTGCGGCACCTGCCTCACACGAGTCCTCGAAGGGGAGCCGGACCACAAGGACATGTACCTCACGCCGGAAGAGCAAGCGGCCAACGACCAGTTCACGCCCTGTTGCTCTCGGTCCCGTTCGCCGATGCTGGTGCTCGATTTGTAGAGCAGAAACAGCATTCGATAATGGCGAGTTAAGTACTACGTTCGCCATCATGCAGTGCAAAGTATCCAATGCTGTCGAGATCGATCTGAATGACCAGCCGGGCCATCTGATCCGTCGCGCGCACCAGATCTCGGTGTCGGTCTTCTACGAAACGCTGGGGCGTGAAGTGACCCCGGTGCAATACGCGGTGATGCGCACCCTGCAGAACAACCCCGGCATCGATCAGGTCACGTTGGCCCAGCAGGTTGCGCTGGACACGTCCAGCGCCGCCGATATCGCGGTACGTCTCGAGGGCAAGGGCTGGATCTCGCGCAAGTTGCTGGCGCGAGGCCAGCGCGAACTGCGGCTGACCGAGCTCGGCGAAAGTCTCCTGGCCCAGATGGTGCCGGGCATGCAGGAGATGCAGAACGAACTCCTTGGCATGCTCACCGAAGAAGAGCGGCGCGACTTCATGCAGCTCCTGAGCAAGTTCGTCACGGTCAACAACGACCGAAGCCGCGCGCCGATGCGGACCTAGCAATACACCTATCTGGCGATGGCGTCGAACGGGCACTATCCTCGCGGTGACCCGCCCAAGGAGACGCCCGATGACTCATGAGACAGCCCGCCGCCAGACGCTGGCCGACCTTTTGCGACGCAGCGCGAGGCGCGAGCCCGGCAAACTGGCGATTGCCTGCGGCACCACGCGGTGGACCTATGCGGAGTTCGATGCCATTTGCAGCCGGGTGGCCAGCGGCCTCGCACAACAAGGGGTGGGCAAGGGTGCCCGTGTGGCGGTCCTCGCCCGAAACTCGCACGCATTCGCGGCCCTTCGCTTCGCGCTGGCACGACTCGGCGCGGTGCTGGTGCCGATCAACTTCATGCTGAAGGCCGATGAAGTGGCGTACATCCTGCGGCATGCCGGGGCCTCTCTTCTGGCCACCGATTCCGGCTTGGCCGGCCTGGCGCGCGAAGCCGCGGCGCTCGACACCTCCGTGGGTGAGTTTCTCTGGTTGCCCTCCGAAGACCCAAGCGATCCGGCGCCGGGCATGCTGCGATTCGACCAGCTCGCCGAAGCGGGTTCCGAGCCGCCCGATGTGGATTTGCAAGGCAGCGACCTCGCGCAGATCGTCTACACCAGCGGCACCGAATCCACACCCAAGGGCGCGATGCTCACGCACGACGCAGTGATCTCGCAATATGTCAGTTGCCTCGTCGATGCCGAAATCAGCGCCGGCGACTTGACCTTGCATGCATTGCCGCTCTATCACTGCGCGCAACTCGATGTGTTCCTCGGGCCCTCGCTCTACGCCGGCGGCACCAACGTCATCACGGCGAAGCCCACGCCAGACAACCTGCTTCCGCTGATCGAGCGCTTTCGGATCGGCTCTTTCTTCGCGCCGCCCACCGTGTGGATCTCGCTGCTGCGCTCGCCGAAATTCGACAGCACCGATCTCAGCAGCTTGCGAAAGGGCTACTACGGCGCGTCCATCATGCCGGTCGAGGTGCTGCGCGAACTCAGTCGCCGACTCCCGCAGGTGCGGCTATGGAACCTCTACGGCCAGACGGAGATCGCGCCGCTCGCGACGATGCTCGGCCCCGACGATCAACTGCGCAAGCCAGGCTCCGCGGGGCGCGCCGTGCTGAACGTCGAGACTCGCGTGGTCGACGACCGGATGAAGGATGTCGCGGTGGGCGAAGTCGGGGAGGTGGTGCACCGTTCGCCGCACCTGATGCTTGGCTATTTTCACGACGATGAACGCACCAAGGCCGCGTTCGAAGGCGGCTGGTTTCATTCGGGCGATCTCGCGGTGATCGACGACGAGGGCTTCATCACGATCGTCGACCGCAAGAAAGACATGATCAAGACCGGTGGCGAAAACGTCGCGAGCCGCGAGGTCGAGGAAATGATCTACCGTCTGCCGCAGGTGTCGGAAGTCGCCGTGGTCGGCGTGCCGCATCCGCGCTGGGTCGAGGCTGTCGTGGCTGTCGTGGTCGCCAAGGCGGGCCACGCGCTCGACGAGGCGGAGGTTCTCGCCCATTGCGCGAAGCATCTGGCCGGCTTCAAGGCGCCCAAGCGGGTGGTGCTCGTCGAAGCCCTGCCCAAGAATCCGAGCGGAAAGCTACTGAAGCGCGAATTGCGCAAGGCTCACGAGGGCCTTTTCGCGCGGGAGTGAGGATTGCATTCGTCCAGCACCGCGATCGACTGCTCGACACGCTCTGCGATTTCGTTGCTGAGGAGCCGCAGCGGCCGTCCCACGTTCACCAACAGCATGCCGGCGCCCAGGATCAGAAGGTAGAAACCGGCAATGAGAGCCATCGGTGTCAAGAAAATGCTCATCAAGATTCTCCGAAAACGTGGCGGCGTGAGCCGAACGAGAGGCACTCTCGTGGCGGCTGCTCAACGCTGAAGTACGTTTTTGGGAGAGACGGCAGTCGGACGCGGCCTACAGAACCTTTATTCGACGATGAGTCCTTTCAGCGCCGGGTCGAACGGCGGCGTCGAAAGGCCCATGTCCTTCAGCGACTTCACGAGCAGTTCGGCGACCATGAGATTGCGGTGGCGCTTGCTGTCCGCCGGCACGACGTACCAAGGCGCGTGGTCGGTCGAGGTCGCAGCTAGCGCATTTCCGTAGGCGCGTTCGTAGGCGTCCCACTTCTTGCGAACGTCGAGGTCGCCCATGGCGAACTTCCAGTTCTTGCCCGGATCGTCGACGCGCGCCTGCAGCCGCGCGCGCTGCTCGTCTTTGCTGATGTGCAGCATGCATTTGATGATCACGGTCCCGGTCTCGGAAAGCATCCGCTCGAAGTCGTTGATCTGCGCATAGCGGCGGCGCGTTTCGGCCTTGTCGATCCAGCCTTCGACCACCGGAACGAGTACGTCTTCATAGTGGCTGCGGTTCCATACGCCGATTTCTCCGGACCGCGGCACGTTGGCGTGGCAGCGCCACAGGAAGTCGTGGTCGCGCTCTTCCTCGCTCGGCGCCTTGAAGGCCGTCACCCGGACGCCCAAGGGCGAGGTGCGAGAAAAAACCCAGCGGATCGTGCCGTCCTTGCCGCTCGTGTCCAGGCCCTGCAGCACGAGAAGCAACTTGCGCCTGCCTTCGGCGTGGAGCAGGTTCTGCAGGTCGTCCAGCCGCCCGGCCAGGGAGTCCAGTGCCTCGCGTTGTACTTCTTCGGCGCCTTTCTGAAAAGGCACGGCGGCCGGATCGATGTCCGCGAGCTTGAACTTCTTGCCCACGCGGTATTTCTTGAAGCTGGCCATGAGTTGGGATTCCTCGCGCAAAGCCCGCAGCGTACGCGATGGCGCCCCGGCAAGTGGGCCTATTCGTCCGTATCGATCGACGCGCTCCAGCGGTTGTCCCAATCACCCCGGCGGGCGCCGTCCAGTTCGCGGCGATCGCGCTTGGTCGGGCGTCCCTGCTCAATGCTGAGCGCCGGCTCGCTGCCCAGGCGCCTTTGCTCGCGCGCGGCCGCCTGCGCGGCAAGGCTTTCTGGCGTCTCTTCGTAGAGTTGCTGTGCGACTGGCGCCGGTCCGCGCTGTCCGCTGATGCCCAGAACCCGTACCACTCGCGTGACCGGGCCCAGCCGGATCGCCACCGTGTCGCCGGGCTTGACCTCCCGCGACGCCTTGGCCACATCGCCGTTGAGTTGCACGCGGTGCTTGCCGATCTCATCAGCCGCCAGCGAGCGCGTCTTGAAGAAGCGCGCGGCCCAGAGCCATTTGTCTATGCGAAGACGATCCATGTATGCATCCACGTATCAATGATTGTCGCGCGCCAGCGGCAGATGCACGAGAGCATCCAGCCCGATCTTGTGTCCGCCGGATTCCCGGTTGTCCAGCGCAATGTGGCCCCCGAGCGCCAGCACGATTTCGCGGCAGATGGCGAGGCCGAGGCCTGAGCCGCTGGCGAGGTCGCCGGCAGCGAAAGGCGCAAACAGCCGCTGCCGCAGTTCGTCCGAAATGCCAGGCCCGTGGTCACTGACGGTCAGGACCGCGAAACCTTCGGCGGCTTCGACACGGACCACCAGCGCGGCCTCCTGCGGACTGTGCTTGATCGCGTTGTGCAGCAGGTTGCGCGCAAGCTCCTGCAGCATCCAGCGGTGCGCCCGCACCGGTACCGGCGCCGGCGCGTAGAGCTCGAAATCGAGCGCCTTGTCGGCCACCAGCGGCGACAGGTCGAGCGCTATCTCGCGCACCGTCTGCGCCAGGTCGAGCACCATCGATTCGGGTTGCTGCCGCAACTGCTCGACCTTGGCGAGCGACAGCATCTGGTTGGCGAGCGTGGTCGCGCGTTCCACTGTCTGGCCGATTTCGGCGTAGGCCTGCTCGGGCGGCACATCGCCGCGGCGGGCCGACTGCACCTGTGCCTTCAACACGGCCAGCGGGGTGCGCAACTGGTGGGCACTGTCGCGCACGAAGCGCTTCTGATGGTCCAGCAGCCGTTGCAGGCGTCCCATGACTTCGGTGGTCGCGTCGATCAGCGGTCGGAGTTCGCGCGGCGCATCGGGCGCATCGATGGGGGACAGGTCGTCGGCCGGGCGCGCCTCGATCGCCTCGCCGAGTTCACGCACCGGCCGCGTCGCGCGTTGGACGACGATCACGGTGACCGCCGCGATGACCGATATCAGCACCAGTTGCCGCCACAGCGTGTCGAGCAGCAGTTTGCGCGCGAGCGTCTGGCGCAATTCGAGCGTCTCCGCGACCTGCACAACGGCCATGCCGCGGCCGTTCGCACTCGCAACGGGCTGCAGCAGGACCGCAACTCGTACCGGCATGCCCCGGAATTGCGCGTTATAGAAATCCACCAGCGCGGCGTAGGGCGGTCGGTCCGGCAGCTTGCCGGTCCAGAACGGAACCTCGTCGAATCCGGAAACCAATTCACCGTCGAGCGTGGACACCCGGTAGTACATCCGGCTCTGGTTGTCTGCCTCGAAGGCTTCGAGCGCCGAATACGGGACGATGGCACGCAGCGAAGCCGCTTCGTCATAGCCGACCACGTCGAGCTGCTCGCCGATGGTCTTGGCGGAAGCGAGGAGGGTGCGGTCATAGGCGGTCGTCGCCGCCGCGAGGCTCTGGCGATACAGGCTGACGCTGTTGACGATCACGAACAATGCGATCGGCGCGAGGATGCCGACCAGCAGCCTCGCTCGCAGCGAGCGGACTCGGCTCATGCGTCTTCACGCAAGAGATAGCCCAGTCCGCGCAGCGTCATCAGCGTGACGCCGGTGCCGGCGAGTTTCTTGCGCAGCCGATACACCACGACTTCCACCGCCTCGTACTGCACGTCCATCTCGCCGGGAAAGACCAGCTCGAAAAGGCGTTCCTTGGACACCGCATGGCCCGGCTTGACCATCAATGCCTTCAGCATTGCAAGCTCCCTGGGCGTCAGTTCGAGCACGTCGGCGCGGTGGTAGATCGCGCCGCTGTCGGGGTCGTAGCGAAGGCCGCCGACTTCAGGCAGCTTGGCCGGCAGATCGGTGCCGGCATTCTGCTGCCTGCGATGCAGGGCGCGGATGCGGGCTTCGAGTTCATCGAGGTCGAAGGGCTTGGGCAGGTAGTCGTCAGCGCCCGCGTTCAGGCCCATGATCCGGTCGCCGACCGTGCCGCGCGCAGTCAGCAGCAGCACCGGCGTGCGCAGCCCAGCGGCGCGCGCCTGCGCCAGCACCTGCAAGCCATCGAGGTTGGGCAGGCTGAGGTCGAGCGCGACGACATCGGGCTCCAGCGCCTGCCATTGGGCAACGGCAAGCGCGCCATCGCCGCACAGGCGCACGTCGATCTGCCGCCGGCCCAGCGTGCGCTGCAGCGTGGTTTGCATCGACGGATCGTCTTCGACCAGCAGCAACTTCATCCCTGGATTTTCGGTGTTTACCCCAGTTCGGTGGACAGCCAACTGACAGCGGGGCGGCGCATCATAGCGAAGTCAGGTCCTAATCAGCTTTCAGCATCAAGGAGACATGCATGCGTCGAGATACCTTTTTGAAGTCATTGGCCGCGATGGCCGCCACCGGTGCCCTGCCGCTTTCGGCATGGGCCGCGACCAACGTCAAGATGATGATCCCGGCCAATCCGGGCGGCGGCTGGGACACCACCGGGCGCGCGCTCGGCAAGGCGCTGACCGAGGGCAAGCTCGCCGACACGGTGACTTACGACAACAAGGGTGGCGCGGCCGGTGCGCTGGGGCTGGCCCAGTTCGTCAACGGCTCGAAAGGTGACCCGAACGCGATGATGATCATGGGGGCGGTGATGCTGGGCGGCATCATCACCGGGAAGCCACCGGTCAGCCTCTCGCAGGCCACGCCGATCGCCCGCATCACGAGCGAATACAACGTCTTCGTGCTTCCGGCGAATTCCCCGCTGAAGACCATGAAGGACGTGGTCGACCAGCTCAAGAAAGACCCGGGCAGCGTCAAATGGGGCGGCGGCTCGCGCGGATCGACCGAGCACATCGCGGCGGCCATGATCGCCCAGAAGGTCGGCGTCGATCCGTCCAAGATCAACTACGTTGCTTTCCGCGGAGGCGGCGAGGCAACGGCAGCCATCCTTGGCGGCAATGTCACCGTCGGCGGCAGCGGCTTCAGCGAATTCGCCGAATACATCAACGCCGGCAAGATGAAGGCGATTGCGGTCACGTCCGCACAGCGCCTGCCCGGCATCAACGTGCCGACGCTGAAGGAGCAGGGCATCGACGTCGAGATCGGCAACTGGCGCGGCGTCTATGGCGCGCCCGGCATCACGCCCGAGCAGCGCAAGGCGCTGACCGACATGGTTCTGGCGGCGCTGAAGACGCCAAGCTGGGCCGAGGCGGTCAAGAAGAACGACTGGACGCCTGCCGTCCTGTCGGGCGACGCCTTCGCCAAGTTCGTGGACGATGAGTTCGCGAGCCTGCGTGCGACGATGGTCAAGTCCGGAATGGTCTGAACGTGTCCTCGATCGATATTGCAGTCCCGAGGAGGCCGGCGATCTGGCCCCAGACGCTGGTCGGCGTAGGCGTTCTGGTTGCCGGGCTGGCCCTGGCATTCGGCGCGATCGGCATCTCGTCCGAAGCGGGCTATGGGGGCGTCGGCCCCAACTTCCTGCCTTGGCTGGTATCGATCGCGCTCACGGCCTGCGGCGCGTGGATCATCTGGGAATCACGCACCGGCGGCTTTCGCGAGATGGAAGAACCCTCCGGCGCGGTCCAGCCGTACTGGGGCGGGTTCGTCTGGGTTTCTGCCGGGCTGCTGCTCAACGCGGCGCTCATCACGACCATCGGATTCATCTTCAGCTGCACGTTGTGCTACCTGCTCGCCGTACAGGGTCTGCGGCGCGCCAGCGGGCAGGGCGGGGTCAATGCGCCTCGCACCTGGCTGATCGACATCGTGACCGGCCTGCTGATCTCTGCGCCTGTGTTCTGGATGTTCACGCAGTTCCTGGCCATCAACCTGCCGGGTCTTACCAACACAGGGTGGCTCTAGGATGGAAATCTTCAACGCATTGATGCACGGCTTCGCGCTGGCGATCACGCCCGTGAACCTGCTGTGGTGCCTGGTGGGCTGCGCCCTCGGCACGGCTGTCGGCGTGCTGCCCGGCATCGGCCCCGCGGTTGCGGTAGCGATGCTGCTGCCGATCACGGGCAAGGTCGACGTCACGGCTTCGATGATCTTCTTTTCGGGGATCTATTACGGCGCCATGTACGGCGGCTCGACCACCTCCATCCTGCTGAACACGCCCGGCGAGACCGCCAGCATGGTGACGGCGATGGAGGGCAACAAGATGGCGAAGAGCGGCCGCGCAGGCGCCGCGCTCGCGACCGCGGCGATCGGTTCCTTCGTGGCCGGCACCATTGCGACGGTCATCGTCACGCTGTTCGCGCCCTTCGTGGCGGACTTCGCGGTCAAGCTCGGGCCACCGGAGTATTTCCTGCTGATGCTGCTGGCCTTTACCACCGTCAGCGCGGTGCTCGGCAAGAGCACGCTGCGGGGCATGACGGCACTGTTCATCGGGCTCGCGGCGGGATGCATCGGGCTCGACCAGATCTCGGGACAGGGGCGTTACACGGGGGGCATTCCCGAGCTGCTCGACGGCATCGAGATCGTGTTGGTCGCCGTCGGTCTCTTCGCCGTGGCCGAAGTGCTCTACGCGGTTCTCTACGAAGGCAAGGTCGTCGAAGACCAGAACAAGCTCAGCCGCGTCCACATGACGGCGCGCGACTGGAAGCGTTCGATTCCTGCGTGGCTGCGCGGTACCGCGATCGGCACGCCCTTCGGCTGCATCCCGGCCGGCGGCACGGAGATCCCGACCTTCCTGAGCTACGCCGCCGAAAAGAAGCTCGCCAAGGATGCCGATGCCAAGGCGGAGTTCGGCACCAAGGGTGCGATCGAAGGCGTCGCCGGCCCGGAGGCAGCCAACAATGCAACGGTGACCGCGGCGCTGATCCCGCTGCTGACGCTGGGCATTCCGACATCGAACACCACAGCGATCCTGCTCGGGGCGTTCCAGAACTACGGCATCCAGCCCGGTCCGCAACTCTTCACCACGTCGGCGGCGCTCGTGTGGGCGCTGATCGCGTCGCTCTATATCGGCAACGTGATGCTGCTGGTGTTGAATCTTCCAATGGTGGGCCTGTGGGTCAAGCTGCTCAAGATTCCGAAGCCGCAGCTTTACGCGGGCATCCTGATCTTTGCGACGGTGGGCGCCTATGGCATGCGCCAAAGTGCGTTCGACCTGCTGCTGCTCTATGCCATCGGTGTGCTGGGCGTGGTCATGCGCCGCTTCGATTTTCCGACCGCGCCGGTGGTGGTCGGGATGATCCTCGGGCCGCTGGCCGAGGCGCAATTGCGCAACGCAATGTCGATCGGCGAAGGCAGCGCGGCGGTGTTCTTCCAGCGTCCGATGTCGATCGTGCTGATCGTCATCGTGCTCGGCGTGCTCATCCTGCCGCGACTCGCAAAGCGAATGGGCAAGTAGCTCCTTGATCTGGGCAATCGCCTCGGTCCGGCTCAACCGGCTCCGAGGTGTTTGTCATCGGCTTCATCGGCCGTCAATTCCCGGCCGGCGCGGGCTCCATCTGCGCGGTCGTCGCCGTCTTACCTTGCTTGCGCTGGACTTCCGCCAGGAACTGCGGGCCATTGCGCATCCGCTGGTAAGACGCAAACTGCGCACGATACGCCGCGCTCGTCGGATCGAAGCTGTCCGAATTGGCCACCTGGCTCATTCCAGACTTGATCCACAGGCTCAGGTCGGCTGCGACTTCTGCGCGGCTTTCAGCGCCGGGGACAGGGTCTGCAGGGCCGACGCGCAATTCCGGCGCGGCAGCCGTGAACGAGCGACTGGTGTTGAAATCCGCCGCGACCTCGGCGCGAGTGAAATGACTCGCCGTCGGGATCGCCGCGCCGACCCATTGCTCCGCAGGCACGGTTTGCGCGGACACGGCGCCAGCCAACGCGAGTGCGGACAAGCCGACAAATAGCTTCGCATTCATGATGAAATCTCCTTGAGGCTACGGGTGTGTGACAGCGGAAATCGCGGACATCACGGGGTGCAACTGTGGCGATTCATCTGCTTTCACGCTGTGCGTTTGCGCACAGGTTTTCTCAACGGCTTTTCAACGGCTCTTCAACGCTGTTCTCAACCGCTTTCCGGGCGTGAGAGGTCGAGCATGACAGTCCATCGTTCCAGTCTTGCCCTGCGGCACATTGCGCTGCTGGAAGGCTTGTCGCAAGAGCGCCTGGACGACATCGCCCAGCGTTGCGCGTGGCAGAGCATTCCGGCGGCCAGGCCGCTGCTGCTTCGCTCGGAAGAAAAGAGCGATGTCTTCTTCCTGGTGTCGGGCCAGTTGCGCGTGACGACCTATTCACCGAACGGGCGGCAGGTCACGTTTCGCGACTCGAATGAAGGCGACTATTTCGGCGATCTGTCCGCCATCGATGGCAAGCCGCGGTCCGCCGACGTCGTGACCCTCAGGCCCAGCGTGGTCGCCAGCCTGGATCGCACCGCTTTCATGTCGCTGCTGCGCGAAGAGCCGATCGTTGCCGAACGCGTGATGCGCGGCTTGGTCGGGCTCGTGCGGCAACTGTCAGAGCGCGTGATCGACCTCAGCACCATGGGCGTTCAGAACCGGGTACATGCCGAACTTCTTCGACTGGCGCGAGCGGCCGGTATCGCCGACAACCAGGCTCGCCTGGAGCCCGCGCCGACGCACGTCGAGCTTGCAAGTCAGGTCAGCACGAACCGCGAGCAGGTGACGCGTGAACTCAATACGCTTCGTCGCGATGGAGTGCTCGCGCGCGACGGCAAGGCGCTCGTGATCTTGAACGCACGCCGGCTCGAAGCCATGGTGGCGGCGGTGCGGGGCGTCGCCTGAAGACGAACGAACCCTGTTCTGATCAGCGCGAAGGCTGGTTGGCTGGGGGCACCACCGTCGACCGGCCTTCGGGCGACCTCGCCGAGGCCGTGCCGCTGGAGGGCACCTGCGAGCCGTCGGGTGACACCACCGTCGATCGGCGATCAGGAGTCCGCTTGGTCGTGGTTCCGCTGGCAGGCACCGGGGCGCCTTCAGGGGTCACGACGGTAGAGCGCCGATCGGGTGTCCGGGTGGTGACATGGCGCGGAGGACCTCCGCGCGCGCGATCGAGGTCGTGGCCTGCCTTGCGCACGCAGGCTTCTCGCTCGGGTGCCGGGAGCTTTCCGCTATTGCACTCGGCGATTTGCGCGTCGAAGCGCTGCTGCGCATCGGCGTGGCCGGTGTGAGTCTGTGCGACAGACGCCGACGAGAGGCCCAGGATCGCGCTGGAAATCGCAGCAAGCCGAAGAATTCTGATCACGGTGTACCCCTGTCGATCGACGATTCGCCAAGTCTATCGCGCGGCTCATGAGTGCCGATGGAGCCGCGGATGCGCCGCGTCGTCTTGCGAATCCAATGCTCGATGTCGTCGATGTAGGTGAACACCGCCGGCACCACTAGCAGGCTCAACACCGTCGATGTGATGAGTCCGCCGATCACGGCCATCGCCATCGGCGAGCGGAAACTGGAGTCGGCAGCGCCAAATCCGAGTGCGATGGGCGTCATGCCCGCACCCATGGCGAGGGTGGTCATGATGATCGGGCGGGCGCGCTTGTGGCAGGCGTCCCGCAGTGCGTCCCAGCGGCTCATGCCATGGTCGCGGCGCGCGACGATGGCGTATTCGACCAACAGGATCGAGTTCTTGGTTGCAATGCCCATGAGCATGATCAGCCCGATCAGCGAAGGCATCGACAGTGCCTTCTGGCCGATCAGCAGCCCCACGAAGGCGCCGCCCAGTGCCAGCGGCAGCGCGCAAAGAATCGTGATCGGATGCAGGAAATCCTTGAACAGCAGCACCAGCACCACGTAGATGCAAAGCACGCCGGTCAGCATCGCCAGCCCGAAGCTCTGGAACAGCTCGGTCATGACTTCGGCGTCGCCCACCTCGGCCACGCGGACGCCGGGCGGCAGATGGCGAATCGAGGGCAGCTTCATCGCGGCGTCTTTTGCATCGCCAAGGCCGACGCCTGAGAGTTCGATCTCGAAATTGACGTTGCGCGACCGGTCGTAGCGGTCGATCACGGCCGGGCCGCCTTCCACCGTGAGCTGTGCGACCTGCTCGAGCATCACTGGTCCGTTGGTGCCCGGCAGCGCAAGGCGTCCGAGAAGTGCGAGATCTTGCCGCGCGGAATCTTCCAGCTTGACGACGATCGGCACCTGGCGCTGTGCAAGGTTCAGCTTGGGCAGGTTCTGGTCGTAGTCGCCGAGCGTGGCGACTCGCAGGGTGTCGGCGATGGCTGAACTGGTCACGCCGAGATCGGCTGCGGCCGCAAAATCCGGGCGCACTGCGATTTCCGGCCGGATCAGGCTTGCGGTCGAAGTGATGTTGCCAAGGCCGGGGATCGTGCGCAGGTCGCGTTCGACGGCGCGCGCGGCCTGGGTCAGCGCGGCCGGATCGTCGCCGCTCAAGGCCAGGATGTACTTTTCACCTGAGCCGCCGAGGCCCACGGTGCTGCGCACGCCGGGCAGGGTTTCAAGCGCGGCGCGGATCTTGTTCTCGATGACCTGCTTGCGCGGGCGATCGCCGCGAGGGTCGAGTTGAACCGTGAGCGTGGCCCTGCGTGTTTCCGGCGTGCCGAAATTCGCGAACGGGTCGCCGCCCGCGCTGCCACCGCCCACGGTGGTGTAGACGCTGCGCACATGCTCGATCGCCATCACGCGTCGCCGGGTTTCCTCGGCCGCGGCCGTGGTCTGCGCCAGCGTCGAACCCGGCGCCAGAGAGAGATACACCTGCGTCTGCGAGTTGTCGTCTGGCGGAATGAATCCGGTCTTGAGCAACGGGATCATCGCCACCGAACCGAAGAAGAAGAGGGTGGCCAGCACCATCGTCGTGAACCGATGCCTGAGGCACCACTCGGCCATGTGCATGTAGGCCGCGAGCCAGCGGGGCTCCTTCTCGGCCGTGACGATCGGCTTGAGGATGTAGGCCGCCATCATCGGCGTGAGCATCCGCGCCACGACCAGTGAAGCGAACACCGCGAGCGCAGCCGTCCACCCGAATTGCTTGAAGAACTTGCCAGCCACGCCGCTCATGAAAGCCGTCGGCAGAAAAACGGCGATCAGCGTGAAAGTGGTGGCGATCACCGCGAGCCCGATCTCGTCGGCCGCTTCCATCGCGGCCTGGTACGGCGTCTTGCCCATGCGCAAGTGGCGCACGATGTTCTCGACCTCGACGATGGCGTCGTCCACCAGGATGCCGACCACGAGAGACAACGCCAGCAGCGAGACCACGTTGATCGAAAAGCCGAGCAAATACATCCCGATGAATGCCGGAATGGCCGACATGGGCAGCGCCACCGCCGACACGAAAGTCGCGCGCCAGTCACGCAGGAACAGCCACACCACGACCACCGCCAGGATGGCGCCTTCATAAAGCAGATGCAGCGAGCCTTCGTATTCCTCGCGCACGGGCTCCACGAAATTGAAGGCTTCGGTGAGTTGAATGTCCGGCCGCTCGACACGCAACTGCTCAAGCGACTTCTGCACCGCCGCACCGACCTCGACCTCGCTCGCGCCGCGGCTGCGAGCGACCTCGAATCCGACCACCGGCTTGCCGTTCAGGAGGGCTGCCGCGCGTGGCTCGGCGATGGTGTCGCTGATGCGCCCGACCTGGTCGAGCCGTATGCGCCGGCCGTCCGAAAGCGCGATCTGCATGTCGGCGAGTTCGTCGGCAGACTGCACTGTCGCGAGCGTGCGCACCGGCTGCTCGCTGCCGCCCACGTCCGTGCGACCGCCAGCGCTTTCGGTTTGCACCTGGCGCAATTGGCGCGAGATGTCAGCGGCAGTGGCGCCCAGCGCTTGCAGCTTGCCGGGGTCGAGGTCGACGTGTACCTGCCGCGTCACACCGCCCACGCGGTTGACTGCGCCCACCCCGCTGATCGCCAGCAGCCGCCGCGTCACGTCGTTGTCGACGAACCACGACAGCGCTTCGTCGTCCATGCGGGTCGATGCGATGGTGAACGCAAGCACCGGTTGCGCCGCCAGGTCGAGTTTGGTGACGACCGGATCCCGCACATCGGCCGG
Organism: Variovorax sp. 01N429; assembly: GCF_056399425.1. Classification (NCBI taxonomy): domain Bacteria; kingdom Pseudomonadati; phylum Pseudomonadota; class Betaproteobacteria; order Burkholderiales; family Comamonadaceae; genus Variovorax; species Variovorax sp. 01N429. The sequence continues at coordinate 98,905 of NZ_JBFTRG010000002.1, read as the reverse complement.
CAAGTCGGCCCGCACGCGTTGCACGGCCGATCGCACGTCGTCTACGGCTTCCTGAACAGGCTTTTCGAGGCGGAACTCGACGATCAGCGTGACCGCGCCGTCCTGCACCTTCGTCGTGATGTGCTTCAGTCCCTGAACCGTGGCGATCGAGTTCTCGAGCTTGCGCGCGACATCGTTCTCAAGCTGCGACGGGGCCGCGCCGGGCAGCGATGCGGACACGGTCACCGTCGGCAGGTCGATGTCCGGGAAGTTCTGCACCTTCATCGCGTTGAAGGACAGCAGTCCCGCAAAGGTGAGCAGCACGAACAACATCACCGCCGGGATCGGGTTGCGGATGGACCAGGCCGACACATTCATGGTGGCTGCTCCTTACCTGGCGGCTTCGATCGAGGGCTTGACGCTGGCGGATTGCGATGCGGTGCCTTCGACGACGCGCACGAGGTCGCCGTCATTGAGGAAACCGGCGCCTTGCACGACCACGCGCGCGTTCGCGGGCAGCGGCGTCGTCACTTCAACGCGATCGCCCAGGCGCCGGCCGGTTTCGATGCGCACCATCGAGACGCGGTTGTCCGGCTGCAACACCAGCAGGTGATTGAATCCATCGCGCGGCACGACCGAAGCCTGCGGCACGGTGAGCGCACTGCTGTGGCCCAGCAGGAAATCGCCGCGCGCGAACATGCCGGCCTTGATGCCGGTGTTCTGCAGCACGTTGGGGATGTCGACATAGACGAGCGCGGCACGCGTCTTCGGGTCGACGGTCGGCGCCACGCTGCGCACCTTGCCCTCGACCTGCGCACCGCTCGCGCTGACGACGACTGCCGGCGTGCCGACGGCGATGCGGCCCAGTTCCGAGGAAGTGATTTCGGCGCGCCATTCGAGGCGGCCCTGCCGGATGAGCCGGAACAATTCGGTGCCCGCGGGAACCACGCTGCCCACGGTTGCCGTGCGCGAAGAGATCACGCCGTCATCGGGTGCCAGCACCTGGGTATTGCGGCCACGCACCTGCTGCGCTGCGAGCACCGCTTCGGCCGCCTCGACGCGCGCTTTCGCGGTCTGCTCTGCCGTCTGGTACTGGTTGATCTGCTGCTGGCTCATCGCGCCCGTGGCCTGCAGCGTGCGTGCCCGCGCGGCGGTGCCGGCCGCATCGGCGGCAGTGACGCGCGCCTCCGCCAGCGAGGCGCGCGCCTGGGCGACGTCGGCCTGCACGGTGTCGGCCGAGAAGACGGCCAGGACTTGGCCCTTCTTGACCACGTCACCCACGTTCACCCGCACTTCCGCGAGCTTCAAACCGGCGGATTCGGACCCGACGCTCGCTTCCTGCCATGCTGCGACATTGCCGTTGGCGGAGAGCGTGGCGTTGAGTTCGCTCGTCTCCGGCTTGGCGACCGTCACGGTCAAGGTCGGGCGAGCGGTCGCGGCTTCGCTGGGCGGGGGTCGGTCGGCTTGCTTGGCGCGCACGAGCCAGAAGGCCGCGCCGGCAAGGACCAGCACGATGACCAGTGCGGCAATGAGGGTGGAACGCTTCATTCTTTTCATGGTGACGGGGCAGCGGAAGATGTCGTGGTTGCCATGGATTCGGGGCGCGACCAGCCGCCGCCCATGGCGCGATAGAGCGCAACCCAGGCGTCGGCGCGCTCGCGCTGCAGCGCCACGCGCGCGGTCTGCGAGGTGAACAGCGTACGCCGCGCGTCCTCCAGGTCGAACAGGCTTGCAAGGCCGGTCGCGTAGCGTGCCTGCGTGGCATTGAAGGAGGTCTGGTAGTTGCTGACCGCGACGTCGGCATCGTTGGCGCGTTCGTTCGTGCTCTGCAGGTTGATCAGCGCTTCCTCGACTTCGCGCACGGCCTGGCGCACCTTGGCGCGGTAGAGGGCAGCGGCTTCGTCATACCGCACCTTCGCGGCCTCGGAATTGGCGGCGAGGGTGCCGCCGTCGAAGATCGGAACGGTCAGCGCCAGCGGCCCGATCGTCCAGGTGTCGAAACTTTCCCGGAAAACGCCGGCGCGCACTTGCAGGGTCGCAATGGAGCCCTGCAGCGTCAGCCGCGGAAAGCGTTGCGCCAGGGCAGCGCCGGCATCGGCGCTGGCGGCTGCAACAGCCTGCTGGGCGGCAAAGACATCGGGACGCTGCGCGAGCGCTTCGGCCGGCACGCTGTGGACCGCCTGCACTGCCGGAAGCGCGACGTCGATCGGAGCGGCATCGAGCCGGACCTTGAGCGTGGCGTCCTCGATGCCGGTCAAGGCGACCAACGCCTGCTGCTGCACCGCGCACAGGGCGCGCTGCTGCGTGAGGCGCCCGGATGCCTCGGCGGCGCTCGCACGCGCCAGCGCGGCATCCGCCGGTGCCGTGAAGCCGGCCCGCATCGACAGGTCGGTCAGCCGTGCCGTTTCGGCGCGCGATTGCGCATCGGACGTCGACACGACGAGCTGACGCCGGCAGGCGCGTTCGGCGAGGTAGCTGTTGGCCGTCTCGGCCGCGACCGAGACTCGCGCGTCGTCCCAATTGGCATCAGCGCCCATGAGCCGCGCCTGGCTCGCATCGCGGCTGGCACGCAGGCCTCCGAACAGATCGATTTCCCAGTTCGATTGCAGTCCCGCTTGCAGGGTGGTGATCGCGGGCAGCGTGGTGCTGAGGCCATCCGTTGCGGTGCCTGACGTTGGCGCGGTGAGGCCGCTGGTCGGCGAGTTGCCGCGGCTGGCCGAAGCGGTGCCGTTGAGATTCGGCACGAGCGCTGCGCCCGCTGCGACGCGCGTGGCCCGCGCTTCGGCGATTCGCGCACCGGCGCTGGCGACGGTCGGAGCAGCGGCTTCGGCTGCGAAGATCAGGTCGACCAGCAACGGATCGTTCAGTTGGCGCCACCATTCCGCGAGGCTCGGGAGCGAACCGCCGTGAGGCAGGGCGGCCGTGGAAGCGGGCAGTGGCGTGCTCCACTGGGCCGGTGTCGGTGCCTCGACCTTTTCAGGCGGGCGTGGGACTGCGCAGGCGGTGAGCAGCAGCACAGAGGCGACGAGCGTGAGCGCCGGAAGCCGGGGATTCCTCATGAGTTCGGGGTTCCGCAAAAAAGGAGGCGTGTCGGGCGAGCCGGTAAGGACGGGCGTGAACCGGTGGATTGCCCGCGCGCCGCCATGGGCCGATGAGCCCTGCAAGGGGCGGAGCATAGCAAGCCGGCACGCCGCAAATCGTCGGTGCCCGCCGCGTGACAAAGGGCATCGGCCGAAGCCGCGCGCTACGATCCCGCCATGCCATCCGCCACCGCCGCTCCACCCGCATTGCCGCTCGATGCCGAAGGCATCCTTGCGCTCGCCGCGCGATCGATGTTCCATCTGTTCTCGAGCATCAGCCAGGGGATGTTCCTCGTCGATCGAGGCGGCCGCATCGTCTGGGTCAACGAGGGCTACCGCCGGTTTTTGCCGGCGCTCGGCTTTTCATCGATCGACCAGTTTCTCGGCCATCAGGTGGAAGACGTGATCCCGAACACGCAGATGGGCCGCGTGCTGGAAACCGGCGAGCCGATCCTGATCGACCTGCTGACCAACAAGGCCGGCACCTTCGTCGTCAGCCGCATTCCGCTGCGTGAGGAAGGCGAGGGCGCCGCGCTCGGGGACGTCATCGGCGCGATCGGCATCGTGCTGTTCGATCATCCTGAAACCACCCTGCAGCCGCTCATCAGCAAGTTTGCACTGCTGCAGCGCGACCTGGACGACGCACGCCGCGAGCTGGCGAGCCAGCGCAACAACCCGCTCTATCAGCAGTCACCCGACGGCCAGCGGCGCTCCAAATACACCTTTGCCAGCTTTATCGGCAGCAGCCCGGCTGCGGTGGAGGTCAAGCGCCATGCGCGACGCGCGGCGCAGTCGTCCAGCCCGGTGCTGCTGCTCGGCGAAACCGGCACGGGCAAGGAACTGCTCGCCCATGCCATCCACGCGGCATCGACCCGGGCCAAAGGTCCCTTCGTCAGCGTCAACATTGCGGCCGTGCCCGACACGCTGCTCGAAGCCGAATTCTTCGGCGTCGCGCCCGGCGCTTTCACCGGCGCCGACCGCAAGGCGCGCGAGGGCAAGTTCAAGCTGGCGGACGGCGGCACCTTGTTCCTCGACGAAATCGGTGACATGCCGCTCGGGCTGCAGGCCAAGCTGTTGCGTGCACTTCAGGAAGGCGAGATCGAGCCATTGGGATCGAACAAGCTGGTGCCTTTCGATGCCCGCGTGATTGCCGCGACCTCGCGTGATCTGGCGGCGCTGGTGCGCGAGGGCCGCTTTCGTGAAGACCTGTACTACCGCCTCAACGTGCTGCCGGTGCGCGTGCCGCCCTTGCGCGAGCGGCGCAGTGATATCCCCGCCCTCGTCGAAGCATTGGGCGAGGACATGGCCTTTCGCAGCGGCGAGGCGCCGCCCGAACTCACGCCCGACGCCATGGCGCTGCTCGCCGCGCAGCACTGGCGCGGCAACATCCGCGAACTGCGCAACGTGCTGGAGCAGGTGACCATGCGCAGCGATTCGCAGCGCATCGACGCAGCGCAGCTCGAACGCATCCTGCGCGAAGCCGGCCAGGAGCAGATCGCCGCACCGACAAAGATGCAGGCCGAACCCTCGAGCGCCGAGGAAGAAAGCGCCGCCTTGCTGCGACCCCTCGCCCAGCAGGTCGCCGAACTAGAGCGCAAGGCAATCGCCGCCGCCATGTCAGCCACCGGCGGCAACAAGCTAGCAACCTCGCGCCTGCTCGGCATCTCCCGCGCGACCCTGTACGAACGTCTGGAAAACCCTGAATAAACAAAATACAAATGTCTGAAATAAAGACATAAACACCGTCTGAATTTCAGCCATTCCCATCGGGTACCAGAAACCCCGCGGAACCGGCTTCGCCGGGCCGCTGGGGTTGCCCCCGGTAGGGGGTTGGCGAAGCGACACGAAGTGCGCGCAGCCTGGGGGCGAGCAACAGCATGGCATGAACTGTGCAATATTCAGCCACACATTTTCAGGAGACAAAGAATGCAACGTCGTTACCTCGTCGCGCTGGCAACCCTTGCCATCGCGGGAGCCTCCGCCTTGACCGCTCCGGCCTCGGCCCAGCCCAACGAGATCCGCATCGCCCACATCTACAGCAAGACCGGTCCGCTCGAAGCCTATGGCAAGCAGACGCAGACCGGCCTCATGATGGGCTTCGATTACGCGACCGGCGGCACGATGGAGGTCAACGGCAAGAAGATCGTCGTGATCGAAAAGGATGATCAAGGCAAGCCCGATCTTGGCAAGTCGCTGTTGGCCGCGGCCTACGCCGACGACAAGGCCGCGCTGGCGATTGGCCCGACGTCATCCGGCGTCGCGCTGGCAATGCTGCCGGTCGCTGAGGAATACAAGAAGATCCTGCTGGTCGAGCCCGCGGTGGCCGATTCCATCACTGGCGACAAGTGGAACAAGTACATCTTCCGCACCGGCCGCAACAGCTCGCAGGACGCCATCAGCAATGCGGTCGCGATCGACAAGCCCGGTGTCACAGTCGCCACGCTGGCGCAGGACAACGCCTTCGGCCGCGACGGCGTGAAGGCTTTCAAGGACGCCCTCAAGAAGGCCAAGCTCGCGCATGAGGAATACCTCCCGCCCGCGACGACCGACTTCACCGCGGGTGCGCAACGCCTCATCGACGCGCTCAAGGACAAGCCGGGCCGCAAGATCATCTGGATCGTCTGGGCGGGCGCGGGCAATCCGTTCAAGATCGTCGACCTCGACCTGAAGCGCTACAACATCGAGATCGCGACAGGCGGCAACATCCTGCCGGCCATGGCGGCCTACAAGGCGCTGCCGGGGATGGAGGGTGCGGCCTACTACTACTTCGGAATCCCGAAGAACCCGGTCAACGACGCGATGGTGTCGATGCACTACAAGGAATTCAAGTCGCCGCCGGACTTCTTCACCGCTGGTGGTTTCTCTGCGGCAATGGCGGTGGTGACTGCGCTCAAGAAGACGGGCGGCGACACCAACACCAACAAGCTCATCTCGACCATGGAAGGCATGAGCTTCGACACGCCCAAGGGCAAGATGACTTTCCGCAAGGAAGACCATCAGGCGATGCAGAGCATGTACCACTTCAAGATCAAGGTGGACCCAGCATTCGCGTGGGGCGTGCCTGAACTCGTGCACGAGATCAAGCCCGAAGAGATGGACATCCCGATCCGGAATAAGCGGTAGAGCGCTACCCCCAGGCTGCGCGCACTTCGTGTCGCTCCGCCTACCCCCTTTCAGGGGGCAACACCAGCGGCCCGGCAAAGCCGGTTCCGCGGTGTTTCACGAACTGGCTTCGCTGCGCTTGCCGGGAGACGGGGCGCGGTGTGCGGAATACTTGATGCTCGAAACTCGAAATCTCACGATTCGCTTTGGCGGACACGTGGCGGTGAATGCCGTCAGCTGCGCTTTCGCGCCTGGCACATTGACTGCGATTGTTGGCCCGAATGGAGCTGGCAAGACGACGTACTTCAATCTCATCTCCGGGCAGTTGAAGGCTACGGAGGGGACTGTCTCGCTCGACGGGCAATTGCTGTCCGGATTGCCGGCTTCGGCTCGCACGCGGGCGGGGCTGGGGCGTGCTTTTCAGCTGACCAATCTTTTTCCGAACCTCACGGTTCTGGAAAACGTGCGGCTGGCCGTGCAGGCGACGCGCGAAGGTGCGCATCGACGGGGCCTCAATCTCTGGAGCATCTGGAGTGATCACCGGGCGCTGACCAAGCGGGCCGACCAGATCCTGGCGGACGTCGCGCTGAAGTCGAAGGAGCACGCGAGCGTCGCGAGCCTGCCGCATGGCGATCAGCGCAAGCTCGAAGTCGCACTGCTGATGGCGCTGGAGCCGAAGGTGTTCATGTTCGATGAGCCGACCGCTGGCATGAATGCAGCGGAGGCGCCGGTCATCCTCGACCTGATCCGCGCGCTGAAGAAAGACAAGACAAAGACGATCCTGCTGGTGGAGCACAAGATGGATGTGGTGCGCGAACTGGCCGACCGGATCATCGTGCTGCACAACGGCCAGTTGGTGGCCGATGGCGAACCGGCCGAGGTCATTGCGTCGCCGGTGGTGCAGGAAGCCTATCTGGGCGTCGCGAAGGAGGGCGCATGAGCGACAACCTGCTGGAGATGACCGGCGTGCACACGCACATCGGCGCGTATCACATCTTGCACGGCGTTGAACTCGCGGTGCCGAAGGGGCAGCTCACGATGCTGCTGGGCCGCAATGGCGCGGGCAAGACCACGACGCTGCGGACCATCATGGGCCTGTGGCATGCGTCGCAGGGCGCCGTTCGCTTCGGCGGCAAGGACATCACCGCGCTGCACACGCCGCAGATCGCCGAGCTCGGCATTGCCTATGTGCCGGAGAACATGGGCATCTTCTCGGATCTGACGGTCAAGGAGAACATGCTGCTTGCCGCACGCGGTGCGAAGAACGCCGAGCAGATGGACGACAAGCGCCTGCAGTGGATCTTCAAGCTGTTCCCGGCCGTCGAGAAGTTCTGGAATCATCCCGCAGGCAAGCTGTCGGGTGGGCAGAAGCAGATGCTGGCGGTGTCGCGTGCCATCGTCGAGCCGCGTGAGTTGCTCATCATCGATGAGCCGAGCAAGGGTCTTGCGCCGGCCATCATCAACAACATGATCGATGCTTTCAGCGAACTGAAGCGCAGCGGCGTGACGATCCTGCTGGTCGAGCAGAACATCAACTTTGCGCAACGTCTCGGTGACACCGTGGCCGTGATGGACAACGGCGTCGTCGTGCACAGCGGAAGCATGGCGGCGTTCTCTGCGGACGAGCAGTTGCAGCAGTCGCTGCTGGGGCTGGCTTTATGAAGATGGATTTTGACTGGAAGCCGCTGGCTCTGGTGCCAGTGCTTGCGCTGATCGCGCTGCCGTTGACGGGCTCCTTCTCGACCTGGCTCACGCTGACGGTTGCGGGGCTCGCAATGGGCATGATCATCTTCATCATCGCCTCGGGCCTCACTTTGGTTTTCGGGCTGATGGACGTGCTGAATTTTGGCCACGGCGTGTTCATCGCACTCGGCGCCTTTGTCGCCAGCAGCGTGCTTGGCGGCATGAGCGACTGGACCGGTTCGCAGGAGCTCTGGCGCAACCTCGTTGCCGTGTTCCCTGCGATGCTGGTTGCGATGGCCGTCGCGGGCGCGGTCGGACTGGCGTTCGAACGCTTCATCGTGCGGCCCGTGTACGGACAGCACCTGAAGCAGATCCTCATCACGATGGGCGGAATGATCATCGGCGAGGAGATGATCAAGGTCATCTGGGGCCCTGGGCAGATTCCGCTGCCCTTGCCCGATGCACTGCGCGGTTCGCTGCTCGTGGGAGACGCGGCCATCAGCAAATACCGAATCCTCGCGGTCATCGTCGGTGCTTTCGTATTTGGCCTCTTGGCCTGGACGCTGGGCCGTACCAAGATCGGACTGCTGATTCGCGCGGGCGTGCAGGATCGCGAAATGGTCGAGTCGCTCGGCTATCGCATCGGACGGCTTTTCATCGGCGTCTTCGTGGTGGGCAGTGCGCTCGCGGGCCTCGGCGGCGTGATGTGGGGGCTCTTCCAGCAGAACCTGGTTCCGCAGATGGGTTCGCAGGTCAACGTGCTGATCTTCATCGTGATCATCATCGGTGGCCTGGGCTCGACCACTGGCGCGCTGATCGGCGCCTTGCTCGTCGGGCTGATGAACAACTACACGGGGTTCTTGCTGCCGGCGTTGACGCAGTTCGCCAGCATCTTCCTGATGGTGGCCGTGCTGCTGTGGCGTCCGCAGGGTGTGTACCCGGTGGCGAACCGTTGAAGGGACGATCATGCTGACCCGTCTTCTTTCCAACGACCTGCCGCGCAGCCGGCTGCTGGCAGTGTTGCTCGCGGTGCTGGTGCTCGGCCTTGCATTCGCGCCCTTCATCTTCCCGGGCGTCAAGGCGCTCAGTGTTGCCGCCAAGGTGCTGGTGTTCATCGTGCTGGTCGCGAGCTTCGACCTGCTGCTGGGCTACACGGGCATTGTGAGCTTTGCGCAGACGATGTTCTTCGGCATCGGCGCCTATGGCATTGCGATCTCGGCGAGCCGGCTCGGCGCAGGGTGGGGCGCGCTGCTCATCGGGCTGGGTGCGGCGCTTGCGATCTCGCTCGTGCTGTCGCTTGCAATCGGGCTCTTTTCGCTGCGTGTGCGCGCAATCTTCTTCGCGATGATCACGCTGGCGGTGGCTTCGGCGTTCCAGACGCTGGCCTCGCAACTGTCGGATTTCACCGGCGGGGAAGACGGGCTGACCTTCAAGCTGCCTGAACTGATCTCGCCGAGCTTCGAGTTTTCGGAAGAGCCGTTCCTCGGTGTGTCACTCGACGGGCGCTTGCTGTGCTACTACCTGCTCTTTGTGCTGGCGGTAGTGCTCGTGCTGGCGCTGCTGCGCATCGTGAATTCGCCGTTCGGCCGCGTGCTGCAGGCGATCCGCGAAAACGAGTTCCGCGCCGAGGCGATCGGCTATCGGGTGGTGGTCTATCGCACGACAGCATCCGTGCTGTCCGCGCTGTTCGCCACGCTGGCGGGCGCGATGCTCGCGGTCTGGCTGCGCTACAACGGGCCGGACACTTCACTGAGCTTCGAAATCATGATCGATGTGCTGCTGATCGTGGTGATCGGCGGCATGGGCACGATCTACGGCGCAGTGATCGGCGCTGTGATCTTCGTCATCGCGCAGAGCTATCTGCAGGACCTGCTCCGCCTCGGGAGTGAAGCCGTGAGCGGCGTGCCTTTGCTCGCCGCGCTGCTGTCGCCTGACCGCTGGCTGCTGTGGCTCGGCGTTCTGTTCGTGCTCTCGGTCTACTACTTTCCGACCGGCATCGTCGGCCGTCTCCGTGCAAGGGCATCGCGATGAAATCACCGACTTCGAACTACGCGCAACTCGCGGGCCGCGAGATCCACTGGATGGATTGGGGCCACGCGGACGGCCAGGTGATCGTCGCCTGGCATGGTCTCGCGCGCACCTGCCGCGACATGGACGAACTCGCGGCGCATTTCGCCGAGCGGGGCTTTCGCGTGATCTGCCCGGACACCATCGGCCGTGGTCTGAGCCAATGGAGCCCTGCGCCGGACGATGAATACCAGTTGTCCTTTTACGCGCGGGTGGCGACGGCGTTCTTCGATGAATTGAAGCTCACGAATGTCCATTGGGTCGGCACGTCGATGGGCGGGGCGATCGGCATGGTTTGCGCGGGCGGGATCGCCGAACCTTCGATGAAGCCGCGCATCGCAAGCCTGGTGCTCAACGACAACGCGCCCCAGATCGCCGATGCGGCGGTCGAACGCATTCGCTCGTACGCCGGCAAGCCGCCGGCCTTCGACACGGTGGCCGAGCTCGAAACCTTCTTTCGCATCGTCTACAAGCCTTACGGTTGGCTCAGCGATGCGCAGTGGCGGCGGCTCACCGAGACGTCGACACGCCGGCTGCCCGATGGCCGGGTGACGCCGCATTACGACCCCGCCATGGTTCGGCAGTTCACCGCGCATCCCGACGACTACCTGCTGTGGTCGCACTACGACGCGATCGACGTGCCCGTGCTGTGCCTGCGTGGTGTCGATTCGGATCTGGTCCTGCGTGAGACGCTGGACGAGATGCGCGGCCGAGGGCCCGGCGTGAAGGGGCGGCTGCAGATCATCGAGGTGCCGGGATGCGGCCATGCGCCAGCGCTCAACGTGCCGGAGCACCTGGCGCCGATCGAAGCCTTTATTCGCGCCGCCAGCATCTGAGCGCCGGGGGCCGCACAATCGTGCCGCCTCTTTCAACTCGGAGTCATTTCATGGCGCTCTCGCTCTACGACGTTTCCGTCCCGGTGTTCATTCGCGGACTCGGCCAACTCACGCACATCCTGGACAAAGGCCTTGCACACGCGCAAGAAGCCGGCATCGATCCTTCGGAACTCGTCAGCGCGCGTCTCGCGCCGGACATGTTCACGCTGGCCGGGCAGGTCCAGAGTGCGAGCGATGCCGCGAAGTTCGGCACCGCGCGCCTCGCGGGCGTTACCGCGCCGAGCTTTGCGGACGACGAAACGACCTACGCACAACTGCAGGCGCGGATCGCGAAGACGGTCGACTATCTGCAGACCGTGGATCGGTCATTGATCGATGGCGCCGAGGAGCGCGAGATCACGATGAAGGTGCGCGGCACTGAACTGAAGTTTCCGGCCCAGCGCTACCTGCTGCAGTTCTCGCTGCCCAACTTCTTTTTCCATGTCACCACGGCGTATGACGTGCTGCGTCACAGTGGCGTACCTGTGGGCAAGCCCGACTATCTGGGACGCCTCTGATCCGCTCAGGCTGCCCGAGTGGGCCAGCCCGCCAGGTGGCGGTCAGCGATGGCTGCCAGCGCCGTGATCCAGACGGTGCTGTCGTTGAGACAGGGGATGTAGTGAAAGGTCTTGCCCCCGGCTTGGAGGAATGCATCGCGACCTTCCATCGCGATTTCTTCCAGGGTCTCGAGGCAGTCCGCCGGAAAGCCGGGACACATCACGTCGACGCGCGAAACACGCGCGCTGCCGAGTTCGCGCAGGGTGGGCTCGGTGTAGGGCTGTAGCCATTTCGCGCGGCCGAAGCGCGACTGAAAGGTGACGCGATATTGAGCCGGCGTCAGGCGCAAGCGTTCGGCCAGGAGCCGCGCCGTGGCAAGGCATTGCGCCTGGTAGGGGTCGCCCAGTTTGATATTGCGCTCCGGAATGCCGTGGAAGCTCATCACGAGCTGGTCGGGCCGGCCGTTCTGCTGCCAATAGCGCATCACGCTCTGCGCCAGCGCGTCGATATAGCCGGGGTCGTCGTGATAGTCGTTGACGAAGCGAAATTCCGGCAAGCGGCGCACGCGTGCGCTCCACGCATTCACGGCGTCGACCACGCTCGCGGTGGTGGTGGACGAATACTGCGGATAGGCCTGCAGCACGAGCACCCGGGTCACGCCTTGCGCCTTGAGCTCGTCCAGCCGGCTTGCGATCGAAGGCTGGCCGTAGCGCATCGCGTCTCGAACCGACACGCGATGCCCGCTTTCGCCGAGCCAGCCGTTCAAGAGAGTCGCTTGCTTTTTCGTCCAGACCTTGAGGGGCGAGCCCTCCGGTGTCCAGATGCTGGCGTACTTGGCGGCTGACTTCGCGGGCCGTGTGCGCAGAATGATTCCGTGCAGGATCAGCGCCCAGACTGCGCGCGGTATCTCGACCACGCGCGGGTCGCCGAGAAAGTCTGCAAGGTAAGGGCGCACCGCCTGCGCCGTAGGCTCGTCGGGGGAGCCCAGGTTGCACCAGAGCACGGCAGTGCGATCCTGGGCATTCTCGGCAGCGGGCGGTTCGTCTCGAAAGGGCATGCGATATTCTCGACCATGGCCCACGCGACCCCCGATTCCATCACCCTCGACGTGAAGCGCATCGCCGCGATTTCGCTCGATCTCGACGACACGCTGTGGCCGATCTGGCCCACCATCGAACGCGCCGAGCGCGTCTTGCACGAATGGCTGCTGCGTGAAGCGCCCAAGACCGCCAACCTGCTCATCACGCCGGGCATCCTGCGCGAACTGCGCGAAGCCACTGAAAAAGAGCGTTCCGATCTGGCGCACGATCTCAGCGCAATGCGACGCGAATCGATTCGAGCGGCGTTGCGCCGCTCGGGTGAAGACCCTGCGCTGGCGGAGCCGGCCTTCGATGTCTTCTTTGCCGAGCGCCAACGCGTCGAGCTCTACGACGACGCCTTGCCCGCGCTCAAATGGCTCAGCGAGCGCTATCCGCTGGTAGCGATTTCCAACGGCAATGCCGACGTGCATCGGACCGGCGTCGGGCGCTGGTTTCGTGCCGCGTTCAACGCACGTGAATTCGGCAGTGGCAAACCGCATGCCGCGATCTTCCGCGCTGCGGCCGCGTCCGTCGCAGTGCAACCCGAAGCCGTGCTGCACGTCGGTGATGACGCGGCGCTGGACGTGGTCGGCGCGCTCGGCGCCGGTATGCAGGCCGCATGGCTGGTGCGCGACGAGCGGCCGTGGGAGCACGACGCGCATCCGCAGCTCATCGTGCCGAACCTGCACGCACTCTGCGTGGCGCTGATGCCCGGCAGCAGCCGCGCGGATTGAGGTCGAGTCGCTCAGCGCGAGCCGACGGCGCGCAAGAGGCTGTCGTTCAGTGTCGACAGTGTGTTCAGGTTCTTGACCATTCCGGCTGAGTTGCTGCTCGCGTTGATGACCGTCTGATTCACGATGTGCTGGTTGTCCAGCGTGTTCTGGATCACGGTGCCGAAGGCGACGCCGCCTTGCTGCGCCTGAACGGTGTTACCGGGGCCGTTCTGGACCAGGTTCAGGCTCGCCATCTGCTTGTTGAGCTGCGTGGCCTGGGCCGGAGTGAGGTCTCTGACATGGCTGAAGTCGAGCGTCGTCTGTGTCACGAGGCTGCCGTTGATGTAGGTCGCGCGCGAGATTCCGAAGCTCACCAGCAGGCCGGTGCCCGGGTCGAAGCCGCCGCGCATGTGGTCCAGTTTCTGGTCGCTGACGGTCATCCATACGCCGGCGCTGGGTTCTTCGGGATCGGGTCCGGCCGCTTGTGCCGGCAGCGCTGGCAAAAGGGCGCTGCCGAAAAGCAGGCACAGGCCGAGCCGCAATCCGGCGCGGGCAAAAGGGAAGCCAGAAGGCAAGCCAAAAGGGAAGCGGATGTCGTTCATCAGAATTCCCCGGGTCCCAGCTTCGGCATCGTGACCTGCCAAAGCCCGTCGCGGCTGATGCCTTGCTGCCCGATGGGCGCATGCGGAGCGACGCGCCAGTCAGCGGCCAGGTTGAACTTGGCCGTGTCCATGCGGTTGTGAATGACGAAGAGCAGCCCGTTTTTCCAGCTCTCGTCGAAAGCCTTGCGCGCCACCGCCCGTGTGCCCTGGGCGGGGTCGCCGACAAGTACGCGACCGTCCTGCAGGCCCTTGACCACGACGAAGTGGTGATAGCCGTTCGTGTTGATCAGGACGATGGCGGGGATGCGCGCTTGGCTCAGCCTCTCGAGCGGCTGTTCGAAGCCGTCGGCGTCGAAGCCGTGCGCAGCGAGATATCTCTTCATGTCGAGCAGCGAGAAGCCTTCCTTGTGGATCTTCTCCTGGTCGCCGTTCTCGTACATCTCCTTGAACACCGCCTCTTCGGTGACTGGATAGTTGTAGTGGTGCGTGAGCAGGGTGGCAACAGCGGCCGATCCACAACTGAAGTCGTACTTCTGGATCAGCGTGCGCCCCGTCTTCGCCTGCTTCAGGCTCGTGATGGGCATGGTGACGTCGCCCATCCCCAGCGACAGATAGGCCCGCTGGGCCGGCGCTGCGGTGGCTGCAGCGAGCAGTGCGACGGAAAGCAGCATGCGGCGCACGGCGCTCTCCTCAGTTCATCTGCAGATGAAGAATCACCGCGTTCTGTATGAGCACATTCGCGCCGCTGTTCTGGATCACGACCGGCAAGCCGTTCATGTTCGCGAACGAGCCCGCGCTGATGGTGTTGTCGCCCGTGTTGACGTTGCGTGCCGAGTTGTCGGCGGTGGTGCCGTTCAGGGTCATGTCGTTGCGAACCATGTCGGTGCCGCCCCGATAGCCCGACAGCTTGTCAGGGTCGACCGGCGTTGCGACGAAGGCCACGCGCTCGGCCTTGACCGGCGCATCGCCGACCGGCTCGATGCCCTGCGCCGTTGCAAGCGTCGGCAGCAGGAACCCCAGGGCCGCGCAAGCGGTCCCGCAGAGAGTGATGAATTTCATGGCGTCTCCCCCTTGGCCAGCTATTAAGGCGAGCCGACGCGCGCCCGCGCAGCCGTCACGCTGCACAGGCGCTCATCGGACTTCGCTGTCGATCAGCGACCCACGCTCAGGTTCGCCTGGACGTTCACGCTCTGCTGCACCAGCGACGACACGCCGCTGTTCTGGTTCGCGACCATGATGCCCGCTGCTGTTTGACCGACGCTCGTCATGGTGTTGGACATGTTGAACGTGCCGGCATTGACCGTCACCGTTCCGCCGCCGCCACCGACGCCGCCATTGCCCACGCCGCCGGTTCCGCCGTTGCCGGTGTTGGTTCCGCCTGCGCCGCCGGCGCCGCCCGTCCCGCTACCGCCTGCTCCGCCAGCGCCGGCAGTGTTGTTGCCGTTGCTCGCGCTGCCGTTGGTGGCGCTGCCGTTCGTGCTCGAGCCGCCTGCTCCGCCTGTCCCTGCGCCGCCGGTCTGGGTGCTGGTTGCGGTGCTGGTGGCCGCTCCACCGCCGCCGMCTGAACCGCCTGCTCCACCGGCACCTGTGGCGCCGCTCGCGCCGCCTGCGCCTGCCGTGCTGGTCGATGTGCCGGCTCCGCCTGCACCGCTCGCGCCGCCTGCGCCTGCCGTGCCGCTGGCACCGCCCGCACCGCCTGCGCCGCCGGCTGCGCCCGCACCGCCAGAGCCGCCAGCGCCCAACCCGCCGAGTCCACCTGAACCACCGCCGCCGCCGTTGCCACCCGAGCCTGCCGAGGTGCCGCCGGAGCTTCCGCCACCGCCGCCACCGCCGCTCCTGCCGCCCAGCGCAGCGGACAGGCTGCCGCTGCTTCCGCCACGGCCGCTGTCGCCGCTCGAGCCGCCGCGTCCGCCGTCGCCGCCACTGGATGAGGCGCGTCCGCTGTTGGCGAAGCCAGCCGCGATGCCGCCGAGGCCGTTACCGCCGTCACCCGCTGCCGAACCGCCGTTCGTGGCGCTGCCATGCGTGATGGCGCCGTTGGATGCGCTCCCTCCCACCGCACCGACTGCGCCGGCGCCAGTGGCGCCGTTGCCGCCCGTGCCCGAGGCCGTGCCGCCCCTGCCGGTGCCGCCGGTGCCGCCCGCGCCGCGTCCACCAGCCGCGGAACCCAGGTTGTAGGCCACGTTGCCGATGCCGGAGACGGAGTTGTTCGACACCGTACCGCTGAGATTGCTGCTCGCCGTCGCGGTCGTCTTGTTGAAGTTGAAAGCGTTGTCGAACGTCCCCGTCGAGCCGTTGTTCAGCGCTGCGGAACGAGCGGCACTGGCCTCTGCATCACCGGTCCGGGTGCGCGAATGCGTGCTGCTGTCAGTGCGGGTTCGCGTACTGCTGTCCGTGTAGGTACTGCTGTCGGTGTACGAATGCGTGCTGCTGTCCGTATTCGTATTGGTGTCCGCGCCGCGCCCTGATGGTCCGGCCGTCTGATCGGCCCACACTGCCCCGCTGAACCCGAAGGCAAGCGCAATGGCCGAAGCCAAAAGTGTCTTTTTCATGAACCCTCCAAAAAGTTGAACAAGCTTGGTATTGACGTGCGTCGCCGCAAATCAGAGGCCGCGGTGCAACTTCGGTGCCAGCAAATTACGGCTTGTTGCGCGCAGGCGCTCCCTCATTGGGACAAGCATGCACGCGACGATTCGGGCGACTTGCGTACCGGGCGTTTCACGTGTCCCAAAGGGGCTGTTTTTCACTGGGGGTGTCACATCCGCTTGACGGCAAATCGTGCGCGAATCGGCGCGGCGAGGGCGCAGCGCCAGCGCTGACCGCGCTTGCGCCGGAATGCATCGAGAGTCGTGCTGTGTCTCAACCATGGGACACGGGCGCCGGACCTTATCGCGCGCTCTCGCGAGTGCTGCGATAGACGCGCGGAAGGCTGCCAAGTCGTGCCGTCGACCCCGTCCGCGAACGCTTTCGTGTCTCGACTGCAACACCTTCGAGACACCACCACGGCTGCCCCTCGGTCGCTTACCTTTGTTTTCAAATTCGCCTTGGCGAAAAGTTAACAAAACGTATACGCTGCCGCCGGGACCTCGCGTACGAAGAAGCAGAACGAGAGGGAAAGATGGAGACAATTCGCCCGCACAGGGCGCTGGTGCTACTTGCATGCTCTTCCGTGGCATGGTCGAGCGCCATCGCGCAATCACAAGGTCAAGGCACATCGGCTGCCCGTAATGCCAACAAGCGCATAGAGACGCTTCAGCATCAGGTGACAGAGCAGGGTCGCCAGATCGACGCCTTGCGGCAGCAGGCTGCAGAGCAGGAGAGCCGCTACAAGGAACTCTCCGATCGTCTCAATGCCCAGGCGCAGACGGTCAACCAGGTTGCCCAGGAGCCGCGCGTGCTGCGTGCTCCGGGCTCGAAGCCGGAGCTGGAGAGCGCCGCCGCACCCAATGCAGCCAATGCAGCCGGCCAGGCCGCTGAGGACACGTCGACGAGGCCCGTGCGCGTCGGCGTCGCGCCCAGCGAGGAAATCCAGGCACCGCCGGTGGCGCAGATCTTCGAGGAACCCGGCATCCTCACGCCGAAGGGCAAGTTCGTCTTCGAGCCATCGCTGCAATACGGCTACTCGTCAAGCAATCAGGTGGCGCTCGTGGGGTACACAGTCATCCCGGCGATCCTGATCGGCTTGGTCGACGTGCGGCAATACAAGAACAACACCTTCGTTGCCGCACTGACCGGTCGCTGGGGCGTGACCAACCGCACGGAGCTTGAATTGAAGCTCCCATACCTCAACCGTTCGAACAACACCATCAGCCGCGAAATCTTCACCGGCTCTGCTTTCGACAACGTGTTCGATACACACGGCAACGGCATGGGCGACCTCGAGGCTGCGGTGCGCTATCAGATCGCGGATGGGCGAGACAACAACAAGCCCTACATCGTCGGCGGCCTGCGCTTCAAGGCGCGCAACGGCAAGGACCCCTTCGAGGTAGCGACCGATTGCGTGACGCGCTGCATCGGCAACACCACGGGCACGGGGCTGCCCCTCGAACTCCCGACAGGCTCCGGCTTCTATTCATTGCAGCCGAGCCTCAACTTCCTGCTGCCATCCGATCCGGCCGTCTTCTTCGGCGGACTCAGCTACACCTACAACTTCGCGCGCAAGGATGTCAGCCGCACCGTGCTGAACGGCCAGACCGAGTTTCTCGGCGACGTGCAGGCGGGTGGCGTGTTCGGCATGAATTTCGGGATGGGCATGGCACTCAATGAGCGCTCGTCCTTCAGCCTCGGCGTGGAACTCTATTCCGTCGCGCCCACGAAGCAGAACGGCCAGACGGTGCTCGGCTCGGTACGCACGCAGCTCGCATCGCTGCTGCTGGGTTACTCGTATCGCTACAGCGACAAGACAGTCTTCAACGTGAGCGTGGGTGCGGGCCTGACGCGCGACACCCCGGACCTCCAGCTGACCGTCAGGCTGCCGATGTCGTTCTAACCGTCTGGTGCCTCGCGATGCAACCCGGGAGCATTCTCTGCGTGACGCTGGGTGGCGGCGCGGCCGACGTGGTGGATCGGCTGGTCGCGCGCGGATGGGACGTGACGCAGGTCGGCGACCTGGTGGCGGCCGGCCGCATGCAGGCGCACCGGCATTTCAAAGTCGGCATGTTGATCGTGGGGCCGACGCTGAATGCGCCCGAGGCCGCCGTTGAAGCCTGTGTCAATGGCTCGCCGGGTTCCGAATGGGTGAGCGTGTGCGACCCGCATGCGCTGGAGTCCGCCGGATTTCGCGAACTGGTGCTCGGATGCTTCTTCGACCATCAGGTGATGCCAGTCGATCTTGAGGAGCTGGAGCGAACCTTGGCGCATGCCAGCCAGCGCGCGATGCTTCGCCATCGGCACGACGCGGCGCACAGCCACGCGATCGACGCGCTCGGCATGGTGGGGCAGGGGCCCGCGATCACGCGCTTGCGCCAACAGATCCGCAAGGTCGCGGCGACCGATGCGCCGGTCCTGATCGGCGGCGAAAGCGGCAGCGGCAAGGAGCTTGCCGCGCGCGCGATCCATCAATGCTCGCAGCGATCGGCCGGACCTTTCGTCGCGGTCAACTGCGGAGCCATCTCGCCGTCATTGATCCAGTCGGAACTGTTCGGGCATGAGCGCGGCGCATTCACGGGGGCTTCGTCGGAGCGGCGCGGGCTGATCGAAGCTGCGAACGGCGGCACGATCTTCCTCGACGAGATCGGCGATCTCCCGCTCGAGCTGCAAACCAATCTGCTGCGCTTCCTGCAAGAGAAGACCATCAGCCGGGTCGGGGCTGTTCGCAACCTGCATGTCGATGTGCGCGTGGTGGCCGCGTCGCACGTGGACTTGGCGGAGGCCGTGGCTGTCGGGCAGTTTCGCGACGATCTTTTTTATCGGCTCAACGTTCTTTCGATCGAAGTCGCGCCATTGCGGCGGCGCATGGAAGACGTGCCGATCCTCGCGGAGTATTTCTTTCAGCGCTGTGCCGCCAAGAGCAGGGCACGCGTGAAGGGGTTCAGCCGCCAGGCGGTCGCGGCCATGCTGGCGCACGCCTGGCCGGGCAATGTACGGGAGCTCTTCAACCGTGTGCAGCGCGCCGTCGTCATGACGGACCGTCGTCTGATCGGGCCGACCGATCTAGGCCTCATGCCAGCGGACAACCCGGTCGGCATGGGATTGGATGCGGCGCGCACGGCGGCCGAGCGCGACGTCATCGTGCTCACGCTGACGCGCGTTGGCCGCAACGTCACGCATGCGGCGCGCGAACTCGGCGTCTCGCGAATGACCTTGTACCGGCTGATGGACAAGCACAGCATCGCGCTCGACACGCAGCCGCGTCCGCACGTGACGCCGCAGTGGCCATCGCCTCCGCCAATGCGAACGGCGCCGGCCACCGCGGTTCGGCCGATCGATGCGATCCTGAACGTGAACCCTCCGGCCAGTGGCTTTCTGGCTGACTGGGAGGGGGCAGGCAAGCCAGTCGGCCGAGCTTGAATCGGCGCAGATGCTGCGCGATCAGATCGTTGCAGCAGCGGCAATGGCGCTGCGAACGGCGCCTTCGAGCGTTCCGGGATAGCCGCTTTCGACATAGTCGCCGCAGGCAACAAGACCCGGCGCCACATGCATCGATGGCCTGACCAACCCCGGCGTGCATGCGAAGGTCGCGCGCCGTTCGATCACCGTCAACACCGGCTGCAATCCGTCTTGCCCCAACTGAGAGCGCGCCTGTGCCTGCACCTGCCACTGAAGTGCCTCGCGATCGTCGGTGCTCGCGCTGATCACGAAAGCGAGCAGGCCACGCGGACCACCGAGCCGGCCGCGATCGAACGCGAACTGCGCCGGCGCCTCGGGCGTGCTGCGCAAGGCAAGAAAGGGTGCGGAGAGCGCCGCCCCTTCGCCATAAAGATAGACCGTGGTGATCGCTTCGTGCGTCAGCGCCTCGGCCACGGCGGACCAGCGCGGCGCGAGGTCCGCCGCAAGACGCGCGGCTTCCCAGGGCGCGCAGGCGAGCACGACCCGATCGAAGGGCTCATCGTCAACCAGCCAGCCGTCGCCTTGCCGAGTGATGGCGCGCACGCGGCGTCCAAGTTCAGTCCTCGCCCCTTGCCGGCGCAACCAGCGGTCCGCGGCATCCGGAAAGATCGCCCCGAGATCGACCCGCGGCAGCAGCAAGTGCGAGCCGCCCGGCGTGCGAAACAGCGCCTGCTCCAACACGTGCAGGAAGACCTTGCCGCTGGCCTGATCGGCCGGCGTGTTGAGTGCCGAGACGCACAGCGGATCGGTGAGTTCGGCGCGCACTCGCGGCGTGAGCGTGGCGCAAAGGCCGGCCACCGTTTGCCGTTCATCGCAGACAAAGCCTTGCCGCTGCCATTGCAAGGAGGTCCTGAGCAGCGACAACTTGTCCTGCCAGGACCACCCGCGCGCGCCGACGACGCCCGCCAGCACATCCAGCGGCGCGATCCGTCGCGTTGCCCGATCGAGCCAGCGGGGCAGTAGCGGCAGCGAGAGCCCTGTGCCGTCCGGAAACCGAAGCGTGAGCGGCATCCGCTGCAAAGCGGCATCCACGTCCACGCCAACACGCGCCATCAGACCCAGCGAATCGGTATAGGCACCAATCAGGATGTGCTGCCCGTTGTCCAGCATCACCCGTTCCCCGTCGGGCAAAGTCGCCGCGAGTGCGCGCGCCCGCCCGCCCCAATTGCGCGCCGCTTCAAAGACACTGACCGAATGCCCCGCACGCACCGCCTCCACGGCGCACGCCAACCCAGCCCATCCCCCGCCCACGATAAGGACATTCAAGGCTCGCCCCCAGGCTCGCTCACTTCGTGTAGCCGCCCACCCCCTACCGGGGGCAACACTGGCGGCCTGGCGAAGCCAGTTCCGCGGTGTTTCACCAACGGGCCTGGCTGCGCCGGCCTCGGGGAACGCGCGCTGCGGTTGTCTGTGGGCTGCGCGCAGCGCGCCTGTTCGTGGGCCGCGGCGGAACCGGCTTTGCCGGGCCGCAGCGCGGCGCCCCCGGCAGGGGGTGGGCGCCCGGACACGAAGTGCCGGGCAACCTGGGGGGGAGTCATAACTTGCCTAGCGCCTGGACGCGCCATGCCAGCCAGAGTTTGCGTACGGGGGTCAGGCTCACACGCTGGTTGAGCACCTGGAAGTTGTCGCGCTCGATCTCCGTCAACAACGTGCGGTAGATGCTCGCCATCATCAGTCCGGGCTTCTGCATGCGCCGGTCCGCTGGGGGGAGCAGGGCGAGGGCTTCGTCGTACGCGGCCTGCGCGCGATCCGCCTGGAACTTCATCAGTGCGACGAAGCGATCCGAGTGCACGCGGTTGAGGATCTCATGCGCCTTGACGTCGAACTGCTGCAGTTCATTGACCGGCAGGTAGATTCGTCCGCGCAAGGCGTCTTCTCCGATATCGCGAATGATGTTGGTCAACTGAAGCGCAAGGCCGAGCTTGTGCGCGTATTGCGTGGTTTGCGGATCGGTCTGCCCGAAGATGCGCGCCGCGCCTTCTCCGACCACGCCGGCCACCAGATGGCAGTAGCGCCGCAAGGCTGGAAAGTCGAGATAGCGCGTCTGGTCGAGGTCCATCTGGCAGCCGTCGATCACTTCGTGCAACTGGCGTTCCTCGATGCCGTAGGCCGCCGCATGCGGCATCAGCGCCTGCATCACCGGATGGTGTGGCTGGCCTGCGAACGACTGCGCGACTTCGGTGCGCCACCAGGCGAGCTTGGTGGCGGCGACACCCGGATCGCTTGTTTCGTCGACCACGTCGTCGACTTCCCTGCAGAACGCATAGAAGGCGGTGATCGCCGCACGGCGCGGCTTCGGGAGAAACAGGAACGCGTAATAAAAACTGCTGCCCGACGCAGCGGCCTTGTCCTGGACGTACTGCTCGGGGGTCATCGTGCGGGCCTCTTCATGCGGGCGATTGTCTCCGCATCCGCAGGGCCCGCCATGCGAGCAGCGGCACATCGGACTTGCCGATGGTAGGGCGATGCGAGAAGGTGTCGCAGCCCAGCGCCTCGATCTTGTCGAGGATGCGGCTGCCACCCTGGACGACGAAGCGCAGTTCCCATCCGGCGCGGCCGGGCAGGCGATGAACGAGCGGTTTGCCTTCATGCATCAGTTCGCGTGCCCAGGCGACCTGCTCGGCGACCAGCGAAATCGCACCCGGCGGTGCGGGCGCAGGCGCCAGTGGCCGGAAGGCATTGAAGTCGTGCGCATTCAGCCCGTGCGCGGTGACGTCGCTGCGCGGCAGGTAATGGCGGCCGCGCGGCAGATCGACACTCAGGTCCTGCCAGAAATTGATCAGTTGCAGCGCCGTGCAAATCGCATCGCTCTGGCCGAGCGCGTGCGCGTCGTTCACGCCATACAAATGAAGCAGCAAT
This sequence comes from Variovorax sp. 01N429, assembly GCF_056399425.1. Taxonomy (NCBI): domain Bacteria; kingdom Pseudomonadati; phylum Pseudomonadota; class Betaproteobacteria; order Burkholderiales; family Comamonadaceae; genus Variovorax; species Variovorax sp. 01N429. The sequence continues at coordinate 76,320 of NZ_JBFTRG010000002.1, read as the reverse complement.
CTGCCGACGGGGTTGGCCGAGCGGCGGCAGTAGTCGAGCAACTCGGCGCGGTCGGCGTAGCCCGCGCCGTCGCGGGTCTTCTGGATGTCCTGCATGAAGGCCGAGAGAAGATCGGCGAGCAAGCTCTCAGGGAGCGCGAAGGCATGCATGGCGTGCGCGAGCGGGCCGAAGACTTCGGGCCAGCGATTCGAGGGTGCTGCCTTGCGCGCGACAGCGGCCAGATCAGCGCGAAACGCCCGAAGATCGTCCAGGCGCTGCGCGGCGCTGGCGTCGCCTTCGTCGGCAATATCGTCCGCCGTGCGTGCGAATTGGTAGATGGCGGCAATCGGCGGCCGCAAGCGGGGCGGACACAACCACGAGGCGACGGGGAAATTCTCGTAGTGGGCCGGCGAGGCGGCGATAGCGGGAGGCGGGATGGATGACACGCCGCGGATTGTGCGACACGGCCAAGGGGGCGGGCACGGGTACGATCCGCCCCTGGGGAGATTCCACTCATCATGAACACAACGTCGCAGAACCTCGGCCTTTCGGATCCGGGATCTCATCCCAAGGCGGGGCCGGTCGTGATGATTGCGGCGCTAGGCGTGGTCTTCGGCGACATCGGCACGTCGCCGCTGTATGCCTTCAAGGAGACGCTCAACCCGGAGCACGGCATTCCCTTTTCACCTGAAACGGTGCTGGGGCTGTTGTCGCTGATCTTCTGGGGGCTGATGTTCGTGGTCACGCTGAAGTACGTGGTTTTCGTGCTGCGCGCGGACCATGACGGTGAAGGCGGCATCCTCGCGCTGCAGGCGCTGGCGCGCAATGCGGTGACCGGCACGCCGACGCGCGCGTGGGTCTCTTCCTTGATCGCGCTGCTGGGTCTGGTTGGAGCCGCGATGTTCTATGGCGACAGTCTCATCACTCCGGCGATTTCGGTTCTTTCCGCGGTCGAGGGGCTGGAGGTGGAGGCGCCCGGGCTTCAACCCTTCGTGATTCCGATCACCATGGCGATCCTGGTCGGCTTGTTCGCCGTGCAGCGCCATGGCACCGGGCTGGTCGGTCGGGTTTTCGGGCCGGTCATGCTGTTGTGGTTTGTCGTGATTGCCGCGGGAGGCCTGTTGCAGGTGCTCAAGCAACCGGAGGTGCTCGCCGCGCTCGATCCGCGCCACGCAGCCAACTTCCTGGTCACGCATCGAACGCAATCGCTTGCCGTGCTGGGCGCTGTGTTTCTCGCGTTTACCGGTGGCGAGGCGCTTTACGCCGACATGGGGCATTTCGGCGCGAAGCCGATTCGCTTCGCCTGGATATTCATTGCTTTGCCGGGGCTGGTGCTGAACTATTTCGGCCAGGGCGCGCTGGTGCTTTCCAATCCGGCAGCGATCGACAACCCCTTCTTCAGGCTCTTTCCGTCGTGGGCGGTGCTGCCAATGGTCATCCTCGCCGCGATGGCGACCGTGATTGCATCGCAGGCAGTCATCTCCGGCGCCTTTTCGCTGACGGCGCAGGCGATTCGCATGGCCTATTTGCCGCGCATGCGCGTCGTGCAGACTTCGGGCGAAGCCATCGGGCAGATCTATATCCCGACGGTGAACTGGATGCTGATGGTCGGCGTGCTGCTGCTGGTGCTGGGCTTCCGCAGTTCGAGCGCGTTGTCGGCGGCGTACGGCATTGCCGTCTCGATCACGATGGTGACGACGACGCTGCTCGCCGGCATCGTCGCTTACAAGCTCTGGCGGTGGAATCGGCCGGCCGTCGTGATCGGCGTGCTGATCTTCGCATCGGTCGATGTGATGTTCGTCGTCGCCAACAGTTTGAAGATCGCCGAAGGAGGCTGGCTTACGCTCGCTGTCGCCGTACTGGTGATGGTGATCTTCACGACTTGGGCCAAGGGCCGGCGCCTCGGCTTGCGGGCAGCGGAAGCGGAGCGCCTGCCGCTCGTGCCTTTCGTGCAGTCGCTCGCCGAAGGCATGCCGCACCGGGTGAGGGGCACGGCGGTGTTCCTCAACCCCGACGCTGAATCCGTGCCGCATGCGCTGCTGTTGAACCTCAAGCACAACCAGGTGCTTCACTCGAAGGTCATCGTGCTCAGGGTGTTGTCGTGCGACACGCCACGCGTTGACGCACGCCAGCGAATCGAAGCCGAAACCCTGGGTGAAGGCATATGGGTCGCTACTGCGCGCTACGGTTTCATGGAGCGCCCTGACGTGCCCGAATTCATCCGCATCCTGGCCTATCAGAAGGGTCTGGCTTGCGACTCGATGACGACCTCGTATTTCGTCTCGCGCGCTTCTGTCGGCGATGAGCATCTGCCGAACATGAACCCGTTGCGGCGGGCGCTCTTCGGCTGGCTGCAGCGCAACGCGGGCCGCGCATCCGACTACTTCGTGCTTCCCGACAACCGGCTCGTGGAAATGGGACAACGCACCTGAGGCGCCTGGATCCCGGATCGCCGCTTCGCTGGCGAATTCGTTGACAGCGATTGGCGTTTACCCTAGATTACTAACCCGCTGGTCAGTAATGACCCCGCTGGTTTTGAAGGGTGATTCATGTCCGCCTCATCTGTATCGCGCGTCCGTACTCGTGCCGGGCTGCTGCTCGCCGTGGTCCTCATTGCCGGATGTTCTCGTCCGCCGCCAGCTGAGGAGCCCATCCGTTCCGTCAAGGTCATCGCCGTCGGCGTCAGCTCCTACGACACCGAGCCCGAGTTCTCCGGCGAAGTGCGGGCAAGAGTCGAATCGCGCCTGGGCTTTCGAGTCGCCGGAAAGATCACGCGGCGCCAGGCCGAACTCGGCCAGCACGTTCAGGCTGGCCAGGTGCTCGCGCAGCTCGATCCCCAGGATTTCCGCCTCGCAGCGGAGGGCGCCCGGGCGCAATATGCCGCGGCCCTGACCAATCGCGATCTGGCGGCGGCGGATCTCAAGCGCTATCGCTCGCTGCGCGACCAGAACTTCATCAGCGGCGCCGATCTGGAGCGTCGCGAAAGCACGTTCAAGGCGGCACAGGCGCAACTCGAACAGGCGCAAGCGCAACTCAGCGCGCAGGGAAACCAGGCGAACTACACGACGCTCGTGGCGGACGTGCCGGGCATCATCACAGCGATCGAGGCCGAACCGGGGCAGGTGGTCGCTGCGGGTACGCCGGTCGTGCGCATCGCCCAGGACGGCGCGCGCGATGTGGTGTTCGCGGTGCCGGAAGATCGCGCGGGGCAGGTCAAGGCGGACTCCCCGGTTGCGATACGCGGATGGGCCGGCGGAAGCGAATTCGAAGGCAAGGTGCGCGAGGTCGCCGCCAGCGCCGACGCAGTCACGCGCACCTACACCGTCAAGACCACGATCGATCCGGCCAAGGCGCCGGCGCTGGGTGCCACGGTCTACGCCCGGCCGAAGGCACTTTCGCACAGCGGCACGCCGGTGCTCAAGGTTCCGACCAGCGCCTTGCGCCAGGAAGGCAAGGGCAGTGCCGTCTGGGTGTTGGACAAGTCCAGCATGACCGTGCGCTCGCAAGCGGTCGAAGTGGTGACGGCAGACGGCAACGAAGCTGTCATCGGCAAGGGCCTCCTGCCGGGCGAACTGGTCGTCGCCGCAGGCGTGCATGTGCTCTCGCCAGGGCAGAAGGTCGCCATCTATCGCAATCGGGCGGCAGCGACTGCAGGCGGGCGTCAGGACGCAGTTGCTGTACCAGCAGCGCCCGTAGCGCCTGTGGCAACGCGCTGAGGACGCCCGCATGACGTCACAGAACGCCGACACCGGCAGGGCCGGATTCAACCTGTCGAAATGGGCACTCGAGCACGCGGCGCTCACGCGCTACTTGATGCTTGTGTTGATGGTCCTGGGCTTTGCGTCGTACTTCCAGCTGGGCCAGGACGAAGACCCGCCGTTCACCTTTCGCGCGATGGTGGTTCGCACGTACTGGCCCGGGGCCACGGCGCAGCAGGTGGCGGAGCAAGTCACCGACAAGCTCGAACGCACCCTTCAAGAGGCGCCCTACGCCGACAAGATCCGCAGCTATTCGAAGCCCGGCGAATCGCAGATCATCTTTCAGATCAAGGATTCGTCCAAGGCTGGCGAAGTCGCGAACGTCTGGTACACGGTCCGCAAGAAGATCAGCGACATGCGCTCCACCTTGCCCGCTGGCGTGCAGGGGCCGTTCTTCAATGACGATTTCGGCGATGTCTATGGCGTGATCTACGCACTGGAGAGCGACGGATTCAGCTACGCCGAGCTGAAGACGTTTGCCGATGACGTGCGCCAGCGCTTGCTGCGCGTGAAAGACGTGGCCAAGGTCGAGCAGTTCGGCGTGCAGGACGAGAAGGTCTACATCGAGGTATCTCAGAAGCGCCTCGCGCAACTTGGCCTCGACTTCAACACCGTGATCGGGCAACTCGGTTCGCAAAACGCCATCGAGAGCGCCGGGACCATCCAGGCGCCGCAGGACGTGGTGCAGGTCCGGGTGGGCGGCCAGTTCACGAGCGTGGAGCAATTGCGCGCCATGCCGATTCGCGGCAGCTCAGGCAACCACCTTCGCCTCGGCGACATCGCCGACATCCACCGCGGCTATGTCGATCCGCCAGCCGTGAAGGTGCGGCATCAAGGCAAGGAAGTGATCGCACTCGGCGTCTCGATGGCCAAGGGCGGCGACATCATCGCGCTCGGAAAGGCGCTGCATGCTGCCACGGCCGAGATTGACAAGCAGTTGCCGCTCGGTGTGCAACTCGTGCAGGTGCAAGACCAGCCCGTCGCGGTCGCCAATTCGGTCAATGAATTCGTGAGCGTGCTGATCGAAGCCGTGGCGATCGTGCTGGCGGTGAGCTTCATATCGCTCGGGCTGCACAAGGGCGGCCGCTTTGGCTGGTATGTGGACATTCGACCGGGGCTCGTTGTCGCAATCACCATCCCGCTCGTGCTGGCGGTGACCTTCCTCGCGATGAACTACTTCGACATCGGCCTGCACAAGATATCGCTGGGCTCGCTGATCATCGCGCTGGGCCTGCTCGTCGACGACGCCATCATCGCCGTCGAGATGATGGTGCGAAAGATGGAAGAGGGCTATGACAAGGTCCGAGCCGCCACCTTTGCCTATGACGTCACGGCCAAGCCGATGCTCACCGGCACGTTGATCACAGCGGCGGGCTTTTTGCCCATCGGCATTGCGAAGTCCATCACGGGCGAGTACACGTTTGCGATTTTCGCGGTCACGGTGATTGCGCTGGTGCTGAGCTGGCTCGTGTCGGTTTATTTCGTGCCTTATCTCGGCACGCTGCTGCTCAAAGTCAAGCCGCACGACCCCGACGCACCCCCGCACGAACTGTTCGACACGCCGTTCTACAACACCTTTCGCCGCACGGTGAACTGGTGCGTGGCGCATCGCTGGATCACCATTGGCGCTACGTTGCTGATGTTTGCGCTCGGCATCGTTGGCATGGGCAAGGTGCAGCAGCAGTTCTTTCCGGATTCGAGCCGGCCGGAGATTCTGGTCGAGTTGTGGTTCCCGGAAGGTACGTCCTTCGCGGCCAATGAAGAAGTCGCCAAGCGAGTGGAGGAGCGGCTGCGCACCGAAGAGGGCGTCACGACTGTCACGAGCTGGATCGGATCGGGCGTGCCGCGCTTCTATTTGCCGCTCGACCAGGTGTTTCCACAGACCAACGTGTCGCAGATGATTCTGCTGGCAAAGGATCTTCATTACCGCGAAAGCCTGCGCCTGAAATTGCCCGCGCTGCTGGCGCAGGAATTCCCCGAAGCACGTGGCCGCGTCAAGCTGCTGCCCAATGGGCCGCCGGTGCCGTATCCGGTGCAGTTCCGCGTGATCGGCACGGACCCGGCGGATCTGCGCGCGCGCGCTGACGAGGTCAAGGCTGTGATGCGCGACAACCCGAACATGCGCGGCGTCAACGACAACTGGAACGAATCAGTCAAGGTGATCCGGCTCGGAGTCGATCAGGACAAGGCGCGTTCGCTCGGCGTGACCAGCCAGGCCATCGCGCAGGCCTCCCGGACCATGTTCAGCGGCACGACGGTAGGCCAATACCGCGAGAACGACTTGCTGATCGACATCGTGCTGCGCCAATCGCCCGACGAACGTGGGGCGATTTCGGACATCGGCAACGCTTATCTGCCCACGAGTTCAGGCCAGGCGATTCCGCTGACGCAGATCGCCAAGCCGGTCTTCACCTGGGAGCCCGGCGTGATGTGGCGCGAGAACCGCGACTATGCGATCACCGTCCAGGGCGACATCGTCGAGGGGCTTCAGGGCGCGACGGTGACTGATCAGCTACTACCAAAACTGCGCGCACTCGAAGCGAAGTGGCAAGCGGCGGGGCAGAGCGCGTATCGCATCGAAGTGGCCGGCGCGGTGGAAGAAAGCAGCAAGGGCTCGGCGTCGATCGTCGCCGGGGTGCCGATCATGCTGTTTCTGGTCTTTACTTTGCTGATGCTGCAACTGCACAGTTTCAGCCGCTCGGTGCTTGTCTTCATCACGGGCCCGCTGGGCATTGTCGGAGTGGCGGGTGCGCTGTTGGCGCTGAACCGGCCTTTCGGCTTCGTGGCGCTGTTGGGCGTGATTGCGCTCATGGGCATGATCCAGCGCAATGCGGTGATTCTGGTCGACCAGATCGAACACGACCGTGCGGCCGGTGTGCCGGCCTGGGATGCGATCGTCGAATCGGCGGTGCGGCGGCTGCGGCCGATCGTGCTGACCGCTGCAGCGGCCGTGCTGGCGATGATCCCGCTGTCGCGCAGCGTCTTCTGGGGGCCGATGGCCGTTGCCATCATGGGTGGCCTGATTGTCGCCACGGTGCTCACTTTGCTGGCGCTGCCAGCCATGTACGCGGCCTGGTTTCGGGTAAAGCGTGAGCCGGCCGGGAGCACGGATGCCCCGCCGCCGCATGCGGCCGAAATGCTTTCGGCGTGACGGTGCATGAGTCGCTGGAGCGGCTTTCGTTCCAGCATAAAATACGTGGTTGACCGATTTCGAGCGGGTGGTCTGCATCAAGGACCGCCCGTTTTTCGTTGAATTCTTCGGACCGCGCGGGTGGCGAAATTGGTAGACGCACCAGGTTTAGGTCCTGACGCCAGCAATGGCGTGCCGGTTCGAGTCCGGCCCCGCGCACCAGCCCAATAAGACCTCTCACCAGGAAGACAGAAAATGACCGTGAACGTTGAAACCCTCGACAAGCTCGAACGCAAGATCACGCTGACCTTGCCGGTCGGCACCATCCAGTCCGAGGTCGATTCGCGCCTCAAGAAGCTGGCCCGCACCGTCAAAATGGACGGCTTCCGGCCCGGCAAGGTGCCGATGAACGTCGTGGCCCAGCGCTATGGCTATTCGGTCCATTACGAAGTCATGAACGACAAGGTGGGCGAGGCCTTCTCGCAGGCTGCCAACGAGGCCAAGCTCCGAGTGGCCGGCCAGCCCCGCATCACCGAAAAAGAGAATTCGCCCGAAGGCGAGCTTGCCTTCGACGCCGTCTTCGAAGTCTTCCCCGAAGTCAAGATCAACGACCTGTCCAACGCCGAAGTCGAGAAGCTCAGCGCTGACGTGGGCGACGACGCCATCGACAAGACGCTCGACATCCTGCGCAAGCAGCGTCGCACCTTCGCACAGCGCGCGCAAGACGCCGCTGTCCAGGACGGCGACCGCGTGACCGTCGATTTCGAAGGCAAGATCGAAGGCGAGCCCTTCCAGGGCGGCAAGGCCGACGACTTCCAGTTCATCGTGGGCGAAGGCCAGATGCTCAAGGAATTCGAAGACGCCGTGCGCGGCATGAAGGCAGGCGACAGCCGCACTTTCCCGCTTTCGTTTCCTGCCGACTATCACGGCAAGGACGTCGCCGGCAAGCAAGCCGACTTCATGGTCACCGTGAAGAAAATCGAAGCTTCGCACCYGCCTGAAATCAACGAGCAACTCGCCAAATCGCTTGGCATCGCTGACGCAACGGTCGAAGGTCTTCGTGCAGACATCAAGAAAAACCTCGAGCGGGAAGTCAAATTCCGCCTCCTCGCCCGCAACAAGACCGCGGTCATGGACGCACTGGTCGCCAACGCCGAACTCGACCTGCCGAAGTCCAGTGTCCAGGCAGAAGTCGATCGCATGATCGAAGGCGCCCGCGCCGAACTCAAGCAGCGCGGCATCAAGGACGCCGACAAGGCGCCGATCCCCGACGACGTGTTCCGCCCCCAGGCCGAGCGCCGCGTGCGCCTTGGCCTCGTGGTGGCCGAGCTGGTCCGCGCCAACAACCTGCAAGCCAAGCCCGAGCAGATCAAGGCCCACATCGACGAACTGGCCGCCAGCTACGAGAAGCCCGCTGACGTGGTTCGTTGGTATTTCAGCGACAACCGCCGTTTGGCCGAAGTCGAGGCCGTCGTGATCGAAAACAATGTGACCGACTTCGTGCTCGGCAAGGTCAAGGTCAACGACAAGTCTGTATCCTTCGACGAACTGATGGCCCAACAAGGCTAAATCAGGGCCGCCAGCCGGCAAGCAATCCATGGGGCTTGTGCTTTGTGGCACGAGCCCCATTTCGTCTGGGTAAAGTACAAACCCCTCTGGAGAGCAAACATGAGCGCACAGGAAATTCAAGGCCTCGGCATGGTTCCGATGGTCATCGAGCAGTCAGGCCGCGGCGAGCGTTCGTATGACATCTATTCGCGCCTGCTCAAGGAGCGCGTGATCTTCCTGGTCGGCGAAGTCAACGACCAGACCGCCAACCTCGTGGTGGCGCAGTTGCTGTTCCTCGAGAGCGAAAACCCAGACAAGGACATTTCGTTCTACATCAACTCCCCCGGCGGCAGCGTCAGCGCCGGCATGGCGATCTACGACACCATGCAGTTCATCAAGCCGGACGTGTCGACGCTGTGCATCGGCTTTGCGGCGAGCATGGGCGCATTCCTCCTGGCTGCAGGCGAAAAGGGCAAGCGCTTTTCGCTGCCGAATTCCAAGATCATGATTCACCAGGTCCTGGGCGGTGCACGCGGACAAGCGACGGACATCGAGATCCACGCACGCGACATCCTCAAGACCCGTGAGCAAATGAACCGCATCCTGGCGGACCGGACCGGCCAGTCACTCGAGAAAATCGCCCGTGATACCGAGCGCGACTACTTCCTGACTGCCGACGAATCCAAGGATTACGGCCTCATCGACCAGGTGATCGCCAAGCGCACCTGACCGCCGCCATTAAGGCGCCCGAGCAACGACGGCGTTTTCCCACACGGGAAACGCCGTTTTTGTTTCGCTATCATTGTTAAACCCCAGTTACGAGGCATTTGTCCATGGCCGAGAAAAAAGGCTCCTCCAGCGAAAAAACGCTCTACTGCTCGTTCTGCGGGAAGAGCCAGCACGAGGTCAAGAAGCTGATCGCGGGGCCTTCGGTATTCATTTGCGACGAATGCATCGATCTTTGCAACGAGATCATCCGTGACGAGCTTCCAGCTGGCGAAGAATCGCGCGAAGCGCGCAGCGACCTGCCCACGCCGCTGGAAATCAAGTCCAACCTCGACAACTACGTGATCGGACAGGAGCCGGCAAAGCGAATGCTGTCGGTTGCGGTCTACAACCACTACAAGCGTCTGCGCCACAAGGAAAAATCCAAGGGCGAGGATGTCGAACTCAGCAAGAGCAACATCCTGCTGATCGGACCGACCGGCTCGGGCAAGACGCTGCTGGCGCAAACGCTCGCGCGCATGCTCGACGTTCCTTTCGTCATGGCCGATGCAACCACGTTGACCGAAGCCGGCTATGTTGGCGAAGACGTCGAGAACATCATCCAGAAGCTGCTTCAAAGCTGCAACTACGAGGTGGAGCGCGCGCAGCGCGGCATCGTCTACATCGACGAAATCGACAAGATCTCGCGCAAGTCCGACAACCCCTCGATCACCCGCGACGTGTCGGGCGAGGGCGTGCAGCAGGCTCTGCTGAAGCTGATCGAAGGCACCATGGCCAGCGTGCCGCCGCAGGGCGGCCGCAAGCATCCCAACCAGGATTTCCTGCAAATCGACACGACCAACATCCTCTTCATCTGCGGAGGTGCTTTCGCCGGCCTCGAGAAGGTGATTGAAAACCGGACCGAAGCCTCGGGTATCGGCTTTGGTGCGTCGGTCAAGAGCAAGAAGCAGCGCAGCCTCACCGAGGTATTCCGCGAGGTCGAGCCCGAAGATCTGATCAAGTTTGGCCTCATTCCCGAATTGGTCGGTCGCATGCCGGTCGTGGCGTCGCTCGCTGAACTCAGCGAGGACGCGCTCGTCCAGATCCTCACCGAACCCAAGAACGCTGTCGTCAAGCAGTTCACTAAGCTGCTGCAGATGGAAGGCGTCGACCTCGAGATCCGCCCTGCGGCGCTCAAGGCGATCGCGCGCAAGGCGCTGGCGCGCAAGACTGGCGCGCGAGGCTTGCGTTCGATCCTGGAGCAGTCGCTCATCGACACCATGTTCGAGCTGCCGAATGCGACCAATGTCGACAAGGTGGTGGTCGAAGAATCGACGATCGACGAGAACAAGCCGCCGCTGCTCGTCTATCGCGAAGCCGCGAAGAAGGCTTGATGACCTCGGACCCGGCCGCTTTCAGACAGGCGTCCGGCGTCTTCGGCGAATACTCTGCCCGCGGGCTTGAAAAGCGCGCGCGGCCGACCATCTTTCCATGATCAATTAAAGGATTTCCATGTCCGGTCATACCCCCCTGCCTGCTACCGAACTCGACTTGCCGCTGCTTCCGTTGCGCGATGTGGTCGTGTTTCCCCACATGGTGATTCCGCTGTTCGTGGGACGTCCCAAGAGCATCAAGGCGCTCGAACTCGCCATGGAAGCGGAACGCCGCATCATGCTTGTGGCCCAGAAGGCCGCCGCCAAGGATGAGCCTTCGGTCGAAGACATGTTCGAGGTCGGTTGCATCTCGACCATCCTGCAGATGCTGAAGCTGCCCGACGGCACCGTCAAGGTGCTGGTCGAAGGCCAGCAGCGCGCACGCGTCAACCGCATCGACGACAGCGAAACGCACTTTTCCGCAAACGTGACACCCGTCGAACTGGCCGATATTGCGCCGCAGAAGGGCACCGAAGTCGAAGCACTGCGCCGCGCGGTAATGCAGCAGTTCGACCAGTACGTCAAGCTCAACAAGAAGATCCCCCCGGAGATCCTCACGTCGATCTCGAGCATCGATGATCCGGGCCGTCTTGCGGACACCATTGCCGCGCATCTGCCTCTGAAACTCGACAACAAACAGGCTGTGCTCGACCTCGACGACATCAAGTCGCGGCTCGAAAACCTGTTTGGCCAGTTGGAGCGCGAGGTCGACATCCTCAACGTCGATAAGAAGATTCGCGGGCGTGTCAAGCGCCAGATGGAAAAGAACCAGCGCGACTTCTACCTGAACGAACAAGTCAAGGCGATCCAGAAAGAACTTGGCGAAGGCGAAGAGGGTGCCGACATCGAGGAGATCGAGAAGAAGATCAAGCTCGCCAAGATGCCGAAGGAAGCGCTCAAGAAGGCTGAAGGCGAGCTCAAGAAGCTCAAGCTCATGTCGCCGATGTCAGCCGAAGCGACCGTCGTGCGCAACTACATCGATGTGCTGATCGGCCTGCCGTGGAGCAAGAAGACAAAGATCAAGCACGACCTGGCGCATGCCGAAGAAGTGCTCAACGAGGACCACTACGGGCTCGAAAAGGTTAAGGACCGCATTCTTGAATATCTTGCAGTGCAGCAACGCGTGGACAAGGTCAAGGCGCCGATTCTGTGCCTCGTCGGGCCACCCGGGGTGGGCAAGACCTCGCTCGGGCAGTCGATTGCCAAGGCGACCGGCCGCAAGTACACGCGCATGGCGCTGGGCGGCATGCGAGACGAGGCCGAGATTCGCGGCCACCGCCGCACCTACATCGGCGCGCTGCCGGGCAAGGTGCTGCAAAGCCTGAACAAGGTCGGCACGCGCAACCCACTGTTCCTGCTGGACGAAATCGACAAGCTGGGCACCGACTTCCGCGGCGATCCGTCGAGCGCTCTGCTCGAAGTGCTGGACCCGGAGCAGAACCACACGTTCGGCGATCACTACGTGGAGGTCGATTTCGATCTGAGCGACGTGATGTTCGTCGCGACCTCTAACTCGATGAACATCCCTCCGGCCCTCTTGGACCGAATGGAAGTGATTCGACTCGCGGGCTACACCGAAGACGAGAAGACGCACATCGCGCTGAAGTATCTGCTGCCCAAGCAGATGAAGAACAACGGCGTGAAGGATGACGAACTGCTCATCTCCGAAGAGGCGGTGCGTGACATCGTGCGCTACTACACGCGCGAGGCGGGCGTTCGTTCGCTCGAACGCGAACTCTCCAAGATCTGCCGCAAGGTGGTCAAGGGACTGCTGCTCAAGAAGATGGTGCCGCAGGTTGTCGTGAACGGCGAGAACCTCAACGATTTCCTGGGCGTGCGCAAATACACGTTCGGCCTTGCAGAGAAGCAGAACCAGGTCGGGCAGGTCGTTGGGCTCGCGTGGACGGAAGTCGGCGGCGACTTGCTCACGATCGAAGCCGTCACGATGCCCGGCAAGGGTGTGATCAGTCGCACGGGTTCGCTCGGTGACGTGATGAAGGAGTCCGTCGAAGCCGCACGCACTGTGGTCCGCAGCAGGTCTCGTCGACTTGGTATCAAGGACGAAGTGTTCGAGAAGCGTGACATTCACATCCACGTACCGGACGGCGCCACCCCCAAGGACGGCCCGAGCGCGGGTGCTGCAATGACGACGGCTTTCGTGTCGGCGCTCACAGGCATCCCGGTGCGTGCTGATGTCGCCATGACGGGCGAGATCACTTTGCGCGGCGAAGTCACGGCCATCGGCGGCTTAAAGGAAAAGTTGCTGGCTGCCTTGCGTGGCGGTATCAAGACCGTGCTGATCCCGGAAGAGAACGCCAAGGACCTGCAGGATATCCCCGAGAACGTGAAGAACGGCCTCGAGATCGTGCCTGTGAAGTGGATCGACAAGGTGCTGGAAATTGCTCTCGAGAAGTCGCCAACGCCGCTGTCGGACGAAGAGGTTGCCGCCTCAGCGGCGGCAGTCGCCGAGCTGGCCAAGCAGCGCGCTGCGCAACCGGCGGAAGGTTCGATCAAGCACTGACACGTCGATGCGTTCGAGTTGCGAGAGACTAAAAATATGCTCTATAATTCGAGGCTCGAAACGCGGGAATAGCTCAGTTGGTAGAGCGCAACCTTGCCAAGGTTGAGGTCGAGAGTTCGAGACTCTTTTCCCGCTCCAGTTTTGAAAAAGGGAAGCGCAGGCTTCCCTTTTTTTCGCTGATTTCTTACGACTTCAAAATCTCGGCAACGAGAGTGGCGCGATAGCAAAGCGGTTATGCAACGGATTGCAAATCCGTCTAGCCCGGTTCGACTCCGGGTCGCGCCTCCACCGATTCCAATGCCAAAACACAGTCCCGCCAAACAACGTTGTCGGGACTGTTTTCGTTTGGGGTATCGTCGACGTTCGACGGGAAGCCCGGATGGTGAAATTGGTAGACACATCGGACTTAAAATCCGCCGCTTCCTGCATAAGGGGCGTACCGGTTCGACCCCGGTTCCGGGCACCACCACACTACAAGGGAGCAAGACATGCCTCGCTATAACGCTCCGTTCGAAATCCATGTACACGGCGATGTGCCGCTGCGCTCGGATGCGAATTTCGAGCAGATCCAGGAAGCGCTGAAGCCGCTGTGGAAATATGCCGGCGCACGATCGCTCGCCGACGGCGCGACCAGCGTCTATGAAGAAGAGCCCGGGATCCGCTTCGAACAGAAAGAGCACATGCTCCAGATCTGCTGGACCGTGGCCGGGGACGACGATTTCCGTCAGGCGCTCGACGAAATGTGCATGGCTCTCAATGAGCTCGCTGAGCAGGGCGCCGCGCTCGAAGTCACCTTCTACGACACCGACTTCGACGAAGAGGAAGGCGACCCCGACCAGGAGTCGCGTGATGACTTCCTGATGCTGTTCGTCGGCCCCAACCCTGCCGCGATCATGCAGGTCCAGCGCGACCTGCTCGTGGAAGATGTGGTGAACCTGATGGAGCGTCACTTCGATGGTGCTGAACTCGGCGGCGTCGTGGCGGAGATCGACAAGCTCTTCGGCGATCGGTTCGACGCACTGGTCAATTCGCTCGAAATCGGAAAACGGCCGCGTGGCGGCACCGGTGGCGCCGGCAGCGGCGGACACGGCGGTGGTCGTCGTCCGCGTCATCTGCACTAGCCCAGAGCGCGCTAGCGAGCCAACAAGCGTTCGCGACACGGAGCGGTAAGGTCGCTCCGCTATGCTCGGCGACGATCTTTGCAGAGGAACGTCGCTTGGCTCTATTTCCCCAGTCCGCCCTCCGACCCGGCGTGCGCAAGCGCGAAGTGTTCGGCTGGGCCATGTACGACTTCGCAAACTCCGGCTATACGACCGTCGTCATCACAGCCGTGTTCGCCGCCTACTTCGTCGGCGGCATCGCGCAGGGCGCGGCGTGGGGCGCATTGGCGTGGTCGGTGGCGCTGAGCATTTCGTACGCGCTCGTAATGTTGACCATGCCGGCGATCGGTGCCTGGGCCGACATGCGAGCGGCCAAGAAGCGCGTGTTGATCCTGTCCACCGTCGGGTGTGTGATCGGCACCGCTGCGCTTGCCTTTACGCCACGCGTCGTCGGAATGCAGGGGGTTCTCGTGGCCATGGCGCTGGTCGTCGTCTCCAACACGTTCTATTCGTACGGCGAATCCATTACCGGTGCATTCCTGCCAGAGCTCGCGACTGTCGAAGGCATGGGCAAGGTGAGTGGCTGGGGCTGGGCCTTCGGCTATCTGGGAGGCATGCTTGCGCTGGGGCTGTGCCTGGCGTACGTCCTGTGGGCGCAAGCCAGGGGCTTGCCTGCTGCGCACTTCGTGCCGGTCACGATGCTGATCACCGCCGCCCTCTATGGCGTAGCCGCTTGTGCCACGTTCGTCCTGCTGCCGGAGCGAGCGATGCCTCGGGCGAACGAGACTGCGCCCAGCGCATGGCGGCAGTTGCAGAGCACCTTCCGCGAGGCTCGCGCGTACCGCGATTTCATGTGGCTCCTTGCGTGCACTGTTTCTTACCAGGGGGGCGTGGCCGTGGCGATCACGCTTGCCGCCATCTATGCCGAGCAAGTGATTGGCTTCGTGCCGAGCGAAACCATGGTGCTGATTTTTGTGCTGAACATTGCCGCGGCGCTCGGCGCCTTCATTTTTGGCTATTGGCAGGACAGCCTGGGGCACAAGCGTTCGCTGGCGGGAACGCTTGTAGCTTGGATCCTTGTCTGTCTGATTGCTGCGTCCGTGACGACCAAAAGCGGGTTCTGGTTGGCGGCCACCATCGCAGGACTTGCGATGGGATCAAGTCAATCGGCGGGCCGTGCGATGACTGGCGTGTTGGCCCCGCCGCGCCAACTCGCGGAGTTCTTTGGCTTATGGACTTTCGCGACCCGCCTCGCCAGCATCGTGGGGCCGCTGAGCTACGGTGTCATCACCTGGATGTCCGGCGGCAACCAGCGAATTGCGATCCTCGCGACCACGGTCTTGTTCGTCGCCGGCCTCGTCATGCTGCTGCCGATCGATATGCGGCGCGGCCGCGAGGCGGCCTTGCGGGCCTGACTAGCCCGCTGCAGCCCGTTTCGACGCGCGGTAAACGGCGCCATCAAAGCGCAGCAGGGTCGATTTGAATTTCGTCGGGAGTTGCTGCGACACACATTCCTCGCCCTGGAGGAGCGACTGGCTTTCCGAGCGCGCCTCACGCAGCATCAGGTCCGCGCTCCCGTTCGTCGCCGTGTGCATGACCGACAGCGTACCGCGGACGGTCTCGAAATCGCCCGTGCAGTTGGTGTCCCATTCGCCGCGCTCGAGCGTTGTCTCAAGTCCATCGAGCACCTTGGCGAGCTTTGCGCCTTGCGGCAGGTACAGCGACAGCGTTTCGCTCGCGTATGGATTCGCTCGCGAAGAGCCCTGCCGCAGGATCCTCAAGCCGAACGCGCGCGCATCCGGGGCCAGTGTGTAGCGCGCCGTATCGACCCGGATCTCGGCAATACGTACCGCGTCTTCGGTGAGAGCGTCCTCGTCGAGGAGTCTGCTGACGATCCTTGCGCGTTCGGTGTTCCCGTTGTCCGCCTGCTGGACGACCAGAACGTCCAGGTCGAACTGCGTGGCGTCGGACTCCGAACCAGTTCGCGGCATGGGCAGCACGACGATAAAGCGGCCGGGAAAGCCTCTCCAGGGCTCGCACACAGCGCGTTCATGGTCAAGGATGCGCTTGGGATGCAGCTTGGCGTGCATGCGTTCGGCCAGGCCGGTGTCGCAAGCGGCATGCGCAGCGATGCTGAAGAAGCCGAGGAGCCAGGCAATGACGAACGCGCGGCGCATGCTTGGGGCGGCTCAGGCGGTTGCTGCGTCTTGGGTGCGGGCAAGGCTTGCTCGGCCGCCCGGTCGCGCAAGCCAGCGCGCGGCAGCGGCCTCGAGCGATTCCGGTGCGTCGCTGCTGAGCAGTCTGACGGCACCTTCGCCATCTTCGGCAAGCTGACCGGACCGTTCCAGCAAACGGCGTGTCTGCTGCGCCACCGGAGCACCAGTGTCGATGAAGCTCACCGAATCGCCTGTCACTCGCCGCAGGGCGCCAGCGATGAAGGGGTAATGCGTGCAGCCGAGAACCAGCGTGTCGATTTCCCCTGGCTCTCCGCCGAAACGGCCGACATCGCCAAGATATTTTTGGCACAGTTCGGCGATTCGGGCGGCGTCACCGCGTTCGATGGCACCTGCAAGCCCATCGCAGGGGACGATGCTGAAGGTCGCTTGTGCATCGAGAGAGGATCGCAGCGCCTCGAACTTGCGACTCTCGAGCGTCACGCGTGTCGCAATCACGGCGATGTGCCTCGTGCTGCTGCGCGCGACCGCCGGTTTGAGAGCGGGTTCGACGCCAATGATCGGGAGCGTTGGGTGGTCGGCGCGCAACAGGTGGATCGCAGCCGCCGTCGCTGTGTTGCAAGCGACGACAAGCGCCTTGATTCGATGACGTTCGAGCAGGTGGCGTGTGACAACGCGGCTGCGGTCGCCGACGAATGCATCGCCCCGCTCCCCGTAAGGTGCGTGAGCGGTGTCGGCGAAATAGACGAATCGTTCGCGCGGCAACTCGCCGCAGAGCGCATTGAGAACGCTCAGTCCTCCGATCCCGCTATCGAAAACGCCGATCGGCCGATCGGCGCCATCGCCCACGTCGACCGCCGTCGCGCTCAAGCCGGTTCCAGCGTGATCGTCTTGAATTCGCCGCTGGCGATTCGCTTCTGCCATTCGGCGGGGCCGGTGATGTGGGCACTCGTGCCGCCGGAATCGACCGCCACCGTCACCGGCATGTCGACGACGTCGAACTCGTAGATCGCTTCCATGCCGAGGTCCGCAAAGCCGACGACCTTGGCGGTCTTGATCGCCTTGCTCACGAGGTACGCCGCACCGCCAACGGCCATGAGGTAGGCGCTCTGGTGCTTCTTGATGGCCTCGATGGCGACCGGGCCTCGCTCGGCCTTGCCGATCATGGCGATCAGGCCGGTCTGGGCCAGCATCATTTCTGTGAAGCCGTCCATGCGCGTTGCCGTTGTCGGGCCGGCAGGGCCGACGGCCTCGTTCTTGACCGGATCGACCGGTCCGACGTAGTAGATCACGCGGTTGGTGAAGTCCACCGGCAGCTTCTCGCCCTTGGCGAGCATGTCGGCGATGCGCTTGTGCGCGGCGTCGCGGCCGGTCAGCATCTTGCCGTTGAGCAACAGCGTGTCGCCGGGCTTCCAGCTGGCGACTTCCGCCGGCGTGAGTTTGTCGAGGTCGACACGCTTGCTCTTGTTGTAGTCGGGCGCCCAGTCGATCTTCGGCCAGAGGTCGAGTGATGGTGCTTCCAGGTAAACGGGCCCGGAGCCGTCGAGCACGAAGTGCGCGTGCCGCGTCGCCGCGCAATTCGGAATCATCGCGACCGGCTTGCTCGCGGCATGCGTCGGGTACATCTTGATCTTGATGTCGAGCACGGTCGAAAGCCCACCGAGGCCTTGTGCGCCGATGCCCAGCGCATTTACTTTCTCGTAGAGCTCGATGCGCAGCGCTTCGACCTTCGTGAGCTCGGCGCCGGAAGCCTTCTTGGCTTGCAACTCGTGCATGTCGAGGTCGTTCATCAGGCTTTCCTTGGCCATCAGCGCGGCCTTCTCGGCGGTGCCGCCAATGCCGATGCCCAGCATGCCTGGCGGACACCAGCCGGCGCCCATCGTCGGCACAGTCTTCAGCACCCAGTCGACGACGCTGTCGCCCGGGTTTAGCATGGCCAGCTTGCTCTTGTTTTCGCTGCCGCCGCCCTTGGCCGCGACGGTGACTTCGACGGTGTTGCCCGGAACGATCTCGGTGAAGATCACAGCCGGCGTGTTGTCCTTGGTGTTCTTGCGATCGAACTGGGGGTCGGCAACGACCGATGCGCGCAGCGTGTTGTCCGGATGGTTGTAGCCCTGGCGCACACCTTCGTTGACGGCATCTTCGAGGCTTCCCGTGAAGCCGCCCCAGCGCACATCCATGCCGACCTTGAGAAACACGTTGACGATGCCCGTGTCCTGGCAGATCGGGCGATGACCGGTGGCGCTCATCTTGCTGTTGGTCAGGATCTGCGCCATTGCATCCTTGGCGGCGGGGCTTTGCTCCCGCTCGTACGCCTTGGCGAGGTGAGCGATGTAGTCGGTGGGATGGTAGTAGCTGATGTACTGGAGCGCAGCGGCGACCGATTCGATCAGGTCGCCCTGCTGGATGGTGGTGGTCATGGTGGGAAGGTTCTTGGAATTGGGGACGCCCGCCGATTATCTCAGCCCCACCAACGGCGGACGGATGCCCGGCTCAGGTGTCGCCAGCGAGCGCCTGTTCGATCCAGCCGTCGAACTGCTGCTGGTGAACCCTGATCCAGCCGTCGACGTGGCGCTCGATGTCCCTCTGCGTGTTCGCGCCCTGGCTCATGCGCAAGTTCTGGGCGTTGATGTCGGCGATCGGGAGGCTCATCACTTCGAACAGCCGGCCTGCAACGGGGTTCGCCTCGGCGAACTGGCGGTTGGCGACGATTTGTTGCTGGTCGGCGGGAAAGCCATAGTCCTTCCCGTTCGGAAGGCGGGTTTCGCTCGGCTCACCTTGCGCGTTCGATGCGGGCACCTGGAGCCACACCACGTCGATCCCGGGTCGCAGCACCGCGCTCACCCAATAAGGAGTCCAGGTGTAGTAGATGACCGGCTGACCCTCCTTGAAGCGGGCGATGGTGTCGGCCATCAGGGCGGCATAGCTTCCTTGCTTGTGCGTGACGGCGTCATGCAACCGGTAGGCCGACAGGTGCTTTTCGATCGCGAGCTCGCATCCCCATCCGGGGTTGCAGCCGGTCAGGTCCGCCTTGCCATCGCCGTCGGTATCGAACAGCTTTGCAATCTCGGGGTCCTTCAGCTGCCCGATGTTCGTGATGTTGTATTGATCGGCAGTCTTTTTGTCGATCAAGTAGCCCTGGACCGCGCCGTCTGCATAGACACCCTTGCGCAAGAGCTTGGCGTCACCGCCGCTGTTCTTGTAGAAGTCGGCATGCAGGGTGTGCCAGTGACTCGCCATGAAGGTGGCGTCGCCATTGGCGATCGCCAGGTGCTCGGTGGCGGGTTCGAGATCCTTGACCGGTGCCACCGTGTAGCCCAATTTTTCGAGCGCCCTGGACACCAGAAGTGTCTGGAACATCTCTTCTGCCAGTGAACTCTTGAGCGGTTGCACCGTAATGCCTTTGCCCGGCAGGTTTTCGGCACGGGCTTGAACGCCCAGACCGAGACCGAGGACCAGCATGCCGGTGGCCCACAAGGCGAGCGCGAAAGGGCGCTTGAACGAATGCGTAAGGTGTGTTCTCTTCATGCCTTGAATCCTTGGGTCGAGAGTTCCGGCGCCGCTGAGTCGGCGGTGCGCGGCCCGGCCATGGTTCTTTGCAACAGGCGCAGCGCGGAGCCGACCGGGCCTGCCTGCCACCAGTGGCGTGCGCTGCTCCGGCGCGACCGGCCCATCGCCTGGGTGAGGCGGTCCAGCGAAATCGCCAGCAGCACGATGCCCAAGCCGCCCACCGTTGCCAGACCCATGTCGAGCCGGCCGATGCCGCGCAGCACCATCTGGCCGAGTCCGCCCACAGCGATCATCGAAGCGATCACGACCATCGAGAGCGACAGCATCAGCGCCTGGTTGATGCCCGCCATGATCGATGGCATGGCCAGCGGCAATTGCACTTTCACGAGCATCTGCCAGGGCGAAGCGCCATAGGCGCGCGCCGCTTCGATCAGGTCGGGCCGCACCTGCCGGATGCCCAGGGTGGTCAGGCGCACCAGTGGCGCCAGCGCGAAGATGATGGTCACGATCACGCCGGGCACATTGCCAATGCCGAAAAGCATCACAACCGGTACCAGATAGACGAAGGCGGGCGTGGTCTGCATGGCATCGAGCACCGGCCGCATGACCCGCTCCGCGCGATCACTGTTCGCCAGCAGCACGCCCAGCGGCAGGCCAATGAGCAGGCAGAACAGCAGCGAGGTCAGCACCAGGGACAGCGTCACCATGGCTTCCGGCCAGATGCCGAGCATCGCCACCGCGAGCAGCGACAGCATGGTTCCGACCGCGAGTGCGCGGCCCGCAAACTGCCAGGCCAAGAGGCCGATCAACACGATCATCGCAAGCGCGGGCATTCCGTTGAGAAGACCCTGCATCCACGTCAACGTGCCGTCGATGGGCAACCGCACGCTCTGGAAAAACGGTCGGAAGTTCTGGACGACCCAGCCCAATCCTTGATTGATCCACGATTCGATTGGCAAAGAGCCGTCCCAGAGTTGATGCAATTGAAAGCCGCTCGCGGCGGAGTCCGCCGAAGCCGCCAGTGTGTGGACCGAATCTGCTGGAGCATCGAGCCACGCGCTTGAAGATGAAGGGTCGGGCGCAATCGACAACGCGGCCCAAGGATCGGTCGGAGTTTCCGGTGGTAGCGACGTCATGGCATCGTTCAGCGGAGCAAGTTCAGTCGGAAGTGCTGTGTCGTTCATGGCGAGATCCTTCGCAATCAGAGGGCTTCAGCGATGGCCGCAAGCGGTGTGGCCGGCACCGGCTCCACCGGCGGCGTATCGCGATCGAGGAATTTCAGCAAGGTGGTCTTGCTGATGGCGCCGCAGAAACGGCCGTCGCCAGCCACGACGGGCACGGCGCAGGGCGCTTGCGCCACTTGGCCGAAAAGGCCGGCGACATGCGCATCCGCGGCGATCGGCGCCAGCGCGGGCAGGAATGCGTGATGCAAGCCGAGGGGGCCTGAGTGGCCCTCCAGGGCAGAGCGCAGCGCGTCGGCCGATACCGTTCCGAGGTATTTCTTGCCGGGTGACACCACGTAGGCGAAGTCGCGGTCCTGTTCTTCGAGCAACTTGAGCGCTGCGCGCGCCCCGCGGTCGGTATGTTCCGAGACCACGGTGAGCGATTTGCGCGCGATATCCGCCGCCTTGAACACAGCCGCCGCATCGACCCCGCGCACGAAACTGCGGACGAAGTCGTCGGCAGGGCTGCGAAGGATTTCATCGGGCGTGCCCACCTGGATCACGCGCCCGTCTTTCATGATCGCGATGCGGTCGCCGATGCGCATGGCTTCGTCGAGATCGTGCGAGATGAAGACAATGGTCCGGCGTCGCACCTGTTGGAGACGCAGCAATTCAGACTGCATCTCCGTGCGGATGATCGGATCGAGCGCCGAAAAAGCCTCGTCCATCAAGAGGATCGAGGGGTCTGAAGCGAGTGCGCGCGCCAGTCCGACACGCTGTTGCATGCCCCCCGACAACTCGTCCGGATAGCTGTCGCCCCAGCCGGCCAGGCCGACTTGCGCCAGCGCCTGTTCGGCTTGCTCCAGCCGTTCCTTCTTGCTGGCGCCCGCGAGTTCCAGCCCGAAGGCGGTGTTCTCGCGCACTGTCATGTGCGGCATCAGTGCGAACGACTGGAACACCATGCTGATGTCCTTGCGCCGGAGGTCGCGCAGTTTCGCGTCCGAGTGGCCGTTGATGTCGGCACCGTTGATGACGATGCGCCCGGACGTCGGTTCGATCAGGCGATTGAGCAATCGCACCAGCGTGGACTTGCCTGAGCCCGACAGGCCCATGATGACGAAGATCTCGCCCGCATGAATATCGAAGGTCGCGTCGAAGACGCCGATCGACTGCCCTGTGCGAGCCAGGATTTCTTCTTTGGAAAGTCCTTGCTTGACCAGGTCCAGTGCCTGTTCCGGCTGGTCGCCGAATACCTTGAACACATGATCGATGAGAATTCCTTTGGCCATACGCCCGGGCTCCTTTGTTGAGTTTGAAAAGAGCGCCCTCGCGAGGGCGACCCGCAGCCGCGCCGTCGGTCAATAGGATCAGTCGGCGACTGCGCTGGAGTCGTCGCGAACCTGAGTGAGCTTGGCTTGGCAGTGGGGCCGGAACAGGCCGGCCGTGGCTCGGGCCGAGGCCCGGAGCCGAACCTCCACCGCGACGGGATTCGAAAATGATCCGCGAGTAGTGGAGGGGACGATCGACATGACTCGTCGATCGATTGAAGGGTTAAGACTATAACCGCATCGAATAAGCGCTGCCGCGCTTGCCGCCAATTGCCCGCACGGTGCGAGTCATTTGCGCTGCGGCCATACTTGACGAATCACTCCGAAGTCCCGCCGGGGGCTTCGCCATCCTTTCGAACATGGAGCCCCGAATGACCTCACCCCCCCAGACACGCGTCGAACGCGACACCTTTGGCCCGATCGAGGTGCCAGCCGGCAAGCTGTGGGGGGCGCAGACCCAGCGTTCGCTGCAGAACTTCGACATTTCCGGGGAGCAGCAGCCGCGCGAAATCATCCGGGCCCTTGCTCAAGTCAAGCGCTCTTCGGCCGTGGTGAACCATGCGCTCGGACTGCAGGACGAGAAGAAGACCCAAGCCATCGTGGCCGCGGCCGATGAAGTCATCGAAGGCAAGCACGCCGGCGAATTTCCGCTCGTGGTCTGGCAAACCGGCTCCGGCACCCAGACCAACATGAACGTGAACGAGGTACTGGCAAATCGCGCGAGCGAACTGCTCGGCGGCGAACGAGGCGAAGGGCGGATGGTGCACCCTAACGACGATGTGAACCGGAGCCAATCGTCCAACGATGTGTTTCCGACCGCCATGCATGTGGCGGCGGTAGAGGCGATCACGCACAAGCTGTTGCCGGCCATCGCGAAGCTGCGCGCGACGCTCGACAAGAAATCCAGGGATTTTGCGGAGATCGTGAAGATCGGCCGCACTCATTTGCAGGACGCGACCCCGCTCACGCTGGGCCAGGAGTTTTCGGGCTACGCCGCGCAGCTTGCCCATGGCGCCGCGCATGTTCGCGCCGCGCTGCCGCACCTGTGCGAACTTGCGCTTGGCGGAACGGCGGTCGGCACCGGCCTCAACGCGCCCAAAGGCTACGCCGAGCAGGTCGCAGCCGAGCTGGCAAGGCTCACCGGGCTGCCCTTTGTGACGGCTCCGAACAAGTTCGAGGCCATGGCGTCCGTCGATGCGCTGGTGCATGCGCATGGCGCGCTGAAGACCCTTGCCGCCAGCATGAACAAGATCGCCAACGATGTTCGCTGGCTCGCGAGCGGCCCTCGCAGCGGCATCGGCGAGCTGAGCATCCCTGAAAACGAACCCGGCTCGTCCATCATGCCGGGCAAGGTCAACCCCACGCAGAGTGAAGCTGTCACAATGCTTGCCGCGCAGGTGTTCGGCAATGACGTCGCAATCAACATCGGCGGCGCGTCAGGCAACTTTGAACTGAACGTTTTCCGCCCGATGGTGGCGCACAATTTCCTGCAGAGCGTTCGGCTGTTGGCCGACGGCATGGTGAGCTTCAACGATCATTGCGCCGTCGGCATCGAGCCGAACCGCGAGCGCATCACCGAATTGGTTCAACGCTCATTGATGCTCGTGACCGCGCTCAACACCCACATCGGCTACGACAAGGCCGCCTTCATCGCGAAGAAGGCGCACAAGGAAGGCTCCAGCCTGCGCGAAGCGGCGATTGCCTCGGGGCACTTGACGGCGGAACAGTTCGACCAGTGGGTGGTGCCTGAGCAGATGACCGGAAGGTGACGGCCAGTGTTCTGCTGTCCTGCTGTTCAGCTTCGCCGGAGCGGCGCCGTCAGTGGTCGTCGCCCGATGGCGGCCGCATCATCAGCCGGTCGGTCACGGCGATAGCCATGGCTGAAAGCAGGAAGGTGATATGAATCGCGGTCTGGGCTATCAGCACGCGGTCGGTGTAGTTGTCCGCGTTGATGAAGGTCTTCAGCAGATGGATCGAGCTGATGCCGATGATCGCCGTCGCCAGCTTGACCTTCAGCACCGACGCATTGACGTGGCTCAGCCATTCCGGCTGGTCGCGATGGCCTTCGAGGTTCATGCGGCTCACGAAGGTCTCGTAGCCCCCGACGATGACCATGATCAGGAGGTTCGAGATCATCACGACGTCGATCAACGCCAGCACGACCAGCATGATGACCGTCTCGTTGAGCGATGTGACGGGCGCGCTGGTCTTGTAGCCGATGCTGTTGATCAGTGCCTCGAGCGCGTCTGTGCTGCCGAAGGCGGCCTGCACGAGGTGCGACAACTCGACCAGGAAATGCACCACATACACCGCCTGTGCGACTATCAGCCCCAGGTAGAGCGGAAGCTGGAGCCACCGGCTCGCAAAGATGATGTTTGGCAGCGGGCGAAGCGGCGAGGTCCTGCCTGCGGCCGGGGGGAACTGGTCGGTGTTTGACATCGGTTGCGTTCGGTTGGCTTCGTTAACGACTGCAAAACGCGCGATTCTAGGGGGCGATGCAGCCGTCCTGGCGGCGATTCCTCCGCCGGCCTGTGGCATCTGCCGTCAGTCATCCGTAAGTGCGCGGGCAGACATTCGAAACTTGATGACCGGAGCAGGTCGCAACAGCAGTCGGTAAGTCGGTAAAGGAGACAAAGAGATGAGCAGCGCTTCCACGATCGAATCCGTCCTGGTAGAAAACAGGGTGTTTCCGCCTGACGCCCGCGCCAGCAAAGGCGCGCGCATCGGCAGCATGGCCGCCTATGACGCACTGTGCAAAGAAGCCGCCGACGACTTCGATGGCTTTTGGGCTCGGCAGGCGAAGGCCAACGTGGTTTGGACCAAGCCCTTCACGCGTACGCTGGACGAGTCGAACGCGCCTTTCTACAAGTGGTTCGAAGACGGCGAACTCAACGCGTCGGCCAACTGCCTCGACAAGCACATTGGCACGCCCGTCGAGAACAAGACCGCCATCGTGTTCGAAGCCGACGACGGCGCGGTCACCAAGATCACCTACAAGGAGCTGCTGGCGCGTGTGTCGCAGTTTGCCAATGCGCTGAAGGCGCAGGGCATCACGAAGGGCGACCGCGTCATCATCTACATGCCGATGACCATCGAGGGTGTGATCGCCATGCAGGCCTGCGCCCGCATCGGCGCCACGCACAGCGTCGTCTTCGGCGGCTTCTCGGCCAAGGCGCTCCAGGAGCGCATCATCGATGCCGGCGCGGTGGCAGTGATCACAGCCAACTTCCAATTGCGCGGCGGCAAGGAACTTCCGCTGAAGGCCATCGTTGACGACGGCATTGCGTTGGGCGGCTGCGAGTCGATCAAGACCGTGCTGGTCTTCCAGCGCACCGCGAGCCCCTGCAACATGGTGGCCGGGCGCGACAAGACTTTCGACGAGGCGCTCAAGGGTCAGAGCACCGAATGTCCGCCGGTTCCGGTCGGTGCCGAGCATCCCCTGTTCATCCTCTACACCTCGGGTTCGACGGGCAAGCCCAAGGGCGTGCAGCACGCGACGGGTGGCTATCTGCTGTGGGCCAAGCTCACGATGGACTGGACCTTCGACATCCGTCCCGAGGACGTCTTCTGGTGCACCGCCGACATCGGATGGATCACCGGGCACACCTATGTCGCCTACGGGCCGCTCGCCGCGGGCGCAACACAGGTGGTGTTCGAAGGCATCCCGACCTTTCCGCACGCGGGCCGGTTCTGGCAGATGATCGAGAAGCACAAGGTGTCGATCTTCTACACGGCGCCCACGGCGATCCGGTCGCTCATCAAGGCAGCCGAGAGCGACGAAAAGGTGCACCCGAAGAATTGGGATCTTTCGTCATTGCGCATTCTTGGTACGGTGGGCGAACCCATCAATCCGGAAGCCTGGATGTGGTACTACCGCAATGTCGGCGGGGAGCAATGCCCGGTCATCGACACCTTTTGGCAGACAGAGACAGGCGGCCACGTCATCACGCCGCTGCCAGGGGCGACGCCACTGGTGCCGGGTTCGTGCACGTTGCCGTTGCCAGGCATCATGGCGGCGATCGTCGACGAGACCGGCAAGGACATCCCGAACGGCGGCGGCGGCATGCTGGTCATCAAGCGCCCCTGGCCATCGATGATCCGCACGATCTGGAATGACCCCGAGCGCTTCAAGAAAAGCTACTTTCCCGAAGAGATGGGCGGCACCATCTACCTGGCCGGCGACGGCGCCGTGCGCAGCACCGACCGCGCCTATTTCCGGATCACCGGGCGCATCGACGACGTGCTCAACGTGTCCGGCCATCGGCTTGGCACGATGGAGATCGAATCGGCTTTGGTCGCCAAGACAGATCTGGTGGCCGAGGCCGCCGTGGTTGGCCGGCCCGACGACCTGACGGGCGAGGCGGTGTGCGCCTTCGTCGTGCTCAAACGCGGCCGTCCCAGCCCTGAAGAAGCCAAGCAGATCGCGGCGGACTTGCGCAACTGGGTGGCAAAAGAAATCGGCCCGATTGCCAAGCCCAAGGACATCCGCTTCGGCGAGAACCTTCCGAAGACGCGCAGCGGCAAGATCATGCGGCGCCTGCTGCGCAGCATTGCGAAAGGCGAGGCGATCACGCAGGACACATCGACGTTGGAAAACCCCGCCATCCTCGAGCAGTTGGGGCAAGCCTATTGACTCCGCCGCGCATGCGGTACAAACGACCTCTCCAATCACAACGGGAGTAGGTCATGGGAGTCAGAACAGGTGTATTGCTGGTAGTCGTGCTGCTGATCGCAGCGCTGGCTGCATTCAACTGGGGCATCGTCGTCTCCCCGACGACGATGTCCATCGGCTTCATGCAGGTCACGGCGCCTTTCGGGCTGATCATGCTGGGGCTGACGGCGCTGTTGGGCGTTTTCTTCGTGGTGTATGTGGTCTACCTGCAAAGCTCGATCCTGATCGAGACGCGGCGGCATACCAAGGAAATGCAGATGCAGCGCGACCTCGCGGACAAGGCGGAGGCATCGCGCTTCACCGAGCTGCGCAATTTCCTCGAGGCGCAAGAAAACGCGCACATGACACGCAATGCCGAACGGCACGCCGCTTTGCTCGCGCGGGTCGAGCAGCTCGAAACGGCAATCAAGACGCGATCCGACCAGACGGACAACACGCTGGCGGCTCACATCGGCCAGCTGGAAGATCGCTTCGATCGCCGAAGCGGAGCTTCCGCAGCCGGCATGCCGCCAGCCGTCTGAGTTCTAGCGTCTGAAGGGTGCTTACTTGGTCGTCAGGATCCAGGCGGCCAGCTTCTTCGCATCCGCTTCGCTGACCTGATTGTTCGCGGGCATGGGCACCGGGCCCCACACGCCCGAGCCGCCCTTGATGATCTTGCTCGCGAGCAGGTCGACGGCGTCCTTGTTGTCCTTGTACTTGACCGCGATGTCCTGGAACGAAGGGCCCAGCACCTTGCGATCGACGGCATGGCAACTCATGCAGTTCTTCGATGTGGCCAGAGCCAGGTCCGCCAGGGCGGGGGCCGCGCAGCCAAGGCTGAGCACGGTGACGACGAGCGCTTTTTTCATGGGGTCCAATCGCATCGGTGCGTTAAAGTCGATCCAGCGCGATTGTAGGGAGAGCGAAGACGCTCTTCACCCCCGCGCCATGACAACGACGGAGGAGTTCGCGATGTGGTTCCTGATGCTGGGCGTGCTGGGTGTGGCGCTCAAATGGCTCGAGGTCGGCTTTGTGGCGGCCCTGAGTTGGTGGATCGTGTTGATCCCTTTCGCGCTTGCGGTCGCGTGGTGGGCTTGGGCTGATGCCTCGGGCTATACCAAGCGCAAGGTGATCGAGAAGGAAAACGCGCGCAAGCAGGAGCGCATCGATCGGCAGCGCAGTCGGCTCGGCATGTTGAAAAAGAAATAGCTCGCCCCCAGGCTCGCGCACTTCGTGTCGCTCTCCACCCCCTGACCGGGGGCAACACCAGCGGCCCGGCGAAGCCGGTTCCGCGGTGTTTCTGGAAGGGCAGGGTGGCGGGGCGGTTTTGGGCCGACGGGGCTTCCTTTTTCCCTTTTTAGAACTTGTCGAGGACGGCGCCGGAGCTGGCGCTGGAGGCGTTGAAGGCGAACTTGGCTTGGACGCCGCGGGTGTAGCGGGGGGCGGGCGCTTTCCAGCCTTCGCGGCGCTTGGCGATTTCGGACTCGGGGACGTTGAGGTCGAGCTTGAGTTGGTGCGCGTCGATGGTGATCGAATCGCCCTCTTTGACGAAAGCGATGGTGCCACCCGCGGCTGCTTCGGGGGCTACGTGGCCTACGACCATGCCCCAGGTGCCGCCGGAGAAACGGCCGTCGGTGATGAGGCCTACGCTTTCACCGAGGCCTGCGCCGATCAAGGCGCCGGTGGGAGCCAGCATCTCGGGCATGCCAGGGCCACCCTTGGGTCCCAGATAGCGCAGAACCATGACGTCGCCGGCCTTGATCTTGCCGTCGAGGATGGCTTGCAGCGCTGACTRTTCGTCGTCGAACACTCTCGCAGGCCCGGTGATGACGGGGTTCTTCAGGCCAGTGATCTTTGCGACTGCGCCTTCGGGCGAAAGGTTGCCCTTCAAAATCGCCAGGTGCCCTTCGGCATACATTGGATTGTCGATGGGGCGAATCACGTCCTGGTCGGCGCGTGGCTGGTCGGGCACGTCCTTCAGCACTTCGGCAATGGTCTGGCCGGTGATGGTGATGCAGTCGCCGTGCAGCAGACCGGCGTTCAGGAGAACCTTCATCACCTGCGGGATGCCGCCGGCCTGATGCAGGTCGACGGCGAGGTACTTGCCACTGGGCTTGAGGTCGCAGATCACTGGGACCTTCTTGCGCATGCGCTCGAAATCGTCGATGGACCATTTCACATCCGCAGCGTGCGCGATGGCGAGGAAGTGCAGCACCGCATTCGTCGAACCGCCCGTTGCCATGATGACTGCAACGGCGTTCTCGATGGCCTTCTTGGTCACGATGTCGCGCGGCTTGATGTCCTTCTTGATGGCTTCGATGAGCACCTTGGCCGATTCCTTGGCCGAGTTCTCCTTTTCGTCGTGCGGATTGGCCATGGTCGACGAATACGGCAGCGACATGCCCAGCGCCT
Source organism: Variovorax sp. 01N429 (assembly GCF_056399425.1). Lineage (NCBI taxonomy): Bacteria > Pseudomonadati > Pseudomonadota > Betaproteobacteria > Burkholderiales > Comamonadaceae > Variovorax > Variovorax sp. 01N429. Next base: position 46,908 of record NZ_JBFTRG010000002.1, on the reverse strand, counting down.
CGAACGCGCTCGACATGGTGTTGGCGGTGTACATGCCGCCGCACGAGCCGGTGCCGGGGATGGCGCGCATCTCGATTTGCTTGAGGTCCTCGTCGCTCATGTTGCCGGCGGCGTTCTGGCCTACCGCCTCGAACACGCTGACGATGTTCAGGTCCTGGCCCTTGTAGCGGCCCGGCAGGATCGTCCCGCCGTAGACGTAGATCGCCGGCACGTTGGCGCGCAGCATGCCCATCATGCCGCCGGGCATGTTCTTGTCGCAGCCGCCGACCACGAGCACGCCGTCCATCCACTGGCCGCCCACGCAGGTTTCGATGCAGTCCGAAATGACTTCGCGGCTCACCAGCGAGTACTTCATGCCTTCGGTGCCCATGGCCATGCCGTCGGAGATGGTGGGCGTGCCGAACACCTGCGCGTTGCCGCCCGCTTCCTCGATGCCGGCGATGGCCGCGTCAGCCAGCTTCTGCAGGCCCGAGTTGCACGGCGTGATGGTGCTGTGGCCGTTGGCAACACCGACCATCGGCTTCTTGAAATCGCCTTCTTCGTAGCCCATGGCGTAGAACATCGACCGGTTGGGCGCGCGGCTCTTGCCTTCGACGATGTTGGCGCTGCGGCGGTTGATCTGGATCGGTTTGGTGTCCATCGTGTCTCTCGTGATCGGAATCGGGGAGGTCAAGTATCGGACGATTAATTGATTGGTTCCAATCCATTTTTTGTGTCCGATTGATATGCTGTGCATATGAATGATGCGTCGATCGACCTGCGGGTCTGGCGGCAGTTCCTCGCCGTCGCGGAGGAACTGCACTTTGGCCGCGCCGCCGTGCGCCTGCACATGACGCAGCCGCCCGTCACGCAGGCGATCGCGCTGCTCGAGAAGACGCTGGGCGTGGTGCTTTTCGATCGGACGCGCCGCCGCGTGGCGCTCACGCCGGCCGGCGAGGCCTTGCTGCCCGACGTGCGGGATTTGCTGGCCCGGGCGCAATCGTTGCCAGCGCGCGCTCGTGCGGCCGCGGCGGGGGAAGTCGGACGGGTGCGATTGGCCTTTGTATCGACCATCGGATTCGAGCGGCTCCCGCTGTGGGTGAAGGAGTTTCGGGTGCGGTGCCCGCAGGTCGCCCTCGAACTGGTCGAGGCGACGGGAGACGTGCAACTGGAAGGCTTTTCCCGCGGCGAGATCGATGCCGGGCTGATGCTGCATTCGCCCGGTTTTGCGCCGCCTGGCCTGGAGCGGCTGACGATCTCGGAAGAGCCTTTGGTGCTGGCGCTGCCGGCCGGACATCCGCTGGCCAAGGTCGACAAACTGCCTCTGCAGGCGGCGCTCGCCGAGCCCGTGGTGATCTTTCCGCGCCGAATCGTGCCGTCGCTGCACGATGCGATCTTTGCGCTCTATCACGCCACTGGCCGCACACCGCAGATCGCTCAGGAAGCCATCCAGATGCAGACGATCGTCAACCTCGTCTGGGGCGGCCTGGGAGTCGCCTGGGTGCCGCGGAGCGTCATGCAGTTTCGGCGCACCGGCGTGGTGTACCGGACCGCGAGCGAATTCGAGCCTTCGGGCCGTCGCCGAAGCGCCGCGCCGCTTCCGAGTTGCGAAACCAGCCTGGTCTGGCCGGCCGACGCAGACAACCCCGCGCTGGCGCGCTTCGTCGACTTCATCAGGGCCCAAGGCGTGGCACCGCATTGAGGCGAGAATCGCGTCCATGTTGATGTATCCGCAGATCAATCCGATCGCGCTCCAGCTGGGGCCGATCGCGATTCACTGGTATGGGCTGACCTACCTGGCCGCTTTCGCGCTGTTCTACTTCCTGGGCACGCGCCGGCTGCGGCACGAGCCTTACCGTTCCATCACCGGACCGGGCGCGTGGTCGCGCAAGGACCTCGAAGACATCCTCTTCCTCGGTGTAATGGGCGTAATCGTCGGGGGTCGCCTGGGCTACTGCTTTTTCTACAAGCCTGGTTTCTATCTCACCCATCCGCTGGAGATTTTCTTCGTCTGGCAGGGTGGCATGAGCTTTCATGGCGGGCTGCTGGGCGTGATTGCCTCGATGGTGTGGTTCTCGCACTCGCGGGCGCGACCGTTCTGGCAGGTCATGGATTTCGTTGCGCCTTGCGTGCCGACCGGGCTCGCGGCCGGCCGGGTCGGCAACTTCATCAACGGCGAACTCTGGGGGCGTTTTTCGAGCCCCGATCTTCCGTGGGGCATGGTCTTTCCCCAGAGCGGCTCGATGCTTCCGCGCCATCCGTCGCAGGTCTACCAGTTCCTGCTCGAAGGCTTGCTGCTCTTCGCGTTGCTTTGGCTCTACGCCCGCAAGGAGCGCCGCGAACGCCGCGTCTCGGCAGTGTTCCTGGTCGGATACGGGCTCATGCGCTTCATCGCCGAATACTTCCGCGAACCCGATGACTTCCTCGGTTTGCTGGCGCTCAACATGAGCATGGGGCAGTGGCTTTGCGTCCCGATGATCGTCTTCGGAATCTGGCTCTACGTGAGCGCGCCCGCGCAGCGCCGCGCTGCGACCGCGACGGCATAAGGGGATTAGCGGCTGCGCCTGACCCCTACAGCGTATGGTCAGCCTTGAGCACAGGCTGGACGGAGCGTCCTTTCGGCTAGTGCTTCTGGTGAATGCGCCGCGGTGTCGTGCGCTGTAGAGTGGGTGCTCACGACAGGGGATTCGACGTCATGTCAATGCTGGTTTGTATCGTGCGCAGCACGCAATGAGCTCGCGATGGCACTCGACCTGCATACAGTGCCTGGCTCGGTCACCGGCCGCGATGCGGAAGCGGCATCGGCGCTGGAGTGGAGCGACGCCGACAGATCCACCGCGCACACGCTGCCCGAAGGCCTGCGGCTCCTCGACTACGAAATCGTCGGCCCGATCGGCGAGGGCGGCTTCGGCATCGTGTACCTCGCTTGGGATCACGCGCTCGAACAGCACGTCGCGATCAAGGAATACCTGCCGGCCATCCTCGCTTCGCGCGCCAGCGTATCGCCGGCAGTGGTCGTCAAGTCGCAGCGGCACAGGGAAGGTTTTCGCCTTGGGCTGCGCAGCTTCCTGAACGAGGCGCGAATCCTCGCGCGCTTCGATCATCCGTCGCTGGTCCGGGTGCTGCACTTCTGGGAAGGCAACGGCACCGCTTACATGGCGATGCCTTACTACGACGGCCCGACGCTCGCCCACGCGCTCGAGGATCTGGGGCGTCCACCGAACGAAGCGGAGCTTTGCGGCTGGCTGCGCCCCTTGCTCGACGCGCTCGGCACCATGCATGCGGCGAGCTGCTTTCACCGCGATGTCTCTCCGGACAACATCCTCCTGACCCAGAGCGGCCCGGTGCTGCTGGACTTCGGCGCAGCGCGGCGCGTCATCGACGGCATGACCTCGTCGCCGACCGTCGTCTTCAAGCCTGGGTTCGCGCCGATCGAGCAGTACGGCGAAGTGGCTTCGATGAAGCAGGGCGCGTGGACCGACCTGTATGCGGTGGCGGGTGTGGTCCATGCCGCCATTACCGGCCATCCGCCGACGCCGTCGATCGAACGCTTGATGAACGACCAGTTGAAGCCGCTCACGCAGGTGGCGCGGGGCCGCTACAGCGAACCTTTCCTCGCGGCGGTCGATGCCGCGTTGTCGCTGCATCCGCGGAACAGGCCGCAGAGCGCGGCCGAATTCTGGACGATGCTCAGTTGCGGTGAGCAATTGCAGGACCTGGCACTCGCGCGCGCCGTGCGGCTGGGCGATGCCTCGTCGGGAGTGCAGTCTCCCGTCGATGCAAGGCTGGATGAAGAGGTTTCACTGCCGCCCGATCTGGTGCGAGAAAGCGCAACGTCAACACCAACCCCATCATCGATGCCAGCGCCGCCAGCGCCGACAGAGCGGGCACTCAGTGCGGCCTTGCATTGGGCCGGGCCCGTCAAACGCTGGAACCGCGCGCCCGTTTCGAATTGGCCGCCGTTGCGCGAGGAGCCGAGTCCGGGCGGGCAACCGGGCAGCCGATGGAAAACTTATGCGCTGGCTGCTTCAGTCGTGCTGTTGGGTGCTGCGGCGTACGGCTACTACCGCTTCAATGATCGTCACGGGGCGGCATCGTCGCAGCCTCCGGAGACCACCTTGGCTCCCCAGAAGGCTTCGGCGCCCCCGTCAACTGCGCCAGCCGCACCTGTCGCCCCAGTCGATCCGGATGCACCGGCAGTGAAGCCCGTCGCGCCGACGGTCGCACCCCCTGTGCCGACGCCCCAGCCGCAGCTTTCAGTTTCCAGCGCCGAAGATGAGAAATCAACAGAGGCGATGCCGGCGAAAAGCCAGTCGGCTGAGGCCATCGAACCTGCGGCATCGGCGAAAGCCGCGCCCGCGCGCAAAACGGCATGGCGTTCGCGCAGCGACGCCCAGAAGACCGTGCGTCGCGAGCCGCGCAATGTCGAACCCGAAGCCTCGCTTCCGGCCATGGTGGTGCAGCCCGCGCCGCCGCTGGAGGGCGCGCAAATCCATTCCAACTGCACCGATCTGCTTCAGCGGGCGTCTCTCGGCCCGCTGGCGGCAGGCGAAGCCGCGCTCTTGAGAAAGGGATGTGAATGATGACCTCCACGACCTTCCCGCGTTGGGCGCAAGCCCTGTTCCTATCGGCTGTTGCCGCACTGGCGGCCGGTTGTGCCACGGCCCCAGGTTCGTCCAATGGAGAGCTTCCGTTCGACCAGGCCATCGCCGCGGCCACCGATGGGCTCGCCAGCCAGACGCAGGGCTTTCTGGCTTCGATCAGCGGCAAGCGTGGCGTGGTGGTCGACCCGATGATCGACGCCGGCAGCGCCCAGCAGACGGTGGCAACGCAAATGCTGCAGGAGCGCGTGACCGACCGGATGACTTCGAAAGCCGACTCGCTGGAGATCATGCCGTTTCAGGGGGCGAGCATGGGCAAGGCCCGCTACCTGCTGACGGGCACGATGACCCGGCTGGCTGTCGACAAGCCGCAAGGACCGATCCGGATCGACCTGGCGCTGACCGAGCTTGCCAGTGGCAACGTGGTCGCGCAGTCGTCCGCGGTGACGCGCGACGAGGGTCTCGACCACACGCCGCTGCCGTACTACAGGGACACGCCGATGGCGGTCAAGGACCGTGTGATCGAAGGCTATATCCGCACCACCGCCACGCCGCCAGGCCAGCGCGCTGACGCGTACTACTTCGAACGCATCGCGGTGGCGCCGGCCATCAAGGATGCGACCAGCGCCTACAACGCGCAGCGCTACCAGGATGCTTATGCGCAATACAGCGCCGCCAGCGGTTCGCCCGTCGGCGATCAGCTGAGGGTGCTCAACGGCATGTACCTGAGCTCGGCCAAGCTGGGCCGCACCGCGCAGGCGCAGGACGCATTCGGCAAGCTCGTGGCCTACGGCATCGCGAACCAGCAGCTCGGCGTGAAGTTCCTGTTCAACCCGAACAGCACCGTGTTCTGGTCGGAGACGCAGATCAGCGGTCCGTATCCGATGTGGTTGCATGAAATCGCCAAGGCGAGCGCCGATGCGAAGGTGTGCCTGGACATCATCGGCCACACCAGCCATACCGGGCCTGTGGCCTACAACGACGTGCTTTCGATGCAGCGCGCACGCTACGTGCAGCAGCGCCTGGTCGCCGAATCCACTTCGCTGAGTGAGCGCACCACGCCCAGCGGCCGGGGATTCCGCGAGAACATCATCGGAAGCGGCACCGACGACGCCGTCGATGCGCTGGACCGCCGAGTCGAATTCAAGATCGTCAATTGCAGCTGATCCGGCGACGAGCACGCGGGTAATATTCCGGATTGCCGTCCGCCCGCCCCCTTTTCCGCCCCGCGCCCCGGCGCGAGGCCGTGCGGGCCTTTGCGCTTCACAAAAGGCCAAGCTCATCCATGAATGCCAGCGACTGGATCACGCGCAGCGTTTCGCGCCTGCGGCCGACCCACACTGCCGAAGGCGGCAAGTCCGCGACTGCGCCCCGACCCCTTTCAGAGCGTCTGGAAGCCACGCTGCGCCGACCGGGCGAAGCACTCGCGCCGCGCGCCTTGCGGCGCGCGCTGGTGGAGTTGCAGGCGGTGGTCGACCCCAGCATCAGCGACGTCGAAGCCGGCCGCCGCGCACACGCCGTCGTGCAGTGGTATGCCGGGCGCGAACTCGACGAGCGGCGCGACATCTGGCTGCTGATGAGCGAGCGTTTCGCGCCCGACGTGCAAAAGCTCAGTAGCGCGCGCGACCTGCATGAGGCCGCGGTCGGCACGCCCGACGAAGGGCAGGCCGAGATCGACCTGCGCCGCGCGCTGGTTTCGCCGCGCGCACGCCTGCTGCAGCGATTCGCGATCGATCCGGACGGCATGCGCTTCCTGGTCGAGTTGCGCGCACAGCTTCTGCCGCACCTGAAGGGCGACCGCCGGCTGCTTCCGCTGGACGCCGAACTCGAACATCTGTTTTCGACCTGGTTCGACGTCGCTTTCCTCGATTTGCGGCGCATCAGCTGGGATTCACCGGCCTCACTGATCGAGAAACTGATCCAGTACGAAGCCGTGCACGACATCAAGAGCTGGGCCGACGTCAAGAACCGGCTCGACAGCGACCGCCGCTGCTACGGATTCTTTCATCCGCGTCTGCCCAACACACCGCTGATCTTCGTCGAGGTGGCACTGGTCGACCGCATCAGCGAAGGCATCGTTCCATTGCTGGACGAAGCGGCGGCGGTCGTCAAGCCGGACAAGGCGACGACGGCGATCTTCTATTCGATCAGCAATACGCAGACGGGCCTGCGCGGCGTGAGCTTCGGCGATTCGCTGATCAAGCGCGTGGTCGAAACCCTGCAGGACGAGCTTCCGCGTCTGAAGACCTTCGCAACCTTGTCGCCGATTCCCGGCTTTCGCGCCTGGCTCGGCAAGAACGCGGCGGCGATGGTGGAACGACTCGATGAAAAGCGCGCGACGGAACTGGGCCGCGTGGTCGGTTCGTTGCCGCCGACGGGGGAGCGGTTTCTCGCCGCCGCCGAAGACGCGGGGTCGCTGGATGCGAAGTCGCCGGTGCGGCAACTGCTGCTGCAATCGGCCGCGGAGTATCTCGGTCGAGCCACGGCGGACGGCAAGCCGATCGATCCGGTTGCGCGTTTTCATCTCGGGAACGGCGCGCGCGTCGAAAAACTCAACTGGGCCGGTGATCCATCCTCGAAGGGGCTGAAGCAGTCCTACGGTCTCATGGTCAATTACCTCTACGATCTCAAGCGGCTTGACAAGCACCGCGCACTGCTGGCGCAGGGCAAAGTGGCGGTGTCGGGCGAAGTCGACGATCTTTTTCTCAAGAGCTGAGCTCCATGCAGTCCGTTCAAAACAAGGAGACAAGCCGGATGGCAAGTTCGATCACGCTGCGCGGCGAGGGTCCGATCGCGGTCGTGACGCTGACGAACGCAGGACGCCTGAACGCCATGTCGCGAGCGATGTGGCGCGAACTGCGCGCCGTGTTCGAAGGATTGGCGCAAGACGCATCCTTGCGCTGCGTGATCGTGCGTGGGGAGGGCGGGGCCTTCTGCGCAGGGGGCGATATTTCCGAATACCCGTCGTTCCGCTTCGACGAAGGCAGCCTTCGCGAATTCCACGAGAACGAAGTCTGGGCTGCATTGGCGGCCATGCTCGCTTGCGAAGTGCCGCTCATCGCACAGATCGAGGGTGCCTGCATGGGTGCGGGCGTCGAAATCGCAAGCTGCTGTGACATTCGGCTGGCTGGCGAATCGGCGAAATTCGGCGCGCCGATTGCGAAGCTGGGTTTTCCGATGGCGCCGCGCGAGGCTGCGCTGGTCAGCGGCGCGCTCGGCGATGCGCTCGCGCGAGACATGTTGCTCGCGGCGAGCGTTCATGGTGCAAAACGCCTGTATGAGGCGGGGTTTCTTCTCAGCGTGGTGCCCGACGCGGAGTTGCCGGCGGCAGCGCTCGCGCATGCGAAACGTGTCGCGGCTCTCGCGCCGGAAGCCGCCCGCCTCAACAAACGCACCTTGTCGGCGCTTCGGCGCTCCGCTGCCGTGGATGGGGAAGACCCGATGGCGCCGTTGGTGGCGGTCGCTTATGACTACGCCGACTCCGACGAACATCGCGAAGGCATTGCTGCCTTCCTTGCCAAACGCAGCCCCGCTTTTTGAACCCGCCATGACCGAAACGACGACAAACGCCAATCTCTACGCCGCATTGCGCGCCGCTTTCCCCTCCGATCTGGACAAGATCGCGGTTGAAACCGACGACGGCCTTTTCTATTCATGGCGCGATCTCGTGCGGGCAAGCGCGATGATTGCGAATCTGCTCGATTCGCTCAAGCTCGAGAAGGGCGCTCGCATCGCGGTACAGGTCGAAAAATCGGTCGAGGCCATGCTGCTCTATCTCGCGAGCCTGCGCGGGGGCTATGTCTTCGTGCCACTCAACACGGCCTATCGCGCTGCGGAGATCGAATATTTCATCGGCAACTCGGGGCCGGCAGTGGTCGTCTGCAGCAGCGCCAATGCGTCGTGGGTCGCGCCCATCGCAAAGAGGGCCGGCACGCGCCACGTCTTCACGCTCAACGACGACCGCACCGGCACGCTGCTCGAAAAAGCGGCGCAGTGCGGCGACCAGCACGCCGTGGCGCCAAAGAGCGCCGACCACATCGCGGCCATCATCTACACCAGCGGCACGACGGGCCGCAGCAAGGGCGCGATGCTTTCGCATGGCAACCTGCTGTCGAATGCGCAAGTGCTCAAGGACTACTGGGGCTGGCGGAGCTCGAGGCAGGGCGGCGACGTGCTCATCCACGCGCTGCCGATCTTTCATGTGCATGGGTTGTTCGTCGCCATTCACGGCGCGCTGATCAGCGGAAGCCAGATGATCTGGCTGAACCGCTTCGACGCGCAGCGGGTGGTGGCGCGCCTGCCCGATGCGACTGTGTTCATGGGCGTGCCCACGCTCTACGTGCGCATGCTGGCCGAGCCGGGCCTGACGCGCGACGCGTGCAGCAATATGCGTCTTTTCATTTCGGGATCGGCACCGCTGTTGATCGAGACCTTCAACGAATGGCGTGACCGGACCGATCACACGATTCTGGAGCGCTATGGAATGAGCGAGACGGTCATGCTCACCTCCAACCCTTACAGCGCGGTGCAAGGCGAGCGCCGAGGCGGGACGGTGGGCTTTCCGCTGCCCGGCGTCGCATTGCGCGTGCACGATGATCGTGGAGAGCCTTGCGCGACTGGCGAGATCGGCAACATCGAAGTGGACGGTCCCAATGTGTTTTCCGGCTATTGGCGCATGCCGGAGAAGACGAAGGAAGAGTTCACCGCCGATGGCTACTTCAAGACCGGTGACGTCGGCAAGATTGACGGCCTGGGCTACGTCACCATCGTGGGACGCAGCAAGGATCTGATCATCAGTGGGGGCTACAACGTCTACCCGGCGGAAGTCGAGGGCTACATCAACGAGATGCCAGGCGTCGCCGAAAGTGCCATCGTCGGCGTGCCGCATTCGGACTTCGGCGAGGTGGGCGTTGCGATCGTGATTCCGCGCCCTGGCGCTTCGGTCGACGGTGAACGTGTCATTGCCGAATTGAAAGCGAAGCTGGCCAATTTCAAAATTCCCAAGCGCTGCTTCGTGGTGCCCGAGCTGCCTCGCAACGCGATGGGCAAGGTGCAGAAGGCGCTGCTGCGCGAACAGCACAAGGACCTGTTCGGCAGCGCCTGAAGCCGTCGCGCTGGCTCGCGCTGAATCGCGGTAGCTTTCGCTTATTGCACCAGCAGCACCGAGACGTCAGTCTCCGACACCACCTTGGTCGCGACGGAACCCATGAGTGCGCGGCCCAGGATGCCGTGGCCATGCGTGCCCATCACGATCAGCTCGGCCCCCAAGCTGGTGGCCGCGTTGATGATCTCTTCCGCGGCATGGCCATGGCGCCGGTCGATCGTGTAGTTCGTGATGTTGTGTTCGGCGAGCTGTGCTTCGAGCGGCTCGACCACCTTCGCGGTTTCTTCGGCGTAGTAGTCGGAGATCACGCCCTTGCTGAGATGCCGCGCCACGTGTCCGGGCACACCGACGCAGACGTGCACCATGACGAGCTCGTTGCCTTCGACGAACATGCCGCGATGCCGGGCCAGGTAGTCGATGGCCTTCCTGGTGTGCGAACTGCCGTCGACGGCGATCAGGATTTTCATGCTGTTCCTTTGGTTGTGAGCTCTACACGCGACGGCCATCGATGGCGACGGCATGCGCTGCGTGCCGACTTTATACGGCACGTCGTGAACGACCAAAAAAAAGCCACGATCCCGAACAGGGCCGTGGCTTTCTCAAATGAGGTGTCTGCGAGTGAGGCCGGACTCGCATCCTGAACCGGGGTTCAGGTGGGCGAGGGCAGCAAGGCTTCGGGTTCATCTGACGCGAGATGATCACACCCGCCAAGCGATATACCAAGCCCTGCTCGGTAGAGCATTGGAACAAGGACATATAGAGCCCGACACGCACCGCAGACAAGGTGGATTTTACGCCTCTCGGGCGCTGTGGCTAGAGCAAATGTCCATCGCCCGCGAGGGCCTGATCGAGCCGCTGAATCAATTGCGCGGCACGGGCCTCGTCGGCAGGGTCGTCGGCTGCATCTCCCGCGACGGCGGGGGCGGGCGCCGGAGCCGTAGCTGGTTGTGCCTCTCGTTGCACGAGGTCGAACGCCAGATTGAGCGAAGCCAGCACGGCGATGCGGTCGCGGGCCTTGACCTTTCCTGCATCGCGAATCTTGCACATCGCGGCATCGACGCGTTCGACGGCTTCACGCAATTGCGCTTCGCCGCCTTCGGGGCAGCCGAGCAGATAACCCTGGCCCATGATCTGGACTTCGATTTGTTTCATCAACGTGAGCTTGCGTCTTGAGTGGGATCAGCCGGTAGCTGTTCGAGCAGCGCATCGAGCCGCGTGCGCGCGGCGGCAAGCCGCGATTTGAGCGCGTCGCGTTCGCGCGTGAGCGCGTCCACCTGGTCCTGAAGCAAAGCGTTGGTGCGCTGTACTTCTTCGTGGCGCACGAGCAGGCGTTCGACGCGCTCGGCGATCTGGTCAATACGGCTCGGTGCGGGCATGGGGTGCGATTGTAGTTTCCGGGGCAGGCGGACACCCTACAATTCCACGCGTTGGTGCTCGCTGCGTGGTTCACGCGCCGCAGTTCAACGGGAAGCAGGAGTCGAGGTCCCCCGGGACCGAGCCAGCCTGCGCTGCCCCCGCAACGGTCAAGCAGTCGGCGCCCATCGGGCGCCACCTTCGTCAATCAGCCACTGGGTGCCCTGAAACAGGCATCTGGGAAGGCGACGAGGGCCGTACTGCCAGCCCGGATACCGGCCAACGAGGCGGCTGCCGCATGCGCAAGCGTGCAGCAGCCATGACGTCCAAGCGTTGGCGGGGAAGCCGGCGAAGGACATTGATCTTTGTTGTCTCCTCATGAATCACTGCGTTTTTTCCGCGCCCGCCCAGAGGTGTGCTCGTCCGTGGCCGCTCGCGCGCCTTCGTTCGGTTTCCCTGGCTGTCGTCGCCTTGACGGGCATGACATCGACGGCCATGGCCCAGAGCGCCAATCCCACGCTCCCCGAAACCGTCGTGACAGCGACGCGCACGCCCACTCGCACCAACGATCTGGTGTCGGACACCGTCGTCATCGACCGCGCTCAAATCGAAGAGCAGTCGAACCGCACGCTGCCCGAAATCCTCGCGCGAATTCCGGGCATCCAGATATCGTCGACCGGCAGCGGACCCGGCAAACAGACTGGCGTGCTCATCCGCGGGGCCGAGAGCCGTCACACCATCTTGCTGATCGATGGTGTGCGCTACGGCTCCGCGACGCTCGGAACACCGTCCTGGGACAACATCCCGGTCGAGATGATCGACCACATCGAAGTGGTGAAAGGCCCGGTTTCCGCGCTCTACGGCAGTGACGGGGTGGGCGGCGTGGTGCAGATCTTCACGCGCAAGTCCACTCGGGCCGAGGACCTGTTCGTCCCCCGCGTGTCTTCGACGATCGGCACGGACAGCTACAAGCAGATCGCCGGCGGCTTCAGCGGCGCGTCCGGGGCCGCGACCTACGCGCTCGATGTTCAGCGCACCTTGGTCAACAGCATTTCGGCGACGAACAGTCGCGTGCCGTTCAACAACTACAACCCCGACCGCGATCCCTTCAACCAGAGCGCCGCGAACGCATCGTTCGGCTATCAGTTCAACCCGGACTGGAAGTTCGATGCCGGCCTGCTGTATTCCGATGGCCTGAACCACTACGACGACGGCCTGGGCCGCGACACGCGCGGCGTGCAGCGCACGCAGAACGGCTACGCCGGCGTGCGCGGGGCTGTGACATCGAACTGGACCACGCAGCTGCGATACGGCCGCAGCGACGACGACACGCACGCCATCGTGGCTGCGCCGGGGAACGTTCCGGGTCTTTTCGAGACGACGCAAAACCAGTACCTGTGGCAGAACGACATCATCACGCCCATCGGCACGGTGCTCGCGGGCTTCGAGCGTCTCGAACAAAAAGTGAACAGCGACACACCCTATACCGTGATCGATCGCGACATCGACTCGGTCTTTGTCGGCCTCAATGGCAACGCGGGTCCGCACAGTTGGCAGGTCAACGGGCGGCACGACAGCAACTCGCAGTTCGGCGACCATGACACGTGGTTCGCGGGCTACGGGTACCGCTTCACCGAGAACTGGCGCGTCAACGTCTCGCATGGCACCAGCTTCGTCGCGCCGTCTTTCAATCAGCTCTACTACCCGGCGTTCGGCAACCCCAACCTGAAGCCGGAAGAGGGCGAGAACACCGATCTCGGAATCACGTGGACACAGGGCGCGCACACCGTGAAACTGGTGGCGTATCAGAATGACATCGATGGGTTCATCACGAACACCACGCTGCCCCAGAACATTCCCCGGGCACGCATACAGGGTGCGACGCTGAGCTACGATGGCCAATACGGCGACCTTGGATTGCATGCAAGCTACGACTCCCTCGATCCGAAAAACGAGATCTCCGGCAAACAACTGCCGCGCCGCGCGAAGGATGTTGCGACGCTTGGCGCTGACTACGCCGTCGGCCCGTGGAAGTTCGGCGGCTCGGCGCTCTACGTGGGCAAGCGCTATGACGATGCGGCCAACAAACTGGTGCTCAACGCCTACACGACGGTCGACCTCTATGCCGAATACCGCGTCTCGAAAAACTGGTCTGTGCAGGGACGCATCGTGAACGTCGGAGACGCAACCTACGAGACCGCCTATGGCTATAACCAGCCCGGACGCGGCTTCTTCCTCACGGTGCGGTGGCAACCCAAGTGACCACGGCTTGCCGCGAACTGATCCTCGGCGGCCAGCGCAGCGGCAAGTCGCGCCGCGGCGAGAAACTCGCTGCGGCGTGGCTCTCTTGTTCGGTGGCGCATCGCGCTGTCCTCGTCGCGACGGCACTGCCGCGCGACGATGAAATGCAGGACCGCATTGCGCGGCATCGCAGCGATCGCGCAGTGCGCGTGCCGGCAATGGTCACCATCGAGGAGCCATTCGCGCTTGCGGAGGCGATTCGGGCGCACAGCACGCCTGAGACCTTGGTGCTCGTCGATTGCCTCACGCTCTGGCTCACCAATCTGCTGATGCCGGCGGACACTGTGGTCGGCCTCGATGAGGCTGCGGCGGAGCCTGCCAGTGCGGCGCTCGTGCGAGAAATCAGCGCGGCGCGAGGTCCGCTGGTGCTCATCGGCAATGAAATCGGCCTCGGGGTGATTCCGCTCGGACGCGACGTCCGCGCTTTTGTCGATGCACTCGGGCGCCTCAACCAGGAAGTCGCGGCGGCTTGCGATCGCGTCACGTTCATGGCGGCCGGGCTGCCGTTGACCTTGAAGGAGCCCGCGTGAATTGCCTCGCGAGACTGTCTATTGCCGCGTTCCTCGCCGTCTTTGTGGTGACGGCGCAGGCTGTCATCGTGACGGACGAGCGCGGCGTGGGCGTCGACATCCCGAAGCCGCCACAACGCATCGTGACGCTGCTGCCATCATTGACCGAGTCCGTCTGCACGCTCGGCGCATGCGATCGACTGGTCGGCGTGGACCGCTATTCGAACTGGCCCGCATCCGTGCGGCTCTTGCCGCAGGCGGGCGGAGGCATCGATCCGAATGTCGAGGCCATCGTCGCGCTCAAGCCCGACGTCGTGCTGCTCGCAAAATCTTCGCGTGTGACCGAACGACTGGAAGCCTTGGGGCTCAAGGTGGTGGTGCTCGAACCCAAGAACCATGCCGATGTGCGGCGCGTGCTGGAGGCGCTTGCCCGATTGCTGGGCGCTGGCGATGCGCAACAGGTCTGGCGCACCATCGACGCCAGCGTCTCCGCGGCGGCGCAGTCGCTGCCAGAGGGCGTGAAGCACACGCGTGTGTACTTCGAAGTGAACAACGGGCCCTATGCGGCCGGCGAGTCTTCATTCATCGGCGAGACGCTCACGCGGCTCGGTGCAAGGAACATCGTCCCTGCATCGCTCGGTCCGTTTCCCAAGCTGAATCCGGAGTTCGTCGTGCGCGCCGATCCTGACCTCATCATGGTGGGCGAGCGCAGCGGGCAAGGCATGGAACAGCGGCCGGGCTGGGGCCATATCAAGGCCGTTCGCAGTGGGCGTATCTGCCGCTTCACCGCGGATGAATCGGACGTGCTGGTGCGGCCCGGACCGCGCATGGGCGAAGCTGCAAGGCTGATGGCGCAATGCCTGTTGGCGAAGGCGCCGTGATGCGGGCGGAGGGCCGATGAAAAGCCAGCATCGCCGCGCGCTCGCGCTCGGCATCGCCTTGCTGGTCCTGGGCGCCGCCGTATTGATGCTCGGCGCGGGTGTCGGGAGCACGGGATTCGAAAGCGTCCTCAGGGCCTGGGGCGATCCGGTTGCGCTGCAGATCGTCTGGGACATCCGGCTTCCGCGAACCCTGGGTGCGTGGCTCGCGGGCGCGCTGCTCGGGTTCTCGGGCGCCGTGGCGCAAGGGCTCTTCCGAAATCCCCTGGCCGATCCCTACTTGCTGGGCAGCGCGTCCGGCGCATCGCTCGGCGTGGCGCTCGCGCTGTGGATGTTCGGTGCTTCGCCGACCAGCATGCAATGGGTGGCACGCCTCGGGGTGACGGGCGCTGCCTTCCTTGGCGCCGTCCTGGCGGTGATGTTCACGCTGGTGCTGGCGCGAGGCGTTCAGCAAACGCTCCGGCTCTTGCTCGCAGGGGTGATCGTCGGCGTGGTGCTCGGCGCGGTGAAAGACTTGATCACCATTGCATCGACCGATGTCCTGCAGGCGATCCAGGGCTTCATGCTCGGCAGCACCGGCCTGGTGGGCTGGAGTGCCTGCGCGGTGATGGGCGGCGTGGGGGTGATCTGCCTTCTGCTCGGATGGGCGCTCGCGCCCGTGCTCGATGGCCTGGCGCTTGGCGAGTCGACGGCGAGCAGTCTGGGGCTTCCGCTCGGAGCGATGCGAGCCGCACTCGTCGCCGTGCTGGCGCTGGCAACGGGTGCAGCTGTCGCGCAGACGGGGCTGATCGCTTTCGTCGGGCTGGCGGCGCCGCATCTGGTGCGCTCCGCGGTCAAGACGACGCATGCGCGGCTGATCCTGCTGTCGAGTGCGATGGGCGGTCTGCTGCTGATGTCGGCCGATCTGCTCGCGCGCTGGCTGGTGGCGCCGCAGGAACTGCCCGTCGGTGTGCTGACGGCTGTGCTCGGCGGGAGCTATCTGCTCTGGCTCATGCATCGGCGGCGCGCGCGGGGGGGCATGTGATGGCGCAGGTCGCGATTGGCGAACTGGCGCTGGAGGCGCGGCATCTCAGTGCGGCGCTCGGCGGCAACGAGGTGTTGCACGGCATCGATCTCGCCCTGGCTCAGGCTCGATGGACGAGCATCGTCGGACCGAACGGTGCCGGAAAGTCGACCTTGCTCAAGGCCATTGCGGGGCTCTTGCCCTGCGAAGGCGAAGTGCGCTTGCTGGGTCAGCCGCTTTCGGCAGTCACCGGCCGCGCGCGCGCGCGGCGGATGTCCTGGCTCGGCCAGGGCGGTGCGGGCGAGGGCAGCGCGGACGACCTCATGGTGTTCGACGTCGCGATGCTGGGCCGCCTGCCGCATCAGCGATGGCTCGCGACTCCGAGCGAAGCCGATCGCGCAGCGGTCGAACACGCATTGCGCAGCACCCAGGCTTGGGAGTGGCGCGACAGGCCGCTCGGGCACCTGTCGGGCGGTGAACGCCAGCGGGTGTTGCTGGCCCGCGCGCTGGCCGTCGAGGCCGACGTGCTGCTGATGGACGAACCGCTCGCCAACCTCGATCCGCCGCACCAGGCGGACTGGATCCAGACCACCCGCAGTCTCGTCGCCAGTGGCCGAACCGTGATCAGCGTGCTGCACGAACTCAACGTCGCACTGGCCGCCGACGACATGGTGCTCATGGCGCAAGGGCGGGTGATCCATCATGGGCGTTGCGGCGAGGCGGCCACGCACAGCGCACTGGAATCCGTATTCGATCGCCGCGTGGCCGTTCACAGCGTGGCGGGCCACTGGATGGTCATTCCCCGCTAGCAAACTTCCGAGAACTCATGCAAATCGAAACACCTCCCAGCGAAAAGCCGTACGAAAAACCCGAAGGCGAGCGCCGCGGCATCGTCATCGTCAACACCGGCGACGGCAAAGGCAAGAGCACTGCGGCTTTCGGCTTGGCGCTGCGGGCGCATGGCCGCGGCAAGGCGGTGAAGATCTTTCAGTTCATGAAGGTGCCCAGCGCGCGATTCGGCGAACACCGCATGTTCGAGCAGATCGGCATCCCGATCGAAGGTCTGGGCGACGGCTTCAGCTGGAAGAGCCAGGACCTGGAGCACTCCGCCCAGCTTGCGCGTGACGGATGGCAGAAGGCGAGGGCGGCCATCCTCTCCGGCGACTACTTTCTCGTGGTGCTCGACGAGATCACCTATCCGCTCATCTACGGCTGGTTGCCACTTGATGGCGTGCTCGAAACACTTCGTACGCGGCCCAAGGAAGTGCATGTGGTGCTGACTGGCCGGCGCTGTCCGCCGGAGATCATCGAACTGGCCGACACCGTGACCGACATGCAGATGGTCAAGCATGCGTTCAAAGCCGGCATTCCGGCGCAGCGAGGCATCGAGGACTGACGAGGGAAGAAGGCGCGGGATGTCGGCCTTGATCTCGATAGCGGCCCTCTGGCTTGCGCTCGCCATCGATCGCTGGCTCGGCGAGCCGGCTGCACGCTGGCATCCGGTGGTCTGGATGGGGCGCTATCTGGACGGCGCCGGAAAACGCATCGCGCCGATGGCTGGTACGCCCGAGCGCAAGTTCGCGGCATTTGCCGGAGGTGCGATCGGCTGGTGTGTGGGTGCCGCCCTGGCCCTGGCCGTCGCGTGCCTGTTGAATCGGATTGCGAGCAAGGTTCCAGTTTGGGCCGCAATATTGCTGATCGGAATTGCCCTGAAGCCGTTGCTTGCGTGGCGCATGCTGTGCGACGAAGTGCTGGCCGTCGAGGCCGCGCTCGGCACATCGCTTGAGGCGGGCCGCGTACAGCTTGCGAGACTGGTGAGCCGCGACGCGAGTGCATCGAGCGGCACCGAGGTTCGAGAAAGCGCCATCGAGTCCTTGGCGGAGAACCTCAACGATTCCGTGGTCGCGCCGCTCTTCTGGTTCGTGCTCTTCGGCCTGCCGGGCGCGGCGGTCTATCGCTTCGCCAACACTGCCGACGCGATGTGGGGCTATCGGGGTGATCGCGGCGGCCGGCAGTGGGAGTGGGCGGGCAAATGGGCAGCTCGCGCGGACGACGTTCTGTCTTGGATTCCTGCGCGACTCACGGCGATGCTGCTGTGGGGTCGGGTCGGCTTCTCGGCTTGCCGGCGAGAAGCGGCCAGGACCCCTTCGCCGAACAGTGGGTGGCCGATGGCGGCGATGGCGCTGCGGCTGGGCGTGCGGCTTGCCAAGCCGGACGTCTATGCACTCAACGCGGCGGGCCGGGAAGCAACTGCGAGCGACACCGTCGACGCCATCGCCTTGGCTTCGCGCGCAGTCGTGCTGGCTGCCGTATGCGCCACGGTCGTGGCGTGGGGCAGGGCGGCATGGAGCCAAGGATGAGCATGGTTGAAGCGATCGAGCCAATGCATGGAGGCCCGGACGCGCGCGGCACGGTGCCGCATGATTTTTCGACCAACAGCAATGCTTGCGGACCCTGCCCGGAGGCACTGCTGGCGGTGCGACGGGCGGATGCCAGCCGCTATCCGGACCCGCTCTATGCGGCGCTGCGCGAACGACTGGCGCGCTTTCACGGCGTCGAGGCCGGGCGCATCGTGATTGCTGCGAGCGCGAGCGAGTTCATCGGCCGCATCACCGCGGCGGTGGCGCGTCGCGGCGGACGGTGCGTGCGCGTACCGGCGTATTGCTATGGCGACTATCTTCGTGCGGCGAGCGCATGGGGACTTGAAGCGGTCAAGGCCGATCGTGCAGACCTGGTCTGGTATTGCGATCCATCGAGCCCGCTGGGCCAGCCGTGCACTGAATTGGCTGAAGTCGTCGAAATGCCGACCTGCAACGCGGTCCGCGTGCTCGATCTCGCCTACGAACCGCTGCGGCTGGAGGGCGCGTTGTCGCTCACCGCCGAGGGGCTGGACGCGGTATGGCAACTATGGACGCCCAACAAGGCGTTCGGCCTGACCGGCATTCGCGCCGCCTACGCAATCGCGCCCGTCGTCGCGGACGAAATGGTTTTGGACATGAACCGGCTCGCGCCTTCATGGCCGCTGGGTTCGCACGGCATTGCGTTGCTTGAGTGCTGGACCAGCGACACGGCGCAGCATTGGCTCAACGAGAGCCGGACCACGCTGCGGATGTGGAAGTCAGCGCAAATTGCCCTGTGCGAATCGCTCGATTGGCATTGCCTCCCCGGCGTCGCCAACTATTTTTGTGCGCAGCCAAATATCCCGTATTCGATGGATCGGGTTGAAGCGCTCAGAGCGGTGGGCATCAAGCTCCGGGACACGGCTTCGTTCGGCTTGCCCGGACATGTGAGGCTCGGCGTCCTGCCTCCGGCCAGCCAGGAGGCGCTGCGCCGCGCCTGGTGTTGATTGGGCGGCGCCGGGCCACGGCGACGGTACGGACCTACCTGCGACGCATCTTCGACAAGCTGGGCATTGAAAGACGCTCGGCGCTTTCGGGCTGGGCGAGGCGCTGAGCCGCAGGGTCTACTTCGCCTTCGGCGGCGGCAAGCGGCCCAGCTCGCGTTCAACCGCCAGCCCGATGGCCAGAAGCTTGCGGTCGCTGCCTGCCGGCCCGTCCAGTTCCAACCCCACCGGCAAGCCTGTCGTGGCGCCCAGGCCGGCGGGCAGTTGTATGCCCGGGATGCCTGCATTGCTGCCCGGGTCGGTGTTCTGGATCAGCGCACTGAAGTTCTCCGGGCTGCTGGCCTCGGGCGTCGCCGCCAGCGCCACACGCGGCACGGTCGGAAAGATCAAAGCATCGAGCTTGTTCCTCGCGAACGTCTCGGCGTAGAGCTTCTGCAATTGCGGTCGAGCGACGCGCATTGCGTTGTCGTAGGCGGGCTTGGCGTCGACTACGCCATTGGCGGCCGGCAACTTGCGCGGCATCACCAGTCCTTCGAATGTGCCCTTGACGTCCGGGCTGGCGATGCCCGCCGTCAGCTTGGCAATGTCGATCCCTGTCGGGTACCTGGCGAGGTAGGCCACCATGTCGTCGTGTGCTTCGTAAAGCGCCACGGGGAAGCCGACTGCTCCGTTGATTTCCATGAGATGGGGCATGTCCACGTCCACCAGCGTCACGCCGGCGGCGCGCAGCTTGTCCAGCGCGGCATCGGTGGCGGCCTTGGTGTCGGCATCCAGATTGGCGTAGAAGGCCGGCACCACGCCGAGACGCACCCGCTTCAAACTGGCGGCCTCGATAGGCTTGCCGCCAGCGATCACCCGATCGAGAAGCGCAACGTCGGCCATGGACAAAGCCATCGGGCCCGCCGTGTCGCGCGTGTGCGAAATGGGCGCGATGCCCTGCTGCGAGTAGCGTCCGACCGTCGGTCGCAGCGAAGCGCAGCCGTTGAAGGCGCATGGGATGCGCACGGAGCCGCCCGTATCGGTGCCGAGAGCGGCCGGTGCCATGCGGGCGCCGAGCGCCGCGCCGTTGCCGGAAGACGAGCCGCCGGCGATCCGTGTCGGGTCGTAGGCATTGCGCACGCCGACCTCGGGACCGCTCTGGAAAGTGGGGTTGTAGCCAGTCACCCCAAAGGCGAGCTCGTGCATGTTCGTCTTGCCCATGATGACTGCGCCGGCCGCCCGCAGCTTGGCGACCACGGGCGCATCGGAGGTGGGCACGAAGGACTTCAGCGCTGGCGTCCCGGCCGTGGCGGGCAAGCCCTGCACCTGGATGTTGTCCTTGATGACGATCGGCAGCCCCGCCAGCGGCTTGCACGGACCGCCGCGTTTTCTGGCCGCATCGGCAGCCTTGGCAGCCTTCAGGGCGCCGGCTTCGTCGAGCGTGACGAAAGCGTTGAGGTTTGTTCTGGCCTTGGCCCGCGCCAGATAGGCGGAGACCAATTGCTCGCTGCTCAGCGAACCGGCGCACAGTTGCCGCACGGCTTCGCTCGCAGTCAGCGTGGCGATGTCCGGAGTGCCGGATGCGGCGCGCGCCGTCGGCGACAGGGCAGCAACGCACAGCAAAGGAAGGGCCAAGACTGCAGATGCGGATTTGGGGATGAACATTGGCGATCTCCGATAGAGGGTTCGCCATGCTGCGCCCTTTGCGCTGCGCCGTCTGTCATCGAAATCGATGACACGCCAATTCCCGCTACGCAGCGCTCAGGCGGGGCTGTCCGGCGCGGGTCGCAGCAGCCCGGCCGCGGCACGGGCGCCCAGCGTCATCTCGGTCATCCATGAGACCAGGAGCATGCCGTAGGCCTGGCGGCTTCGCTCGTCAGACAGCGCATGATCGGCTCCGGCGATGCATCGATAGGTGACCGATTTGACATGCTTGAAGGCGCCCAGATAGCTCTCGATCACGGCGTGGGGCACGGTCTTGTCGTTCTCGGATTCGACGATGAGCGCGTCGCCTCGGAATTGCGCACAAGCGGCCAGCGCGCGGTTGTCCGGCGGCGCCACGACGGACCTTCGGTACTCCGCCAGATCGCTGCGGCTCAAGTCTCCCTTCGGAACGTTCCAGTCGGCGTCCCGGTAGAGGGCCGGAACGCGAAGCGCCAGCCACCGGACAGGCCGAAGCGTCGTGGCGATGGCCGCGAGGTAGCCGCCGTAGCTGCTCCCGACAATGGCGATCGATTCCGGATCGACAGTGGGATGGTGAACGAGAACATCGTAGGCGGCGAGCACGTCCCGCAGGTTCTCCTCGCGGCTCACCGATTGCCGTTGGGCGACATGCCGGGCGTGGCCGCGCAGGTCGAACGTGAGGCAGACGCAACCCAGCGCGGCGATCTCGTGCGCGCGCGCCTTGTATTGCTCCTGGCTGCCGTCCCAGCCATGCACGAGCAGCACGCCGGGCACGGCGTTCGAGGCAGCGACCAGCGTGCCCTCGATGTGCTGCCCGTCCACGGCGATCTCGACCTGTTTATGCCGGGTCGCCATGGGCTTCTACAAAGCTGTATTTCATCAATCGGCCCACGTCCGGGTCATGGCCGCTGTAGTTGACGCAGGCTCCGGGCGGAAGCTCGGCTTCGCCGAACACCTCGAAGCACGATGCGCGCACCAGCGAGCGCTCGGGCTGCGTCTTGAAGACTTCGAGCGCTGCCACTTCCGCGCCGGTCGCGCCGCCGAGACGCCATGACTGCTCCAGCACGCCCGAACGCCATTGGCCTGCATCGTCATGGCCTTGTGCGACGTCGTAGTTGATGCGCGACGCCATGAAACCGGGAAAGCTCTCGACCACGGCTGCGTGATAGACCGCTGCCTGCTCGATCGCCAATTGCAGCGAGGGTTGAAGCTGCAACTGGTCGAGCGCATCGAAGCCGCCTCGCACGGCGGTCAGGTCGGAGCCTCCGTAGACCCAATGTCCACGATGGTTCTGCGTGAGCCGCTGCAGGCCGTAATAGCTGATGGTCAGCCCGCCGATCTTCACCTGACCGACGCTGAGGGTGCGCGGGTCGTGGAGATTGCGCTCGAGGACGACGCCGTCCGTCGCGATGTCCGGAATGTTGG
Source organism: Variovorax sp. 01N429 (assembly GCF_056399425.1). NCBI lineage: Bacteria > Pseudomonadati > Pseudomonadota > Betaproteobacteria > Burkholderiales > Comamonadaceae > Variovorax > Variovorax sp. 01N429. The sequence continues at coordinate 24,750 of NZ_JBFTRG010000002.1, read as the reverse complement.
CCAGCGTTCGGTCGAGAGAAGCGGCGTCCCTCACCACTGTCTGCCCATTGCCGCCCGTGGCTCGCACCGGTTTCAGCCTGACATCGCCTTTGGACAACAGCACACGGCCGGCGCGGCGCGCATCGGCTTCGCTGAATGCGGTCGTGCCGGGCAAGACGCACTTGCGGACGCGCGGTGCAAACGATTCGACCCAGTCACGCGGGCCTTCCGCGCTGTCATCGTGCAGCGGATGGCTGATGGCCTTGGTCGCGACATAGCGGAAGGGCACCGCGCCGCCGAAGAAATCGTCTTCGCTGCGAATGCCGATGGCCTGCGCCCGGTGGGTTTCCACGGTATCGCTCGGTACGAAGTACAGGGGGCCCGGCGGCGGCGGACGATGGCTCACCAGCCCGTAGTACTGCAGCCCCCGCAATGCGGCGATGCGTTCGGCGAGAGCGCGTCGCGTGAGGCGCTCGTGTTCGCCGCAGTAGTTTGCCGAATCGATGACCCACTCCATCACATATCCGGCTTCCCCAAGCGCAGGGTCGCCAGATGCCTGGCGCGGGATCTGCTCGTTCCGCAAGCTGTTCATGTCGCCTCCTCACGGGCAAACTGCTCGCCAAGTGCACACCGCCGTGTCGGAGGAAGGCGCATGACACTGCGCGACAAGGCTGCAATGCGCGCCTTCCGCCGCTACTTCCTCCGCCGACTTCAAATGCGCTGCAGTTGCGGATGCTTCGCGAACAGTTCCGCGGCCCAGTCGACGAAGGCGCGAACCTTGGCGCTCAGGTGCCGGTTGGGCGGATACACCACATGCACCGGAAGCGGCGGCCGGGTCCAGTCCGGCAGGATCTGAACCAACTCGCCGCTGGCAATGTAAGGCTCCGCCATATAAGTAATGACCTGTGAGAGGCCGAAGCCCCCCAGCACGGCCGTCATGTGCGCATTGCTGTCGTTGACGGAGACGCGATAGGGCCCCGCGATCTCCAGTTGCTCTTCGCCGCGATGGAATTCATGTGGATACACGCGGCGGGTGCTGCCGGAGAAGAAGCTCACCACGAGGTGGCGCTTTTCGATGTCCGAAGGGTGCTGCGGCACGCCATAGCGCTTGATGTATGCGGGCGAGGCCACGGTCATCCAGGGCAGGTTGCCGATGCGCCGGGCCACCAGTGACTGGTCGGTCAAATCGCCGCCCCGAATCACGCAGTCGACGTTGTCCGTAATGAGGTCGACGGGCCGATCGCTGACCCCCACGTCGACCTGAATGTCCGGATAACGGTCGCAAAAGGTTGCAAGCGACGGCAGGATGACGAGCCGCGCCATTGACGAGCCGACATCGATCCGCAATCGCCCCGTGGGATTGGCCTGCGCGTTGGTCATGCTCGACTCGATGTCGTCGAAGTCATTCAGCAGCCGGGCGGTGCGTTCGTAATAGGCGGCGCCGTCAGGCGTGACAGTGACGCGCCGCGTCGTGCGATTGAGCAGCTTCACGTGCAGGCGCGACTCCAGCGCCTGGATCTGCTTGGTGACGGTGCCTTTGGGCAGGCCGAGCGAATCCGCTGCGCGGGTGAAAGTGCCTGCCTCGACGACGCGGACAAAGATCCGCATGGCCTGGATCTGATCCATCTATGCTGCTCCTGGGATGGGACGGGCGCCAGTTGGCGGGGGGGCCGGGGGAGCGGGATTCTCACACGGCCTCTCAGGTCGATTGTTCTTCCAATGGAAACAGAGTGGGGTCCGGTGTCTGGTTGCAGCAACGGACCAGAGACTTATATTCCACCTATCGTCCATCCACAGAGGTCGTCCATGTCAACCCCAACATCCCCGTCGATCGCCGAAGGCTCCCCGGCCACCGTGCGGGATGCCGAAAAGGACATCCGCATCGAACTGCCCGGCCGCGAGGCGGTACGGGCCCGCGTCTACGGCGAGCGCGCCAGGGGTGCCACGGTGCCGCTGGTGCTGCATTTCCATGGCGGCACCTTTGTCTGCGGTGACCTGGACAACGGCCGCAATGTGGCCCGGCTGCTGGTCGGCGCCGGTGCGGTGGTGGTGTCGCTGGACTATCCACTCGCCCCGAAGGCTCCGTTCCCCGAACCCATCGAAGTCGGCTTCGCGTCGCTCGAGTGGCTTTACAAGCAGCGGACCAAACTGGGCGGCAAGGGCGCGGAGGTGTTTCTTGCTGGCGAAGAGGCTGGCGGCAACCTGGCCGCGGCGGTCGCCCTGATGGCGCGCGACCGGTCACATCCTCCGCTGGCCGGGCAGATCCTGCTGTCGCCGATGCTTGACCCGTGCACGGGAACGGCATCGCTGCGGCAGGCGAAAGGCGATGCCGTGCAGTGCCGCTGGGCGTCGGGCTGGCAGGAGTACCTGAGCCGACCCGTCAATGCGACGCACCCCTATGCGGTTCCGGGCGGCTCGCTCAGGCTGGCCCAGGTGGCGCGAACGCTGGTGCTGGTCGGCAAGGACGATCCGATGCGCGACGAAGCCCTGGCCTTTGCGCAGCGGCTGGGCGGGGCCGGCATCGACGTCAGCGCCAATGTGCTGCCCGCCGCTTCGAACTGGCCCGAAGCACTGTTCAAGCCCGACGACCCCGGCTGCGCGGCCTGCGAAGCTGTCGTTCAGAAACACTTCCGCGAGTTTTTCAGCGCGGCACCGCCGCCTCACTGAGCGGCGACGCACGGCAGACGTGCGCCGAGATCCCGTTGCGCGGGATGGACCCCGAAAGCTGAGGTGACCTCACCTCGATCGGTGCGATGAACGACCGTCGCACCGGTGACGCTTTCGTCTGCGCAACGCTATTTCGGCACACGCCCCCGCGCTCCCAAGTCGATCCCCATGTTTTTCCCGCTGTCCTGCGCTACCCGCGCGGGAGGGCGATTTGCATCCCAAGAAGTCTCCAAAAGGACGAACCATGTCGAACTCCAAGCTTTCTTCCCTGACCCGGCGCGGTCTCTGGCCGGCAGTGACCGGCGTCACCGCCATCGTCGCCATCGCGTCCGCAGCGCTCGGCTTTCACAGCCTCAATGCCCAGGCCAACAGCCCGAGCGCTTCGGCGCCACAGGCGGTGCCTGTGTCCGTGGCAACGGTGGCGGCGAGCGACATCAACACCTGGGACGAGTTCTCGGGCAGGCTCGAAGCGGTCGAGCGGGTGGACGTGCGATCCAGGGTCGCCGGTGCGGTGCAGGCCGTGCATTTCCGCGAGGGCGCGTTGGTCAAGTCGGGCGAATTGCTGATCACGATCGATCCGGCGCCGTACGCCGCCGAGGTGGACCGCGCCGAAGCGCAAGTCGCTTCGGCTCAGGCGCGGGTGGCCTTCACCCGCAGCGAGCAGGAGCGTGCACGCCGTCTTTGGGCCGAGCAGGCGATTGCCCAGCGCGAGCTCGACGAACGCACCAATGCCGGTCGCGAGGCCGAGGCCAGCCTGCGCGCGGCGCAAGCATCCCTGCAAAGCGCGCGGCTCAATCTCGGCTACACGCAGGTCCGAGCGCCGGTCGCCGGGCGCATCGGCAAGCTGGAGGTGACGGTGGGCAATCTGGTGGCGGCCGGCCCCGGCGCACCGGTGCTGACGACGCTGGTTTCCGTCAGCCCCATCTACGCGAGCTTCGACGCTGACGAGCAGATCGTGGTGCGCGCGCTCAAGGACTTGCCGGGAGGCTCGAGCGCCCGTTCGACCATCGAGGGCATCCCTGTGCAGATGGGCACCGCCGGCACGGACGGCACGCCCTACGTCGGCCGCTTGCAGCTCATCGACAACCAGGTCGATGCAAAGAGCGGCACCGTGCGGGTGCGCGCGGCCTTCGACAACAAGGACGGCGCGCTCATCCCTGGACAGTTCGCGCGCATCCGCATGGGCCAGGCGCACAGCGACATGGCCTTGCTCGTGAACGAGCGCGCGGTCGGCACCGACCAGAACAAGAAGTTCGTGATGGTCATCGGCGAAGACAACAAGGCCGAGTACCGCGAAGTCGCGCTCGGTGCGCCCGTCAACGGCTTGCGCGTCGTGACCAAGGGGCTCAAGCCAGGCGAGCGCGTGGTGGTCAACGGCCTGCAGCACATCAGGCCCGGCGCGATCGTGACGCCGCAGACCGTGACGATGGACGCCAAGTCCGAGATAAGCCCGCAAACACAGCGCGTCGCGGACGCGAAATCCTGATCCCGGCCATGACGGGGGAATCACCATGAATCTTTCCAAGTTCTTCATCGACCGGCCGATCTTTGCCGGCGTGCTCTCGCTCCTGATGCTGATCGCGGGCCTGATCGCGCTGCGCGGGCTGCCGATCTCCGAGTATCCCGAAGTGGTGCCGCCATCGATCGTGGTGCGGGCCAACTACCCCGGCGCGAACCCGAAGGTGATCGCCGAGACCGTGGCCACGCCGCTTGAGGAATCCATCAACGGGGTCGAAGGCATGCTCTACATGAGCAGCCAGGCCACTACCGATGGCCTGCTCACGCTGACGGTGACCTTCAAGCTCGGCACCGATCCCGACAAGGCGCAGCAACTGGTGCAGAACCGCGTCTCGCAAGCCGAGCCCAGGCTGCCCGAAGAAGTGCGCCGGCTCGGTATCACGACCATCAAGAGCTCGCCAGATCTCACGATGGTGGTGCACCTGCTGTCGCCCAACGGCCGCTATGACATGACCTACCTGCGCAATTACGCGGTGCTCAACGTCAAGGACCGGCTGGCGCGCGTGCAGGGTGTCGGCGACGTGCAGCTGTTCGGCTCCGGTGACTATTCGATGCGCGTCTGGCTCGATCCGCAGAAGATGGCGCAGCGCGGACTTTCGGCAAGCGACGTAGTGCGAGCCATCCGCGAACAGAACGTGCAGGCAGCCGCGGGCGTGGTCGGTGCATCGCCGGGCCTGCCGGGTGTGGACATGCAGATTTCGATCAACGCACAAGGCCGCCTGCAGACCGAGGACGAGTTCGGCGACATCATCGTGAAGGCCAGTTCGGACGGCGCCGTGACGCGGCTGCGTGACGTGGCGCGCCTCGAGCTCGGTGCGTCGAGCTATGCGCTGCGCTCGCTGCTCGACAACAAGGATGCCGTCGCGGTCCCGATCTTCGCGGCGCCAGGCTCGAACGCGATTCAAATCTCGAACGACGTGCGCGCCACGATGGCCGAGCTGAAGAAGAACATGCCCGACGGCGTGGACTACAGCATCGTGTACGACCCGACGCAATTCGTGCGCGCCTCGATCGAATCGGTGATCCACACGCTGCTGGAGGCCATCGCGCTGGTGGTGCTCGTGGTCATCCTGTTCCTGCAGACGTGGCGCGCGTCGATCATTCCGCTGCTTGCAGTGCCCATTTCGGTGATCGGCACCTTCGCGGTGATGCATGTCTTCGGCTTCTCGATCAACGCGTTGAGCCTGTTCGGTCTGGTGCTTGCGATCGGCATCGTGGTGGACGACGCGATCGTGGTCGTCGAGAACGTGGAGCGCAACATCGAGGCTGGCCTGAGTCCGCGCGAAGCGACTTACCGGGCCATGCGCGAGGTGTCGGGGCCGATCATCGCGATCGCGCTGGTGCTGGTCGCGGTGTTCGTGCCACTGGCTTTCATCAGCGGCCTGACGGGGCAGTTCTATCGACAGTTCGCGCTGACGATTGCCATCTCGACCGTGATCTCGGCGATCAACTCGCTGACCTTGTCACCGGCGCTCGCGGCATTGCTGCTGCGCGGCCACGATGCGCCCAAGGATGCGCTGACGCGCGGCATGGACCGTGTGTTCGGCCGCTTCTTCCGTGGCTTCAACCGGGTGTTCCACCGCGGCGCCGAGGGCTACAGCAGCGGCGTGAAGGGGGCTATCTCGCGCAAGGCGCTGATGATGGTGATCTATCTCGCGCTGGTGGGCGTGACCTTCGGGCTCTTCAAGGCAGTGCCCGGCGGCTTCGTGCCCGCGCAGGACAAGCAATACCTGATCGGCTTCGCCCAGTTGCCTGATGGCGCCACGCTCGACCGTACGGAAGAAGTCACGCGCCGCATGAACGACATCGTGATGAAGCAGCCGGGGGTGGAGCACGCAATCACCTTCCCGGGCTTGTCGATCAACGGCTTCACGAACAGCTCGAACTCCGGCATCGTCTTCGTGAGCCTGAAGGACTTCGACGAGCGCAAGGCTGCGAACCTCAGCGCAGGTGCCATCGCCGGGCAGCTCAACGCGCAGTTCAGCCAGATCCAGGATGCATTCATTGCGATCTTTCCGCCGCCGCCGGTCCAGGGGCTGGGGACCACCGGCGGATTCAAGCTGCAGTTGGAAGACCGGGGCTCACTGGGCTACGCGGCCATGGATGGCGCGGTGAAGGCGTTCATGGCCAAGGCCTACCAGACGCCGGAACTCGCGGGCATGTTCACGAGCTGGCAGGTCAACGTGCCGCAGCTCTACGCCGACATCGACCGCACGAAGGCGCGCCAGCTGGGCGTCTCTGTGACGGACGTCTTCGACACCATGCAGATCTACCTCGGCAGCCTGTATGCGAATGACTTCAATCGCTTCGGCCGCACGTACAGCGTGCGTGTGCAAGCCGATGCGCCGTACCGGGCTCGCGCCGAGGATGTCGGCCTGCTCAAGGTGCGTTCGGCCAGCGGCGAGATGGTGCCTTTGTCCGCGCTGATGAACATCCAGCCGAGCTATGGGCCGGAACGCGCGATGCGCTACAACGGGTTCCTTTCGGCCGACATCAACGGGGGACCGGCGCCCGGCTTCTCGTCGGGGCAGGCGCAGGCCGCCATCGAGCGCATCGCCGCGGAGACGCTGCCCAAGGGCATCAGCTTCGAGTGGACGGAGCTGACCTACCAGGAGATCCTTGCAGGCAACTCCGCGCTGTGGGTGTTTCCGCTCGCGATCCTGCTGGTGTTCCTGGTGTTGGCCGCGCAGTACGAGAGCCTCACACTGCCGATTGCCATCATCCTGATCGTGCCGATGGGCTTGCTCGCGGCAATGACGGGTGTGTGGCTGTCGAAGGGCGACAACAACGTCTTCACGCAGATCGGACTGATGGTGCTCGTCGGGCTCTCGGCGAAGAACGCGATCCTGATCGTGGAGTTCGCGCGCGAGCTGGAGTTTGCCGGGCGCTCGCCGATACAGGCAGCGGTCGAGGCAGCCCGGCTACGGCTGCGGCCCATCCTGATGACTTCGATGGCGTTCGTCATGGGTGTGCTGCCGCTCGTGTTGTCCACGGGTGCGGGCGCCGAGATGCGCAAGGCCATGGGCATCGCGGTGTTCTCCGGAATGATCGGCGTGACGGCTTTCGGTTTGTTCCTGACGCCCGTCTTCTATGTGCTGCTGCGGCGCATGACGGGCAATCGCCCGCTCAGGCTGCACGGCGAGGTGCCGCATGTCGACGCATTCGCTACCGCGCCGGCTGGCGGCGGACCGCTGCGGCCGATGCCCGCCGCACCCCTGAAGTCTTTGGAAAGCTGATCATGAAAAACAAGACACAAGGAAACGCAAGTCCTTGGCGCGCGGCATTGCTGCCGCTTCTCGCGGCACTGGTGCTCGCCGGTTGCGCGAGCACGCCGGCCGAGCCGCCATCCTTCACGCCGCCAGCGCAGTTCAAGGAGTTGGCAGCCAAGCCCGGCGAAGGCGCCTGGACGCGCACCCAGCCTGCGGAGGCGCAACCACGCGGTGAGTGGTGGCGCGCCTTCAACGATCCGGTGCTGGACAAGCTGATCGAAAGCGCGAACGCCCGCAACACCAACATCCAGGCTGCGGCTGCGCGCCTTGCCGAAGCGCGTGCCTTGGCTCGCAGCACCGATGCCGATCGGTCGCCGCAGCTTCGCGCAGTGGCGGGCGGAGTGCGCAGCGCCGGGCTGGACCGCAACCTGAGCCCGAAGCCCTCGTCGCTCATCACCGCGGGGGCCGATCTGTCGTACGAGGTCGATCTGTTCGGCAAGCTCTCGCGAGCAAGCGATGCAGCGCGCCTTGATGCGGATTCGCGCGAGGGACTGCTGCAGAGCACGCGGCTGCTGATCGAGGCCGAAACGGCTCAGACCTATCTGCTGCTGCGCTCGGTCGACGCTGAACGCGAGTTGGTGCGCGACACGGTCGAGGCTTACCGGGACACGCTGAAGCTCACCCAGAGCCGCCAGCGAGCGGGCGACATTGCCGAGCTCGATGTTGCGCGTGTGGAGACCGAAGTCGCTTCCACGGAGTCCGATGGCCTCACGCTCGATCGCCGTCGGGCCGAACTGGAACACGCGCTCGCCGTCCTCGCCGGAGACAACGCCTCGGAGTTCGGCGTGACGACCGAGAGCTGGTCGACGGCATTGCCGACGATCCCGGCTGGTGTGCCCGCGACGGTGCTGACCCGCCGGCCGGACATCTCCGCCGCGCAGAAGTCGGTGCTGGCAGCGCAGGCGCGCGTCGGCGTCGCGCAAGCTGCGTGGTTCCCGAACATTGCACTGACGGCCGGCGGCGGTTATGCGTCGTCCGACTTCAGCGATCTGCTCAATTGGTCGGCGAAATCGTGGGGAATCGGTGCGCTGCTCGCCTTGCCGATCTTCGATGGTGGACGGCGCGAGGCGGGGGTGCAGAACGCGTCAGCGCAACTCGATGGTGCGCTCGTCAGCTATCGGGCCCAGGTGCTGGAGGCTTTCAGGGAAGTCGAAGACCAGCTCTCGTCACTGCGCATTCTTTCGGAACAGTCCCAGGTGCAGGGCAGGGCGGTGACGTCCGCGACCAGGGCGACGGCGCTGTCGAATTCGCGCTATCGCAATGGGCTGGTCAGTCAGCTCGATTTGCTCGACGCCCGCCGCCAGGAACTGCAGAACCGTCGGCAGGCATTGCAAGTGCGCTCGGCGCAATACCAGGCGACGGTCAGCCTGATCCGCGCCTTGGGCGGGAGCTGGGATACGCAAGTCGCTGCAGGGGATTCGAGCGCGCACGTCGCGACGCGCTGAGACGGGCCATGGGCCGATGAGCCTGCGCGGCTCGCGTGAAGGACAATCGCGCCCATGATTTCCAATGTGCCAGGGCCTCGAGCCCGCTGCGTCATGGTGCTGGGCACCACCAGCGGCGCTGGCAAGAGCTGGATCGCGACTGCGCTGTGTCGCTGGTATGCGCGGCAGGGGCTCAAGGTGGCGCCTTTCAAGGCCCAGAACATGAGCAACAACGCGCGGGTCGTGCAGGGTGGCGAGATCGGCAGCGCCCAGTACTTCCAGGCGCTTGCCGCTCGCGCCGAGCCTGACGTGCGCATGAATCCCTTGCTGCTGAAACCCGAGCGGGATACCCACAGCCAGGTCGTGCTGCTGGGGCAGGTCAGCCCCGAATTGACCGCGCTTCCGTGGCGCGGGCGCAGCGAACGCGTCTGGCCGCAGATCGCCGGTGCGCTCGATGAGCTTCGCGCGGAGAACGACGTCGTCGTCATCGAAGGCGCGGGCTCGCCGGCCGAGATCAACCTGATGGCGAGCGACATCGTCAACTTGCGCGTTGCCCGCCACGTGAATGCGCGCTGCCTGCTGGTGACCGACATCGACCGCGGCGGTGCTTTCGCGCACCTCTACGGCACCTGGGCGCTGATGCCGCCCGCTGAGCGTGACCTGCTGGCCGGCTTCGTGCTCAACAAATTTCGCGGCGATGAATCGCTGCTCGCGCCGGCGCCGCGGCAACTGCAGGATCTGACCGGTGTGCCGACCGTTGCGACCCTGCCGATGTGGTGGCAGCACGGGTTGCCGGAAGAAGACGGGGTGTTCGATGACCGCAGCACCGCCAGCGGCGAGGTGACGCGCACGATCGCCGTGGTGGCCTATCCGCGCATCAGCAACCTCGACGAGTTCCAGCCGCTCAAGAACATTGCCGGCGTGCGACTGCAATGGGCGCGCAGCCCTGCCGATGTGGCGGGCGCGGACTGGATCATCCTGCCCGGCTCCAAGCACACCAGTGGCGACTTGGCCTGGATGCGCCAGCAGGGCCTGGACCGCGCGGTGACCGCACATGCGGCGCGCGGCGGCGCGGTGCTCGGTGTCTGCGGCGGACTGCAGATGCTGGGCGAGGCGCTCATCGATCCGCACGGCGTCGATGGCAACGGGCCGGGGCTCGGACTGCTGCCGGTGGTCACGCTGTTCGCGTCGGACAAGACCGTGCGCCATCGCGAAGCCACCTTCGCGTCAGTGTCTGGCGAATGGGCTGCGCTGTCGGGCATCATCGTGCGCGGCTATGAAATTCACCACGGGCAGACGGCCGAGCATGCGGCCATGGCTGCGGCGGGCGATCGCGCCGTCGCCGTCATGCCTGACCAACTGGCTTGGCAGAATACGGCGGGCAATGTGCTCGGGCTCTATCTGCACGGCCTGTTCGAGGATCCGAAGGTGCTGCAGGCGCTTTTCGGTGTCGCTGCCCGCACCCTGGACACCGTGTTCGATGGCCTCGCCGACCATGTCGACGCCCACTTTCAACCGGGTGTGCTCCGTTCCCTGATCGAATGACCGAATGACGTTAAACCTTCCCCCCGTCGAAGACATCGCCGACACCGCCCTGGCCGAGCGCCTGCAACACCTTCTGGACAGCAAGACCAAGCCGGTCGGCGCGTTGGGCGCGCTGGAGGCTTTGGCCGTGCGGCTGGGGTCCATCCTTGGCACTTCAGAGCCGGTGCTCGATCGGCCACAGATGCTGGTCTGCGCTGCAGACCATGGGCTGGCGGCTCGGGGGGTCTCGGCCTACCCGAGCGACGTGACATGGCAGATGGTCGAGAACTTCCTGGCCGGCGGCGCGGCCGTGAGCGTGCTCGCGCGGCAGCACGGCCTGGCGTTGACCGTGGTGGACTGCGGCGTCCGACACGATTTCGATCCGCGCGAGGGTCTGCTCATTCGCAAGATCGCCTCTGGCACGGCGGACGCCTCCGTCGGCCCGGCCATGACCGCGGCGCAGTGCGGACAGGCCATCACCAACGGCATGGCTCTCGTGCGAGAACTTCCCGGCAACGTGGTGCTGCTGGGTGAAATGGGCATCGGCAACTCGTCGGCCGCCGCCATGCTGCTGGCACGCCTGACCCACCAGGACATCGACGCCTGCACCGGCGCCGGCACCGGGCTCGATGCCGCCGGCCGAGCCCACAAGCGGCAGGTGCTGCGGAGAGTGCTTGAACTGCATGCAGAGGCCACCGATCCGTTTGGTGCACTGGCGGCGCTGGGCGGATTCGAGATCGCCACCCTCGTGGGCGCCGTGTTGCAGGCGGCCGATGAGCGACGGGTGATCGTGCTCGACGGCTTCATTGCCAGCGCTGCGGTTCTGGTCGCGCAGGCGCTGCGCCCGAATGTCGTGCAGCGTTGCGTGGCGGCTCACGAGTCCGCGGAGCCGGGCCATCGCCTGCTGTTGCACTTCCTCGGGCTTCAGCCTTTGCTGAAACTCGATTTGCGGCTGGGCGAAGGCTCGGGCGCGGCACTCGCTTGGCCGTTGCTCGAATCCTCCTGCCGCATCCTGCGTGAGATGGCCAGTTTCGAATCCGCGGGCGTTTCGCGGCAGGACGCCTCATGAACGGCGTGCGCCACTTCTTGCTGGCGCTGCAGTTTTTCACGCGCGTTCCGGTCACGGGACAGCTGGCGGGATGGGTCGGTTTCAGTCCCGCGATGCTGCGGGCGAGTGCCGCGCATTTTCCGGGCGTCGGCTGGCTGGTGGGCGCGGTCGGCGCGGGCGTGTTCTGTGTCGCGCAGGTCGGGCTTCCGGGCTTGGCGGGTGCGTTGGTGGCAGCGGTGCTCTCGACGGCGGCAACCGTGTGGATGACGGGCGCGTTCCACGAAGATGGCTTGGCCGATGGCGCGGACGGACTCGGCGGGTCGGTCGATCGTGTGCGGGCGCTGGAGATCATGAAGGACTCGCGCATTGGCGCCTTCGGCGCGATCGCGCTGGTGCTGGCGCTGGGCCTGAAGATCGCACTGCTGGCGGCGCTGGCGGGGCAGGGCATGCCCACGGTGGCGCTGGCGCTCGTCTGCGCCCATGTGCTTTCGCGCCTTGCGCCCCTGTTCCTGATTCGCTGGCTGCCCTATGTCGGCGATGAAGGCGCGGCGAGCAAGTCCAAGCCGTTGGCCGATGCGATCGGCAGCGGTGCGTTGCTGGCCGGTGTTGCGTGGTCGCTGCCTGCGGCGGCGTGGCTGCTGGCGGCGCTCGGATGGACGCGGGGATTGGCGGCGATGCTCTTGTGTGCGCTGGCTGCGCTGTACATCGCGCGCTTGCTGAAGCGTAGGCTTCGTGGCTTCACGGGCGATGGCCTGGGCGCTACCCAGCAGGTTTGCGAACTGGCGATCTATCTCGCGCTGGCCTGGCAGGCATGAGGTTCTGCAGGCATGAGGCTTCTGCTCGTGCGCCATGCGCAAACCACTGCCGCCGAGGGCCTTTGCTATGGACGCACCGATGTTGCGGTGCTGCCTGAAGTGACGCGCGCCACGGCCGAGCGCGTTGCGCAGCACTTGCCTGTCGGCGCACCGATGATTTGCTCGCCGTTGTCGCGTTGCGCCGAACTCGCGGAAGCCATCGTCGGGTTGCGGCCCGACTTGCGAGCCAATCACGACTCGCGCCTCGCCGAGATGGACCTCGGCGATTGGGAGGGACGTCCCTGGTCCGCCATTGACGCCGCCGAGTTCGAGGCGTGGACCCGCGATTTCGCGGATACGCACGCCGGCGGCACCGGCGAAAGCACGCGCCAATTCATGCAGCGGGTGGGGCACGCCTTCGATGCATGGCGCGCAGGCGGGCGCGACGCCATCTGGATCACGCATGCCGGCGTAATTCGCGCGGTGTGGCTGCTGCAAGTCGGCATGCGATGCGTCGAGCGATCGGATCAGTGGCCCGCGCAACCGATCGCGTTCGGCGAGTGCGTGAGCATCGAACTCGGCGAACCTGGCGAAATGGATCTTCAGGGCGGCGGCGTCTTGGGCTTGTAGTCGCAGTAGGGCGCCACCGCGCATTTCCAGCACATCGGCTTGCGCGCCACGCAGACGTAGCGTCCGTGCAGGATGAGCCAATGGTGAGCGTGCAAACGGTATTCGGCGGGCACCCGCTTCTCCAGCTTGAGTTCGACCTCCAGCGGCGTCTTGCCCGGCGCCAGCCCTGTGCGGTTGCTGACGCGAAAGATGTGCGTATCGACCGCCATGGTCGGTTCGCCAAACGCGACATTGAGCACCACATTCGCCGTCTTGCGGCCGACGCCCGGCAGCGCTTCGAGCTCGGCGCGTGTCCTCGGGACTTCACCGCCGTGATGCTCCACCAGCATGCGGCAGGCTTCCATCAGATGCTTCGCCTTGCTGCGATAGAGGCCGATGGTCTTGATATAGCTCTCGAGCCCTTCGATGCCGAGGTCGAGAATGCCTTGCGGCGTGTTGGCGACCGGAAAAAGCTTGCGCGTCGCCTTGTTCACGCCCACATCCGTCGCCTGCGCCGACAGCAGCACGGCGGCGAGCAACTCGAAGGGCGTGCTGTATTCGAGTTCGGTTTCGGGGGTGGGATTTGCGGCCTGGAGCGTCGCGAAGAAAGGTTCGATCTCGGCTTTTTTCATGTGGCCGAAGTTTAGGGCGAGTACGACAAACTCCCGGTGCGTTGAAACCGCTGAGGCAAGGCTGTCCGGCGCGTGTGAGGCTCACACTGCCTGTCACGGAGCGTCTGCTCGACCAAGCAGCGAGCCCTGGATTTGTGCACATTTCGAAGAGGGGATCGATTGCCTCGCGTTGACCTGTCGGCAGGCGGAATCGTCCGTTCCGCCCCTCGCCTGCACGCGTTAAGCCCCGTGTGACTGCGCCGTGTCTGGCGGCTCACGCGGGCCGTCGTCCGGTATGGCGGCAAGCGCCGTGCCAATAGAGTGCTTGATCAATTCAGTGTCGTTCGCCACCCCGAGCTTACGCATCGCGTTGGATTTCTGTGAGCTGATGGTCTGTTTGCTGCGCTTGAGCTCAGCCGCGATCTCGTTGACCGAACGCCCTGATACGAAGAGCCGGATCACTTCGGATTCGCGATGAGTGAGCGCCCGGCTACTGGAGGTTTGCGTTTCGACGTCGAGTTGCCAGACGATTCCCGAAATACTGGGAGAAAAATAACGACCCTGCGCATACGCGCCGTGAATCGCAGCGAGCAAATGGCTCAGCCCGTCGGCCTTGCTGAGAATGCACTGAATGCCAAGCTTGAGTAGGGAGCGGATGGTCCCCGCGTTGTCGACCATCGTCAGCACAACAATCCGCATGGCCGGAAATCGGCGCCGCAGAAAAGAAAACAGAGTAATGCCGTCACCGTACTCACCGCCCGGCATGGAGTAATCGGACACCAGCACATCGCATGGCTGGGTGCCGAGTGCCGCGATCAGTTCGGTCGAGTTCGCGCAGGTGCCAACGATCTTCAGGGTGCGATCTTCTCTAAGCAGGTGGAGCAGTCCGGCAACGATGAAGGGGTGATCATCGGCAAGCATGACGCGGATGGAGAGATCGTCCATTTCGGGGCGTCCTTTATCTGTCGAGCATAACGACCTGTTTTTGCAACGTGCCCGCAATCAGAAGACATCGGACTTGACGGACTTGAACCGTATTGCATTGGGTGGGGGGGTATGAACGTAACGGGTAAAAAACCCGCTGGGCACTGGAATCAGCACAGGGGAGACAGACGCAAGGCAAATTCGTACTGGTCCTGCCCCGCCGTTGCCGTTGTCTGATTTCGCCGGGTGACTGATCTTCCGACAATTGGGGCCCTTACGAAATTTCATGCTTCGTTCATCAAGTCACGCGAATTTAGCCGAAACCCTTTGAACGACGAATCTTATTTCATTGTTCTGCGTGGCCGGTTTCGGTTCAATCATCGCGCCACATACGAGCAATCTAACCGGTTCCGATTATGACTCAAGACGTTTTGCCTGACATGCAGGCCGCGGCCCAGGCGCTCACCAACGAGGATGGCCTCCTCGGTTCCGTGATGTGGATCTGCGAGCGCTACGGCTGTGGCAGGACGGCGGAGGCACTGACCGCCGGGCTGCCGAAGAGCGGCATGCTTGCGCCGTCACTGGCGCTGGATGCCCTGTCAAATGCGGGCCTTACGGCGGGCCTGGTGGAGCGCCGCCTGCAATTGCTGCCGGGGCACGTGCTGCCGGTCATTTTGCTGCATCGCCGCATGGGCGGCTGCGTTCTGCTAGGCCGTCGGGCGAACCCGGACAACGAAGCCAAAAGCCGCGTTCTGTATCAGGTGATGGTGCCGGAATTCGGCCCCGAGCCGGTGGAGTACACCCAAGAAGAAATGGATGAGATCTATGCGGGCTACGCCATTCTGGTCAAGCCGACGGCTCGGGTCGAACTGCGCGAGGGAGACAACGGCGAGCCGGCCGGTCACTGGCTGCTGGGCACGCTGTGGCGTTATCGGCGCTACTACGCGAGTGCGGCGCTCGGCGCGTTGCTGATTAATGTGCTGGGTCTTGCCACCGTCTTTTTCACGATGAATGTGTACGACCGCGTGGTACCCAACCAAGCCTACGTCACGCTCTGGTCGCTGGCGATCGGGGTGGGCATTGCGATGCTGTTCGAAGGGATCTCGCGGCATGTCCGCAGCCATTTGCTGGACGTGGCCGGCAAGAAGGCTGACCTCGTCATGGGCACGCGTCTGTTCCGGCAGGCGCTCTCGATCCGAATGGAGCACAAGCCGGCGTCGGCGGGTTCATTCGCCAACCAACTGCGCGAGTTCGAGTCGGTGCGCGACTTCGCGTCCTCCGCGACGCTCTCGGCGATCTCCGATCTGCCGTTCGTGCTGGTCTTCGTGGGCGTAGTGTTCGCGGTTGGCGGTTCGCTCGGCTGGGTGCCATTGCTGATGATCCCACTGATCATCGGGGCGAGTCTGTTCGTGCAGTGGCCGCTTGCCCGGATCATGAAAGATAACCTCAATGAGGCGTCGCTCAAGCAGGGCGTGCTGATCGAGTCGGTGGAGGGCCTGGAAACCCTCAAGGCGGTGGGTGGCGAAGGCCACATGCAAAAGCGTTGGGAGACCTTTAGCGCCATGGCTGCGTCCTCGTCGATGAAGTCGCGCCAGATTTCCAGCAAGGCCACGAGCTTCATCACTTTCTTGCAGCAGCTGCAGACGGTGGTGCTGGTTGTGCTAGGCGTGTACTTGATTGATGCAGGCGAGCTGACGCAAGGTGCGCTGATCGGTACCGTGATATTGGCCGGCCGTATTACTGCACCGCTGAGCCAAGTGATGGGACTGGCCTTGCGCTTCCAGCAGGCGAAGGCCGCGCTGCATTCGTTGAACAGCCTGATGGCGATGCCCGTCGATCGAGATCCGTCACGCACGTATCTACCCAAGCCGCCGCTCTCGGGGCAAATCACCTTGAAGGACGTCTGCTTCTCGTACCCCGCGCAGACGACGCAACCGAGTCCGCCGGTTCTGAAGGACGTCAACCTGAGCATCGAGGCCGGGGAACGGGTTGCCGTCCTGGGCCGCATTGGTAGCGGTAAATCGACCTTGCTGCGTGTGATGGCGCGTCTTTACGCACCGGTCGGAGGTCAGATGTTCACGGGCGGTCTGGACGTCGAGCAGATTGATCTGGCCGACTGGCGCAAGGCCGTGGGCTACGTGGGCCAAGACGCGCGTCTCTTTCACGGCAGCCTGCGCGAAAACGTGATGATCGGCCGACCAGAAGCGAGCGCCGACGAGTTTCTGCGCGTGATCCGTCTGACCGGACTTGACCAGATCGCCAGCCGCCATCCCCAGGGCATCAATCTTCCAATCGGAGAAGGCGGACAGGGCATCTCAGGGGGCCAGCGTCAACTGGTGTCGTTGGCACGCAGCCTGCTCGCCCGGCCGCAGCTTCTGCTGCTCGATGAACCGACAAGCGCGATGGACACCCAGACCGAGGCGGTCTTCCTTGAGCACCTGGCGCGCGCAACCGCTGGGCAGGCGATCGTTGTGGTGACACATCGGCCCTCCCTGCTGGCGCTGGTAGACCGGATTGTCGTGGTCGAGGAAGGCAAAGTCGTGGCCGACGGTCCGAAGGACAGGATCCTCGCCGCACTGTCGGGTACGAGCGGGCCGGCACCGATGGATGGAGCGCAGACGCGCGCAAAGCCGCGCGCCGCGCCAAGCGTCGTGGCCGCCACTACGGGTATGAGGATCATGGCCGGCAAAAAAGTAGTGCCGGCCACCGCGGCGCAAGCGGGTAACTCGCAGGCAGGCATGCCGAACAAGGGATTGCAATGAACTTCAACATTTTCAGACGCGGCGCCAAAAAGGCGAAGCTGGGCAAAGCCGACGCCGCATTCATGAGCGACATCCAGGAATCGCTGCTCACTCAGTCGACGCCGGGCTCGATGATCGTGCTTTACTTAATTCTCGCGGTCCTGGCTGGTGGTCTGACCTGGGCGTACTTTGCGCGCGTGGAAGAGATCACGCTTGGCGAGGGCACCATCATTTCGAAAAGCCGCGAACAGGTCATCCAGAGTCTCGAGGGCGGGATTCTCGAACAACTGGATGTACGCGAAGGCGATATCGTCAAGAAGGGCCAGGTGCTGGCAAAGATCGATCCCACGCGTGCCCAGACAAGCTATCGAGAAGCGTGGTCCAAATCAGTCGGCCTGAAGGCGACGATTGCGCGTTTGCGCGCCGAGGCGTACGGCCAACCGCTGACGTTTCCGGACGACGTGAAAGCAGTGCCTGCGGTCGTGAAGCAGGAGACGCTCGCCCACAACGCGCGACGTCGTGCGCTCGACGACAGCGTGGCGGCGCTGGAAAAGAGCTATTCGCTCTCGGGCAAGGAAATTGGTCTGGCCGAGCCGCTGGCGGCCAAGGGACTGCTGTCCGAGGTCGAACTGCTTCGCATGCGCCGTCAGGCAAACGACCTGCGCTCGCAGATGGTCGAGCGGCGCAACAAGTTTCAGGCCGATGCGAACTCGGAGCTGACGAAGCTGGAACTGGAACTGGCGCAAACCAGCGAAACCGTAGTGGGACGCGCCGATGTCCTGCAGCGCACGACGGTGGTGGCACCGGTGTACGGCACGGTGAAGAACGTGCGCTTCAATACGATTGGTGGGGTCATCCAGCCGGGCGAGCACATCATGGAAATCGTTCCGCTGGAGGACCAGTTGCTCGTGGAGGCCCGCATTAAGCCTGCGGACGTGGCGTTCCTGCATCCCGGTCAACCGGCCACGGTGAAGATCACCGCCTACGACTACGGCATTTATGGTGGCCTGACGGGCAAGGTTGAGCACATCAGCCCCGACACCCTCAAGGACGACCAGAAGGCCGCGGCGGGCCGAGCCGATGCAACCTATTACCGCGTGCTTGTGCTGACGGACTCGAGTGTGTTGCAGGCAGGCGGGAATAGTCTGCCCATCCTGCCGGGGATGGTGGCGACGGCCGAGATCCGTACCGGTGAAAAAACCATTCTTGACTACATTCTGAAGCCGATTTTCAAGGCTCGTGAAGCGTTCCGGGAGCGCTAATCGAGGTGTAGCCGTGCCGCGTTGCTGCGGCGGGGCACCCTTGAACGGAGCGGCTCGCTGCTGTGCAGATTTCCGAAAGACGATTTCGTGGTGTGCAGTCGTCGAGTTCGACCGGCGTCAACTGGTCGCGGTCCGTCAAGGGGCGCAATATTCGCGCGGCTGCTTTTCGGGACCACGACGTGCGCGTTGTCTTAGACCTTCCCTGAGAGGTCATCAGGTCAAGCACGAGGCAATGCACTCCGTCGTCGTCGCTTCGTCACGCAGATCCTCGAGGTAGACAAGCCCTTCGTGTAGTCGGGCGTCGGTGCGCCAGCCGTAGCGCTGCAGACCCGTTCCTTGACCGCCATCCAACTCGCGGGACCGCGTCCGGTTCCGCAAAGGCGGCCATCATTTTTCTATATCGAACAACTCCCGTCTGCGACGGTTTGTTGCGGTCAGGATTTTTTGCAGCCTGATACCGCACCAAAGGTCACTTTCAGAACACTGGCTTCGCAATCCTCTATTTCGTTAGGAAGGCAATGCAAATTCGTACTGGTCTTGCCATGCCGGTGAGGCCGTCCGATTTCGCGGCATGACTGATTTTTCGAAAATTGGAGCCGGTACGAAATTTCGTGTTTCGTTCATCAAGTCACCGCGAAGTAGCCGAATAGACCCTTAAACGAGATTTGCTTCATCGTTCTGTGAGTCGAGATTCCGGTTCGGCTACCGCGCCACACACAATCAATTAACCGGTTCCGATCATGACTCAAGACATTTTTCCTGAGATTCAAATTACGGGGCAAGCCCTCACCCACGAGGACGGCCCCCCTGGTTTGCCCACCCGTCCCGTGGCATGGCTGGTTTCGTCACTCTTGGTGTTGCTCGCCCTGGCAGGGAGCGAAGCCGCGCAGGCTCAGGCCAGCCTCGCTGGCGCACCGGGACGTGCTGAAGATCTGCGTTCTGTACAGCAGGGCGCGCCCCGGCCACTGGTGCCGCCGCAAGCGGCACAGCCGACGAAACCGCCAACGCAGGCGCTGGGGAGCGATGCCACCAGTGCGCTGAGATCGACTTTGGCCGAGGTGAAGCAGCCGTCGACGCCGGTAAGCCGCACGCCCCCGGCGACGTTCGCACAGTGGCTTGACACGCAACCGTCCCGTACCGGTAGCGGGTCGATGGATTCCGCCACGCTGCGCCGCATCTTCCTGCGCGCCGTCGAGGAGGCAGAGAAGCGCAGTCCCGAAGTGGGGCAGGCGTATGCCACCTACCAAGCCGCGAATGCAGACGTCGACGAAGCCAAAGGCCTGCGGTGGCCACAAGTGGACATCGGCTCGCAAACGCAGGGTTTGCAATTCGGTCCCAATCGAGATGGCAGCAACAACGGCAATGCGGTGGCGGCGACGGTAACTACGACGGTGTACGACTGGGGCCGCACCAAGAACACGATTGGAAGCCGTGAGCAGCTCTCGGACGCTGCGCGCAGCAACTACACCGTGGCCCGCGACCAGAATGCGTTCGAGGTGACGGGCACGCTGGTCGAGCTGGGCAAGCAACGCGAGATCGTTGAGCTGAGCCAGCAATTCGTCGAGCGCATGGCCACGCTCGTGAAAATGCTGGGTGAAATTGTGGCAGTCGATCGCGGTCGCGGCAGCGAACTCACGCAGGCCAAGGCGCGTCTGCTGCAAGCTGAAGCCGCGCGCGATTCCGCAGAGGCCAGGGTGCGCGATGCGGAACTGAAGCTGCAAAAACTGGTGGGCGAGAACGCACCGCCGATTCCACGCGCGCGCAACTGGCCGATACGGCCGGGCAATCTGCCGCAACTCCTGCAGCAGGCGGATGCTCACCCTAGCCTGGCTCAGATTCAGTCCGAAGCCAGTGCGGCCGACCTGAATGCCAAGGTGGTGAAAGCGTCGGGTCTCCCGACGGTGAACTGGGTTGTCAGTGCGAATACCGGCTTCGGAGGTGGGAGCGCGGGACAACGGGGCGCCCAGACCATGCTGACGCTCAACTGGGCGGCATTCCGCGGCGGTTCGACGAAGGCGGCGACGGCTGCCGCCGGGTATCGGGCACAGGCCACGTGGCAGCGCCTCGATCAGCAGCGGCGTGACCTCGAATATGGCATTCGTGCCGCGCATCAGGATGCGCACACCATGCTCAGCCGCGCGGACCAGTACGAACGACTTTCCGGCGAGACCGATCAGGTGCGCAAGGCCTTCTTCGAACAGTGGTACCACCTGGGCAAACGGACCCTGCTCGATGTGTTGACCGCGGAGAACGATCACTACGGCAACGGCGTGAATGAAGTGACGAACCGTTTCGATGGCTACGCGGCGGTGCTGCGCGAATACGCGACTGCGGGTGCGCTGGTTGACTGGCTGACGACGGGCCGCACCAGCGATTAAACCGACGAATCAAACCGCACGTGTGCAGAGCTTCGTGATGGGCCGCCTTCCTTTCTGGCTGGCGGCCTTTTTTGAGCGTGACGCCCGCTCTGGCCATCGACGGCTGAGAGGCGAAATCCCAGATGCCCGCCTGTTTCGCCAATCGAAATAACGCGTGAGCACTATTGCTCGCGACTCTCAACCGACGCCCGCAATAGACCCGGATTTCGTTCCAGTCCTATCCAGAACCAAACCGGTCCCATGCCGTTTCCAGGGCCCCTCGTAAAAAATACAGGTAGATCAGCAGCCCGGCGGCTGCCGTGTCGTTTTCATACCCATTTCTTACCAATTTCTATCCATACGCTGGCAAAACTCGCCGGCACATGCACTCTAAAAAGGATCATCTGTGAGTTCGAATTCAGTGAAGCTGGCCGTCGTTGACGGTAGCACCATCAAACAAACGGTCGAATTGCGCGGTTCCGCGCAAGGCGCCCCGGTTCGTATTGCCGCCATCAAAGGTGGCAAATTCATTCTGGCTCAGGCCAATACCGGCCACGCTCCGGAAAACATTACCGTGCGCCGTTCCGGCAAGAACCTTCTGGTCAGCCTGGAAGGGACTGAGCTCGACCAGCCGCAATTGATCATCGAAGACTTCTACGGCAATGAAGGCGAGCTGGTTGGCCTGGGTGAAGACGGCTCGTACCACGAATATGTTGCCGCAGACGGCGAGCATGACCACGAAGCGGCTTTCCTTGCGGAGGGCGCGGATTCGCCTCTGGTTCTGGGCGCAGAGCAACTGAATGGCTTTGGCGCCGGCCTTATTGCGGCACCTGGTGTTGGTCTGGCGGGCCTCGGCCTCGTCGGGCTGGGTGCGTTGGCGGCGCTCGGTGCAGGGCTTACCGCCAGCGGTGGCAATGGTGGCGGCCCAGGGATCGCTATCCCTGTCCTGGATGAAAAGGCGCCATCGGGTGCGGTTGACCACTGGGACTCGGATGCGGATTCCGACTCGGATGCGGATGCCGACTCGGACGCTGATGCCGATGCAGACGCCGACGCGGATGCAGATGCGGATGCGGATGCGGACGCTGACGCCGATGCCGATGCAGACGCTGACTCGGACGCTGATGCCGATGCCGATGCCGATGCTGACTCGGATGCAGACGCCGACGCAGACGCAGACGCTGACTCGGACGCTGATGCTGATGCTGATGCTGATGCTGATTCAGATGCCGATGCCGATGCCGATGCCGATGCCGATGCTGACTCGGATGCAGACGCCGATGCAGACGCAGACGCAGACGCGGACGCCGATGCTGACTCGGACGCGGACGCCGATGCCGACTCGGACGCTGACGCTGACTCGGATGCTGACGCTGACGCTGATTCAGACGCTGATGCTGACTCGGATGCAGACGCGGACGCCGATGCTGACTCGGATGCTGATGCTGATGCTGATGCTGACGCCGATGCTGATTCAGACGCTGATGCCGATGCCGATGCTGACTCGGATGCAGACGCTGACTCGGATGCAGACGCCGATGCTGATGCCGACTCGGATGCGGACGCCGACGCCGACGCCGATGCGGACGCTGACTCGGACGCGGACGCCGATGCCGACTCGGACGCTGATGCCGATGCAGACGCTGACTCGGATGCAGACGCCGATGCAGACGCAGACGCGGACGCCGATGCTGACTCGGACGCTGACGCTGACGCTGATGCTGACGCCGATGCTGATTCAGACGCTGATGCAGATGCCGATGCAGATGCGGATGCGGATGCCGACGCCGATTCAGACGCGGATGCGGATGCGGATGCCGACGCCGATTCAGACGCGGATGCGGATGCCGATGCCGACGCCGATGCGGACGCTGACTCGGACGCGGACGCCGATGCCGATGCCGACTCGGACGCCGATGCGGACGCAGACGCTGATGCCGATGCCGATGCCGACTCGGATGCGGACGCTGACTCGGATGCTGACGCCGATGCGGATGCTGACTCGGATGCGGATGCCGACTCGGATGCGGATGCCGACTCGGATGCTGATGCTGATGCTGATGCAGACGCTGACTCGGACGCAGACGCAGACGCAGACGCCGACGCCGACTCAGACGCCGATGCCGATGCCGATGCCGATGCCGATGCAGACGCTGACTCGGATGCTGACGCCGATGCGGATGCTGATGCGGACGCCGATGCCGATGCCGACTCGGACGCTGATGCCGATGCCGATGCCGATGCCGACTCGGATGCGGACGCTGACTCGGATGCTGATGCAGACGCTGACTCGGATGCTGACGCCGATGCGGACGCTGACGCTGACGCAGACGCCGATGCCGACTCGGACGCTGATGCCGATGCCGATGCCGATGCCGACTCGGATGCGGACGCTGACTCGGATGCTGACGCCGACTCGGATGCTGATGCTGATGCAGACGCGGATGCTGACGCGGACGCCGATGCCGACTCGGACGCTGATGCCGATGCTGATGCTGATGCTGATGCTGATGCTGATGCTGATGCTGATGCTGATGCCGACTCGGACGCCGATGCGGACGCAGACGCTGATGCCGATGCCGATGCCGATGCCGACTCGGATGCGGATGCTGACGCCGATGCGGATGCTGACTCGGATGCGGATGCCGACTCGGATGCTGATGCTGATGCTGATGCTGATGCTGATGCTGATGCTGATGCTGATGCTGATGCTGATGCTGATGCAGACGCTGACTCGGACGCAGACGCAGACGCAGACGCAGACGCCGACGCCGACTCAGACGCCGATGCCGATGCCGATGCCGATGCCGATGCCGACTCGGACGCCGATGCGGACGCAGACGCTGATGCCGATGCCGATGCCGATGCCGACTCGGATGCGGACGCTGACTCGGATGCTGACGCCGATGCGGATGCTGACTCGGATGCGGATGCCGACTCGGATGCTGATGCTGATGCTGATGCTGATGCTGATGCTGATGCAGACGCTGACTCGGACGCTGACGCAGACGCAGACGCAGACGCAGACGCAGACGCAGACGCCGACTCAGACTCAGACTCAGACGCCGATGCCGATGCCGATGCCGATGCAGACGCAGACGCTGACTCGGATGCTGACGCCGATGCGGATGCCGATGCCGACTCGGATGCGGACGCTGACTCGGATGCTGACTCGGATGCGGATGCCGACTCGGATGCTGACTCGGACGCTGACGCCGACTCAGACGCCGATGCAGACGCTGACTCGGATGCTGACGCCGATGCTGATGCCGACTCGGATGCTGATGCTGATGCTGATGCTGATGCTGACGCCGATGCAGACGCTGACGCTGACGCAGACGCAGACGCAGACGCAGACGCAGACGCAGACGCAGACGCCGATGCTGACTCGGACGCTGATGCTGACGCTGACGCCGATGCGGACGCAGACGCCGATGCCGATGCAGACGCTGACTCGGATGCGGATGCGGATGCGGATGCGGATGCCGATGCCGATGCCGACTCGGATGCTGATGCTGATGCAGACGCTGACTCGGATGCCGATGCGGACGCAGACGCAGACGCAGACGCAGACGCAGACGCAGATGCCGATGCAGACGCTGACGCTGACGCTGACGCCGATGCCGATGCCGATGCCGACGCCGATGCCGACGCCGACTCAGACGCGGATGCCGATGCCGATGCCGATGCGGACGCCGATGTTGAAGCACCGGGCCAGCCAGTCGTTGGCGAAGTGACTGACAACRTGGGCCCGATTCAGGGTCCGGTGGGCARTGGCGAGAGCACGGACGACACGACACCGACGCTGGTGGGCAAGGGCGAGCCGGGCGACACGATCGTCGTGATCGACAACGGCACGCCCGTTGGCGAGACGAAGGTCGACGAGGACGGCAACTGGAGCTTCACGCCTGATACGCCGCTGGRCGAAGGCARGCACGAGTTCACGGTGGTCGAGCGTGATSAGGCGGGCAACGAAAGCAAGCCGTCGGGTCCGCACGTGGTGATCGTGGACACAACCCCGCC